>JAAVZR010000041.1 GCA_022791755.1 Lachnospiraceae bacterium
ATATCGTGGGGACATGGAAATTGGATGTACGTATAATAATGGATGTTTTTGGCGATAAGGCAAAATGGCGGAATCAATTTCTGATTGTTGAAATAAGAAAATAAAGGGTACCATTTGGGTACGCTTTCCCGAAAAGAGATTTTTTTTATTGCCCACACCGGAAAATCCCCTTCGGGTATTTCATGACGCCCGGATAACACGGGCAGAAATAAAAGAAAAGGAGCATACTATGAAAGACAAGATTTTCGGAGTTTTGCAGCGGGTGGGACGCAGCTTCATGCTTCCCATCGCCATCCTTCCGGTGGCCGGATTATTCCTGGGCATCGGCGGTTCCTTTACCAACGCCACCATGGTGGAAGCCTACGGGCTGACGGGAATTCTGGGAGAGGGCACGTTTCTTCACCGGATTCTGACCGTACTGAATCAGTGCGGCGATATCGTCTTCGCCAATCTGCCGATCATTTTTGCCATGGGCGTGGCCATCGGCATGGCCAAAAAAGAAAAGGATGTGGCGGCCCTGTCCGGCGCCATCGCCTTTTTCATCATGCACGCTGCCATCAGCGCCATGCTCTCGGTCACAGGAGTGGGAGAAACTCTGCCCAACGGCTCCGTCACTACGGTGGTGGGCATCGAATCCCTACAGATGGGCGTCTTCGGCGGTATCCTGGTGGGCCTGGGCGTCGCCGCCCTTCACAACCGCTTCTATAAGATCCAGCTGCCCCAGGTCCTGTCCTTCTTCGGCGGCACCCGTTTTGTTCCGATCATCTCGGCGGCCGTATATATGGTGGTGGGTATCCTCATGTTTTATATCTGGCCGGTGATCCAGAACGGTATCTATGCCGTAGGCGATCTGGTCCGCAGCTCCGGCTATGCGGGCACATTCCTGTATGGTCTGATGGAGAGAGCTCTGATTCCTTTCGGCCTGCATCACGTATTTTATCTGCCCTTCTGGCAGACAGCCGTGGGCGGCACAGCCGAGATCGGCGGACGGCTCGTGGAGGGAGCCCAGAATATCTTCTTTGCAGAGCTGGCGGACGGCTCTATCACCCGCTTCAGCGTAGAAGCCACCCGCTTTATGGCCGGTAAATTCCCGATGATGATCTTCGGTCTGCCCGGAGCCGCTCTGGCCATGTATCATACGTCCAAGCCGGAAAAGCGCAAGCTGGCCGGAAGCCTTCTGATGTCGGCTGCGCTCACCTCCATGCTGACCGGTATCACGGAACCGCTGGAATTTACATTCCTGTTCGTCGCCCCGCTTTTGTATGTCATTCATGCCGTTTTGGCCGGCGCCGCCTATATGTTCATGCATATTTTCCAGGTCGGCGTAGGCATGACCTTCTCCGGCGGCATGATCGACCTGACTCTGTTCGGAATCATGCAGGGCAATGCCAAAACGAACTGGCTCTGGGTCGTAGCCGTGGGAATCTGCTATTTCATCGTCTACTACTTCCTGTTCTCACTCCTCATCAGGAAACTGGACTTAAAGACACCTGGCCGGGAGGACAGCGATGATGTGAAGCTGTACCGCCGCAGCGATGTGGAGGCGAAAAAAGCAGACGGGAGCGACAGCTCTTCGGACCCCGTATCAGAGCTCATCTGTCAGGGTCTGGGAGGCAAAAAGAATATTTCCGATGTGGACTGCTGCGCCACCCGCCTGCGCTGTACCGTATATGACTCTTCCCTGGTTTCCGAAGCCCTCTTAAAATCAAGCGGCGCTTCCGGAGTCATCCGCAAAGGCCAAGGCGTGCAGGTGATCTACGGTCCCTCTGTCACCGTAATCAAATCCAATTTTGAGGACTATCTGGTGACAGCTCCCGATGAGCTGGTACAGCCTTCGGACAGCCCGCAAGATACCGCCGGCGAAACAACCGCAGCGCAGAACGCTTCCTCCGGCAAAACGGTAAGCCCGTCCGGTGCGGATATCGCTTCGGCGAGAAAGCTCCTCTCCCCTGTCTCCGGCACAGTCGCTCCCATCGATCAGTCGCCTGACGAAGCTTTCGCTTCCAGAATCATGGGAGACGGCTATATGGTGAGTCCTGACAAAGGGCTGGCAGTGGCTCCTGAGGACTGCCAGGTTGTCATGGTCTTTCCCACAGGTCACGCCCTGGGATTAAAAGCTGCCGATGGCCTGGAATATCTGATCCATATTGGCGTGGACACCGTGGCCCTGGAAGGAAAGGGATTTACCGTCCATGTTTCGGAAGGAGATTTTGTAAAAAAGGGTGACAAACTGGTCACGTTTGATTTAGAATATATACGTAAGAACGCAAAATCCGATGCCTGTATGATCGTCCTGACCAGCCTAACGGAAGGACAGGAAGTCCATATGGAAGCGTCGGGCCAAATCAGCCAGCTAAGTCCCGTGGCCTCTGTTCTGGCCTGAAGACAGCGCTGTAAATGTGAGGGGGGAGCATGTATAAGGTCGTCAAGATGTTAAATAACAATGGAGTTCTGGCCTATGATATGGATAACCGCCGGGAGGTCATTTTTCTTGGCCACGGAATCGGTTTTGGCAAAAGACCCGGGGAGATTTTCAAGGGAATTCCCGAGGCTAAGCTTTATACGCTGACAAACCGGCGGCAGGAACTCCCCCTGATTAAGGTCGTAAACGGAATCAATCCCATCTATCTGGAAGCCACCGGGAAGCTTCTGGAGCTGGCCGAAAAACGGTTTGGCCATATCCACAATGACATCCTGCTGCCTCTGGCCGATCATATCGCCCTGGCCGCCAAACGGATGCAGGAAGGACGGGAACTGCCTAATCCCTTTACGGCGGATATCCGCATTCTCTTTCCGGAGGAATTCCAGACTGCCGCTGAGGGCGCCAGCCTTCTAAGGCAGATGACCGGTGTCGCCGTCAGCGAAGATGAGATCGGTTACATCACTCTTCATATTCACTCCGCCCTCTCCGATGAGGATGTGGCCCAATCCCTGGACCTGGCCCGGCTGACCAGAAAATGCATCCGCATCATCGAGGAGGGTATGGGCAGTCAGCTGAAAGAGAGCTCTTTAGGCTACAGCCGCCTGATGAGCCATATCCGCTATATGCTGGCCCGCATCCGAAGTAAGGAAAAGATCCCCCTGGATGTGGAGGATTATGTAAAAGAACAGTTTCCCAAAGCCTACGCCCTGGCAGATCAGGTCTGCCGGCAGATGGAGGCAGAGCTAAGGCTGCCGGCGCCCATAGAGGAGAACGGATTTCTGGGACTGCATATCCAGAGAGTCTGGAACGGAGAAGGCTGAGAGCAGCAGCTCTCAGCCTTCCCTTTTTATGGCTCCAGCATGATCTTCAATATCTCCACATCTGTGGAGCGCATTCCTTCCCGGCCCATCCGCCCGAAGCTGCGGATCGTGGCCTCCGCATCTTCCTTCACCAGACCCTCGCCGCAGTGGAAGCAGTGGTGATCCGCAGCCATATGGTAAGCTAAGATCGCCGCATCCACGGAGGAAGCGATTTTGGCCGCACAGGAAGCCTTGGCCCCGTCGCAGACGATCCCCGACACATTGGCCAGCGTATTGGTCATGGTCTCCATGATCACCTCATAGTCCGCTCCATGCAGATAGGCGATGCCCGCCCCGGCTCCCGTGGCCGCCGACACGGCTCCGCAGTAGGCGCTCAGCTTTCCCAGCTCGTTCTTCTGGTAGATCGCCACCAGATTGCTGAGCACCAGAGCCCGGTAAGCCGTATCCTCCGATACTTTCAGCTCCTCGGCATACACCGCCACCGGCAGACTCACCGTCATTCCCTGATTGCCGCTTCCGGAATTAATCATTACCGGCAGCACACACCCATTCATCCTGGCATCGCTGCCCGCCGCCGGCAGGGCGCGGGCGCGGCTCTTCACATCGTCGCCGTAATATTTCAGAATCGTGGCCCCCACATTAGCGCCGTAGTTTTTGTTAAGACCCTCTCTGGCAATATTCATATTATATGCCACCTGACGGTCTATGAGATCACGGACCTCCCCAATCTCCACCGTCCGGACAAACTCATAGATATCCCTGAGATTCAAAAGGCTGCGGTCTGTCCCGCTGGCCCCGGAAGCGTCCATCTCTTTTCTAAAAAGGACCTGTCCGTTTTTCTCCTCCCGCACGATATTGGTGTGAGCAAAGGCAATTTCCACCAGGGAAGTCTCTTCCCCCTTCTTCATCTCCACGATGATTTGCAGGTTAGAAACGCCTTCGATCAGCTCCACCCGGCAGATTTTCTCCTTTAAAAGCCGTCTGGTCGCCGCAAGGTCCTCATCGGTCACATCCACCAGCACTTCCAGCTTCTTAGCGGCGTCTCCCCCCACTGCGCCCAGCACCGCGCTGGTCTCAATGCCCTTCATATTACCTGTGGTGGGGACAATGACCGCCTTTACGTTTTTGATGATATTGCCGCTACAGCGGACTGTGATCTGCTCCGGCAGTTCTCCCAGAATCTCTCTGGCTCTGGCCGCGCCGTAAGCGATGGCGATAGGTTCCGTACAGCCCAGCGCAGGCACCAGCTCCTCCTTCATGATCGCCAGATATTCCCTGTATACATGTTTGTCCATGACTTTATCCTCTGTCCCTTTCGTGTCTGGATATTATACTATATATTTGTACTTTTTGGTATCCTTTTTTTGTAAACAGTGATTTTGGATCCATCAAAATTTTCATTTCGTTTTATCCGTGGGAAGCAGCCGCAGGACACACCGGTATACCATTTCATAAATGCCGGGCTCATGGACACTCACTCCCGCTAATTCCATGGCCGCAAGCTGCTTTTCGGTGTGCACGGTAAAGGGATATACTCCGAACAAAAACGCGAAAAAAGTCTCACAGAATTCCACACATTCCGAGCTCGTCACCTCTGCCTCAAAGGTATGCAGTATTTCAGTCAGCGCTTCTGTGGCTCTCCCATACAGCCTTTTAAAGTCAGCCAGTCTCTCCACACGGCTGTTTTGTTCGATTTCAAAAAGATTCATATTCAGAATCCGCAGAAAAATCTCTTTTTCCTCCAGCGTATGCGCGATTTGTGCCGCCAGCATGGAAGGGCTCGCATTCTCTGCCAGGGAAATCACTTCTTCCAGATCCCTGCACCAGCCGTCATATTCCCTGGCCAACAGACCCAGCAGGATCTCTTCCTTTGTCTCGAAATAGTTGTAGACGGCAGGTCTTGTGAGACTGATCCTTGTGCTGATTTCCTTGATATTTACACCGTTAAATCCCTGTTCCCTGTATATTATCTCACAGGCATCCAAAATTTCGTTTTTTCGCTTTTCCGTCAGCTCCGGTGAACCCTTAGGCATGATCTGTCCCCTCCCGCCCCATATGTTCTGACACCATGTAAATATATTGTATTGTGATCTCTCCTCCGTGTCAATCGTTTTCTTCAAAGACCTGGACAGATACCAAAAAGTGATGGAAAATTTACGCATTGGTGCTATAATTATTATAAGGAGAGCAGTACCAACCGATGAGGAGAAGCGTATGCCGTTTGTAAAAGTAACCGAACAGAATATTGCAGATGCCGGCCGCATCCACTCTGAAAGCTGGAAGGAATCACATCGAAGCTTCTGCTCTGCGGAGTTTGTAGAAAAGCACACGCCTGCGGCACAGGCCGACTACCTGCGCCGGGAAATAGCCGCCGGAAAGCAGATCTATATGCTGATCCTCGAATACCCGGCGGGTATCGTTTCCGTGCATGGCGCTTTGATTGAAAACCTGTACGTACTGCCTGCCGAACAACGCAAGGGTTATGGCACACAGCTCTTAAAATTTGCGATCCGTCATTGTGCAGGAAATCCAAGTCTGTGGATTCTAAACAACAATGAAAGTGCATACCGGCTGTATATCCGAAACGGATTTAAGGAAACCGGAAACAAAAAGAAGCTTAACGGCCAGCTAAGCGAAATGGAACTTGCATGGTGCGGGAAGAAATAAAGGCCGTGGTACACCGCACCAAAAGACGATTATGGAGATAAAAAATGCAGATAAAACAAATCGACGCTGATACAGATAAGAAAAGCATTGCAAGAATCCTATTGGAATCACTGCCGGATTGGTTTGGCATCCCGGAAGCCACAGAGGAATATATAGCTGACAGTAACGGGAAGCCGTTTTTCTGTGCTTATGATGGTGAAAAGCCTGTGGGATTCCTCTATCTGAAAGAAACCGGGCGCCATACCGTAGAGCTGGCAGTTATGGGCGTACTGAAAGAATACCATCGGCAGGGCATAGGTCGAAAGCTCTTCGAGAAAGCAAAACAGGCAGCCAAGCGGCAGGGATATTTGTTTATCCAGGTAAAAACAGTACAGATGGGCAGATACGACATTTATGATGATACCAACCGGTTTTATCTTTCATTGGGATTCAAAGAATTAGAAGTGTTTCCCACTTTATGGGATGAATGGAACCCCTGCCAGATTTATATTATGGCCATCTCGTAAAGCTGCCCTCAGTGAACAGGGGGATATACCGTGTGTCCTCTTGTCCACTGAGGGTACGTTTAAAGGAATGCAAAAGACGGTACAGCCCCTGTAATCGGGGCCGTACCGCCTAATCGAAACTTGCTTTCCTATCATCCGCAGACATTCCGTCTACGGCAGTTATGATTAACCAAAGTATCTCTTAAGAAGTCCCTCAAACGCCTTGCCGTGACGGGCCTCATCCCTGGCCATCTCATGAACGGTATCATGAATCGCATCCAGGTTCGCAGCTTTCGCTCTCTTAGCCAGATCAAACTTGCCGGCCGTAGCGCCATTTTCCGCCTCGACTCTCATCTCCAGATTCTTCTTGGTAGAATCAGTCACGACCTCGCCTAACAGCTCGGCAAACTTAGCCGCATGCTCAGCCTCTTCCCAGGCAGCCTTCTCCCAGTACAGGCCGATCTCAGGATAGCCCTCTCTGTGAGCCACTCTGGCCATGGCCAGATACATGCCTACCTCGCTGCACTCGCCTGCGAAATTCGCTCTCAGATCCGCCAGAATGTCTTCGCTGACACCCTTCGCCACGCCTACCACATGCTCGGCTGCCCAGCTTCTCTCAGCGGACTGCTCCACAAACTTATCTGCGGATACGCCGCACTGAGGGCATTTCTCAGGAGCGCTCTCTCCTTCATGTACATAACCACACACGCTGCATACAAACTTCTTCATGGCAAATTCTCCTTTTTATAAAATTTTAATAACAGGAATCATTACTATTTTTAACACCTTAACTGTATCACAAAGCTTTGACACTGTCAAGCTGTTTTTTTATTTTCCCACCTGACGGCATTCCCTCACGCGTTCCTCCGGTGAGAGGCGATTATCCGCTGCATGGCTGGCTCTTCCCTGCATCTTCGGCCTCCGCGCAGGAAGGGCACAGGCCGTGAAAACAGGTGGTATGTCCCTCGATCCGTCCGGCATAATGCCGGGATGCCAGATCGTCCGATTCTGTCTCCCAGGCCATGGGCAGATCGTCCACCCGGCCGCACCGGCGGCAAATCACATGATAATGGGGAGCTGTCACGGCATCAAACCTGTCCGCGCCCTCACAGGCAATCTTTTGGATCTCCCCCTGCCCGGCTAAAAGCGACAGATTTCGATAGACCGTCCCCAGGCTGATATTCGGATAAATCTGCCGGATATTCATATACACCGTATCGGCTGTGGGATGATCCGTTCTGTGGCGCAGAAATTCCTTAATTCCTTCCCGCTGACGGCTGTATTTTAACGACTTCATATTTTATCACATCTCATTTCATAGATAATAACAAGAATCATTACTGTTATAGTATATCCTGTTATCACAAATTTGTAAAGATCTTTTCCAAATATTCTGCCACTCCATCCGACGCACAGTCTCCGATGATCTCGTCCGCCGCCTCCCGGCAGACAGGCAGCGCATTGCCCACAGCTATCCCCCTTCCGGCAAACTGAAGCATCTCTCTGTCATTTTCCCCGTCGCCAAAGGCCATGACCTCGCTTCCTTCTATCCCCAGACGGCCGCACAGCCAGCGCAGAGCCGCTCCCTTGGAGCAGTCCGGCGCGCTGAATTCCAGATTATAAGCGGATGAGGAGGAACAGCTCACCGGAAAACGAGCCAGGATGCTGCCGCGAATCTCCTCCCTCTCTCCTGCCTCACCTGCCCGGACGAAGATCTTCTCCACCCCATGGCGCTTTCCTCTCACCAGAGCCCGGGCATCATCTGTCAGAAGTACCTGAGCATAGGAGGGCACACGGTAGCGCCTGCGGATATACTCCTCATCGCCCCACTGATGCCAGACCGTCTCGTCCATATGGACACACACGAAGACGTCCCAGCTCTTCAGCGCCCCCAGCACCTCTGCCGCAATCTGCCAGTCCAGGAGCTTCCGGCAGATGGTATCGCCGGTTTTTTCATCCCGGATGCGGGCTCCGTTGGAAGTGATCGTAAAAGGCGGCCTCAGCTCCTCCACCGTCTTTGGCACCTGGCTGCGGCCGCGGCCTGTGCATGGCACCACCAGAATTCTCCGTTTTGCTGCATCCGAGAGCGCCCGGGCAAGCCGTGACGTGATTTCCGACCGGTCCGCCAGTACCGTACCGTCCATATCAAACGAGATCAGACGGAGCTTTCGTATATCCATAATGCGTTTTCCCCTCTTTACAGTCCCCTGCTTTGCCTTTTCACCATAATTACCCTGTAATAAACGGTAATCTGTCTGTAAATAATTATATTGTACATGATTCCAATCGGTTGTCAACTAATAATCCCGTTTAAACAGAGCATCTTTTTCATGCGACAGAATTTATATATTTTTCACACACATCTCACTTTCCCGGTGGTATACTATATTCATGATTGTCCGGCCATGCCTGTGCCCTTGTCTGTGCATGGCTGAATCCTTATCCGTATGCACGATTAAGGTCCGCCCGTCCCCATGAGATGCGAATCAAACAATACTACAAAGCGGAGGTCCCCTATGGATGCGTTCGTCAGCTGTAAAAACGTAAAAAAAATCTATCAGATGGGGGAGGTCACCATCAACGCCGTGGACGGCATCGACTTCAATATCGAAAAAGGCGAGTTCGTCGTCATCGTCGGGCCCAGCGGCGCGGGCAAGACCACTGTTCTCAATATCCTGGGAGGAATGGACAGCGCCTCCTCCGGTACGATCATAGTGGATCAGACTGATATCACTTCCTATAATGAAAAGCAGCTCACCCGCTACCGCCGGGAGGATATCGGCTTTGTATTCCAGTTTTATAATCTGGTCCCGAACCTGACTGCCCTGGAGAATGTGGAGCTGGCCCTGGAGATCTGTAAGGATCACCTGGATGCCCGCACGGTACTCAATGAGGTGGGATTAGGCGACCGCGCCGGTAATTTTCCGGCCCAGCTCTCCGGCGGCGAACAGCAGCGCGTCTCCATCGCCAGAGCTCTGGCTAAGAATCCCAAGATCCTTCTGTGCGATGAGCCCACCGGCGCCCTGGACTACCAGACCGGCAAAGCCATCCTGAAGCTTCTCCAGGACACTTGCAGAGAGCGGAAGATGACCGTCATTGTCATCACTCATAACTCGGCCATCGCCCCCATGGCCGACCGGGTCATCGAAATCAAGAACGGCCGCGTCCACAAAATGCAGCTTAATCCGGAACCCATGCCGGTAGAACAGATCGAGTGGTGATGGTATGACAAAGAAACTCTGGAAAGACTTTTTTATGGAGATCCGCAAGACCCTGCCCCGCTATCTCTCCATCCTCTTTATCGTAGCGCTGGGTGTGGCCTTTTTTTCCGGTGTCCGAGCCTCTGAGCCGGATATGCGTCTGTCTGCCGACGCCTACTATGACGAAACCAACTTTATGGATATCCGCGTGATCAGTACCCTGGGACTGACCACAGAGGATCTGGACGCCATCCGCGCCATCCCCGGCGTCACGGCAGCCGAACCCCTCTCCAGCGTGGATGCCTTCATTGACACCGCCGAACAATCTCTGGTGGCTTCCGTCTGGTCTCTCACCGGCGATATCAACCGGTATCGCGTCTCCTCGGGACGACTGCCTGAGACCACAAGCGAATGTCTCCTGGATGAAGCCTTTCTCATGTACGGCGATTATCAGATCGGCGATACCATCACGCTGCGCTCCGGCACAGACGATCCCCTGACAGACAGCCTGACCGGAGAAGAGTATACTATCACCGGTTTCGGCCTGTCCCCCATGTTCCTGTCCTGGGACAGAGGCGCCGCCACCATCGGAGGAGGAGAGGTGAACGGTTTCGTGGCCCTGATACCGGAAGCCTTCACCACTGATATCTATACGCAGATCTATATCACCGCCGACCAGGCTGATCCTCTGATGTGCATGACCGAGGATTATGACGATGCCGTGGCTCCGGTCTGCGATGCCATCGAAGAAATCTCCGATGCCCGCTGCGAGATACGCTACCATGAGCTCACTGACGAGCCCTACAGGGAACTGGCCCAGGCCAAGGAAGACGTGGCCGCCGGCTGGCAGGAAATCGAGGAAGCCCGTCAGAAGCTTTCCGACGCCCTGGCAGAGCTGGAGGAGGGAGAATCGCAGATCGCCGATGCCAGAATGCAGCTGGCCGACGCCGAGGTGGAGATCGACGTCAACGAGCGCTCTCTGAAAACTGCTGAACAAAAGCTGAGAACCGGACGTAAAGAATACGAGCAGGGGCTGGCCGAATACGACGAAAACGCCCAGAAAATCGCCGATGCCCAGAGTCAGCTGACCGAAGCGCGCATTACTCTGCGCATCAATGAAAAAGAGCTGGAGGAAGGAAAGGCACAATTAAAGACATTGCAGGACCAGGTAGCCGGCAATGAGCCCGGCTACCGTACCGCACTGGCCCGCGTAGACGGCGTCGGCAATCCTCAGACCGACACGGTCTATGGGCGTGCGCTTTTAAAAGGCTATGCCGACCGTATGCTGACCGACTCCCCCGGCCAAACTCTGCCGGATATCAATCTGCCGGATATTCAGCTGCCGGACGGCCTTCCCGGTATTGCGAACAGCAACCTGGAGCATGAACAGGAAGAAACCCTCCCTTCCGATGACCCCTCCGGTGATCCGGACGGCGACATCCCCCCGGACAGCACCCTTCCCGACACACCTACTGACACACCTGCGCCGGTACTTACCTCTTCCTGGCAGTTCTATATCCAGGAGCTGTACGAACAGAATCAGATCAGCGAGACCACCTGGCGTACACTTCTGGCACTGCCGGCTGACAGTGTGGCTGAGCTCATGATCGCCTACGCCACCGTGACTGCCTACGAGGAGGCTGTCGCAGCCATCGCGCCTTTGGAGCAGCAGATCGCCGACGGCGAACGCCAGTTAAATGAGGGAAAGAATCAGCTTAACGACGCACAAAAAGAGCTGGACGAGGGACGTTCCCAGCTGGAGCAGGGCGCCAGAGAGCTGGTCAAGGCCTCCGTCCAGCTGGAGCTGGCCGACGAACAGATCATGGACGGACGGAAACAGTTAGACGAGGCCAGAAAGCAGCTGGCTGACGGTAAAGCCCAGCTGGAAGAAAAGTCAGCCGAATTAAAAGACGGATGGAACGAATACTACCGGGAATCTGCCAGGGCCGAGATCGAGATCGCCGATGCCGAAGAGGAGCTGCGCCAGGCTGAGGAGGATATCGCCAAAGCAGAACGGGAACTGCGCCTTCTGGAGGATCCCCAGTGGTATGTGCTGACCAGAGCCAACGGCGTCCAGTCCTACGCCGAATATAATCAGGATGCCGACCGCATCGGCTCCGTGGGCGAGGTCTTCCCTGTCATCTTTTTCCTGGTGGCCGCGCTGGTCAGTCTGACTACCATGACCCGCATGGTGGAGGAGCAGCGCACCCTCATCGGTACCATGAAGGCCCTGGGTTACGGCAAAGGAGCCATTGCCTCCAAATATATCCTCTATGCCCTGAGCGCCAGCCTCACCGGCAGTATCCTGGGAGTGCTGGTGGGCGAGACCCTGCTGCCCCAGGTGATCCTGAGCGCCTACAGGATGCTCTACCTGAATCTTCCCGTGCGCCTGACGCCACTGAATGTGCAGTACGGTCTGATGTCCACAGGGATCGCCGTGCTCTGCACCACTGCCGCCACGATCTTTGCCTGCTTTAAGGAGCTGATCTCGGGCCCGGCGCTGCTCATGCGCCCCGCCGCTCCCAAGCAGGGAAAACGGGTATTTCTGGAGAAAGTCCCCTTTCTCTGGAGCCGCTTAAGCTTCACCTCCAAATCCACCGTGCGCAATCTCTTCCGGTACAAAAAGAGATTTTTCATGACAGTATTCGGTATCGGCGGCTGCATGGCGCTGCTGATGGTGGGTTTTGGCCTGCGGGATTCGATCCATGCCATCATTCAAAACCAGTACACAAATATCTGGGTCTACGACGCCTATGCCTCTGTGGACGACAGTGCCAGCCAGGAAGAGCGGGATGCCTTAAAGGCTGAAATCGAGGCTATAGAAGGAATACAGGAAGCTCTCGAGATCCGTCAGATTCTCATCGACACCGAAACCGGAGGCGTCACCAAATCCGCCACCCTGTTCGTCCCCCAGTCCACCAGCCATCTGGACGAATTTATCATCCTGAAGGACCGGGAAACCGGCGAGCGCTTTGAGCTTCGTGACGATGGAGTGATTATCAATGAAAAGCTGGCCTCCATGCTGGGGCTGTCCGCGGGAGATACGATCACTTTAAAGGACGGCGACACCCGCCGCTACACCGCCGTGATTTCCGCCGTATCGGAAAATTACCTGAATAATTTTCTCTATATGACTCCTGCTCTATACGAAGAGCTGTACGGAATGCAGCCGGTTTACAATAACCTGTTTCTGAATCTGGAAGAAGGCTCCGCCCTCACGGAGGAAGAGTTGGGAACTCTGCTGCTTAAGATGGATCACGTCACCGGCGTCACTCTGATCTCCAGCCTCCGCGAGCAGGTGCAGGATATGATGCACAGCCTGGATCTGGTGGTGTGGGTGCTGATCGCCTCCGCCGGCCTTCTGGCCTATGTGGTCCTCTATAACCTGAATAATATCAATATCACCGAGAGGCGGCGGGAACTGGCCACTCTCAAGGTGTTGGGTTTCTATGACATGGAGGTGGCCCAGTATGTCTACCGTGA
This sequence comes from Lachnospiraceae bacterium, assembly GCA_022791755.1. Lineage (GTDB taxonomy): Bacteria > Bacillota > Clostridia > Lachnospirales > Lachnospiraceae > RGIG7193. Next base: position 13,079 of record JAAVZR010000041.1, read on the forward strand.
AAACGTGCTTTTAACCGTGTTCGGCTGTCTCTTCGGCCTGATCTTCGGATTCTTTCTGCACCGCTTTGTGATCCTGACGCTGGAGGTGGATATGATTATGTTCGGCCGCGCAATCCACCTTCTCAGCTATATACTCAGCATCCTGATTACCTTCTTTTTCGCCGCTTTTGTCAACTTTATCATGTACTTTACTCTGAAAAAGATCGATATGGTGGAATCTTTAAAGAGCGTGGAATAACGTGCCGAAAAGCCGCTTTCTCTGCCCTATCCTGCCGGCAGTCAAAGCGGCTTTTCTATATATTTTATTTACATGCCCGCTTCCACGCTCTGCGTACCGGCAGAACCGGCTTCTCCTGCGTCTCTTTTCTCCTTCTGATACAGCTGATAATACGCTTCCCGGCGACCGCTTTCAAAGATCTCCCGGATCTGTCTTGCCACAGCCTCATCCTGCAGCCACGCGGTCAGAAGCGGGGAAAAGCGCCGCCCTTCCTGAGATACGGCCTCCTCGATCGCTTCGTTGAAGGATTTACACACCCCTGTGTGCATCCATCCGTTTCCGGTCACATTTTCCAGCCAGTCGATCAGAGCCACCACATCCACCATCTGCCGGTATGAGCACTCCAACCGCTTAAAGGACTGCGGATAGCCCCGCGAGCCATCATACCAGCAGTGATGGCCATACGCCACAGCCGCATACCGGACTGTGGACAGGCGGGACGAAAGATTCTCCCCTCCGATGAACGTATGCAGCTGCGCCATCTCATACTCCTCCTCGAACCACTGCCGTCCGGTCTGCGAGTACAGCTTCATGAAATTGACCTTACCCACATCATGAAACATCCCGCATTTCATCGCATAATCCGACACTTCCCGCCGTTTCATCTGCGGGTCCTCTATGGACCGGAATTCCCCGATATCGTCAAAAAAATCCGGTTCTGCTTCTGTGATCGCACGGCACAGAGCCTCGGCCGCCCTTCCCACAATCCGGGAATGTACATAGACATCCGGGGCAAAACGGATCAGAAGCCTTTCAAGAAACTCCCCGTAGGGCAGGCCGTCCTTTGTCTCGATGAATGTCTGAATCAGCTGCCTCAGGTAAAAAAACATGCTCTCATTCTGCGCGGCATCGGGACAGGCCGCCACATAGTCCACGATTCTCCGGTACAGCCCGTTCAGATACTCCTCCCGCTTTGGCGCCAGTTCAGGATACTGGCTCAGATACTGACTGTAGAAAGCCGGCACCGATAGCACTCCATACATACTCTTTATGGAATAGTCCGACATGTCCACCGCATCCATCAGCAGTTCCAGCTTTTCCAGAAGCCCTTCCACCGTATCGAAACCACAGTAAAAAGCCGCCGCATGATACTGAAACAGGATCTGGGCCGGAATGCTCTCCTTCTTTTCTCCGGCCTCCTGGATCTGTTTCTGGTATACGATATAGACCGACTCCATCACATCCGCCACGTCCTGGGCCGGCATGATATGCTCCCTGCTGTGGGACATACTGGCGGCCATCAGCTGATGTGTCCGCAGGATAAAGGCTTCCCAGGGAAGATCCGGTTCCTTTTTCTGATATTCCGGATCCTGCATGATCTGTAATGTCTCCTTAATCAGACGAATTCTCTCGCTGGGATTTTTAAACCGCCCTAAGGCCATATTGGCCCTGGAACGAAGGATATAGCCTCTGATCCTGGTATCCTCTATCTCATCGTAGTATTTCAGGCAGGCCGCCGCCTCGGCAAAGCACAGCCGCATCTTAGACACATATTGATCGGTCTGGATCAGATCCAGCGCCGTCACCCGGCCGTACTGGCTGTTTCTTCCGATCCCCAGCCAGTACAGCTCCTGAATCATAAGGTTTCTGTCCTTCATCAGTCTGGCCAGGCTCAAAAGCGCCTGATGGATCTGACAGAACAGCCCGCTGTCCAGCTCATTTCGCCCGTCCAGCAGGCAGGCCGCAAAGCCTGACAGCTCCTCCAGGCTGTCGGTATCCGCCTCAAACAGATTATCCAAAGCCGGAAACAGCTCATATCTCAAAATATCCATGTTCCGCCTTATTTTCTGTCCCTTTTGGAGCCAGTCGCTCTGCACCTGCTCAAAGTACTCCTCAAAGGACCGGTCCCCTGCCTTTTTATAACCGGCCAGCGCGCGGATTTCTTTTATGTTGGAAATATACTCCTCCTGATATGGCTGCATGGCTTTCCACTTCCTTCTTATTCCCTGCTCTTATCCTGACTCTGCTCCGCCCCCTTCTTCAGATGTCTTTTCAGCACATCCTGTAAACGGTCCAGATCAATCGGCTTGGAAAAATGCTCATTCATACCGGCCTCCCGTGACAGCCTTATGTCCTCCACAAAGGCATTGGCCGTCATGGCTACGATGCAGATATCCTCCGCATCCTGTCTGTTCATCTGCCGGATCCGCCTCGTCGCCTCATATCCGTCCATGACCGGCATCTGGATATCCATAAAAATCAGGTCAAAATGCCCCTGCGGTGACTGTTCAAATATCCGCACCGCCTCGGCGCCATTACCCGCCACCTCCACCTGTAAGCCGGTCAGGGAAAGCAGCTCCACGGCGATCTCCTGATTCAGCTCATTATCCTCCGCCAGCAGTACGCAAAAACCGCCGTAGTCTCCTGACATATCCGTGAATTCGCTCCCCCCGTCCTGCCGCCCGACTGTCCACTCTGCCAGCGTCCGAAGCAGACGGCTCTTAAAGAGGGGACAGGGCACAAACGCATTGATTCCGGCCCGCACCGCACGATATTCCAGCTGTGGCCAGTCCTCCCCTGAAACCAGAAGAATCGGGAAATCCTTTCCGGCCAGCTGACGCACATGAGAAGCCACCTCCAGCACCGGCAGATCCGACAGCTCCTCCCCCAGCAGCATGGCGCAGGGCATTCTGTGCTCATACTGGGCTTCCGTAATCCAGGTGACCGTATCCAGTCCGCTTCTCCTGTGTACCGGTTTCAGGCCCCCCGCCTTCAGGCAGGTCACGATCTGACCGGCACGCTGCCCGTCGCTTTCCGCCACCAGCACCGCCTCTCCGGCCGAAAGCCCGGCTTCCTGCTCTTTCACAACCGCCTCGAAAGGAATCTCCAGGGTAAAACGGCTCCCTTTTCCCTCCTCGCTCTCAATCCGGATCCGACCGCCCATCCGTTCTGTCAGTTTCTTAACGATAGCCATCCCCAGGCCCGTTCCCTCCACTTTACCGGTCGTCGTATTGCGCTCCCTCTCAAATGGCACGAAGATCTTCCGTAAAAACTCTTCGCTCATACCGATGCCGTTATCTTCACACACAAAGTCCAGCCAGACCCGGGACTGACCTGGCTGAGCTTGTGACTCTTCCTCCACCGGACGTTCACCAAAAAACACCCGGATCGCCCCGCCCTCCCCGGTGTATTTCACTGCGTTATTAATAATATTCACCATGATCTGGCGCAGACGCAGAGGATCTCCCAGCAGCTCCTCCTCACAAATGTCCCCGATCTCTATCTGAAGCTTCTGATTCTTCTGACCCGCCTGCGGGCGAACGATCACAGCAATGTCATGGACCAGATCCGCCAGAGAAAACTCCTCCTCATTCAGACTCATCCGGCCGCTGTCTATGCGGGACATGTCCAGTACGTCGTTGACCAGACTCATCAGATGCGTGCTGGCTGTCTGAATTTTCATAAGACAGTCCTTCACCCGCAGCTTTTCATCAATGTGCGACAAGCCAATCGCCGTCATCCCGGTGATGGCGTTCATGGGAGTGCGGATATCGTGAGACATGTTGGACAGGAAGTTGCTCTTCGCCTGACTGGCGGCCTCCGCCGCCCGCAGCGCCTCTTCCAATGCCATGTTCATCTGTTCCAGTCTGGCCTTTCGCTCCCTTCGGTGGACTGCGCTGTCCAATACCCACAGCTCATGACCGCCGTTTAACTCCACCGGCGTCACCAAAAGTCCTGCCGTCACTTTCCCGGGATCTGTCTGCGAAAGCTCCTCCCAGGACAAACCCGTCATGGCGCAGGCCTCGCCGCCGGCATACAGGATCCGGGGTATGCCGCCAGGCGTCTTCTCCACCACGAGATACCCCTTATCTTCCCTGATCTCTTCCTTCTCTTTATATTCCATCTGCAAAGGCCCCGCTTTATATTTTCTTCTTTCTGTGCTTTAATCTTACTCCAGAAGAAGGGGGCTGTCAATGATCTATGTACATAATGTCTCCCGGTTACGCTGCGCTATTAAAGAAAGGCCCTGATTCCTTCTGCCATATATTGACTTTTGCCTCCCGGTCAGGTAGAATCAAAACCGTAACACGATGTAAACCACATCCGGAAAGGAAACCGGCATTGACACAGCTAACCAGAAAAGCAATCATGGAAGCCTTTATCAGGCTTTTGAATGAACGTTCCTATGATAAGATCAAGGTCAAGGATATCGTGGAAGAATGCGGTATCAACCGCAATACCTTTTATTATCATTTTGAGGATATCCCGGCCCTGGTGGAAGAGATTCTGCGTCTCGAAACCGAACGGGTCCTGGGCCTGGGTGCAGAGGAAATCATGGACTCCTGGGAGAATGCCTTCATCCGGGCCGCTGACTTCGCTTTGCAGAACAAAAGAGCGATTTACCATATCTATAATTCTGTCGGCCGTGACGTCATAGAGCATTACCTGAACGCCATCGCCTCAGATGTCATGGTTCGATTTGTGGAAAAAACAGCTGACGGCCTGTCCGTATCCGAGGAGGATAAGAAGCTGATTATCCGCTTCTACCGGTCAGCTCTGGTGGGGCTCATCGTGGACTGGCTGGAAGCCGGTATGAAATACGATCCCCGCGTTCTCATATACCGCCTGGGACAGCTCTTTGAGGGAAATATTCTTTTGTCACTACAACGCAGCATTGCGGTAAAACCGGAATAGATCTTATAAATCAATATACTCAATCCAGTCATTTTCCCATCTGTGCCCATTTTTTGGGCATCGTTCATTTTCTATCCGTTTTCATTTTCTCCTCTCCCATATAAAATGATGTTACCCGACAAAGAGAGGAGAAATGCTATGAAAACATGGAACGCCGTTAAAATAGCCAAAGCCGGATACATCATTATGTCGACACTGTTTTGTGCAGGAGGGCTGCTTCTTTTCCTGTACCCCTGCGAAACACCCTTCGTACTATGTCACATCGGCGGCGGCCTGATGATCCTTGGCGGCATAGTCAAGCTGGGAGGCTATTTTTCAAAGGACCTGTACCGCCTGGCCTTTCAGTTCGATTTGGCCTACGGCCTGCTTCTCATTGCGCTCGGACTCATCATGATATTCCGTTCCGAAGAAGTCATCGCCTTTCTCCATTTTCTCATGGGAATCATACTTTTATCCGATGGCCTGTTTAAGATACAGACCGCCTTGGACGCCAGGCGCTTTGGCCTTGCCAAATGGCGGCTGATCTCTGTCTTTGCCACAGTTACCGGAGCCTTTGGCCTGCTTCTCATCATCAACCCGTTTAAGGCCAATGCCATACTGATGGCAGCGGCAGGCATCGGACTTCTGAGCGAAGGGCTTTTGAATCTGTTCGTCGCAGCATTTGCCGTAAAGGTCATCGGGAAAAAAGGGCCGGAACACACACCGGAGGTTATCGACATCCCCTGATCACAGGCGGACTTTGCAACATCATAATGAGGAGGTAAGAACAATGCAAACTGGAAAAACGGTGGTACGGTTTCACATCCCGATTCTCATCATCGCTCTGGCACTGCTGATCCCGTCAGCAATCGGGATGATGTCCACCAGGATCAACTATGATATGCTCACCTATCTGCCGGGAGACATGGACACCGTGACCGGACAGGATATCCTGATGGAAGAATTCGGAAAAGGAGCCTTTTCCTTCGTCCTGGCCGAGAATATGGCGCCGGAGGATGTGGCTGCCATGAGACAGCAGATGGAACAGATTCAACATGTGGACACCGTGCTGTGGTACGACAGCATTATGGATCTGTCCGTCCCCATGGAGCTGCTGCCCCAGAAGATATATGATGCCTTTAATTCCGGCAATGTCACCATGCTGGCTGTCTTTCTCGAGACGTCCACCTCATCGGACGACACCATGGATGCGATCCGTCAGATCCGCGCCGTGGCGGGAAAACAGTGCTTCGTATCCGGCATGTCGGCCATGGTGACGGATCTGAAGGATCTCTGCGAGCAGGAGGAACCTGCCTATGTCGGTCTGGCCGTGCTCTTAGCCTGCGCTGCCATGATGCTTTTCATGGACAGCTGGCTGATTCCCTTCGTGTTTCTCCTGAGCATCGGCATGGCAATCCTGCTCAATATGGGCACCAACTATTTTCTGGGGGAGATCTCCTATCTGACCAAAGCGCTGTCTGCCGTACTGCAGCTGGCTGTGACCATGGACTACTCTATCTTCCTCTGGGACAGCTATAAAGAACAGAAGCAGCTGACAGGAGATAAGAACGAGGCTATGGCAAAGGCCATCGACCGAACGCTCGCCGCCGTCGTGGGCAGCTCCGTCACCACCATCGCCGGTTTCATCGCTCTGTGCTTCATGAGCTTTACGCTGGGCCGTGACCTGGGCGCTGTCATGGCCAAAGGGGTGATTCTGGGTGTAATTGGCTGCGTTACCACACTGCCCTCTCTGATTCTGGTTCTCGATAAGGCCCTGGAACGCACACGCCACCGGTCTCTGATGCCTGAAGCCGGACATATGGCAAAGGGAATCACCGGAATCTTTCCCGCTGTTCTCATACTGACTGCTCTTATCTTATATCCTGCCTACAAAGGATACCGGGAGACCAATGAGACCGTCTACTATGAGCTGACCCAGACCCTGCCCCAGGATATGGATTTTGCCGTAGCCAACTCCCGGCTACAGGAAGAATTCGGTATCGGCGCCACCCATATGGTCCTGGTGGATTCCGGAATCGATCCGCAGCGCATCAGGGAGATGATCCATGAGATGGAACAGACAGACGGCGTCCGCACGGTATTGGGGTTAGAAAGTGTGACAGGGCCTCTGATCCCACAGGACATCCTGCCTCAGCCTGTGACCGGACTTTTGAAAAACGACCGCTGGGAACTGATCCTCATTAATTCCGAATATAAGACAGCCAGCGATGAAGTCAATGATCAGATTGTTGCGCTCAATTCCATAATCAAGCAGTATGACCCTGCCGGTATGCTGATCGGCGAGGCGCCCTGCACCAGAGATATGCTGGAAGTGACAGACACCGATTTCAAAGTGGTCAATACCATCTCCATCATCGCCATCTTCCTGATTATCGCCCTGGTGGAAAAGAGCGTCAGCCTGCCCTTCATCCTGGTAGCCGTCATCGAGCTGGCCATTTTCATCAACCTGGGACTGCCCAGCTACACCGGCGCCAGGCTGCCTTTCATCGCTCCGGTCTGCATCAGCACGATCCAGCTGGGCGCCACCGTGGACTATGCCATTCTGATGACGACGCGCTATAAGAGAGAACGCCATGATGGTCGGGAAAAGCGGGAAGCCGTGAATATCGCCCTGGCCTCTTCCATTCCTTCCATCATCGTCAGTGCCATGGGACTTTTTGCAGCCACCTTTGGCGTAGCTCTCTACTCCAATATTGACATGATCCGTTCCCTTTGCAGCCTCATGGCCCGGGGCGCCATCATCAGTATGCTCTGTGTGATCCTGATTCTGCCTGCCCTGTTCATGCTGTTAGATCCTGTCATCTGCGCTACCAGCGTCGGGTTTACAGATAAAAAACATCGTAAAAATCTTAAAAAAACGGAGGTATCCATATGAAAAACCATACCATGAGTGCCAGGCAAAAACTCCTGTCCTGTGTCCTGATCGCTGCGCTGACCTGCAAAGCCATGAGCGCCGTGGCCTACGGGGCCGGCAAGGAAGGTACTCCCGACAGTAACAGCACACAAGATCCTGTCTCTGCCGTGGAGCAGATATTCGATCAGGCCGCCCGGGATGCCGCCAGACAAAACATCTCTGCTCTTTCAGCTGCCGATGATTCCACGAAAGAGCTCCCCGGCGCTTCCGACGAGACCGTCTATGTGATCACCGAACCGGACGGCTCCGCACAGAAAATTATTGCCGCCGGCTGGTTTAAAGAAGAGGAGGGGGCACAGGCCTATCAGATGACCGATACCATGGAGGAGCTTCCTGTCACAATAAAGATATCCTACTGGCTGGACGGCCGGGAAGTCACGCCCGAAGAGGTAAAGGGCGCTTCCGGACAGCTGACCATCCGCTTTGACTTTACCAACCATACGCTGCACAATGTGGAAGTAGGCGGCAGGCAGGAAGCCTTCCATGTACCCTTCCTGGTGCTGACCGGTATGATTCTGGACAGTGACAAGGTCTCCCACCCTCAGATTACCAACGGACGCCTCTTACATGACGGGGACCGGATCATCGCCGCAGGTATCGCCCTGCCCGGACTCTCCGATCATTTTCCCATGAATCCGGCCAAAGACGACGGCGACGCATCTCTGTTCAAAGGAGAAAGGGATTGGCCGGAATTCATTGAACTGCGTGCAGATGTGACGGATTTTGATCCTGGAATCTCTTACACCCTTGTCACCAACGAACCCTTTGGCAAGATCCGTTCCGATGAATTTTTTGATCTTCAGAGTCTGCATGACAATATGGATGACATGAAAGATGCCATGGTACAGCTGATCGACGGAGCCAACGGACTCTATGAAGGCACAGGCGATCTGCTTGAAGGAACCAGCGAACTGAGGAATGGGGTGGAACGGCTCTGTGACGGTTCTTCACAGGTGGCCGATGGCGCTGCCAGACTTCAGACCGGAGCCAGCGATCTTCATAAGGGAACCGGCGATCTTCTCACCGGAGCAGACAGTCTCTGTTTTGGAACAGGCAATCTGGTCTCAGGAGCCGGAGATCTCTATGCCGGAGCCGATGAACTGGTAAACGGTTTGTCCCAGTTAACGGCTAACAGCGACGCCATAAACGGCGGCGCCAGCCAGGTCTTTGAATCCCTGCTCTCCATGGCCGGCAGCCAGCTGGCCGCCGCCGGATTTCCCGTGGAAGCACTGACGCCGGAAAACTACGAGATCATATTAAATGACATTCTCTCCGCTCTGAATTCAGACGATGTCTATAACCAGGCATGTGCCATGGTGCAGGCACAGGTGGAGGCGACAGTACGGGCTCAGAACGGAACCGCCACAGAGCAGGAGATCCAGGCTTTGATTGCCCAAATTATGCAGTCCGACGATGTCATCTCCCAGATAAACGCCGCGGCGGAGGCTGCCCGGGCGGGGGCAGACCAGATCGCCGCATTAAAGAACAGTCTGGACAGCTACCGGATCTTCTACCAGGGACTGCTTTCCTACACCTCCGGCGTATCGCAGGCCAGCGACGGAGCCACCCGTCTGAGAGACGGAGCAGGACAGCTGAAAAACGGAGCGGGGCAGCTACAGGATGGCGCAGGACAGTTAAAGGACGGGGCCGAACAGTTACATAACGGCGCGGCACAGCTGGCCGAGGGAACCGCCGGGCTGGCAGACGGCACATCCGGGCTGTACAACGGAACACAGGCTCTGAAGGACGGATGTGAGGTTCTGTCCGACGGTATCGGGAAACTGCAAGACGGAACGGCACAATTAAAAGACGGACTCATTGAGTTTGACGAAAAGGCAGTCCAAAAGCTCACTTCCCTGCTGGAAGAGGATCTTCAGGAATTGCTGGATCGCCTGGACGCCACATCTGAGATCGCCGGAAACTATACGGCTCTCACCGGAAACCAGGATGAGGACAGCAGCGTGCGCTTCATCTATAAGACAGAAGGCGTTCGATAAAACAGGAAACAGCCGGCGAATTTTTTCTGTTCACCGGCTGTTCTTTTATATGTGGCATTGCTATATACGGATTTCTCTTATGTACAGTTTACCGTGACTGCAAAAGATGGGAGTCCTCCATTCGGAAATCCAGAAATACCTTCTCTCCCACATCATAGATCTTCTTATGCTTGGGATTAAACTCCGTGATCTTTACCAACGTATCCCCCACTGTCACATGATAGTTCTGATAGGACCCCATGAAACAGGACAGCACTACCTGACAGGGCAGCACTCCTCTATCCGCCACGCTGGCAGCCTCCGGCCGCAGCACCAGGGTACACTCCCGTCCCACAGGAAAGCTGCCGGCGCCAGCCATGGTAAGCTTATGGCCCTGGATATCCAGAATCCCGTCCTCTCCCTCATGGGCCGTAATCTTCCCCTTTAAAAAATTCGCCTCGCCGATGAAATCCGCCACGAACTCATCCACCGGATGATAGTAGATCTCCTGCGGCGTCCCCATCTGCGCCACCACGCCCCGGTTCATGACGATGATCTGATCCGACAGGCTCATGGCCTCTGACTGATCATGGGTCACATAGATCGCCGTAATCCCCACCTCCTGCTGAATCCGGCGGATTTCGGTGCGCATATTGACGCGAAGCTTTGCATCCAGGTTGGACAGCGGCTCATCAAAGAGCAGGACCGAGGGCTCGATCACCAGAGCTCTGGCCAGAGCGACCCTCTGCTGCTGTCCGCCTGACAGCTGATTGGTCATACGGCTCTCCATACCGGTCATCTCCACCAGATCCAGTATCTTCAGGACACGTTCCCGTATCTCCTCCTTTGGCGCCTTGCGCAATTTCAGCCCATAGGCCACATTGTCAAACACATTATAGTGCGGCAGGAGAGCATAGCTCTGGAATACCATGGCCGTATCACGCCGGTTCGGCGTCAGCTCATTGATGGGCTCGTCGCCCAGATAGATCTCGCCTTCGTCAGGACTCTCAAATCCGGCTATCATCCGAAGCGTCGTGGTCTTACCGCAGCCGGAGGGACCCAAAAGGGTGACAAAGCTGCCCGGACGGATATCCAGAGTGGTATCCTTCACCGCATAAAAATCCTTACCGCTTTTAGGGTCCTGATAGATTTTTGATATATGCTCCAGCCTTACGCCTTTTTTCTCTTTCGACATATTCAGTCTGCCTCCTTCAGCTTTTTACTGGTGCCAAAGAACCGGATAAACAGATTCATCAGCAAAACCGCACCATAGGTAATCAATATCAGTATCGTCGCAAAGGCGCAGGCGATACCGTAGGAGCCCTTCTCCGCAAATTCATTGATCTGGACCGTAATCAGCAGATACTGAGGCGTCACCAGCAGAATGATGGCGGAGATCGCCGTGATGCTTCGCACAAAGGAAGTCACCAGGCCGCTTAAGAACGAATCCTTGATTAAAGGCAGAGTCACCGTCATGAACACCTTCAGACTGTTGGCTCCCATGTCGTAGGCCGACTCTTCTATGGATTTATCTATCTGGCGCAGAGCCGAGATTCCGCTGCGCGTACCCGTGGGCAGAGACCGGACCACGAAGACGATGACCAGGATCGCCCCGGTGCCGTAGAGTCCCTGCAAAAAGCCGGTGCGGAACAGACCGCCGGAAAACCCCCGGATATAACCGATACCCAGAACCGTACCGGGTACTGCCATGGCCAGCATGGATACAAATTCAATAAAGCCCTTGGCCCGGAACTTCTTCTTCACCACCAGGTAGGATATAATCATTGACAGCAGCGCCGTAACCGGAGCTGAGATGAAGGACAGAACAAAGGAATCCTTAAACGCCTTAAAGCCCTTATAGCGTTCAAACACCATGACAAACCACTTGGTGGTCAGATGGAAATCATAGCCCCAGGTCTTAAACAGGGCGCCGAAGGGCACACAGATATACATGATGATAACAAACAGCGCCACCGCCCCGCACAGCACCGTCAGCGGAACCGTCACACTCCTGTCCTCGATCAGCATCCGTCCCCGGGACGCTTTGCCGGTCAGTGTGGCTGCCGTCTTGCGCTCCAGATAATATTTCTGTACCATGAACATGAGCATGGTGATCGTCAGCAGCACCACAGCCATGGCTGAGGCTCCGTTCTTATCATAGGCTCCCGTGATACGCAGATAGATGGTGGTCGCCAGGGTATCGTAGGAGCCGCCGATGATCATGGGATTGGCGAAATCAGCGATAGACTCAATGAATGTCACCAGAAACGCGTTGCCCAGGCCTGGAAGCAGAAGAGGCAGCGTCACGCTGGTAAATACTTTCCCCCTGGAAGCTCCCATATCTCTGGCTGCCTCCTCCAGAGAGGGGTCGATGTTTTTTAGCAGTCCCTTCAGCATCATGTAGCACACCGGGAAGAAGGTCAGCGTCTGTACGATGACGATCCCCCAGAAGCCATAGACGCTGTTGTCATAGATATGAAGCAGATGGCGGGTCACGATACCGGCCTTACCAAACAGCATAATCATGGACAGCGACAGAACAAAGGGCGGAGAGACCACCGGCAGCATGGACACTACCTTAAACAGACCGCCCATCAACGGTGTGCGCACCTTCACATAGACCTCCACATAGGCAAAGAGAAGGCCGATTACCGTGGAAACCAGCCCCACCAGAAAGCCCACCTTCAGCGTATTGCTGATGGCAGTCCGGAAGGTGCCCATATCCAGTACCGTGGAAAAGAAGGATGTGGTCAGTCCCGCATCCTTTGAATAGATGCTGTCCACCAGCAAAATCGCCAGCGGATATAAGATAAACAGAGTTAAAAATACAATCAGAACCGCTATGGTTGTCATCATAATCGGATCGGCCATCAGTTTTTTGCGGTCCAGCCTTGCTCCCTGACGTGATTTCATAGGGATGTCCTCCACAGAAAGTGTGCATATATGCGGCAAGCCCGCCAAAAAGCGGGCTCACAGCAGGTTATCTGATACCGGTACGGTTTATTCCGTCTGGAAGCGGTCATCCGCCGCATCGCCCAGAGCCTTCATTACTTCTTCAATGTAGGTACTGGTATTATTCTTGGCATCCTCAAAATCATATTCCATCACGTTCTCCGGGTCCAGACCGAAGTCGGCTGCCTGGGAAGGCTGTTTCGCATTATCGATCACCAGGAACTGATAGGAACCGTTCTCTGCCGCCTGCTCCACACACTCCGGAGACAGAGCGTACTCGATCCACAGCTTCGCCGCATTGGGATGCGCGCAGCCCTCGAAGATGGCCGTGGCGCCTATCTCAAAGGAAGTGCCGGAGGAAGGAATAATCAGCTCTATGTTGGCATAGCCGTTATCCACAATCTGCGTAATGCCGTCATGCAGAAAACCGATGCCCACGACACACTCTCCGGTGCCGATATTCTTGGAAGGACCGGAGCCGGACTTTGTGTACACTTCGATATTCTTATCCAGATTTACCAGATACTGAATGCCCTCGTCATGACCGTACTTCTGAATCATGGTGTTGACCACCAGCTTCGCCGTACCGGCCGTATTGTAGTTGGACAGCCAGATCAGGCCCTTATACTTCTCGTCCAACAGATCCTGCCAGTCCTGAGGAGCATCTAACTCCATGCGGCTCAGCTCATCCTTATTGACCATGATACCCAGGATTCCTTTATAGATTCCATACCAGTAACCGCTGGCATCGCGGTAGGCGTCGCTGGTCAGATGAGAGGCGTTCTTCGCTTCATAGGCCATCAGAAGACCCGATACCGAAGCCTCATTGTAGGGGTCTGTCGTGCCGCCAAACCACACGTCTCCGGAAGGATTGCCCTTCTCCTCTTCGATCTTTGCCTGAACCTCGCCTGTGGACAGACGCTGGTAGGATATCTTAATACCGAAAAGCTCTTCAAACTTCTCGCAGGCCACCGCCAGATATTCCTCCTCGCAGGAGCCGTACACCACCAGCTCGCCCTCGGCCTTAGCTGCATCGATCAGTTCGGCTATGTAGGCCGGATCATCCGTCGTAATCGGTACGGACACATCGCCCCCTGCGGCCTGCGTCGTCGTCTGTCCGCCGGCCGCCGTCGTCTCGTCGCCGCCTGTACCGCAGCCTGCCAGCATGCTCACGACCAGAACCAGTGCCAAAATCAAAGATACTGTTTTCTTCATAATGCTTGTTCCTCCTTTACATATACGGGGGGTCCCCTCCGCTTCTGAATATATATATTTTACTGCTTCAGCCTGCATACGTCAAGGAGTTTTTATATATGTTGCATAATCTTAGCATAAACAACAAATATTTTATAGGGATTTTATACATTGTTTTTACATTTTCCTCCATTTACGCCTTGGATAAAAAAATGTAATACAAAATTGCACGCCTTCTTACATATATTTTATGTAAATATCTCTGTCTCTCTGCCGGCCGGACCGCTCATGACGTCTCCTCCATGCGGTAGCCAAAACTGCGGATGGTCTTCAGGCAGGAAGGCTGTCCCAGCCGCAGGCGCAGCCTTTTCATCGTCACTGTCAGAGTGTTATCATTCACATAGCTGCCTTTATTATCCCAGACCTCCCGCAGCAGCCTTTCCCGGCTCATGGTCTTTCCCCGGTTCGTCATCAGCGCCATCAAAAGCTGGTACTCCACCTGGCTCACAGGCACTTCCTCCCCTTCGCAGAATACCACGGCCCGGCTCACATTCACCGAAATCTCGTCACAGACCAGAACCTCATCGGCCATACTTTTGCTGTGCCGCAGCAGAGCCTGAACGCGGGAGTAGAGAGCCTCCAGCTCAAAAGGCTTTACCACATAATCACCGGCTCCGGAACAAAGCCTGTCCGCCATTTTTTCCGCGTCTCCCCGAACCGTCAAAAAGATCACCGGCAAATCGCTCCAGCGGGAGCGCACGAAACGGCAGAGATGCTCTCCCTGTCCGTCCGGCATGTTCCAGTCCAGCAAAAGCAGGTCCGGTTTCTGCCTGTGCAATGTCTTTCTGGCCTCATCCAGTCCAAAAAGCAGCGTGACTCTGAACTCTCTTCTTTCCAGATAGTCCGCCACCAGTCCTGCCACAGCCGTATCGTCTTCCACATAGTAAATCTCTTTCATTTTAAAGCCTCCATCTGCCTCTTTGGCGTATCGTACCCTTCTCCCGCCGAAGCAGGCTTTCAGACCTTCTTCTGCTGTCTACTGTGATTATGACTGGTTCCTTTTGCGGAACGGGCCTCATTATACTAACTACAGTATAAAGAAACTGGGGATTTCTGTCAAGTAAAAGGCAACATAACAGGAGACCGCCCCGGCCAGCCGCAGCATTTTCCTGCGGCCGCCGGGGCGGTCTCCTGTCCGTATTTCTCTGTGCTTCCTTCCAGGTGGGAAAACGATCGTTCCTACACCGCGTCTCCTTTGAGGATACCGGCCTCGGCATCGGCCTGGATCCTCTCCTGGCGCGCTTCTTCCAGCATCATGTCCTTGACCTTCATCAGGCGGATCTGCGTGCTTCTCTCGTTCTCATCCAGCTTCATCGTGATGTACTTGATCTTCTCCTGCGCGGCCGGGATCATTACATGCTCCAGGGCATTGACGCGGCGGCGGGTTTTTTCGATCTCCACTGCCATCAGCTGACAGGATTTCTCGACTTCCGCCAGACGAAGCATATCCGGCAGAAGGTCTGCCAGGGATTTGACTGCCCCGTCCAAATCGCTGGAGGTAAAGGCAAAGCCGTAGGAATAGATGTCGTTTGTGTCGGCCGTGCGGGTCTTGTACTGAAAAACCGGGATTTCCACGCTCATGACGTTCTTCATGCCGGTCTCTAAGTACACTTCCTGCTTCGGGGCCAAAAGGGCCGTGTTCAGCACCTGATCGGAGGTCGCGGCCTTGGCCAGGACGAAGTTTTTGTTGGCGGCGGTGATACCGGCCTCCACCTTTTCGCGCAGGGCCTTGTTTTCACGAACCAGCTCCAGGAACTGGCGCATCAGTTCGTCGCGCTTATCCTTTAAGAGCTTGTGGCCGCGGGTGGCTGTGGCCAGCTTTTTTTTCTGCCTGGCCAGCTCCATCCGGGTAGGAATTACCTGGGTTGATGCCATATGATCACCCCTTCCTTACTTGCCGTAGTACTGATCGAGGTACTTGTCGTCGATACGTTTCAGTTCGGAGCGGGGCAGGATAGACAGTAACTTCCAGCCGATCTCCAGGGTTTCTTCGATATCGCGGTTGGCGTCGTAGCCCTGGGATACGTACTCTTCCTCGAAGGCGTCGGCAAATTTTGCGTAGAGCTTATCCATATCGGTCAGCGCGGCTTCGCCCAGTACGACCATCAGCTCTTTGGCTTCCTTGCCGCGGGAATAGGCAGCAAAGAGCTGGTTCATCGTGTTGGCGTGGTCGGCGCGGGTCTTGCCTTCGCCGATACCCTTATCCTTCAGACGGGACAGGCTGGGCAGTACGTCGATGGGGGGCGTCACGTTCTTACGATACAGTTCGCGGCTTAAGATAATCTGGCCTTCGGTGATGTATCCGGTCAGGTCGGGAATCGGGTGCGTCTTGTCGTCTTCGGGCATGGTCAGGATCGGGATCATGGTGATGGATCCTTTTTTGCCGTTCTGACGGCCGGCGCGCTCGTACATTGTCGCCAGGTCGGTATACATGTAGCCGGGATAGCCGCGGCGTCCGGGTACTTCTTTGCGGGCGGCGCTGACTTCACGCAGGGCGTCCGCGTAGTTGGTAATATCGGTCAGAATGACCAGTACGTGCATGTCTTTTTCAAAGGCCAGATACTCGGCGGCGGTGAGGGCCATCTTTGGCGTGGCGATACGCTCAACGGCCGGGTCGTTGGCCAGGTTGACGAACATAACGGTACGGTCAATGGCGCCGGTTTCTTTAAAGCTCTGTACGAAGAAATTGGATTCTTCAAAGGTGATACCCAGAGCTGCGAATACCACGGCGAAGGGCTCGGAAGTGCCGCGCACCTTGGCCTGACGGGCGATCTGGGCCGCCAGGTTGGCGTGGGGCAGGCCGCTGGCCGAGAAGATCGGCAGCTTCTGTCCGCGTACCAGGGTGTTCAGTCCGTCGATGGCGGATACGCCGGTCTGGATGAATTCCTGGGGATAGTTGCGGGCCGCCGGATTCATCGGCAGACCGTTGACGTCCATGCGGGCGTCGGGCAGGATTTCGGGACCGCCGTCGATGGGCCGGCCCAGGCCGTCGAATACACGGCCCAGCATATCTTCGGATACGCCCAGCTCCATGCTGCGTCCCAGGAAACGTACTTTGCTGTTGGATAAGTTGATACCGGTGGAGCTTTCAAACAGCTGCACCATAGCGTTGTCGCCGTTGACTTCGAGCACTTTGCAGCGGCGGGTTTCACCGTTCACCAGCTCGATTTCGCCCAGTTCGTCGTAGGTTACGTTTTCGACGCCTTTTACGAGCATCAGAGGGCCTGCCACTTCTTGTATGGTTCTGTATTCTTTAGGCATGTTATCTGTCCTCCTTTGCCGTTAAGTTGCCCAGTTCTGTGGCCAGCTCTTTCTGGATCTTGTCGTAGTTCTCGGACAGGGCATCGTTTGCCACATATTTGAAACGTCCGATCTGTTCGCGGACGGCCAGATTGACCAGGGATTCTACGTTTACATCCTTGTCGAGGGCTACGACGCAGTTATCATAGTACGCCAGCACCAGCTTCATCATCAGATACTGTTTTTCCAGAGGGGTGTAGGTGTCCACCTCGTGGAAGGAGTTCTGATGCAGGAAGTCTTCGCGGATGGAGCGGGCTGCCTCCAGCTTTAAGCGGTCGGGAGCGGACAGGGCGTCCATGCCGACCAGCTGTACGATTTCCTGCAATTCGGATTCGTCCTGCAAAAGGCGCATCAGGCGGTTGCGGCATTCCATCCAGTCTTCGTGTACTTCGGTGTTGAACCAGTTAGCCATGTTGTCTACGTACAGCGAGTAGCTGCTCAGCCAGTTGATGGCCGGGAAATGCCGCTTGTAGGCCAGGGCGGAATCCAGGCTCCAGAACACCTTTACGATACGTAAGGTGGCCTGAGATACGGGTTCGGAGATATCGCCGCCGGCGGGAGACACGGCTCCGATGACAGACAGGGCGCCTTCGCGGCCTTCTTTGCCCAGGGAAATCACGCGGCCGGCGCGCTCGTAGAACTGCGCCAGTCGGCTGCCTAAGTAGGCGGGATAGCCTTCTTCACCGGGCATTTCCTCCAGACGGCCGGACATCTCGCGGAGGGCTTCGGCCCAGCGGGAGGTGGAGTCGGCCATCAGAGCTACGGAGTAGCCCATATCGCGGAAGTATTCGGCGATGGTGATGCCGGTGTAGATGGAGGCTTCACGGGCTGCCACGGGCATATCGGAGGTATTGGCGATCAGGACCGTACGCTCCATCAGGGAGTTGCCGGTCTTGGGGTCTTTCAGCTCGGGGAATTCGTTCAGCACGTCGGTCATCTCGTTGCCGCGCTCGCCGCAGCCGATGTAGACTACGATGTCGGCTTCGGCCCACTTGGCCAGCTGATGCTGGATAACGGTCTTACCGGAGCCGAAGGGGCCGGGTACGGCGGCCACACCGCCTTTGGCGATAGGGAACATAGTGTCAACCACGCGCTGTCCGGTGATCAGAGGCATATCCGGCGGCAGCTTCTCTTTGTAGGGGCGGCCGGAACGCACGGGCCACTTCTGCATCAGGGTGACTTCTTTGTCGCCGTTTTTGGTTGCGATGACGGCGACCGCCTGCTCGACGGTGTAGTCGCCTTCGGTGATCGACTTGATCTTACCGCTTATGCCGTAAGGGACCATGATCTTGTGCAGAACGATGGCTGTCTCCTGGACGGTACCGATGATGTCGCCGGCTTCCACTTCGTCGCCGGCTTTTGCCGTGGGAGTAAAGTGCCATACGAGATCCCGTTTCAGGGCAGGCACTTCTACGCCTCTTTTCAGGAGGTTGCCTCCCGTTACTTTCATGATGTCATCCAGGGGTCTCTGGATTCCGTCGTAAATACTCTTAATCAGACCGGGGCCCAGTTCCACGCTTAAGGGCATGCCGGTGGACTCTACGGGTTCGCCGGGGCCTAAGCCGGCGGTTTCTTCATATACCTGAATGGACGCCTGGTCACCGTGCATTTCGATGACTTCGCCGATCAGGCGCTGTTTGGACACGCGGACCACGTCGAACATGTTGGCGTCGCGCATTCCTTCTGCGATTACCAGGGGTCCGGCTACTTTTTTAATGATGCCTTTGCTCATTTTTGTCCATCACCCACCTTTCTAATTTTCTCCGTTAAAGATTATGTCGGAACCAACTGCCTGCTCTACTGATTTTTTCACCTGGGCGATGCCGGCGCCGGTATTGCCGGATACGCCGGGGATCAGGATAATGGCGGGCCTCAGCTGGTCGCGGTATGCTTCGATTTCTTCCTGCAGGCTGGCTGCCAGAGACTCTGTCATGTAGATGACGGCAAAGTCATCGGCGGCGGCTCGTTTCAGATCGGCGGCGCCTTCTTCTGCCGTTTCTACGGGAAACGTTGTCAGTCCCAGGGCAGCGAAGCCGTAAATGCTGTCGTAATCTCCCATTACTGCCACTTTATACATACATTTCCCTCAGTCTTTCTCGTATTGTTTCGTCGGGGAGGCCGTTCAGCTTTCCCGACAGTACCATGCGGGCGCATTTGATTTCGTTTTCGCGGGCCAGGATATAGGCCGCCAGGGGCCCGATGGTAAAGGGGTTTGATTTCTGCGGTTTCATATGCCGGATAATCAGGTTATCGCACCAGCGTTCGAAGGCGGCCGGCGATTCTTTCAGGGCTTCGGCGGCGGGAGCGTAGTCGGTGCCGGTCAGGTATTCGGCTACGTTTTCGACGCCGCCCAAGGCTGCATGGGCCAGGGCTTCGATGTTTAGTTCTTCGCAGGGAGCCAGGGCACGGGTGATGAAGTCCAGGGATTTTCCGACCTGGCCGCAGCGCACCGCGATCTTGATATCGGCGGCTACCACGGTCAGGACGGCGTATTCTTTGAGGACTTCGTTACCGGCGCGCTTGCCGGCCTCATAGGTTGCTTCCAGGCTGGCGCGGTCTAAGATGACGTCGCAGAGCTGTCCGTCGCCGGTGTGCAGAAGCGTGTCGTAAGCTTCGGCGGCTTTCTGAGCCATGGCTTCGGGCAGGAGGCTGTAATCTTTTTCCTGGATTGCGCGGCTGATCACCTGCGGGTCGATGGTGCCGCTGTTCACGAAGAGGCGGCTGGATTCGACGGATGCGCCGGTGTAGGCTAACTTGATGGCTGCTTTGAGATTATGGTAGTCGTCGGCAATGTGGAATACGTCGAAGGCCGACAGGTCTTCTTCCAGTTCGCCGATCAGTTCCCATGTCTTTTTTTCTTCGGCCGCCAGCAGGTTTTCTGCTGTCAGGCGTTCGTCGGGATCTCCCCAGCCTCTGTCGGCCAGAAAGTGCAGGGCTTCGTCGTAGGTTTTGGACGCTGCCAGCTGTTCCATAGCCGGACCGCTTAAGAGGTAGTTTTCCCTGCCGCGAATCCGTGCAACCGCATAGGTGTAATCTTTGTTCATGGATAAAACCTCCTTTATGCGGTCGCTTTACGCAAACAATAATGTATGAACCTTATCTTGCAGACTTTCTTTCTCGGATGCAAATATGGCTGCGAAAGAGCAGTTTTCCTCGATGCCGCCGTATACCAGCAAAAATCCGCCGTCGATGGCGCAGGTTTCGGAGGATATGGTAAGCTCTCCGCCTTTTTTAGCGGCCGTTTCGGCTACTGTCTTGTCAAAGCCGGCGGGCAGGCGTTTCCTGTCTTTGGCATTGAAACGGATCTCGCCTTTTTCGGCCAGTGCGAATTTATCGATCATGCGCACGATCAGTTCAAAGTAGGCTTTATCCTCCAGTACGTACAGGGATGCCTGGGCTTTGTCGATGATCTGGCCGATGATCTGCTGCTTGGCAGCCAGCAGCTCCTGCTTGCGCTGCATCTGAGCCGCGGAGCGGCTTTTGCTGAGAATATCGCGGGCCGCTGCCTCGGTTTTGGCGGAGGACGCCTCCTCGAGCTCTTTGCAGGATGCGGTTGCTTCAGAGAGGATTTCCTTTGCCTGTGCGTTTGCTTCTTCGATGATTTTGTCTGCAGAGCTTTTTGCTTCTTCTTCGATTTGATGTAATATCTTATCTAATCCAGTCATTCTAAGCTCTCCTTTTTGCGTGATCCATTACAGGTTGAAGATAGCCAGAATGGAAATCAGCAGAGCCAGGATGGCGTAGGTCTCTACCATGGCAGGCAGCAGCATGGCTTTACCGAACTGGTCAGGCTTCTTGGTCACGAGGCCGATGGACGCCACGGAGGTCTTGCCCTGATGGATGGCGGAGTACAGTCCTACGATGGCGATCGGCAGGCAGGCTACGAAGTAGGCGAGGCCGTTCTCAAAGGTGGGGGCGGTGCCGCCCAGAACGCCGATACGGCTCAGGGCCACGAAGGCTACCAGCAGGCCGTAGATACCCTGTGTACCGGGCAGAAGCTGCAGGATCAGAACTTTGCTGAAGAGCTCAGGTTTTTCAGTGACGGCGCCGGCTGCCGCACGGCCGCCCATACCTACGCCGATGGCGGAGCCGATTCCTGCCAAGAGGGCAGCCAGAGCCGCGCCGGTCAGTGCCAATACCAATCCTAAATTTTCCATTTTAATTTTCCTCCTTGAATTGAATATATTTTGTTTGGGCTGCGCAGAAGGGAGTAAATGCCCTGCCGCCGCCTTCATAAAACTTGCCGAAAAATTCCACGAACTGCAGACGGTTCGTGTGTACGTAGGCGCCCAGCACATTGATGGCCAGGTTCAGGGTATGGCCCACCAGGAATATGATCGTAAAGAGGATTGCTCCCACGATACCGTCTCCGACCATAGCCGCCATGGTGTTGATAACCGAGGCGATTACGCCGGTCGCCAGGCCCAGTGCCAGCAGACGGGAGTAGGACAGTACGTCCGACAGCCAGCTGGTGGCGCCATAGAGCTCGTAGGCGCCCAGGGCGATGCGCAGGCCTATGTTCTTGCTTTCTCTGGAGCTCATCAGTACGATGCCCAGGGCGCCGATGATGGCCATCCATTTGGCGGCGGCGCTTAACCAGCCCGGGAGGGCGATGGCGGAGCCTGCCATGGAGGCGAAAATATCGCTGGGCAGGAGCATCAGGATCAGTCCGAACAGCAGGGCATACCAGAAGCCGACGCTGCAAAGGCAGTCCATGTATTTTTTATCCCGGATCAGCATATACCCCTTCAGGGCCAGACCGGTGAACAGATGGATAATGCCGAATAAGAAGCTGTAGATTAAAAGCTTCATCGGGTCGTCCAGCGGTGCGAACCACACGGCGGGCACGGTTATGGTGGTGTGGAAGAAATTCTGGGCGACGATGGGGATCACGTCTCCGAAGTAGCCGCCGAACAGGATTCCCCAGACGGTGGTGGAGATGCCGCAGTAGAAAAACATCTTCATCATCTGTTTCATGCCGTTCGCCATGTTCGGGTATTTCTTTACCAGGAACAGGCAGCCGATGGTCATGATGATACCGTAACCGGCGTCGGAGAGCATCAGGCCGAACAGGAAGTAATAAAAGATCGCCATGATTCCTGTGGGATCAATCTCGCCTTTATGGGGCAGACCGAAGGATTCCACCACGCTCTCTGTGGGACCGGAGAAACCGTTATTTTGTAAAAGTACGGGGGCTTCTTCGCCTTCGGGGATTGCTTCCAGCTCTACCTGGCAGTTATATTTTTCTTCCAGCCTGGTTTTCAGGCCCTCGGCGTTTCTGGCCGGGAGATAACCGTTCAGGAAGAATACGTGGCTGGACTGTAAAAGGCCGCCAAGGATGCCGTATTTTTCGGCCCGCAGGGTGTAGTAGTCAGCCACGAAGCGGATATTTTCGCGTTCGCTGCCCAGGGCCCGGAGTTTTTCGATGGCTCCTTTTTCTGCCTGGGCGTATTCATCACGGGTCTTTTCCAGCTCTCTGGCGTATTCGGCCGGAGTCTGGGAGGTCTGGATGGATACGCGGGCGAAGCCGTTGACGCGCAGAGCGTCTTCCAGTTTTTCGGCATCTTTCCCCGGGCACATGGCAAAGAGACAGGTCTGGTCGCGGTCGGATCCCAGCACTTCGATGGTGTATGCTTCCAGCTGAGGCTGCTCTTTGGCTATGGCCGGCATGATCTCTTCCAGCGTCCATGTCCCCGGCAATGTGCCGATGACGGCCGCTGTCATGCGACTGCCGCGGTAGTTCATGGGAACGTCCAGGCTCATCCAGGGCGCCAGCGTCTCCAGGGTGGCTTCGGCCTTTGCCTGGCCGGCCCGGTCTTCGCCGATGTGCCGCTCCAGTGCAAGGATGCGGTTGACCGTGCGGAAGATACCTTCCTGATCTTTCACCTGTTCGTAATACTGCTTGCTGCTGATCGCTTTCTTGCCCTCAAATGAGGAGAGCAGGCCTGTTTTCTCTGGCGCGTAGGTGTCCAGGATCTTCAGGGCGGTTTCGGCGTTCTGGGCTCTCTTTTCGTAGCCGTTTTTCATGGACGCCGTCTCCATCCGTGTGAATATCTGGTCTTCTTCTCCGCTGTTGTCTACTTCTACGATTCCTTTTCGCTGCAATTCTTCCAATATCTGTTTGCGGTTGCTTTTCAATGCACAAATATGAATTTTTTGCATTTGCAACACTGCCATAGTGTAATCACCTTCTTTACTGTGGAAATTTTATCGCTGTGGGCGATTGAATTTTGGTATGTCCTCATGCACTGCCGGCGCATAAGAAGTCGCTCTTTATCAGCCGGACCAGGTCAGATCACCTGACTGAGGATCAGCTTCACTGCTTCATCCTCTTTCTGTTTCGCCAGTGTCATCAGCGCGTCCACATCTCTGCGTCCCTCTTCAAGGACTGCCCGGGCTTCTTCATTACCCTGAGCTGATGCCTCTTCGCCGGCTGCCTGGCGTTTGTCAGCTGCATTTTTCTTCGCCTGAGCCAGCATTTCTGCAGCCTGTGTCCTGGCATCCGTAACAATCCTGTCGGCTTCCACATGGGCATCCCTCACGGTCTGCTCCGCTTTTGTCTCCGCCTTTCGGATCGCTTCCACGGTTTCCTTTGCCATCCTTTCACCTTCTTCCCATTGAAAATTTATATGCAGTAACGGGCGTATCCTTAAACCTGTCATGGGAGCGATGCTGCCATTATAAGGCCATCAGAAAATTACTGCAACAGACACTGCCCCGTTTTTGCCTGACCTTTTTGCATCTGACGCCATATGTCTGAATCCGGCGGCGTCTTTCTGGACTTCTGTCAGTCTTCATCCATCTTGGCTATGCGGATCTTATGACGCTCTCCTTCTGAAAAGGGCGTATCCAGCCAGGTATCCACAATCTGGCAGGCCAGTCCTATACCTACCACCCGCGCCCCGAGGGCCAGCACATTGGCGTTATTATGCTCCCTGGTAGCCTTGGCACTGTAGCAGTCGCCGCACAGAGCGGCACGGATCCCCTTGAACCGGTTTGCCGTGATAGAGATCCCGATCCCGGTGCCGCATATAATGATCCCGCGATCACATTCCCCGGACAGAACTGCCCGGCATACTACCTTGGCAATATCAGGATAATCGCAGGACTCCTCCGTGTATGTGCCGAAATCCTTAAAGCTCTCTCCTCTTTCTCTGAGATGCGCCATGATTCCCGCTTTCAGCTCCAGAGCCGAATGGTCTCCTCCTATCGCAATCATAATGTCTCCTCTCTGAACAGCTTCTCCGCCGCCATCTTCACCAGGATATCAATGTATTCGTAATATGCCCCGTAATCAGCCAGTGTTCCGCCATAGGGACTCTCAATATCCGTGTTTTCTCCGGCATACTCTCCCAGTGTACTCACATCCGCCGGCGCGGCGAAACGGTCCGCCATAACCTCCACCTGCTGCCGCTCTTTGGCGGACATCGTCAAAATCAGAGTACCCTCCGTCACATCCCGTTCCGGCACAAATTCTTCGGAATATTCCTTCGGCGGCTCCACATCGTTGCTCTTCAAAATCGCCACCGCCTTCGGATTGAGGGGCTCCGGAAAAAGCACTACCAGCCCCCTCGATTCCACCGTCAGAGGCCGGTCTCCCTTTACCGTTTTCAGGATAGCTTCCGCCATCACACTGCGGCATACATTCTCCGTGCAGATAAACAGCACCTTTTTATATGGCATCATGAATTCTCGCCTTCTTTCCACAGGCCTGCCGCCAAACGGTCACACCTCCAGGATACGATATCCGGCCGCTTTCTGCAGGCGGTTCATTATAGCTCCCTTCAGCCGGCCCTCTTCAAAACTCTCCGAATAAATCACATCCACCTGCACACTGTCAAAAAAACGAAGGGCACTATAAAGATTATGAGCGACCGACAGAGAATCATGCCGGGAACCTGCCGATTTTAAAATGATCCCGCCGCCGTCCTGTCGTTCGGGTGTCAGATGCAGCGCCTCCTTATATACCGGGCAGCTCTCTTCCGTGCAGAGGATTCCTGTTTTTTTACCTGCACGTACAGCCTCCTGCGCCAGATGACAGATCTGTGCCTCCACCACCTGTGTTCCCCCGCGCACGATGGTCATCTGTGCCCGGGGCGCGTAATGCCGGTATTTCATCCCCGGCGCCTTCGGATGCATATCGCTCCCCACCGGTCCCATACTGGCATCATCCACTGTCAGGTTTTCCAGCACCTGAGCAAGCATCTCCTCCGATATAAATCCGGGCCGCAGCAGAGAAGGCTGCGAACCGCTCACATCAATAATCGTGGATTCCAGGCCGATTCCCACCTCGCCTCCGTCCAGAATCATATCAATCCGGCCGTCCATATCCTCTGCCACATGCTCTGCTCTGGTAGGGCTGGGGCGTCCAGAGGCATTGGCGCTGGGCGCGGCAACAGGAACACCAGCCGCCTGAATCAGAGCGCGGGCCACCGGATGAGACGGCATACGCACCGCCACCGTATCCAGGCCGCCGGTAATCTCGTAAGGTACTGCATCTGTTTTCTTAAAAACCAGGGTCATGGGACCCGGCCAGTAGAGCCGCATCAGGATCCGCGCTGTCTCAGGAATCTCTGCCGCAAGCTCCGGCAGGGCGTCGAAGCCGGCGATATGGGCAATCAGAGGATTGTCAGAAGGGCGGCCTTTCGCCGCATAGATCTTTCGGGAAGCTTCCGGATCCAATGCGCTCCCGCCCAGGCCATACACGGTCTCTGTCGGAAACGCAACTAGGCCCCCGCTGCGTATCACAGCGGCAGCCTCCTCGATTCTGTCCGGCTCCGGCTCCTCTTTATCTATCGTAATTAATCTGGTGTCCATAGTTCCAATCCTGTCTCTCGTTTCATTCAAAACGCAAACCATATGTTATTATAATATGCTTTTCCGGATTATGCAAGAAAAATTAATGGATTTGCAGAAATCTAATAAGCCGGTCTTTGAAAATCCAGCGGTTTCTTTACCTGTATAAACGCACCCTTAAATATTAAACCAAGCGTATTTTTAATCGGTTCTTTGTCTGTTTTTTATCATTTCATGGCGTCCAAAAAGCATCCCATGACAAACCGCTTTCATCTGCCTCTCCCATCGTCGAATTATATTTAAGAGAATACGAAAACATACGGGTCTGTGTACCCGGGTAGTTTTCCCGAAATGAAAAAGGAGGCTTATCATGAATGTCAAGACCGTAGAAGGACTAATCGGCGCAAACACGAACGTGGATCTTATCAATACTCCCCTCCGCGTCTTTCAGGACGCCGAGCGAAAAGGGGACACCGCAGCGATGGACAGAGCAATGGGATATGTCAATGAATGCCAGGACAAAGTAAAGGAATATAAAGCGAAAGCCGATGAAGGAATGAAAGAAGATGCCAAAGAAGCAAAAACAGAGAATAATAAGGATACCGACATGGTCGAGATAAGCGAAGACAGCAAGGCGGCGGCAAAGCAGGAGGGCGATTCGGAACCTGTGGAACCGGACAGCAAAGATTCTGCTACTGCGGCCGATGCCGCCGCGGCAGAACCGGTAACCTACACGAAAGCCGGTGACATAAGCCAGCCCCAACCCGAATCCGGCGCAAATATTTCTGTCTCCGTATAGGGAACGGGAGGGGCTCCGGCTGTAAAAAAGGAATGTTGTCTCGGCCCGGAATCTGACTGATTTCGAGGCAGAAGCAACATTCCTTCTTTATTATGAATGCAGGGTTCCTGTCGGAGTACTCTCATATTCCACCCAGAGCCCTCAGCGATAGCTGAAAAGATACCCTCCCATCTCCTCCAGATGTGCCGCCGTATCATTCCTCCCCACCTTATAGTAGCTGCCGTCTGTCACATTATAGAAGGTAATATTATAATTATCATATCCCACCATCAGCTCTGCGGTAGTCTCTCCGGTCAGCAGGATCACCGGGTGGCCCTGACTGATGAAATACAGCGCCTGCTGCAACGTGCAGCCTGTCAGATCCAGGGCCCGGCCCGGCAGGGCTTCCTCCAGGATCTCCCAGACACTGCTTCCCCTGTTAAGCATCTCCGTTACGTCCACAGCGATACCCTGCTGAAACAAAAGCGCCTGAATACATGGAACCAGCGTCAGATCTTCCCGATCGGTCACACAGGCACTGTTTACCGTAATTCTGGCCTCTGCTTTCTGATTTCCACGGGCCCACACCACATTCTGTCCGGAATCCACCACGATACCCACACGGTCGTAGATGGCTCCAATCGCATCGCTGACATTATAGCAGATACTGGCCAGACGGCCATAGGCATACGCGAAAAACCGGGGATCTTTATCCTGTCCGTTCCTGTTTCCCGTCCCGGCGCCCTCCGGCGCCCTGCCGGCTGCCAGCTCCACCCGATTAGCCGAGGAGCCCAGGAGGCGGACCGGAGTCTGGATCGTCAATGTCCTGTCCGGCGAAGCCTGACCCGACAGATTGATCGAATACACCTTTCGCTTGCGCTCGCTCACACTGGTCTTCAGCACCGATGCCGTTCCCGTGTCTTCCTCCGCATTCTGCAAAAGCACATCCGCCAAAGCCTCCTCAGGCTGTTTGTCATAGGAAAGAGTCACCCTGTCCACCTGGATCCGGCCTCCGTCCACCTCCACTCCCATGATATGATAGCCCGGCTTTTCATAGTGACTCAGTATGGTTCCCTCCCGGCCTACGATCTCCATGGCATACATGGGAAACGTGATCCGGCCGCTGATATCCACCGTGATATCCGTCTTATCCGCGATTCCATAGATAAAGTCCGTACCGATAAAGCCCAGAGGTTTCAGATATTCTCCGGCGCCGGCCCGAATGGTATTCTTTCTTCCATCTGTCAGATACATGACCGACAACGACTCGCAGCCATAAGGATCGTCTCCCTCCTGCCAGGCGATCACCGAATTATCGTCGCTGATTACGAAGCTCTCTTCCTTCAGATCATCCACCACCAGCACCTGCTCCGTCCCCACCACGTCGATGGCGTAGATACTGTTGCCCACCATGACATAGATGAGTCCCGTCTCGGATATGAAACTCAGCGTACCCATCTCCTGACGAAGCAGTGCGTAGGAAGTGTAGGCCGGAATATAAAAAATCTCCTGCAAGGCCCGTTCGCTGCTGTCATAGAGATAGAAAATCATGGAGACTTCCCCCTCATGACTGCCGCTGTTCATATAGCCGTAGGCCATGAAGGTCACATCCCCGTTATCCTTCACGTCAATGATCTGGAAGTCGTGCTCCCTGTGCTCCGTCCGAATGTCGGAGACCATTCCATTTCGGAAAGAAAAGATATTCACCGCCTCATTGACCTTACTGTTATAGCTCCACAGTTCTCCGCTGGCTGTAAAGACCGTATAAGCGCCGGAGGGACTGGTCTGCAGCTTTGTACTGCCATCCTCCACCACGCCCAGAGACACCACACCGTTTTCTATGGTAGTCGTATCCGCCTTAAACTGCTGATTCATGGTACGCTCATAAGCCAGCAGATAAAAACGCACCTCTGACCAGCGGATCACCAGTACCTCCTCCACATCATAGATTTCCATAAGGCCGCTATCGCCCGGCGCCTGCACCTGATACGTCAGACGCAGCGTACCGATATTGCCGTTGATCTGGCGGATGTCCACCATGGGTTCGCTGATCCTCTCCGGCTCCAGATTCAGCCAGGTCAGCATTCTGTGGCTGGAGTGGATATTGACACAGGCTAACGATGTATTGTCCCCTGTCTTGTCCGGCTCAATATACAGACCCAGTTCGCTGGATCCTTCCTGCTTTTCTGCCGGTTCCAGAGTTCTGGCGCTGAAATTTCTGACAAAATCCAGCATCTCCTGTACATGAAATGTGCTGCTGTACAGAATCCGGGTATAATAATAGACCGCTTCATGGCGTGTGGTGGTCAGACGAATGCGCAGCAGATATTCCCGCCCCTCCTCGATCAGTTTCTGGATGGGCAGTACCGCCGTCACCGGCTCCTGCATCCCGTCCTGCCCCTCCCGGCCGCCCTGTCCGGAGGCGGCGTCCTCTTTGCCGCTCCATGTCTTCACCTCCGTGGCCTCGATCAGACGGCCGCTGTCGGCGTCCCGCACCTCATAAGATATTCCTGTCAGTTCGTTCCCATAGCAGTCCACCGATATGCTCATCTGACCGTCATTTCCCAGAGGCGTCACATCATCCCGCATGTACTCCTCCGCCATCTCTTCCCGATAGCCGTAGAGCCGGTTCACACGCTCCCCGCCATACAAGGCATACACCACCGGCAGACTGGCCTCGCTCATCCCCTCATATACCGTAGCCGGTTCGTCCTCGCTGCGGGTAAAATAAAAGACAGCCGCTGCCGCCGCCAAAAAAACGAATATTAAAATCAATGCTTTACGGATTCCATTTTTCATCTGGTTTTAGTTCCTGCCTGTCCTGTCCCGGCCTCTTTGGGTATCCGGAATATCCTTCCGGACAGAAAGCCGTTTTTCACATACCATATGATAGCAATTCACGTTGGAAAGCACAAGGCGTATTTTCCTTAAGATTTTCGAAATTATCCAAATAAACGTCAAAAACCGCGGAAACCGGCGTCACGCGCCAGTCTCCGCAGCTTCTCTTTGCTCATCCGAAGTACCAGCTGCGCTGGCGTCTGCGGCAGCAGCGCCGGTGATAAATCTCATTATACAGCAGAACCTCAATCAGATCCTGCAAAGTACGGCCGCCGCCGGATAACTGCATGATCTCCAGACCGGACTCTGAGGAAAAATCATATGCATACTCCTCTTCCTCCTCAGGAGCGATATAATCCTCCGACTCCGCATATCCTCCGGATACCGTCGCCGGCTCCTGCTCTGCCATCTCCTGCTGCGTCGCCTGATTCATATCCCCGCCGTCTTCCGAAGGCGTCTCCGGCATGGCAGCGCCGCCCATCCCTCCGGCGGGTCTGCCCACCGGCATACCCGCCGGATATTTCTCCATATCATTTCTGACGCCCTCATTCATCAGAGCCTGATATACCGCCTCGCAGATACGCGACAGAGCCATGCGGTCCGGATACTCATCATAGATCACACTGCCGTCATAATCCATCAGATCGCACTGATGTTCCACCTCCCGCTGCACCCTTCTGACCTGTGAAGGATACAGCTGTTTCCAGTATTCCAGCTCCCGGCGCTCCTCCCTGTCGTCATTGGTTCCGGGAGTCCATACCCTCTGTTCCGCACTGCGCAGCCAGGGGTACGAAAAGTTCGTCTTCCGGCCCGGCATACTGCCGCGGCATCCAAATCCCGCCGGCCGGCGCTGACATTCCAATCGCTTATTCAAGATATCCGTTTCCATCCTTTTCCCAGAAAACTTACACTATCAGAATATGCAGCGACCATAAATATGTGACAGACACCCGGAGTCTTCCCCCTGTCAGGTGGCTTTTTCTTCCCTCCAGTGCAGCCGGTGCAGTTCACCCTTTGTCTGCATCCCGGCAAAACCGTTCTGCCGCAGTGCCTCGTATAAAAGCACCGCCACAGAATTCGACAGGTTCAGAGAACGTATCTGCGGATTCATCGGAATCCGCACTGTGGTCTTTTCATAGTCCAGCAGAATCTCCTCCGGTATCCCGGCACTCTCCTTTCCAAACATCAGATAACAGTCCGGCTCATAGGACGCCTCGGTATAGAGAAAATGTCCCTTGGTGCTGGCCATATAGAGACGGGCGCCGGGATTTTTTTCCAGAAAATCCGAAAAATTCTCATAGACCGTCACATCCAGATGCTTCCAGTAGTCCAGTCCGGCCCGCCTTAGCATCTTCTCGTCCAGTGAAAATCCCAGAGGCCGGATCAGATGGAGCCTGGTCCCGGTGGCGACACAGGTACGGCCGATATTGCCGGTATTGGCCGGAATCTCCGGCTCATGAAGCACTATATTTAACATGCTCCCTCACCTCTCGCTCATGTCAGACGGCTCACAAAACGGCTCACTCTTCCGATGGCTTCCTTCAGATCCTCCAGGGAGTAGGCATAGGAAATCCGGATAAAGCCCTCCCCACAGTCTCCGAAGGCGCTCCCCGGCACCACAGCCACCTTCTCCTGCGTCAAAAGACGGGTGGCAAACTCCTCGCTGCTCATACCAAAGCGGCTGATATTCGGAAAAATGTAGAAAGCCCCCATAGGCTCAAAGCACTCCAGCCCCATTTCCTTCATGGCATGAAGAAGGTAGCGGCGGCGGCCATTATAGGCCTCCCGCATATTCTCCACATCCCGGTCGCCATTTCTCATCGCCTCCACGGCCGCATACTGGCTGGTGGTGGGGGCGCACATGATAGCATACTGATGAATCTTCACCATCTGGCTGATGATTTCGCCAGGACCGGCCGCATATCCCAGACGCCATCCTGTCATGGCATATGCCTTGGAGAAGCCATTGATTACAATGGAGCGCTCCTTCATCCCCGGGATGGCGGCGATCGACACGTGCTGCCGGCCATAGGTCAGCTCCGAATAAATCTCGTCAGACAGCACGAAGATATCCTTTTCGATCAAAATCGGGGCGATAGTCTCCAG
This sequence comes from Lachnospiraceae bacterium, assembly GCA_022791755.1. GTDB lineage: Bacteria > Bacillota > Clostridia > Lachnospirales > Lachnospiraceae > RGIG7193. The sequence goes on from JAAVZR010000041.1 coordinate 44,905, forward strand.
ATCCTCTTTTGTCATGACGCTGCCGGTGGGATTATTCGGAAAAGGCAATACCAGAAGCTTCGTCTTGTCTGTAATCGCCTCCAGGAGCTGAGCGGGCTTCAGGCGAAATTCATCCTTCTCCTTCAGCTCGATAATCACCGGCACACCATCGGCCAGCAGACAGCAGGGCTCATAGGAGACATAGCTGGGCTGAGGGATCAGTACCTCATCCCCGGGATTCAGCATGGCCCGCATAGCGATGTCAATGGCTTCGCTGCCCCCCACCGTGATGATCACATCCGTGTCCGGCTCATAGGAAAGCCCCTGGCGTCGCTTCAGATAATGGCAGATCTCTGTCTTTAATTCCTTAAGACCCGCATTGGAGGTATAGAAAGTGCGCCCTCTCTCCAGGGAGTAAATCCCCTCCTCCCGGATATGCCAGGGAGTATCGAAATCCGGCTCACCCACACCTAAGGATATGGCATCGGGCATCTCGCTCACCACATCAAAGAACCGGCGGATACCCGATGGTTTCAGTTCCGTACATTTGTCAGACAGAAAATTTCTCACGGTGTCACCAGCATCCTTTCATCCTTCGGTTTTTTTGCAAGGATCGTCCCATGCTCCTTATACTTTTTCAGCACGAAATGGGTGGATGTGCTCAGCACGGAATCCAGCGTTGCCAGCTTATCTGACACAAACTGGGACACCTCCCTCAGCGTCTTGCCATCCAGTATCACGGTGAAATCATAGCCTCCGCTCATCAGATAGACGGTCTGTACCTCCTCATACTGGTATATCCTCTCCGCCAGCTTATCAAATCCCATCCCTCTCTGAGGCGTCACCCGCACCTCGATGAGGGCAATGACCTTCTCTTCGGAGGTATTTTCCCAGTTTATCATGGTATGATAGCCGCAGATGATATTTTCCTTTTCCATACGGGCAATCTCATTAGCCACCGTCGCCTCGTCCACGCCCAGCATGATCGCCAGATCCTTCAGATCAATCCTGCTGTTTTTTTCCAGCATCCACAGAATTTTTTCGCGCATGTTTGTCTTTCCTCCTCGCTCTCCGCCTGCGCTGCCGTTTACTCCGTCTCCGGCAGCCGCCCTTCTCTCTGCTCTCTCAGATAGCGCATCGCCTCATCCTCGCCGGGACGGCTCAGGAACCGGATGGTCTCTCCATTGGACACCTGCCGGTTATTCCCTTCGGCCAGGGCGCCTATGACTCTGGCCTCCTCCCAGCCTTGTGCCCGCAGAACTTCGCACAGCCGGGCCCCATGATCCGCCGCCAGCAGGATCGCGCCGTCAGACCACAGATGATAGGGGTTTATATTCAGTATCTCGCAGATCTCTATGGTCTCCTGCCTCACCGGAATATCCTTCAGATAGGCCAGAAAACCGGTCTGCCACTTCTTTGCCATATACCAGAGATTATCCAGGATACCTCCGGGCCCCACGGGGTACCAGGCCGCCAGGCCCGTTCCGGCGTATACGGGATCCTCTTTGGCCCGCTCTAACAGTCCTTTTTCCAGATTGCCGTAGAGTTCCATCCATACCTTCGTCTGGCGTACATGGCACTCCTGGATGCCGGTCAGCACAGACTCCGGCAACCGCTGCAGCAAAAATTCTTTCTCACATTCCTTTAACAAAATCGTGCCAGGCAGCGCCATGTACCCGGCTAAAACCAGATCTTTACCAACTAAAGGGCTTTCCATCTCATTCTTTTCCATACTTATCCTCTCTGTCAATGACTGTCTTTGCTCATTGACTCACTCTTCTGTGTGACGGACGCACATCGTCCGCTGGTATATATAGAAAAAGCGGCTCCGTCCTGTCCGGGAACGAAATTCCTTAGGTGAAACGGAGCTGCATTTCGGTGTGACAATGCGCCGCCGGGCGCGTGACGTTTCTCAAAAAACCGGAGCAGATCTTACGGTCCCGAAGTCGGCGAAGGATCCGCCGGCGTCGCAGGATCCGGAGCCTGGGTGGTATCCGGCTGAGTGTCCGCTGGCGTCGGGGGTTCCGCGGGCGCCCCGGTAGTCGAATCCGGCTGTTCCGCAGGCGAAGTTGTTTCTTCTGGCGCCGGTTCTGCGGGAGCAGGTGTCGTGGGAACCTCTGTAGAAGGTGCCTCTGGTGTCGCAGGAGTCTCCACAGAAGGCGTCTCCGGTGTCGTAGGTTCCGTGGGCGCAGGCGTCGTAGGCTGCGGCGCCGGCGGTTGAGGCTGGGGCTGGGGTTGAGGCTGCTCCTCAGCCGGCTGCTGTCCTGCCAGATATTCCTCCACGGACAGTCCGCCTGTCCCTTCCGTGACATAGTTGGGTGTGGCGCGATAGTAGTCATACTCCTTATACATCGGTTCATCACTGACTACCTTGCCGTCTATGATGACTCTCTTATAGGCCATGGCCACCACCTTCGGATATTCATGCTGCGTCGTCTCCCTGTATCCGTAAGGCAAATTGGGGTCATAGGTGATCTCTTCCACACCCGCATAGGGATGCTCTTCCGAGTATTTTGAATAGTACTGCACCTTACGGTTAGAGGGGCGCGTCTCCTTGCCCCAGAGACCTATGTACACTGTCCCTCCTGAAGCATATGCCTCCACGTAGACCGGATAATCCGTATTGTTTGAAAATTCCAGATTGCGCCCGGAAGACCACGCCTGACCGGAGTCCAGACCCGGATCCGCATAGTTCACCGTCATGGTGTGAGGAGACCGGGACACCACCTCCAGCTCCGCCTTCAGGACCGCGTTGTAGCAGGTCGTGGAGACCTGGCAGATCCCTCCGCCAAGAGATTCGACGTATCGCCCTCCCTGATAAGCCGTGGCTCCTTTATATCCTCTCGCCGCAGTGCAGGGATACAGGTAGTCAAAGAAGGAGAGGCTTTCCCCGGGCAGCAGCAGCACTCCGTCGATATAGCCCGTCCCCACGCGAAGGTTCGTGGAACGATCCGTCTGCGCCGGATTATAATTGGTCGTATGTTCACCCAGGATATCCTGGATACTTTCTGCCATCTCTGTCGTGAATTTCGGCTCTACCACCTCAGCCACAGCCTCGACACGGATATCGCCGCCCTGCCACTCCTTGTTGAGCTGCTCTGTGATACGCTTCATGGTAGAGGCCACATCCACCGTCACGCCCGTGACGGATTCCGTAATAATAAACTGCTTTTTCTCCCGCTTAATCGTAGCTTCCACCGCCTCTGTCTGGCGTTTTTGTGCTTCACTCTGCAAATAATCCAGCAGCTTGCTCTCATCCCAGGTATAATCCAGGTCAAAGCTCACTGTCTCGTTTTCCAGCACTCTCGCACTTTTGTAGCGCTCCAGCACATTACCTGTGGTGCCCAGCACAGCCGCCTGTTTCACCACCTCCGGATTATTCCAGCGAAAATCCATCTCCCGCAGGCTGATGCCGTCTTCCTCTCCGTTGAAAGAAATAAGCACCTGCGACTCCTCCAGCCGGTTCATGAGGGCCTCCACGGAAGCCTGCGCCTCTTCGGCGCTCATGCCGCCCACATCGATGCCTCCGATGAACACACCATCCGCTATCGTGTCTTCGCCGTCCGCCTGTTTTTCAGCGGCCAGAGCCGTGCCGCCGGCAAAAAGGCAGATACCGGCAAGCAGCGCCGGCACAATGGCCTTCTTCCATCCTTTCATAGCAAAAACTCCTTTTAAAACTTCTGTAACCTGTAACACTCTTATTTTACCTGATTTCCTTCTTTTTTCAAGCACATTAAGAAAATGTAATACTCTTGCAACATTTACAGAAATCCCCTGCCGGCAGCCGCACATAAAACTATGTCATACTTTCCGTTCCTTCGGACGCACATCCCATACGGATACCGGGCGCATTATCGTATTACATGGCCAGATAACTGAGAACCATCGGCAGGACCATCGATACCACCAAAAAAGCGATGATGACGCCTGTGACGATCCTCCTGGTTTTTTTATTCTGCATATTCATCATAACAGCTCTCCTCCTTCCTGTTCCTCATATTTTTTGTACCAGTAGCAATCTCCCTTTAAGCACAGTTCATTCAGAAAACACTGGCCACAGAGCGGATTTTTCTCCGGACACAGGCTTCGGCCGTGCTTGATCATCTGTGTGCCATAGCAAAGCCAGCGGTCCTTTGGAAGCGCCTGCATCAGGTCGTACTCCACCAGCTCCGGATCATCCTCTTCCGTAAAGCCCAGCATTTTTGACACGCGCCTCACGTGCCCGTCCACCACGATCCCCGGCTCCCCATAGATATAGCCCCGGATCAGATTGACTGTCTTTCGCCCCACACCGGGCAGAGCCGTCAGCTCCCTCCATGTGCAGGGCACCTGTCCGCCGTACTTTTTTTCCAGAATCCCGGCGCAGGCAATGATGTGCCTTGCTTTGTTCCGATAAAACCCCAGGGTGTAGACCTCCCGTTCCACATCCCCGGCGTCCGCCCGCGCCAGCGCCTCCACCGACGGGTATCGGTCAAACAGCCGGGCCGTCACCCGGTTTACTCTCTCCTCCTTACACTGAACGCTGAGAACCGCCGCGATCAGAAGCTGCCATGGTGCGCCGTAATCCAGATAGCAGATACATTCCGTCCCATAATTTTCGTCCAGGCGCGCCAGAATCCGATTCACCCGTTCTCTTTCATCCATTCCTCCCCCTCCCAGGCGGCAGCGTTGCCGGTCAGCGGGTTCTTTTCTCCGTAGTCAAATACTATCAGAATTTTTTGACCAATCTGTGAAAAATCTCTGGAAATCACTTCTGCATGGGTCATATGCAGAAGCTGCCGGTAGCCATATCCCCGGTATGCGGCAAGCTCCGGCCTCGCAGCCGCATGTCTGGCATACCAGCCGGTGATGGACGGCCAGTATTTCTTCTGATCCGGTGCAAACCGGGGACGTGTCTTCGCATTTTCCCTCAGATAATAATCATATACCAAAATTTCCTGCCAGGCAACACCCAAAAAACCGGAATGTGTTTCCTTTGACTCCTTTTCTCCCTTCCTCACAATAAAATCCCACAGCGCGTCAAAGCGTTCTGCCCGTCCCAGCTGCCTGTCAAAGAGCCCTTTGTCCAGGAAGTAATCCGCCAGCTCCTCATAGAGAGCAAACGGCGACGGGTAAAAGGAGACCAGCCGCTCCATGGTATGGCCAAACTGGCTGCTGTTATAATAGATTTCCAGCACCTGCTCCACCCGCTTCAGACGGCACAGCTCCTCATAGGAAATATCTGCGGTCTGAAGAATCTCATAGGGCGGTTCCCCGCAGAAAACGAGGCCGTACTCCTGTGCCTTTTCACGCAGAGGAGAGCCCTTTAGCACTTTCAAAAACCCCAGCTGCAGCTGACCGGGCCGAAGTTCATAGGCCCAGTCAAAGGAACGGCGGAAGCTGTCATAGCTCTCCAAAGGCAGTCCGGCGATCAGATCCAGATGCAGATGAATATTTTTCCCCGCATTAAGCCTTCGGATGTTTTTTGCCAGTCGTTCCAGATCCATACGGCGGCCCACCGCCTGCAACGTGTCCGGATTCACGGACTGAATCCCCGCCTCCAGCTGTACATAGCCCGGCCGCAGCCTTCCCAAAAGCTCCAGCTCCTCCTCATTCAGCAAATCGGCTGACACCTCGAAATGAAAATTGGTCACGCCGTTGTCATGGGCCTCCAGATACTTCCAGATATGCATGGCATGACTGTGACTACAATTAAAAGTCCTGTCCGTGAATTTGACCTGGGGCGCCCTTCTCTCTAAAAAGAAGGAAAGCTCCTTTTCCACCAGCGCCGGGTCGCGAAACCGCAGCTGACGATCCACGGAAGAGAGACAGTAACCGCAGGAAAAAGGACAGCCCCGGCTGCTTTCATAATACAGAATCCGGTGAGCCGGAACAGACTCCCCATAGGCAAACGAAACCCGGGACAGATCCAGGCATGGTCCCGGTCCGCTGCTCCGTATGTCCTCTCCGTCTCTCCAGTAAATACCGGGTATATCGCCCAGCCTTCTTCCTTCCTGATCTTCATAATACTCTGCCAGCTGCCGGAATGTCTCCTCCCCCTCTCCTGCCATGACCCCCCGCAGCCAGAGCTGCTCTCTCAGAAGATTTCCGGCATCATGGGACGCTTCCGGTCCTCCCAGCCAGATTTCCAGCTCCGGCCGCAGCTTTGTCAGGTCCGCCGCCAGACTTTTAATCAGGCTGATATTCCAGATATAGCAGGAGAACGCCGCCACATCCGGCTTTCTGCCATACAGATCCGCCAGAATATCCTCCCGTCTCTGATTCACCGTATACTCTGCCACCTCCAGCCTGCTTTTCACACCGGCGGCACGGGCATAGGCGTTCAGACTGTATACCGCCAGATTTGAATGAATATATTTGCTGCCCACGGCAACCAGAAGAATTTTCACGGCTCCTCTCCCCTTTGCTTTCTTCTCTGCACAAAAAGGCTGCCGCCAGATCCAAACCTTATCTGGCAGCGGCCTCATTACGCGCATTCCCTGTCTCACTTCGCCCCCGGGCGTCATATCCGTCCCGGCTGTCTAGCTTATCATTTTCCTTTCCTGCACATACTTCCCGATCCGATCCAGCTCTTCAGCCGTCATCTCCTGCATTTTCATCAGTGAAAGGATGAAATCTCCTGCCGAACCGTCAAAAAACGTGTTCCGGTACATCTCCATCTGCTCCAGCATATACTCCTCCTCGCTGACCACACATCGGTAGCTGTAACCGGAAAAGGCAATATATTTTTCACCCTGGGCGATATATCCTTTCTTAACCATGCGTTGCAGCAGGGTATGTATTGTGGAGTTCGCGTAGGGTTTATTATATTTCTCCCTGAAATACTCCTTCACTTCCGCCAGTACCACCGGCTTCTTTACGGCCCACATGAAGTTCATGATCCTGGCTTCCGTTTTACTCAGATTAGCTCTCTCATTTGCCATATCCACACCACCATTTCTCAGGCCTTTGCCCGTTTTCTACTATTTTAACGGGAATTCTGCATATTTTCAATATGTATTTGTCTAAAAACGTCCTATTCCAGACACAAAACCGTATGAACGGGACGCGCCATTCCCGCGCAGCTGCCCGCCGAAGTCGCCGGACAGCTCAGTTCCAAAAAGCTTCCTTCGATGGACGCTCCCAGCATCGAGGAGCCTCCTCCGTCCGCCCCCATCATATTCACCACATCCGGGAACAGCTTTCGGGCAATCCGGCACATCTCGCCGTAATCTGCCCCCACAGACAGCTTCGTCCTGCCTGAATAAACCAGAATAAACAAATCGCCGTTTTTCGTAATGCCCAGAGCGGTCCGGGGGTGTCTGGTCATCTTATGAATATCGGTCTCCTGGGTCTGCCTCGATAAGGGGGACATCCACCCCTCCTCCTCCAGACAGCTTTCTCCGCCTTCCAAAACATTCTGCCCGTTCAGAATCAGAGACATCCCTCCGCCGTAGGCCCATGTTACCTGTTCCCATTCCTGCGGGGGAATCTCCTCCGGTCCGTCCAGGCATATGGTCAGCGAAAGTCCGCAGCAGCTGTAATACCCGCGCCCCAGGCCGGCACAGCCCACGGCCCTTCGGAACGCCTCCCCCGTCCGCCGGTCCAGAGATACCACCGCCCCGATGCTGGGAAGCACCACTTCTCCGTCGCGGATACAGACAATACGATTCTGAATAATCACCAGATTGATACGTCCGGCTCCCACCAGGGCCCGATAGGCGCCCGCATCCCCACCGGCATCCGTCCGGGAATAATACGGCGTATAGACCCGCACCGGCGCTTGTGACACACAGCCAAAGCCCCCCGGCTGCGGCCCTCTCCCGGCATATCCCACGCCCCGCGCCCCGCCGGACGCCTCCTCGCACACATCCACGTCCTCCGCCCGCCAGCTCAGAGTATATCCGGACACACTCAGACTTCCTCCGCCCAGACGATAACGGAAAAACAGAAAGCTTCCATCTTCTTTCATCGCAATACATGCCTTATGGAACAGGGGAAAGCTCTCCACACGGAGACCGTCTTTTTTATACAGCATGTAATCCAGATGCTCGTTTCCGATCTCCAGCTGTTCCATGGGGCGGTCCCGACGCAGATCGTTATACAGCCATGCCAGCTTCGGCGTCACAAAAAACAGAAAATTAGAGAGAATCAGCAGGGAATCGGTTCTCCCTTTTAACTGCTGCCGCAGCGTCAGTCCCTCTCCACAGTGAATCACACGGGATTTCTCCGCGCGTCCGGTACGGATCCCCTGCACTAAAATTCCCTTCTGCCTGTCGGCCGCACACCACGGAATCTCTCTTTCTTCCATGTTTTCGTCAAAATACGCGGAAAGATAAGTCAACCGCTCTTTTCCGTTCAAATATTCTCCGATCGCCTTCTCCCGCAGACGGTAAAAATCGCCAAACACCTCCCCCGGCGCCTTCTCCTCACCCCCTTTCGGCCACTCTATCCGGATCGGATAATCCTCTGCCGCTTCCGGACAGCTGTCCCCGTTTTCATAAATATTGATAAAATACTGAGGCCAGGCGCGGTACATCTTTGCCACGCTCTTTCCATAGACCTCATCTCCCTGATCCTCCCACAGCCGGGCCAGCTGCCAGTAAGACAGAATCGTCTTCTCCGTCAGCCTCACCCAATCCGTAATATCAAAGTGCTTCGGCACACAGATCACCGACGGCCGTCCTCCGTCCAGCTGATTGGTCATCGCCTTTGTGTAATAGCAGGACGGACATACGCTCACCACAGCGTTTACCCGCAGACGGCGGCATTGCATCAGCCCCTCGTCCCCATATGCCAGAAGAAGAGCCCGATCCGTGTCAATATGCGCCTGCAGCTCCTCCTCCCAGTCGACTTCCCCCGGATTAAATCCCAGATTCTCATCCTGGTCTTCCAGACACCGTACCGGCCCCAACAGGCTCCTGACGATCGCCCGGGAAGGCAGCCCGTCGCCCCGGCCCGGGCTTACCAGCACATAGGGCGTCTTTCCCTGCCTCAAAACCTCCTCCAGATCCTCCTTCATCAGATAAAACATCTCCGGCTCGCACAGAGCAAAGATCACGGCCCGGCTCCTCTCCATGAGCTCCCGCTTCTTCCTGCTCTGGTCAATTCCGCCCCGGATCTGAAAATCACGGCGCCGCTCCATCCGCAGCTTCTGTTCTTTCTCAAGAGCTTCTTCACCGAAAAACTTCCGGCGCATCCGGTGAAGCTCCCCGTATATCTTCTCCACCGGCCACTGGTCGTACTGTTCAAACCCCTGGGCAAAATACAGAAGCCTCTGCTGATAGGCCGGCCGTCTCTCATAAGGAACCAGGCCATCCTCATACAGCTGCTCTGCCAGCCTGTCCTCTATGTCCAGGTGCCTTATATTATAGGTGGCCGTGAAATCTTTATATTGATAAAAGGTATACAGCATGTCCGTCTTATAGCCTCCCCGGGGATAACAACCGTAGGACCAGAAATAATCCGTCAGCTCCAGCTTTCTCTTCATTGGTCTCCTCCTTAAAAATATATAAAGAATTCTCAACAGGTTCGCCGGTCTGTATGGCCTTTTTAATCTAAATACTTATTTGATTTACATAAAATAACTATTATTATGGTTGCTAAATTTATTTTGAATTATGTAAAGAAGTGATAATCGAATTATTTTCTGTATTATAACATGCAATACCCTGAATTGCAAGAGGTTTTTACATTGTCGTTTTCTTTCTTAAGCTTTCTTAACAATCAAAAAAACCATTGCAATCTGATGTGTTTGACACTATAATCACTGATGTAATGCCGGTTTTATGGCACAAAAGAACCGGTTCCCCTGTCAACGCTGAAATAAAAATACCAGCAGGAGGTTTTTCATGGAATATCAGCATATTATTACCAACATAAAAAGCGGCGTAATTCAGACGCCTGCCTATATCTTCGATATCGATACCCTGCGTACCAAGGTGGCCACCATCTGTGAGATACTGGGAGATACGGCCCAGATGTGCTACGCGATCAAGGCCAACCCCTTTCTTTTAAACTGCATGGACGATATGGTGGAGAAGTATGAGGTCTGCTCCCCCGGCGAGCTGGAGATCTGCCGCAACTGCCATATTCCCATGAAGAAGGTGGTCTTCTCGGGGATCAATAAGACGGCGGAGAATATCCGCACCGCCGCCCGCTACGGTGTGGGCGTCATGACCGTGGAATCCATGCATCAGTTCGATCTGATTTCCCAGTATGCCGCTCAGGCGCGTCAGACGATTCAGGTCATCCTGCGCCTTACCAACGGCTCCCAGTTCGGTATCAACGAACAGGATATCGAGCAGCTGGTGGCCCGTCAGGAGCAGTATCCCTTCGTGCATATGCTGGGCGTCCAGTATTTCACCGGCACCCAGAAGAAGAAGAGCGACCATATCATTGAGGAGCTGGATTATGCCGGGCGTTTCTGCCAGAGGCTCAGAGAGGCGTTCCGTTTTGATATGGAAGTATTTGAATACGGCACCGGTCTGTGCGTACCCTATTTTACAGGAGATTCCTTTGAAGGCGAATATGACGATCTGATCCGCATCCGCGATTATTTTGCCTCCAGGCAGTACCCTTATCAGGTGGTTTTGGAGATGGGGCGTTTCCCCGTGGCCTCCTGCGGCTATTTCGCCACCCGGGCCGAGGACTGCAAGACCAACAAGGAAGCCAACTATTGTATTATCGACGGCGGCATCCACCATATCAATTACTACGGACAGAACATGGCTCTGAAAACACCTGTTATCGACCATTTATCCATGCATGAGCTGAAGCGGGAAGCCGCGAAAAAATGGATGCTCTGCGGGTCTCTGTGCACCTTCAATGATGTCGTGGCCCGCAATTTTCCGGTGAGGGATCTGCGGATCGGCGATTATTTCGTTTTTCATAATATAGGCGCCTATGCCGTGACAGAGGGAGGCTATCTGTTTTTGAGCCGGGATCTTCCCAATATCTATTTTGCCGATGACCAGAACGGAATCCGCCTGGTACGCAAAGGGATTCCCACCCATGTGCTGAATACTCCCGACTTCAGCGGACGCAGGCTGGATACGCCGGATTTTAATGAGCGCAGGACGGAGAGTCCCTCCGCCGTCCTGCGCGCCCAGAATACGGAGGATGCGACTGCCGATTCTCTGGCCGGCAGTGATTCTGTTTTCAGCGATTCTGTCTTCTCTGACCCGGCCTTCTCCGAACCCGGACCCGGCGCGGCGGCCAAGGAGACCCGATTACCCGGCCCTTCCCCTCTGGTGGAGCGGGAACGCGAAAAGGACGCACAGGCGCCTCGCCTGAACGTCCCTTCTGATGACGACGGACTCAATGTCATCCCGCTGGCACGCCAAAATCCGCCGGCACGCACAGTCAGCCGTCCGGCCCACACACCCAAGCGGTTTGTCCCGGAGGTAAATGTGAAAGACCAGCCCGGACGAAGAAGCTCCCGCCGTACCGGAGAAAGACATGGAGGCCCTGACAATATGAACAGTGAACGCAATTCGTCCAGAAGACCCCCGGACAGACAGACGCAGAAACGGCGGGAGGGGGAAGCTCCCCGAAGATCCTCCGCCACCCGCACACCGTCCCGGCGTCCGTCCTCCGCCGACTCCCCGGAGCGCTCCCATGAGCCTTCCGGCCGTGGCGCCCGCCGCTCCTCAGGCCGCAGGAGAAGAGCCCGTTCTCTCATGCCTGCCCTCATCGGCGCTGCCGCCATACTGGTCACAGCCGGAGCCGCCTTCTTTATGTATCTGAACGGACGGGTTCTGAAGGATATTGATGTGGAAGCCGGTTCCCATGTGATGGTTTCCGATCTGCTGCGCTATGATTCGGACAAGGATAAAAACCAGATTCCACTGAACATCGACACGCAGACTCCCGGCGACTACCCTGTGGAAATCCGGCTGTCTCCTCTGACCTACAAGGCCACGGTCCATGTGAAGGATACCAAAGCCCCCGAGGTCTCCGTAAAGGCGGTTACGATCCCTCATAACGGCAGCTGCAGCCCGGAAGATTTCATCGAGAATATCACGGACGCCTCCGCTGTGACGGCGGCCTTTGCCGCTCAGCCCGACTTCACCGTCCCCGGCGATCAGGAGGTCCGTCTGATCTTCACAGACGCGGCCGGCAACGTGACAAACGCCACGGCCACTCTGACCGTGGGGGAAGCGCTCCCCTTCGACGACCAGGCCCCCACTGTCTACGCCGATGATATTCATGTGATCGTGGGCGGCACCGTCTCCTATAAAAAGGCCATACGGGTAAGCGATAATGTGGATCATGAGGATCAGCTGACGATCACGCCGGATAACAGTCAGGTAAACCTAAACGCTGTCGGCGATTATCCCTACACTGTCACCGTCACCGACCGCAACGGTAATTCCGCCTCCGCCTCCGCCATGGTACACGTGCTGGAGGAAGGCTCCAAGGTGGCCGACATCGACGAGGTCAACGCCCTGGCGGACGCAATCCTGGCGGAGATCATTGAAGAGGGCATGGAACCGAAAGAAAAGCTTCGCGCCATCTACGACTGGATCCGCTCCAATACCAGATATTCCGGCCATGCCCAGGAGGAAGACTACACTCTGGGAGCCTACGAAGGCTTTACCGACCATGCGGGAGACTGTTTTACCTATGCGGCACAGGCCAAGTTTCTGCTGACCCGCGCAGGCATCGATAATATCGACGTGGTCAAGGTGGTTCCGGAAGGGGCGACGGATATCCCGACCCATTTCTGGAATCTGGTCAACATCGGAGAAGGCTGGTATCACCTGGACTGCACTCCCCGAAAGGACGGTTCCAAATTCTTCTACCTGACCGACGAGGAACTGGCCAAATATTCCGACGCCAATAACGGTACCCATGTGTTTGACCACAGCCTGTATCCGGAAATCCAATAATTTTTCATAAGGCGGCCCCGGTGTCATAAGATTTTTCAGATTGGGATTGTAGATTTGCGGGAAACATGGTATAAAGTGTATATAGCAAAAAAGTGAGGAGTATTATGCAAAATCATATTCTTGATTATCTGGATGAAACCGCTTTGCGCGTGCCGGATAAGCTGGCCTTCGGCGGCGTCCGGGACGAGGACGGGCTGACCTTCTCGCAGGTAAACCGCCACAGCCGCGCCATCGGCACACATATCCTGGCAAAAGGGCTTTTCAAAGAGCCGGTGGTGGTATTCATGAACCGTCATCCCAGCACCGTAGCCGCTTTTCTGGGCGTGCTACAGGGAGGCTGCTATTATGTCCCTATCGACGAGGAGATGCCCCGGGTCCGGATCGACCTGATTTTCAAAAACCTGAATCCCCGCGCTGTCATCTGCGACGAGAGCACCGTCGACACGGCCCGCACCTTTGATTTTCATGGAGAACTGTGGCTGTACGGCGACCTGATCCGGACGCAGGCTGACGACACGGCTCTCGCCGGCGCCCGCGCCGGGATGATCGATACAGATCCGGTCTATGTCTACTTTACCTCCGGCTCCACAGGCATCCCCAAGGGGGTGGCCGGCAGCCACCGGGCGCTGATTAACTACATCGAACAGCTTTCTGAGGTGCTGGGCTTTCAGGAGGACACGGTCTTCGCCAATCAGACGCCCCTGTACTTCGATGCCAGCTTAAAGGATATTTTCCCCACGCTCAAAGTCGGAGCCACCGCCTACATCGTGCCTAAGACTATGTTTAAATTTCCGATGCAGGTTCTGGACTTTCTGATCTCCCATGAAGTCAATACGCTGTGCTGGGTGGTATCCGCCCTCACCATGCTGTCGGCCTTCGGCGCCCTCACCGAGAAGACGCCCACGGCGCTGCGCACCGTTGCCTTCGTAGGAGAGGTCTTTCCGATCAAACAGTTTAATATCTGGAAGCGGACGCTGCCCCAGGTACGGTTTACGAATCTGTACGGTCCTACGGAGGGCACCGGCGTATGCTGCTACTACCATGTGGAGCGGGAATTTGCCATGGATGAGGCCATTCCCATCGGCCGTCCGTTCAAGAATACGGATATCCTTCTTCTGACGGATCAGAATACCCCCGCAGCCCCCGGCGAGCAGGGCGAGATCTGTATCCGGGGCACCTCCCTGTCGCTGGGCTACATCAACGACCCGGAACGCACCGCAGCCTCCTTTGTGCAGAATCCGCTCAATCACGCCTACCCGGAACGGATCTACCGCACCGGCGATATCGGCCGCCTGAACGAGGACGGCGATCTGATCTTCGTCTCACGCAAGGACTATCAGATCAAGCATATGGGGCACCGCATCGAGCTGGGTGAGATCGAGGCCAATGTCAATATGCTGGATGCCATCCGAAGCTCCGGCTGCATCTATGACAGCGAGAAGGGCAAGATCGTCCTGTTTTACGTGGGCGATATCAGCGAAAAGGATCTGATGCAGGATCTGAAGCAAAAATTGCAGCGCTACATGCTGCCCAACACAATCCGGCAACTGGAGGCCATGCCTCTTACTGCCACCGGTAAAATCAACCGTGTGCTATTAAAAGAAAACTACAAGAAAGAAAGGAACAGATAAGTATGGATACCTTACTGGAGATTTTGAACGATTTACACCCCGATGTGGATTTCGAGACCTGCGATACGCTGATCGACGATGAGATTCTCGATTCCTTCGATATCGTCTCCCTGATCGCCGAAATCAGCAATGAGTTCGATGTCACCATCTCCGCGGGCGATATCATTCCCGACAATTTTAATTCGGCTCAGGCCCTGTGGGCCCTGATCGAGCGTCTGGAGGACGGAGAGTAAATGTCGATTACCTCCTACGGCTTTCTGCTCTTTGCAGGAGTGCTGCTGCTCTTATATTACATCGTCCCCCGCCGGTTCCAGTGGTGTCTGCTGCTGATAGCCAGCTATGTTTTCTATGCTTTTTCGGGGGTGCGCTATCTGGGATATATCCTGGCTACCACCCTCTGTACCTACGGTGCCTCCCGGATCATGGGCCGTTTAAAGGACCGTCAGGAAACATTTCTGAAAGAAAACAAAGCCATTCTGGACCGGGAGGACCGAAAATTTTACAAGGCCTCTGTCAAAAAGAGACAGAAGAGATGGCTGACTGCGGCTCTTTTGTTTAATTTCGGAATTCTGGCCGTCATCAAATACGGCAATTTCGTCATCGGAAACGTGGGGGCCTTGTTTGGCGTACCCGGCGACGATCTTTTTTTCCGCCTGGTACTGCCTCTGGGAATCTCC
This sequence comes from Lachnospiraceae bacterium, assembly GCA_022791755.1. GTDB lineage: Bacteria > Bacillota > Clostridia > Lachnospirales > Lachnospiraceae > RGIG7193. Next base: position 60,064 of record JAAVZR010000041.1, read on the forward strand.
TTCTATACCTTTCAGACCACAGGCTACCTGATCGACCTCTACCGCGGGGACTATGAACCGGAGAAGAATTTCTTCCGGTTTTCTCTGTTTGTCTCCTTTTTTCCCCAGCTGATCCAGGGGCCCATCAGCCGTTTCGGCGCTCTGAAGGACGAGCTGTACGGCAAACATGCTTTCGACAGGCGCCAGGTGGCCTTTGGCCTGCAACGCATGCTCTATGGCTTTTTCAAAAAAATGGTCATCGCGGACCGGATCATGACGGGACTGTCCACCATCTCCGGAGATCCCACCGTTTACACAGGCGCCTATGCCTTCGCCGGTATGATTTTCTATGCCATTGATCTGTATATGGATTTTTCCGGCGGCATCGATATCGTCATAGGCTTCTCCCAGGCTCTGGGCATCCGGCTGCCGGAAAACTTCAGGCAGCCTTATTTTGCTGTCAGCCTGAAAGACTACTGGCACCGCTGGCACATCACGCTGTGCGACTGGTTTAAAGACTATGTCTTTTATCCCATCTCCACCAGTCCCCGGCTCTTGGGGCTGTCAAAGAAGCTCAAGGCTGCCGGACACGGAGGGCTGGCCCGCCGCATCACAGTCTACACAGGCAACCTGACCGTGTGGACTCTCACCGGCGTGTGGCATGGCGCTGCCTGGAATTTCATCATATGGGGACTCTTGAACGGGTGCTTTCTGCTGCTTTCCCAGGAGATGGAGCCTCTGTACCGCCGGTTCTACGCCCGTTTCCCGGCCCTTAAGGAAAACAAACCCTGGAAAGCCTTCCGCATTCTGCGGACCTTCCTGTTTGTAAGCCTTCTGTGCATGTTCGACTACTATTCCGGCGCCGCTGCCGCCGGACAGGCCATGGCCAGCATGGTCACGCAGTTTAACCCGGCGGTTCTGGTAGACGGTTCCCTGCTGGAGATCGGACTCACTGCCTGGGATTATGGAATCCTGCTTCTGTCTCTCATACTGGTGTTTATCGTCAGCCTTCTGAAGGAACGCGGTCTCTCGGTGCGGGAGCGCATCGCGGCCAGGCCGCTGCCTGTACGCGTGCTCGTCTGGTATGGACTGTTCCTCATCGTACTGCTGTTCGGCGCTTACGGCATCGGCTACGACGCCAGCCAGTTTATCTATAATCAATTCTAGGGAGGGCCGCGATGAAAATGAAAAAAATCCTGACCGTCGCCGCCATTGCTGTGTTCATCGCCGGCACGCTCTATCTTCTGCAGTGTCTGGTGGTTCCCAAATATATGGGAGACGTGGTGGAAGGTAATTTTATGGCGGAATACTATGATTCCGGAAAGGACCACGATGTGATCTTCATCGGGGACTGTGAGGTCTATGAAAATTTCTCCCCCCAGGTTCTGTGGGATCAGTACGGTATCAACAGCTACATCCGCGGCAGCGCCCAGCAGCTGGTAAGTCAGTCCTACTATGTGCTGGAGGATACCCTCAAATACGAAAAGCCTGACGTGGTGGTCTTCAGCGTTCTGGCCGTACCCTACAATGAACCGCCCAAAGAGTCCTATAACCGTATGACCCTGGACGGTATGCGCTGGTCCCGGACCAAGATCGACGCAATCCTCACCTCCATGACCGAGGACGAGCAGTTTCTGGATTATATCTTTCCGCTGCTGCGGTATCACTCCCGGATCACAGAGCTGACCGCCGACGATTTCACCTATCTCTTTCACCGCGACCCGGTAAGCCATAACGGCTACTATATGCGGGTGGATGCAAGGCCTGCCGAGAATATTCCCGAGGGGCGTCCTCTGCCCGACTACTCCATCGATGCCGCACAGATGGACTGGCTGGAGAAGATCCGGCTTCTGTGTGAGGAAAACGACGTGGAGCTGGTCCTCATCAAGGCTCCCAGCCTGTACCCCTACTGGTATGACCAGTGGGAAGAGCAGATCGCCGACTATGCCGAAAAGCATCATCTTCTCTACATTAACCTTCTGGCCCTGAGAGACGAGGCCGGGCTGGACTATCAGACTGACACTTATGACGGAGGACTGCACCTGAATCTGGCCGGAGCGGAGAAGCTGTCCCGGTATTTTGGAGCGATCCTCCAGGAAAAGTGCGGACTGGCTGACCGGAGAAACGAAGCGCCCTTAAGCATATTCTGGGAGGATCAGGCTGCCTGGTATGCAAAGGACCGGAAAATGCAGGAGGAGGAGATTGCGAAAGAGGGGCGCTGAGGCATACAGCCCCCTTATTTCTTTTTTATTCATCTCCGCTATGAGAATGGTGACGGAATCCGTCCCCTTCGTCCGGTCCTGCATAAAAACCTCCTGTCCGCCGTCAAAAAAGGCTTGATTCTTGCGCCGGAATGCGCTATGCTCTTTAGTGCCATATAAAAAGACGTATCACTGTGGCTCCGGGCCACATGGATGAAAGGAGAAAACATGAAAAAAACAATCTCAGTATATGTACTGGCTCTCTGCCTTCTGGCTGCTTTCGCTGCCGGGTGCGGAGGAAAGGACGACAATACCGTCACCACAGCCGCCTCCGGCACCTCCGGCGAGACCACAGCGTCCCCGGCCTCCGATGAGACCACAGCCGCTCCCGTCGCCGCCCAGGGCGGTTTCTATTTCAGCTTAAATGGCGCCGCTGTCAGCCCCGGCATGGAGCAGGATGCCCTTCTCTCCGCTCTGGGAGATGCTGATAATGTCTTCCAGGCGCCCAGCTGTGCAGGGGAGGGGACCGATTACACCTACACCTACGGCGGTGTGGAGATCGCCACTGTTCCCGATGCTCAGGGTGTAAACCGGGTCAATGCCATCGTCCTGAAGGATGACTTAAGCTCCACTCCCGAAGGCGTATCCCTGTTTATGACCATGGCCGATATGACAGCCGCCTACGGAGAGGACTATACCTCCAGCGGCAACGCCTACACCTACGCCAGAGATAACACGCTGCTGCAGTTTATCGTGGAAGGGGACGAGATCACATCCATCCAGTATCTGCTGGAAGAATAAGGACACGCCTCATTCTGCTTTCATCGGGCTTCCCTTTACTATGAAGCCGATATCAGAAACGGAGCCGCCGTCCTCCATATATCCGTTGTAATCCTTTGATGTGATGTGCAGCACACTGCCGTCCGCCGAGTAATCTCCGTTCCACCCGTCAAGCAGTGCAATCTCTCCGTCGAACGCCACATCCACAGCCCACTGACTGCAGGCGCTTCCGGAGATATTGCACAGGCTCAGGGTATACAGGTATACCGGCTCACCGTCTGCCTCCCAGCTGTTTGTCAGTACCGCCGTAATCTCGAACCCACCGTTCGTGAGGGAGGACCGGGCCGGGAGGCTTTCCTGTGAGGGTGACTCCGCAGGCTGCCCGGAGGGAGACGGCAAAGGAGGGCTTTTCGTCTCCCCATTCCCGCTCTCACCCTCCTGTGCATCTGCCCCGGAATCCGGCTGCCGCCCGCCTGTCAGCATTCCGTACAGCCACCTCCCGGAAGCGCTCAGGTCGTCCTGTGCAAAACCGGCGGTCTTCCCACAGGAGCTTAAGAGTATCGCCGATGTCTCATTCTTATTTGACAAATTCCAGGCCACATAGCTGATGCCATAGGCATCCATGGCCTGCACCCACCGGTTCGCCTCCGTCTCGTCCACCGCGCCGTTTCCGCTGGCGTCACAGATCCCGTACTCCGACACGAAGACCGGCAGACCGGCCTCCACAGCCGCCGCCATCTTCTCTCTCAGATCTCCTCTGTGTGTCGCCGCATAAAAGTGAAGCGTATACATCAGATTATCATACTCCGTGATCGGATCCGCAGCCGCCTCGTCCACATACTGGGACCAGTTCGGCGTTCCCACCAGAATCACCGCCTCCGCGTCGTTAGCCCGGATCACCCCCGCTATCTCCTTTGCGTACTCTTTGATCTCGCTCCAGGAGGTTCCTCCGTTGGGCTCGTTGCATATCTCATACAGCACATGATCTTCCTCCCCATAGAGGGCCGACATCTCGTCAAAAAACTCCCTGGCCTCATCCAAATGCGTGTTGGGGTTCCCATCCGACAAAATATGCCAGTCGATAATCACATACATGTCCGCTTCTCTGGCCCAGGCCACGCCGTCGTCGATCAGCCCTTTCAGATACTCCCGGTCGCCGCCGTTACAATAGCCTCCGTACTCCGCCGTGTACATCGCCAGACGGATCACATTGGCATTCCAGCTCTGGCGAAGCTCCGCAAAGCATTGACTGTTGACATAATCCGGAAACCAGGCCAGTCCATGGGTGCTGATCCCCCGCAGCTGTACCGCCTCGCCATGGCTGCCCGTCAGCTGTGTCCCCTCCACATGCAGAGCGCCGGTCAAAGACGGGACCGCCAGGCTCTGCGAGGTATGGTCTCCCCCATATTGGCCGGAGTCGCCTCCTGTGGGTTGGCCTGAGACCGGATCCCGGGACTGACCGCCGTCGTTTTCTGTCCGGTCCGGACTGCCTTCTCCCCGGTTTACGGTCTGGCCTGCCGCAGCCTGTCCGCTCTCCGGAGCGGAAATCGGTTCACTCTTCTGTCCTTTCTCCTCTTCCTGCGGGCTCTGCTTCCCCGGGGCTCCCTCCTCTGTGCCGCTTTCCGTGACGCCGTCTCCCCCGCGATCCGTGCCGGCCGTCCCTGCACATCCGCCAACCAAAAGGAAGCCTGTCAGCAAAAAAGCCATACAGGCTCCCGCCAGCCGGTTTCTCCTTCCGTATCCCGTCCTGTCTTCCCTTCTGTCCCTCTTTTCGCTCCTTCGCCGGTCTCTCTCTCTTCTCATGATTTCTCTTGCCCTTCCTCTCTGTCATACACGCTCACCCGGACAGAGCATCTGGCCGCAGCCCTTCCCTCCAGCTCCAGCATATAGGAAGCCTCCGCCTGCCACAGCGGCTGCCCCGGCTCTTCCGGACCGCTCACCTCTGCCCCGATTCTCACATGCTCTGTCAGAAAAGCCATGTCTATCGTCCCGTAAGGCGTCTGATACAGGCAGCTGCTCCTCTGACCGGCCCGAAACACCATGCGGGCACACAGCTCTCCCTGCTTCACCACCTCCATGGCATTTTCCCGTACCTTCACCGTGTTGCGTGTCAGGCATCTCCCCCCGTCGTTCTCCTCATAGATCAAAAAATGGGTTCCGTTTCGGTAGGAATACACACCCGGAGCCAGACAAACGGAGGTATCCTCCTCCGCTCTTCCAGCTTCCTCCCCGCAGGGCCTGCGGATCCCTTCGATGCGTACCATGACCTCTCGTGGCTTCATTTTTCTCCTCTCTCTGTCTCCTGGCCGTAGCTTTCGATATCAATCTGCTGTGTCTCTGCCACATCATAGGGCAGTATGGATCCGGCAAACTCCTGAAACTGCGCCGCCAGATCGCTGACGTAAAACCGGTATTCTGCCGGCGGCCCGCCGGGCTGTCTTTTCCGCCTCATACCCTTTTGCTCCAAAAGCTCCAGAAGCTCCACCGCCGTCTCATAGGCCGGATTTACCAGCGTCACATCATCTCCCATGACCTTCTTAAGAAGGGAGCGCAGCAGAGGATAGTGGGTGCAGCCCAAGATCATCGTATCGATCCCCTTATACTGGAGATCCTTCACATAGCGTCTGGCGATCTCCTCGGTGATAAAATCATGGGTCAGACCTTCCTCCACCAGGGGTACAAAGAGGGGGCAGGCCTTCCCGAATATCTGAAAACCCGGATCGATATGGCGCAGCACCTCCTCATAGACGCCGGAATCAATGGTCCCTCTCGTGGCAATGATACCGATGCGGCCATTTTCCGTGGCAGCTGCCGCCGTTCTGGCGCCTGCCCGGATCACGCCGATGACCGGGATATCCTGTTCCTTTTCTATGATATCCAGCGCATGGGCGCTGGCCGTATTGCAGGCAATGACAATAGCCTTGACCTGTTTGGTCCTTAAAAAGCTGACGATCTGCCTGGAAAAACGAAGAATCGTCGTCTTTGATTTATTTCCGTAGGGTACACGGGCCGTATCTCCGAAATAGACGATATTCTCATCCGGCATCTGCCGCATGATTTCCCGGGCCACCGTCAGCCCGCCGACTCCGGAATCAAATACGCCGATGGGCGCGTCTTCCACAGACATGCTTTATATCCTCCCTAATCTGTCCTGAGTTTCTCTCTTCGCTCTCTCCCCGGCATCGTGCAGCAGGCGCTTTACCAGCTCTTCCACCGGCAGCCCCGCCGCCTCCCACAAGAGCGGATACATACTGATATCCGTAAATCCCGGCATGGTATTGATCTCATTAAACACGATTCGGTCCGAACCGTCCTCCAGAAAGAAATCTACCCTGGCCAGGCCCCGGCCGTCCACTGCCCGGAATATCTCCACGGAAGCCTCCCGGATCTTTTCTTCCACGCCCTCCGGCAGCCGGGGATCTATCACAGTCCGGGAGACGTTACTGTTATATTTGGCGTCATAGTCATAAAAATCGGCGCCGGGCAGGATCTCGCCCACACCAGAAGCCCGGGGTACAGGACCTCCCAGCACAGCGCACTCCAGCTCCCGTCCTGTGACAGCCTCCTCCACCAGAATCCGGGGCCCATATCCGGCGGCCTGCCGCAGGCCTGCCTTCAGCTCTTCCCTGTTTGCTGCCTTTGCGACGCCGCAGGAAGAACCGGACGCGGAAGGCTTCACGAACACCGGATAGGTAAGCTTCTCCTCCACTGCCTGCACCGAATCCGTCAGCCCCCTTTCGGTCCGCACCTGCTCCCCGTCCGCCGCTACGCAAGACGCCTGACAGATTCCCAGCCGTTCCACGATCACCTTGGTATAGGCCTTATCCATGGAAAGAGCCGAGGCCAGTATGCCGCAGCCCACATAGGGAAGTCCCGCCAGTTCCAGAAGCCCCTGGACCGCACCGTCCTCCCCGCCTGTCCCGTGAAGCACCGGAAAGACTATATCCACAGGCCAGAACAGGGATTCTCCTTCTCTTCTCAGCCATACGCCCTTTTTAGACGCTTCCGGAGACAAAACGGCTTCCGTTTTTCCCTGCTGCCAGCAGTTTTTTTCGATTTCATCCGTTCCTTCCACCAGAATCCAGCGTCCGTCCTTCGTAATTCCTATGATCATCCGGTCATATTCGTCTGTGTCGATCGCACGAATAACCGACACGGCAGAACGGCAGGACACCTCATGCTCCGAGGACTGCCCGCCAAAAAGAATCAGCAGATGGCTTTTCTTCATATATGAAATCCTTCTCTATTTTACTTTCTTTTTCGCATTTCTTCAAGTGATTCCGTATAAACCCCGGGATTTCGTCAAAACTGGAAATACGTTTCCTGATTTTAGTATAGCGTATGGAAAAGAGGTATGTACTGTGATGTTTTCTGATGTAAAAAAAGAAGTCCGCTGCCTGCGGACTGTCCGGATGTTCTGTCTGATCTTCTCGCTTGTCTGCATAACCGCCCTGACCGGGCTCCTGTGGCAGAGCTATTCCCAGATGTGCTTTGCCAGACGTGTGGCTGACGAGGTCCTGCGTTTTCATGTGATCGCCAACAGCGATTCGGCGGAGGACCAGGCCTTGAAGCTGGCCGTGAGAGACGCTCTGATCTCCTGGATGGCCTGCTACGGCGATTCCTTTACCGACGCCGCTCAGGCAACCTCTTTTGTGGAGGAGCACCGGGATGAGCTGCTTTCTCTGGCCAATAGCGTGATCCGGGCCGAGGGCTACGACTATCAGGTGCAGGCTAACGTCACCCACTGTGATTTTCCCGACAAAACCTATGGCTCCTATACCTTCCCGGCCGGAGAATACGAGGCTCTCCGGGTGGAGATCGGACAGGCTCAGGGACAGAACTGGTGGTGCGTCCTCTATCCCCCCTTATGCTTTACGGAGGAAGGAGGAGCCTCCTTCTGCGAGTCCTCCGAAGAGCAGCTGGAAAGCCTCCTTACGGAAGAGGACTTTGCCCGGCTGAAGGACCCTGATGCCGCCGCTGCTCCCCGTATCCGCTTTTACCTGTTCGACTGGCTGTTTGGAAGATGAAGCCTCCCGGGACTGCCGCTTCTTTAAGCAGTCCCCTTCTGACTGTCAAGGAGAGCCTTCAGCGCCTCGTCGCTGTCTTCAATCCACACATTCTCCTCTTCCCCGTTAAGCCCCAGATACTCCCGCAGAGGAACCGTGGTATCGTCATAACCCCACCGGCTGACATACTCGTCGATCTCTTCAAATTCAATCTCTCCTGCCAGATATTGTTCTTTAAATGTCATTCTCTGTCCTTTCCTTCCAGGCGACTCACTATGGCCAGCTCCTGATTGGCGATGTGCAGCCTGGCCGTGCGCACGGCCGCCTCCTCATTCCTCTCCCGCAGCGCCCGCACCAGCTCCTGATGCTCCCTCACCAGAGTCTCCCCGTGTCTCGCATCCTTCAGGTACTCGATGCGGTAGCGGTAAATCTGCTCCCACAGATCCGCCACCAGCTGAATCAGCCTGTCGTTATCCGTCATCCGGTAAATCACGTCGTGGAAGGCCACATCCCGGCCGGCCAGGACCGTCACATCCTTTCCCTCCTCCACTGCCCGGGCGAAGCTCTCCGCCTTCTTATTCAGAAGTGCAAAGTCTTCCTCTCTGGCCCGGCGGCAGGCCAGCTGCACCGCCAGCTCTTCCAGCATACCGCGCACCTCCAGGACGTCCCGCAGCTGTTTCAGAGTGATGCCGGCCACCACCACGCCGCGGCCCGGTTCCTGCTTTACCAGCATCTCCTTCTCCAGCAGATGGATCGCTTCCCGGACCGGAGTCCGGCTCACGTCCAGCTGCGCCGCCAGCTTCATCTCCATCAGCCGGTCGCCCGGCTCAAAAGTACCGGTCAGTATCGCCCGGCGAAGCGTCTGATACACAGCCTCCCGCAGCGATACATTGCCCTCCGCCTCCAGTTTCAGTTCCTTCAAAGCTTCCATCCGCTCCTTTTCTCCATCATGTCTTCCGGTGATAAAACTCCGTGACGAAAACCTGCCTGGCCAGCTTCTGCTTGCAGCACAGAGACGCCGTCCTCTTTGCCTGCCGGATATCGTCAAAAAAGCCGAATACGGTGGGACCGCTGCCGCTCATAAGCGCCCCTCTGGCGCCGCCGGCGAGCAAGGCCTGCTTCAGCTTCCCAATCGGGGGATGGCCCGGCAAGGCTGCGCTCTCCAGCACATTTCCCAGACGGGAGACAATCCCCATATAGTCTTTCCTCCGAATGGCCTGTTCCATACCGTCGATATCCGGATGGTCTGTCTTCTCATCCAGTCTGAGATGCTCGTAGATATACCGGGTGGACAGCCCTATGGACGGCTTGGCGATGAGAATCCATTTTCCCGGCGCCGGGGGCAGGGGAGTCAGCCGCTCCCCGATCCCCTCCGCCAGCGCGGTTCCGCCAAGCAGGCAATAGGGCACGTCCGCCCCCAGCTTCACTCCCCGCTCCCGCAGCTGTTCCATCGACAGGCCCAGGCGGTAGATCCGGTTTACTCCCCAGAGCACCGCCGCACAGTCCGCGCTTCCGCCAGCCATCCCTGCCGCCACCGGAATCCTCTTATCCAGATAGATGGAGAGTCCTTCCCGGATCCCCGCCTCCTCCATCACGAGGGCAGCGGCCCGGTAAGCCAGATTGCTTTTGTCCACCGGCAGAAAGGACAGATTGCTCTCCAGGCAGATCCCCGGCTCCCTCCTGCGCCGCAGCCAGATCCGGTCATGCAGCCGGACCGTCTGCATAATCATGCGCACTTCGTGATAGCCGTCCTCCCGCTTTCTGAGGACATCCAGCCCCAGATTAATCTTGGCGTATGCGTTTACGCAAAAGTCCGCACTCCTTCCCATGGGATCAGCTTTCCTTCCCTGCGCGGCAGCCGCAGTCCGCCCGGGCGGCCAGCTTCGCCTCGCCCAGCGCCAGGAAGGTATCGATATCCTTAGCCACCATGGCAAGGCTCTTGTCCCAGAATTCCGGCTGCGTCAGATCAATACCGGCGATACCCGCCACATCCTCCACATCGCTTACGGCCGTGGCCCGAAGGAGCTTTCTGTAGGCAGGCAAAAACGCCTCCCCCTCCTCCAGATACCGGGCATAGAGCCCTCTGGCAAACAGCCCGCCGAAGGCATAGGGGAAATTATAAAAGCTCAGGCCCGAGGAATAATAATGGCTCTTGCAGACCCACATATACGGATGCAGGTATTCCGGATCCAGTCCGTCGCCGTAGGCCTCCTTCTGCGCGTTCAGCATGGCTTCCTTTAATGCCGGGGCAAACAGGAAGGAACTCTTCCTGGCCTCGAATACCGCGGTCTCAAACAGATAGCGGGAATAGATATCGCAGATGATCTGGGTCGTATCCTGGAGCTGACTCTCCAAAAGCCCCATCCTGGCGTCCCCCTCTGCCTCGGCGATGGCGGCACTCATGATGACCACCTCATTGAAGGTGGAGGCCGTCTCTGCCACAGGCATGGAGTAATCCGTATTCAGGATGCGGTTCCCTTCCAGATTGCGGTTATGGTAGGCATGTCCCAGCTCATGGGCCAGCGTCACCACATCTCCCAGGGCGCCGTCGAAGTTCGTGAGGATCCAGCTCCTCCCATTCCGGGGACTGCCGGCGCAGAAGGCCCCTCCCTCCTTTCCCTTGCGGGGGAAGAAATCAATCCACTCATTGTCGAAAGCTTCTCCGATCATATCTGCCAGATCCTGCGCAAACGGTGTGAAATGCTCCAGCAGATATGCCTTCGCCTCCTCCGTGGTAAATCTTCTGTCATCTCCGCCCATGGGCGCGAAGAGCTCAAACCAGGGAAGACCGTTTTCATACCCCAGAAGCCTGGCCTTCATCCGCAGGTACTCGTGGAATTTGGGCAGGTAGCGGCGCATGGATGCCAGCATGGCCTCCAGCGTATCCCGGGACATCCGGGCCTGCTTCAGCGTCATGTCAAGAGGAGAAGCATAGCCTCTCAGCTCCGCCACCGTATTGACCTGGCTCTTGATATTATTCAGGGCAAAGGCCACCGAATCGGCGATCTTCGGATAGGCCGCCAGCTCTGCCTCGTAAGCTGCCTTTCTCACCTGCGGATCCCCGCTGTAAGCCAGATTGCGGATCGCCGGCAGGTTCGTAACTCCTCCGTCGTAATCCACCTCCACGCTGCTGGTCAGATAGCTCTGGAGATTCCCCCAGGCCTGTCCCGCCGATACGTTCAGACGGGCGATCACATCCTCCACGTCGTCGCTTAAGACATGGGCTGCCATCTCCTTCGTATGCCGCAGCAGATATGCATACTCCGAAAACAGCTCGTCAGACCGGATCAGCTCTTCCAGGTTTTCAATGGATGCAACCCATTTTCTGGCAATGGCGCTGTCCTTACTGACGGCGCTTAACTGCATGGACAGACGAGACTGATAATCCGCCGCCTTCTCATCCGCCGTATTCACCGACTGCTTCAGGCCGATAAACAGTCCCAGACGGCTGACAAACTCCTCCAGCCGCTCTTCCGCCAGCAGAAATTCCTTAAGCTTCTCTTTTGCCTCTCCCTGCTTCAGGGAGGCTACAGTATCACGATACGTCTGTATCTCCTCCGGCAGCCGCTCCATATCGCGGATAAATTCCGGGTCTTCATATCCTTTATACAGCGTATCCAGTGACCATTCCTGATTCATCTTGTTTTCCTCCTGTACATATTGGTATCTGTCATACATCATACCACAGATTGTGTATTTTTTTAAGTACCGAATTCAAACATTCCGTACAGAAGAAACGATTTCCGTTCTTTACGCAGCCACAGACAGCAGCAAAAAACGGCATAGCCTGTCAGGCTACGCCGTTTCTTCAGACAATCATGCCGCCGGTTCGCCGGCTGGACCGTCAATCCGCATATTTTGCAGCCGCATTGGCTCCCGCCAGCCGTCCCGATGTCAGAGCCCAGCCCTGGGCACAGCCGCCATAGGTCACATAAGCCTTATTGGACTCATTCAGCACGCCAAGCGAATCATTTCCCACCACATATACATTCTCGACAGGCGTCCCGTCCTCCCTGAGCAGATTGATATTGGTATCCACATCCAAACCGCCGCAGGTGGAATATACATAGGCGGCGCCGATGATGCAGTAGATCTTGCCCTCGGTCTGACCGTGCACGTCCTCCAGGTTGATCTCAAATCCCAGTCGGGACTCCAGATCCTCCAGCGAATCCGCAATGATCACATCGTTGAACTTCTCTCCCATGGCCATGATCTCGTCCAGATTCGTAACCGGCGTTCCCTCTTCGTAGGTTCCGCCCTGATTGAAGAACATCGGGGCATTGAAGGCGATCAAGCCATTGGTCTTGATGGACTCATACTCCTCCTCGTTGATCAGCACATAGTAGTTGGCCCCGGCCTCCCAGGCGTTAAAGGCAATGCCCAGACCATTATAATTGCCATCGAAGGGTTCGCCATGGCTGTCTATCATCTGATATCCCAGTTCCAGCACCAGCGATGTCAGAAGGCTCTTATCGTTTGCACTGTACTCATCCGAACGAATGATGGTATCCAGCTGCGCAATATGGTCTTCCACCGCCACATCTTCATTATACAGAGCGCCGCCCAGCTTCAGAGCCTCTCTGATACCGAAGCCGTCACACTGAGTCATACCCTTGGTATGCCAGACATAGCCTGTATATTCCTTGGTCATCTCCGCATTTCCTATGTATCCGCCGGAGGCCAGAATCACGCTGTCGCCGTAGATCCGATAGGTCGTCCCGTCATAGTACCGGGCTTCCACACCGGTCACCGTCCCCTGGTCATCCACCAGCAGGCTGGTGGCCGTCAGCTCCGTCATATATTCGTTCTTCTCATTCAATGCCTTGGCCTTTTCCATGGAATTATTGTAGGCCAGATCTTTCGAGGTCATTGTGGAGTCCGCGTACATGGTCCACAGCTGCCAGCCATGGGAATCGTAGAATGCAAACATGGAAGGCATGAAGCCGAAATCATAGTTCTCCTCCAGCCATCCAAAGGTCTCGCCGGACTCCTCGATGAACAGCTTTACCATCTCTTCCTTGGCATCGTTATCCGTGTATTCCATCCAGGCCTTCAGCAGCTCATCCGGGTCCACAAAGGGCTTACCCTCGTTATTTTCCACCTGCTTCGCCGGATTTACGCCCAGAGGGCCTGCCGTATTGGTGCCGTTGCCTCCGATCTTGGCCGCTGTCTCGATTCCGAATACCGTGGCTCCGTTCTCGGCAGCGCTCAGATAAGAGGCCACGCCGGAGGAACCCAGTCCCACCACAATCACATCGTATCCTTCCAGCGTCACCACATCCGTACTCTTCTCCACCGGCGTATACCACTCGGAGGATTTACCGCCGTTTTCATCTATGACCGACGCAATGATGGCTTTGGCCGCATTGCTGGATACGGTGGCTCCGGCGATGCTGTCTACTGCCAGAGACTGCTGCTCGATAATGCGGGGATACAGCTTTTCTTCCACCGTCGCATAGATCGGGCTGTATTCGTCTTCATCCGCCTGGGTCGCCGAGCCTGCGTTGACTGTGGTGATGGCCGTGATCCGTCCGTCCTTAAAGGTCACCGACAATTCCATCTCTCCCATGACGCCAAAAGAAGGGGTCTTGCCTGTGTATGTACCATCTGCCACCGCAGAGGCTCCTGACGAAGACGCTTCCTTGCCTTCGGCCGCGTCGATGGCGGCCTTCGCCGCTTCTCTCACGGCGCCGGAGGTCATGGAGGCTCCCGTCACTCCGTCGATCTGCGCGCTCTGGGCTGCCAGAACCTGAGCAGCCAGGTCTTCCAAAGCAGCGCCGCCGATATTCTCCGTCTCATCCGGCCCCTGTGCGCTCACTTCCAGGATCGCATTGGCATCCGTCCTGATCGTCACCGTCACAGTACCGCCAAAGCCCCGGGCCTCGCCGGTATAGGTTCCGGCCGTGTAGATACCCAAAGCCGCACTGGTATCCTGAACCGTCTCCGCCGTGGCGCCGGCGTCTGTCATTTCTTCTGTCGCCGCTGTGGTCCCGGCGTCGGCCGTTCCCTCCGGCGACGCCGGTGAAGAACAGGCTGACAGAACCAAAAGAGCGGCAAGCAACAATGATACTGTTTTTTTCATCTTAACTCTCCTTTCGCAAAATCTGAATTTGGTTTGCGCCGTTAAGTATACCACAATCCCCTTATTTTGCAAACACATCTTTTTTCGCCGCCGGACGGTACTCGTTCATCCCGGCCTTCTGACAGATTGCTCTGAAAAAAGCATTTGACTTTTCTTCGTATTTATGTATAATATAGGTGTGCAGACAAAGAGGTCTTCGGGCAGTGCCCCGGAGACCTTTTCTTTTGTCTCATAAAGATTCTTTCCCTCATATCATCATTTGGAAAGGCCCGGACATCCTCCGGGTTTTTTCCATTATGGCAAAACCGCTTGCAGCCGGCGCCGGAAACGTTTATAATCAAAGAACAGACCGGCTTTTCTATATACCGGCCGTACTGTGGCGGCCGCATGAAAACCATATGAGGAGGAATACGTTATGGCAGATAAGAATACGGAGGTTAAGAGTACGGACGTTCTCTGGAAGGACCGCAAGCATTTTATGTGGTTTCCTTTTTCTTTTACCAAATACGAGGTGCGGGATGAACGGCTCTTTATCGAAAAGGGACTTTTGAGTACGTCTTTTGACGAGACCTTACTCTACCGCATCACCGATATCCGGCTCATCCGCTCCCTGGGCCAGAAGCTGTGCGGCACCGGCACCATCGAGCTCTGCACAAAGGTGGATCACGACAAGCACATTTCCTTAGTCAACATCAAAAAACCCATGGAGGTAAAAACGCTTTTGTCCGATGCCGTGGAGGAGGCCCGCATGAAGAAAAACGTGGTGGGCAAGGAGTTTTACGGGGGACATGGCCCCAGGCCCGGGGAAGGACCGGATCATGAACCGGATCTGGACGACGACTTTCTGTAGGCGTTTGCACTCGTTATCTTTTTCCCGATTTTCAGGAAAATACTTCTATACAGATTGATTTTTTCTGGTATAATAAAAACAGTAAAACGGCGGACGATCTGTGCTTTCGTTCCTGTTTACAACTATCTATATAAGAAAGGTGGAAAAAAACATGCCCTTAGTTACTTCAACCGAAATGTTCAAGAAAGCCTACGAAGGCGGCTATGCCATCGGCGCCTTCAATGTCAACAACATGGAGATCATCCAGGGTATCACGGAAGCGGCAAAGGAGTGCAACTCCCCCGTCATCCTGCAGGTATCCAAAGGCGCCCGCGCCTATGCGAACCGTACTTATCTGGTGAAGCTGGTGGAGGCTGCCGAGATCGAGACCGGTCTGCCCATCGTACTGCATCTGGACCACGGCGATTCCTTCGAGACCTGCAAATCCTGCATCGACGACGGTTTTACCTCCGTCATGATCGACGCCTCCTCCAAGCCCTTTGAGGAGAACATTGCCATCACCAAGCAGGTGGTTGACTATGCCCATGCCCATGGCGTGGTGGTAGAGGCTGAGCTGGGTACCCTGGCCGGCGTGGAGGACGAGGTAAGCGTATCCGCCGAGGATTCCTCCTACACCCGTCCCGAGGATGTACAGGAGTTCGTGCAGCGCACCGGCTGCGATTCCCTGGCCATCGCCATCGGCACCTCCCACGGCGCCTACAAGTTCAAGCCCGGCACGAAGCCTCAGCTGCGTTTCGACATTCTGGAAGAGGTCCAGAAGAGACTGCCCGGCTTCCCCATCGTTCTGCATGGCTCCTCTTCCGTACCGCAGGAGTATGTGAAGATGGTCAATGAGAACGGCGGCCATATGCCCGACGCCATCGGCGTACCGGAGGATCAGCTGCGCCAGGCTGCCAAGCTGGCTGTCTGCAAGATCAACATCGACTCCGATCTGCGCCTGGCCATGACCGGCACGATCCGCAGACATTTCAACGAGCATCCCGGTGATTTCGATCCCCGCCAGTATTTAAAGCCCGCCCGCGCCAATATCAAGGAGCTGGTAAAGCATAAGATCGTGGATGTGCTGGGATCCGATAACAAGATCTGAGTCCGTTCCCTGTCAGGGAATCGGTGACAGAAAAGAGGCCGCTGTCTCCTGCGCATGTAGCGTGCGCGGGGACTGCGGCCTTTTTACGATTGTCTTCCCCAAATGAAAATAATCAAAATTTTGTTTGCCTATTTTTACATAAGCGGATATATTTATAGTGAGCCAGACAAGTATTACTGATTAAACTTGTTGTCATCTTTCATGACGGCCACACCTCCTCTGTTTTACAGGCCGACGCACCCCGGAGCAAAAATCAAAAATACATCCGGGCTCTGTCCCCTTGTCCACTGAGGGCAACTTCCACGAAAAAGGAGCGACCACCTGCCATGCCCAAATCCTGTAATCAGAAAATGAAACTCCTCTGCCTGATGCAGATTCTGCTGGAGCAGACAGACGAGACCCACCCGCTCACTGCCGCCGCTCTCATCGCTGAATTAAGCCGCCGCAATATCCGGGCGGAGCGCAAGACCATCTATGACGATATCGAGACACTTCGCCTATTCGGTATGGATGTCGTAAACAGGAAAAGTCCGCCGGCCGGCTATTTCGTGGCCAGCCGCCGGTTTGAGCTGCCGGAATTAAAGCTTCTGGTGGATACTGTCCAGGCCTCCCGCTTTCTCACCGCCAGGAAATCCGGCGAGCTGATCCGTAAGCTGGAGCAGCTCGCCAGCCGTCATGAAGCC
Organism: Lachnospiraceae bacterium; assembly: GCA_022791755.1. Taxonomy (GTDB): domain Bacteria; phylum Bacillota; class Clostridia; order Lachnospirales; family Lachnospiraceae; genus RGIG7193. Next base: position 76,732 of record JAAVZR010000041.1, read on the forward strand.
AGGCAGCTGCAGCGCCAGGTGACGGTAGCCGGGCGGATCAAGACCATGAATGAGAGCATCTATTATAACGTAGATAAGATCCACGAGGCGATCCTCTCCGATGTCCGGATCTCTTTTCAATATTTTGAGTGGACGCCAGACAAGGAGGCCCGCCCGAGGCATCATGGCCGCCTCTATCAGATCAGCCCGCACACTCTCCTATGGGATAACGAGAATTATTACATGCTGGGGTATGACTCCGAAGCGCACAAGGTCAAGCATTACCGGGTGGATAAGATGCTGCAGATCCGGCTTCTTAAAGACAGGCGTGACGGAAAAGACCTTTTTCAGGATTTCAATCCGGCAGACTTTTCCCGCATGACCTTTGGCATGTTCGCAGGGCAAAAACAGCTTCTCCGGCTGCGATTTGAAAACCGCCTGGCCGGTGTGGTCATCGACCGCTTCGGCAAGGATGTGTCTCTTCAGCCCGACGAAGACGGTCATTTCATCGCCAGAGTTCCCGTGACGGTCAGCAGCCAGTTCTTCGGCTGGCTCTGCGGACTGGGAACCGGCGCTGTGATCCTGTCGCCGGAGTCTGTCGTCACGGAGTACCGGGCGTTTTTGCAGGCGCTTTTGGCCCAGTATCCACAGGAGTAGAAGGCATTTAGCTCAGATTCGTAAACACCGGGACTCCCCCTTACCACCGACCTCCTCATTTCTTACCGCCCCCTTACGCCAATCTTTCAATTTCATTACATCATCAAACCGCTGACACCTTTTGCCCTTCTCATCCGTCTAATAAACAGAAGCATTACGACACCAATGAGAAAGAGGTCACCCCTATGGTTTTCAGCAGTCTTCCCTTTTTGCTCGGCTTCATGCCTGTTTTCTTCATTTTGTACTATCTTTTACCGGATGACAACAAGAATCCGGCCCTCTTTCTCGGAAGCGTGATATTTTACGGAGTCGGAACCTGGGGACATCCTCTGTATCTTTTGTTCCTTCTGTGCTCCATGGCGGTGAATATCCGGCTGGGCCAGAGGATCCGGTCAGAGATACGCCGCCGCAGGAGAATCCTCCGTCCGGACGAATGTCGCACATTCGCCGGAATCCCAAAAGACGCCGGACGCCGGTATCTGTACCTGGGCCTGCTCTGGAATTTCGGAATTCTCTTCTTTTTTAAATACATGGGCTTTGTGGGGGAAAATCTGAACCGGCTGCTGCCTGATGGCCTGGCCGTTTTTCCCACGTCTCGCCCTGAGCTTCCTCCCGGCATCAGCTTTTTCACCTTCCAGGTGGTCTCCTATCTGATCGACCTCTGCCGGGGAGCGGATTATGAGGCGAAAGCCTCCCTGTCTGTGGGAACCTACCTGTGCATGTTCCCCCAGCTGATCGCCGGACCCATCATCACCTATAAAGAGGTGGAAGCGCCTCTTTGCAGGAGACGCCACTCCCTCCCCCTCTTAGACCGGGGACTGCGGGAATTCAGCATCGGCCTGGGATTTAAGGTACTCTTAGCCAACCGCATCGGCGGGCTGTGGCGGGAGGTAAACGCCATCGGCTATGAGAGCCTGTCCACGCCTCTGGCCTGGATGGGGATCGCCGCCTTCAGCTTCCAGCTGTACTTTGACTTCTACGGCTATTCTCTGATGGCCAGAGGACTGGGATTTATGCTGGGAATGCGCTTTCCGGTTAATTTCTCCTACCCCTATACGGCCCTCACCATGACCGACTTCTGGAGGCGGTGGCATATGACGCTGGGACAGTGGTTTCGCGACTATGTGTATATTCCCCTGGGCGGCAGCCGTGAAGGGCGCGGACGGACCTTTCGCAATCTGCTCATCGTCTGGCTGCTGACCGGCATCTGGCATGGGGCCAGCTGGAACTATCTCCTGTGGGGGCTCCTTCTCTTTCTGCTGATCGCCCTGGAAAAGCTGGGCCTGAAGAAAATTTTTTCACAGATTCCCCTGCTGGGTCATCTGTATATGCTTCTTGCCATCCCTCTGACCTGGCTGGTATTCGCCGTCACGGATCTGAGGCAGATCCCGGTATATCTGGGACGGCTATTCGGCAGCCCTGCCGGGACCGGCGCTGCCGTATTCAGCCAGGATTATATAAAATACGGAAGAATCTACGGCCTTTTGCTGATCGTCTGCCTGGTATTTTGTACACCGCTGCCCCGCAGGCTCTATGACAGGTATTCCCACAGCTGGCCTGTGTCAGTGGGGCTGCTGGCCGTGTTCTGGCTGTCGGTATTTTATCTGTATATCGGTCTCAATGATCCGTTTCTATACTCTCAGTTTTGATGTTACCTGCTGCCTCCGCTTTTTCGGTCCGGCCCGGTCATACCCGGCGGCCCGGATAGGCTTACGAAAGAAGGAATCCCAATGAAAAAGAAAAAATCCTGTCGTCTGTTTCCGGCTCTGATGGCCGTCACCATGCTGTTTCTGTCCCCCGTTTTCCTGATAAAAAGCAGCCAGGCCCAGGCTGCCGGAGGCAGCGACGCCCGGCTTTCACAGGACGGTCCGGAGGATGACTTCCGATCCGGAGGGTCCGAAGAGATTTCACCCGGAGAAGTCCCGCCCGAGGCCCCCTCTCTGCCATCTGAGAGCCATACGCAGCCCGAAACCCCGCCGGAGCACTCTGGGGATATGACTCTCGAGTCTCTTCCGGAAACCTCACCGGAGCGCCCTGGAATGGAAACGCTCCCCTCACCGGCAGATGACGGCGAGACTCCCGGTCCGGAAGAGTTTTTCGCCGATGCCCTCATTATCGGAGACTCCCGCGCCATGGGATTGTCAGAGTACGCCGGTCTCACGACCCCGGATTTCTTCGCCACCTCAGGCATGAGTGTCTTTTCTCTCTGGAAAAAGGAGGTATCCGTATCGGATCTGGGTAAGGTGACCTTGCAGACATTGCTGGAATCGAAAAGCTATGGTAAAATATATCTCATGCTGGGCATCAATGAGCTGGGCTATGACCATTCCTCTATCCTGAAAAAATATGCCGGCACCGTGGAAACCATACATACCCTGCAACCGGAAGCCATCCTGTATCTCTGTGCCAATCTCCATGTCACCGGCTCCCGTTCCGACAGGGACGAAATCTATAATAACGCCAATATCGACTGGCTCAACGCAGAGATCGCAAAGCTGGCCGGTACGGACGATACCATCTATCTGGATGTCAATCCGCTCTTCGACGATGAGAACGGAGCGCTGAGGAGCGATTACAGCGGAGATGAGACCCACCCCTATGGCAAATACTATAAGGAATGGGGGCAATGGCTGTATGAAACCTGCGGCCCGCTTCATCCTGCGGGCGGCGGCGATCCGGATACCACATAAACTGAGGATTTACGACTTGAACCGACTGCCTGCCGATAAAAAACAATGGTATACCGAACAGATTCTGGCCTGCCAGTCCGGCCTCTACCGGCTGGCCGCCGGAATCCTTAAAAATGAACAGGACGCCTGCGACGCCTTGCAGGACGCTCTGTGTACCGGATATGAAAAACTGGATTCCCTGAAAGATCCCTCCCGCTTCCGTCCCTGGATGATGAAGATCACTGTCAATGCCGCCTATGATATCCTGCGGCAGAAAAAAGTCTTTGTCAATCTGGACGACATCGAAGATATCCCCCAGGAGAAAACGCATGTCTCAGAGACCGACAGCCTGAGTCTGAAGGAAGCCGTCGCCTCTCTGCCCCGGGCCTACCGGACCGTCGTCATCCTGTTTTACTACGAGGATCTGTCCGTGCGTCAGATCAGCGAGATCACCGGCGTTCCCTCCGGTCTGGTACGCACACGTCTGTCACGGGCCAGACAGATGTTGCGCCGGCTGTGGAACGAATGACTGAAAAGGAGAATATGTATGGATTCTTTTGACAGAAAGCTGAAAAGAACGGCCGGATTCGAGTCCGACGTGCTGCCTCTCGCCGCACAGAATGCGATCCGTCAGACTCTCATGAACCTGCCTCCTGCTCCGCCCTTTCAAAAGCCCCGGCGGATTCCCCGGTCTCTGAGCGCCGCGGCTGCCGCCCTGATCCTCTTTATCGCCATCCCGAATTTCAGTATGCAGGCAGCGGCAGCCATGAAGGAACTGCCTGTCATCGGCTCTCTCGTCGACGTGATCCTTCTGCGCAATTATTTCTATGAGGACGGTTACCACTATGCCGATATCCGGATGCCCCATATTGAGCTGGATGCCGAAGACAATAACCCTGTTCTGCGGCAATCTGTCCAGACCATCAACGACGACATTCAGGCCATGGCCCGGCAACTGATCCACGAATTTGAGAACGATGTGCAGCAGATCGGGGAGGAAGGCCACACGGAGCTGGACGTCTACTATGAGACGGTCACGAACAGCCAGGACTGGTTTACGCTGGAGGTGCTGATCTACTACGGCTCTGGCAGCGGTTCTTCCCAATATAAGTATTATCATATCGATAAGACCACCGGCCAGACCGTGCAGCTGGCAGATCTCTTCGCCGAAGACACCGACTGGCCGGAAGCCATAAGCCTCTGTATCATGGAACAGATGCGGCAGCAGATGGAGGAGGACATCGCCGTCTACTGGATCGACGGGGAAGCGGCAGGCAATGATTTTCACTCCATCCAAAAAGACCAGAATTTCTATTTCGCGCAAAACGGGAATCTGGTCATCCGCTTCGACGAATATGAGGTGGCCCCCGGCGCATATGGCAGTCCTCTGTTTGAGATTCCACAGGAGGTCTATGAAGCGTATCTGCGAGAAGAGTTCCGAAGGTAAAAAGGGGAACGTCAGAAAGAGAAAGTTGGTTAGAAGAACTGTCGAATATCCGCCCGGTAAACGATTTTGCCCCACTGTCAAATGTCATGCCCTGCGAAACGTTAAATCCATCTGAACAGGAAAATATGAAAAAATAATATCATAAAAAGGAATTGTACTCTTCTCAAAAGTATGCTACTCTACCGTGTGGAGAAGACGTCTTCTCTGCACGGGTCCTTACCCGAAGCCACGCATATGAGGAGAGAAAAATCATCATGAACAAGTCAAAAGCCGTCAGGACGCTTATCGAATATGGCATCCTGACCATCGCCACCCTGATTCTGGTGGCAGGAGTCTACGTATTCAAGTTTCCCAATAACTTCTCCTTCGGCGGTGTCACCGGTATCGCCGTCATCTTAGGCAAGGTCGGCACCTACAGTCCCGGCACCTACACTTTCATCATCAATATGGCCCTGCTCCTCCTGGGCTTTCTCTTTCTGGGCCGCGACTTCGGCCTCAAAACCGTATATGTGAGCCTTCTGACTTCTGCCGGCTTAAGTCTGGCGGAAAAATGGTTTCCCATGGCGGGCCCTCTGACCACAGAGCCTGTGCTGGAGCTGATTTTCGCCATCGTGCTGCCGGCCTTCAGCTCAGCAATTCTCTTTAACATCGGGGCCTCCGGCGGCGGCACCGATATCATGGCCATGATTCTCAGGAAATATTCCAGCTTTAATATCGGTACGGCTCTCTTCGTGGTGGATCTGTTCATCACCTTTGCCGCCTGCTTTGTATTCGACCCGCAGACCGGTCTCTTTTCCTTCACCGGTCTCATGGCCAAATCCCTGGTCATCGACACCGTTATTGAGAATATCAATCTCTGTAAGTATTTCACCATCATCTGCGACCGGCCAAAGCCCATCTGTGATTTCATCATCCATGACCTGGGCCGCAGTGCCACGGTGTACAAAGCTGAAGGGGCCTACGAGCACCATCCGAAGACGGTGATCCTCACGGTCATGAAGCGCAGTCAGGCCGTACAGCTGCGCAACTTTGTCCGCCGCAGCGAACCCACCGCCTTTATCACCATCACCAACAGCAGCGAGATCATCGGGAAGGGATTCCGGGGATTCAACTGAAACATACTTCGCACGGCCTTTTTTGTCATATACCAATAAGGAGCATTCCTGATGAACATACAAGGTCTTCAAAAACTGACGCTTTTAGATTATCCCGGCCAGGTAGCCTGCACGGTCTTCACCGGCGGCTGCAATTTCCGCTGCCCCTTCTGCCATAACGGACAGCTGGCGATCTCTCCCCGGCTCTCCCCGGCCATCACCGAGGAGGATCTCGTGGCTTTCCTGCGAAAGCGCTCCAGCATTCTGGACGGCGTCTGTATCACCGGCGGCGAACCCCTCTTGCAGCCTGATCTGGAGGAAGTCTTAAAAAAGATCCGTGACCTGGGCTTTCTCATCAAGCTGGATACCAACGGGAGCTTTCCGGACCGTCTCTCCCATCTGATCCGGGCCGGTCTCGTGGACTATGTCGCCATGGACATTAAAAACAGCCCCAAACGCTACCGTGAGACCGCAGGACTGCCGCAGGAATACGATTTGCAGCCTGTACGAGAGAGCGCAGCCTGCCTCATGAGCGGAGTCATTGCCTGCGAATTTCGTACCACTGTGGTCCGGGAATATCATCGGCCACAAGATATAGAGGATATCGGGCACTGGATCCGGGGAGCTAAAAGGTATTTTCTCCAACCCTTTCGCGACTCTGAAAACGTGATAAATAAAGGGCTCCATGCGCCTGACGCCGAAGAAATGGCCGCCCTTCTGGACCGCCTTCTCCCGCTGATTCCCACAGCCAAAATCCGCGGCGAATAACTATATATTGTGGTTACATCCTGTTTTCTCTTTATTTTCATCTATATATTGACTCCCCTTCCATTCCATGGTATGATGGTACATGCACGGTCAAGGCCAGCCTGCGGCCAGAGCACAGGCTTTCACTGTGCAGGTTTTCAAGTTCATCAAATGGGAAAGGTAAGGGTGTTTTATGTATCAGGTAATGAAAAGAGACGGGGCTGTCAGTGAATTCAATATCAGTAAGATCAGCTCAGCCATCATGAAAGCCTTTGAGGCGAGGGAGAAAAAATATCATCCCAGCGTCATCGATCTGCTGGCTCTGAAAGTCACCGCCGATTTTGAACCCAAGATAAAGGATGATATCATCCAGGTGGAGGATATCCAGGACAGTGTGGAAGCCGTCCTGATCCAAGCCGGTTACACGGATGTCGCCAAGGCTTATATTCTGTATCGCCGTCAGCGCGAAAAGGTGCGCAATACCCGTTCCACTCTCTTAAATTATAAAGATCTGGTGGATAACTATGTCAAGGTCAACGACTGGCGCGTCAAGGAAAACTCCACCGTCACATACTCTGTGGGCGGCCTGATTCTAAGCAACAGCGGCGCCATCACAGCCAATTACTGGCTCTCCGAAATCTATGACGACGAGATCGCCCAGGCCCACCGCAACGCCGACATTCACATCCACGATCTCTCCATGCTGACCGGCTACTGCGCCGGCTGGTCTTTAAAGCAGCTGATCGAGGAGGGACTGGGCGGCATCCCCGGCAAGATCACTTCTGCTCCCGCCAGGCATCTGTCCACCCTGTGCAATCAGATGGTCAATTTCCTGGGAATCATGCAGAACGAATGGGCCGGCGCTCAGGCATTCTCCTCCTTTGACACCTATCTGGCTCCTTTTGTGAAGGCGGATCATCTGGACTATGAGCAGGTGAAGAAATGCATCGAATCCTTCATCTACGGCGTCAATACTCCCAGCCGCTGGGGCACCCAGGCCCCCTTCTCCAATATCACGCTGGACTGGACCGTGCCTGCCGATCTGGCGAATATGCCTGCCATCGTCGGAGGCAGGGAGATGGATTTCACTTACGGCGACTGTAAAAAAGAGATGGATCTGATTAACAAGGCGTTCATTCAGACCATGATCGAGGGAGACGCCAACGGACGCGGCTTCCAGTACCCCATCCCCACCTATTCGATCACCAGGGATTTCGACTGGTCCGATACGGAGAATAACAGGCTCCTCTTTGAAATGACAGCCAAATACGGTACCCCGTATTTTTCCAATTATATCAACAGCGATATGTCTCCCAGCGACGTCCGCAGTATGTGCTGCCGCCTTCGTCTGGATTTAAGAGAGCTGCGCAAAAAATCAGGGGGCTTCTTCGGCAGCGGTGAATCCACCGGGTCCGTGGGGGTCGTGACCATCAACCTCCCCCGGATCGCCTGGCTTGCCAAAGATGAGAAGGAATTCTACCAGCGCCTGGACCACATGATGGATATCGCAGCCCGCTCTCTGAATACGAAGAGAACCGTCATTTCCAACCTGATGGAGAGCGGACTCTACCCTTACACCAGGCGTTATCTGGGCACCTTTGCCAACCATTTTTCCACCATTGGTCTGGTGGGCATGAATGAAGCCGGTCTGAACGCCCGCTGGCTCCGCGCCGACATGACCCATGAAAAGACGCAGCAGTTTGCAAAGGATGTGCTGAACCACATGCGGGAGCGTCTGTCCGACTATCAGGAGCTCTACGGCGACCTCTATAACCTGGAGGCCACCCCGGCGGAATCCACCTCCTACCGTCTGGCCAAGCACGATGTGGAACAGTTTCCCGACATTCTCACGGCCAGCGAGCCCGGCGGAACGCCTTATTACACCAACAGCTCCCACCTGCCCGTGGGCTACACCGACGACGTATTCGCCGCTCTGGATATCCAGGATGAGCTGCAGACGCTCTACACCTCCGGCACGGTCTTCCACACCTTCCTGGGTGAGAAGCTGCCGGACTGGAAGGCTGCGGCCTCTCTGGTACGCAAGATTGCAGAAAACTACCGGCTGCCCTACTATACCATGTCCCCCACCTATTCGATCTGCAAGGATCACGGGTATCTGTCCGGGGAACAGAACAGCTGCCCCATCTGCGGCGGCCCCACCGAGGTATACAGCCGTATCACCGGTTATTACCGTCCTGTAAAGAACTGGAATGACGGCAAGGCCCAGGAATATAAGGAGCGCCAGGTCTATGATCCGCTTCACTCACGGCCCATGCCGCTGCCGGAAGACAGCCGGGCCCCCATGCAGAAGGAAGACACGGTCACAGTCCTGCAACCCTCTGCCGCCGCGGCCTGCACAGATGACGGGGATCATGATGCCAGGGAAGCCCTGGCCCACTCAGCATCCTCCCTTAATCCGGAGCATATCCTTCTCTTTACCACCAAGACCTGCCCCAACTGCCGCATCGCCGATATGATTCTGAACCAGTCCGAAGTGCCTTTCAAAAAGATCGACGCCGAGGAGCGCGCTGATCTGGCAGGCGTCTACGGGATCCGGCAGGCCCCTACTCTGGTGGTCGTCCACGGGGATCAGGTGGAGAAATATGGGAACACTTCCGAGATCAAGAGGTTTGCACAGATGTGGTGAAAGGATTTGTTCCGGTAAAACAGAGATGACAGAAGGGAAGCGCAAAGACGCTTCCCTTTCAGACTTCTGTCTCTGGCTCTTCTCCTGTCTTGCTTTTTATTTTGACAGAAATGGGTACCCCTTTGCCGGGGATTACACGTTTCACCATATGAAAACGATTATCAGATCCGTTCTTACATCACAGGAGGCGGGGTATGGATGAAAAATTACGTAAAATACTTAAGAAGGTGTATTATAAGAAAACTCGTATAAAAGATAAGGATGGCAATGAGGTAAGGATACAGACCGGCGACGTATTTGATCCAAAAACAGCGACGATGCATTATTCCACGGAAATCCTGTCGCCGGAGGAGCTTTCCTATCTGGCCGACAGTGGGTATCCGGTAAACGACATTGTCTCCGACACACATGACGATAATATCCGCAGGCTGAAGGAGATCCTTGATAACTCTAATCTGTCGTTACACAATCTGCTTTCGGCGTATGTCGCCGGGTTCGGAAGCTTTCCCAGGGGCCGTCAGCCGCTTATGAGTTATCTCTTTGCGAGGGCGGTACCGCGGCATGACTTTTTTAACCCGGGAAACGGAAAACACTGTGAGATCTGTGGTGTGAAGAACCAATTCTGGCTGGAACGGGGCAAGGAGGTGTTTCGGTGGTATGGCGGAGCCTCGTGGAACGAATGTACCTGGGAGTTTTATCTGGATCTGGAGGAATTCTCAAAGCTCCCGCCGCAGACACCGACCAGAAAAGACCGGGAAATCTTTCATACCGTGATTGATATGATACGAAATGCCCCGGAAAATGAAACACCCGGCCAGCTGGAACAGCGGATAAAAAAATCAAAACAAGTGCCCGGTTGTGAAAAATACGCTTTGAGGGGACAGCTGATGACCCTGGCCGAACTCGGAGTCATGTATAATCCCTATATAAAGCCCATGTTCGATGAGTTTACAGGCCATAAAGCCCTCTGGGAAGCCAGCAGGAAAGTACCGGGAAGCAGCCGCTCCGACATTGTCCTTCCGCTGGCAGGATGGCGTGGCCAATACGGAATCTGTGAGGAACGTTTTATGGAGCTTTTTGGAAGCGCTGATAATCATAAATAAGGAGGCGATATAAAAATGAGTTTTCCGGAAGGATTTCTCTGGGGAGGAGCCCTGGCGGCAAACCAGGCGGAAGGCGCGTGGAATGTGGGCGGCAAGGGGCCAAGTGTGGCAGATGTGGCGACCTATAAACCCGACGCAGATGTGAAAGACTATAAGGCTCATGTGTTCATGTCTATGGACGCCATTCAAAAGGCCATGAAGGATACGGATGATATCGGTTATCCCAAGCGCCGCGGCATTGATTTTTACCATCATTATAAGGAAGATCTGGCGTTATTTGCGGAGATGGGATTTAAGGTGCTCCGTCTGTCCATTGCCTGGAGCCGGATTTTCCCCACCGGGGAGGAGGCAGAGCCCAACGAGGAAGGGCTGGCGTTTTATGAGGAAGTTTTAAAAGAGATGCGGCGTCTGAACATCGAACCGCTTGTGACGCTCTCCCACTACGAGATGCCGCTGCATCTGGCGACAAAGTACAACGGCTGGACCGACCGCCGGGTGGTGGAATATTTCGTGCGGTTTGCAAAGGCTTGCTTTGACCGCTTTGGGAAATATGTAAAATATTGGCTGAATTTTAATGAGGTGGACAGCATCATTCGCCACCCCTTCACCACGGCAGGGATCGTGCCGGAACTGTGTGGGGAAAAGGGCGATCTGGCCTGCTGTTATCAGGCGCTTCATCATCAGCTTGTGGCGGCTGGCATTGCAGCAAAAATACTCCATGAACAGTGGCCAAAAGCGCAGATGGGCTGTATGCTCACGAAGCTTATGACTTATCCGCGCACTTGTGCTCCCGAGGATGTGGCAGTCACACAGAAAAAGAACCTGGAAAACATGTTCTATGCGGACGTCCAGGTATTCGGCGAGTATCCGCGGATGATTTTGCGTGATTTGGAAAAGCATGGTTTCGAGATAAAGATGGAGACGGGAGATCTGGAAATTCTCAAAGAGGGAACGGTGGACTTCGTGTCATTCAGTTATTACATGAGCATGACGGAATCCGTGGATCCAAATGCGGAACGCACGCCGGGTAATACGGTATTGGGGGTGAAAAATCCCTATCTGGAGTCCAGTGACTGGGGCTGGCAGGTGGATCCGGTGGGCCTGCGCATATCGCTGATCGAGCTGTATGACCGCTACAGGAAACCGCTGTTCATCGTGGAAAACGGCATCGGCGCAAAGGATACGGTGGAAGCGGACGGTTCTGTACATGACCCGTACCGGATCGAATATTTCCGGCGGCATTTCAAAGAAATGGAAAGGGCCATCGACGACGGCGTGGAGCTGATGGGGTATACGAGCTGGGCTCCGATTGACCTGATCTCCGCATCCACAAATCAGATGAGCAAGCGATATGGTTTTATCTATGTGGACCAGGACGATATGGGTAACGGTACGCTAAAGCGCAGCCGCAAGGACAGCTTCTACTGGTATCAGAAAGTCATTCGTTCCAACGGGGCGGATATGGACTGAAGGACAGGCTAATATAAAAAACAGACCGGCCCCGGGGGCGGCCGGCATTGGGACGGCAAAAGGCCGGTTCCGGAGTCCGGGATTGTAAAGGGAACGAATCCTGCGTTCCCTTCACAATTCCATGGCCTCCCTCACAAGCCTTTTATTATTTCCGATGCCAGCCTGCGCCCTGGGGCTGCCTGTTTATTCTCCGAGCACCTCTCTGGCTGTCTTTACCACATTGTCCACCGTAAATCCAAATTTCTCAAACAGCTGTCCCGCCGGGGCAGAGGCTCCAAAACCTTTCATGGTCACACAGGCTCCGTCCAGTCCCACATATTTACCCCATCCAAAGTCCGCGGCCGCTTCCACTGCCACGCGCTTTCTCACCGATTTGGGAAGCACGGTCTCCTGATATTCCTTCGACTGCTCTTCAAACAGCTCCATGCAGGGCATACTGACCACGCGCACTGCGGTCCCTTTCTGAGAGAGGACTTCGGCCGCCTCCAGAATGAGAGATACTTCCGATCCGCTGGCTATCAGGATCAGCTCCGGCGTCCCTTCACAGTCCTTTAAGATGTAAGCGCCTTTCAGAGCCTCCTTGCCGCTGCCCTCCAGCTGAGGCAGATTCTGACGGGTCATCACCAGGGCCACAGGGGTGCCGGCGGAGGTAACCGCATGATACCAGGCCGCTGCCGTCTCCTTTCCGTCTGCCGGGCGGAATACGTGGATATTCGGCATGGCCCGCAGCATGGCCAGCTGTTCGATGGGCTCATGGGTGGGGCCGTCCTCGCCGACACCGATGCTGTCATGGGTCAGCACATAGGTCACCGGCAGCTTCATCAAGGCCGCCAGACGGGCCATGGGCTTTATATAGTCGCTGAATACAAAGAACGTAGCAACATAGGGGTGCAAGCCTCCATACAGAGCCAGGCCATTGGCCATGGCAGCCATGGACAGCTCTCTGACTCCGAAATGCAGGTTTCTTCCGGCATAATCACTGGCTCCGAAATCTCCCTCTCCGCTCATCAGCGTCTTATTGGAGGGAGCCAGATCTGCCGATCCGCCGATCAGACCGGGCAGCGCATCCTTCACGCGGTTTAACATGAGGCCGGACAAGGCTCTGGTAGCCTGAGGCTTGGGATCGCAGGTCCAATATGCCTCATCATCATAAAGCTTCTTCGCCGCGTCCGGATCATGATACTGATCCCACAGGGCTTTCTGCCCGGGATAGGCTGTCCCATACTCGGCAAACATCTTCTCCCACTGTGCCTGCGCTTTGGCTCCGGCCTCTGCCAGTTTGCGGTAATGGTCGTATATTTCCTCCGGAACGTAGAACGCTTCTTCGCTCTCCCATCCCAGATTTGCTCTCAGTGCCGCCACATTTTCCACGCCCAGAGGCTCGCCGTGAGCGCTGGCTTTTCCTTCCTTGGCCGGGCAGCCGTAGCCGATCCTTGTTTTGATTGTGATAAAGGAAGGTTTATCTTTCTCTGCCTTCGCTTTCTCGATGGCTGCCCCGATGGCCGCCAGGTCGTTTCCGTCCTCCACCGTCAGCGTCTGGAACCCGAAAGCTTCCATCCGAAGTGCCACATCCTCCGTAAAGATTCCGTCGGTACTGCCTTCGATGGTGATCTGATTGGAATCATACAGTACGATCAGTTTTCCCAGCTTAAGGGAACCGGCCAGGGAAAATGCCTCTGAAGAGATTCCCTCCATCATGCAGCCGTCCCCGCCCAGCACATAGGTATAGTGATCCACCACCGGATAGCCCGGCTTATTAAAGACAGCCGCCATATGGGCTTCTCCCATGGCCATGCCTACCGCCATGCCCATACCGGCCCCCAAAGGCCCCGTGGTGGCTTCCACTCCTACCGTATGGCCATACTCGGGATGCCCCGGCGTCAGAGAATCCATCTGGCGAAAACGCATCAGCTCTTCTTTTGAAAGTCCGTAACCGGCCAAATGCAGGAGCGAGTACAGAAGCGCCGATCCATGTCCTCCGGACAGAATAAAGCGATCCCGGTTCTCCCATCGCGGGTCCGCCGGATTATGCGACATATGGTGCATCCACAGCTCATAGGCCATGGGCGCTGCACCTAAGGGAAGGCCCGGATGACCGGAATTGGCCTTCTGAATCATATCCGCTGCCAGAATCCGGACTGCATTGACAGATTTTCTTTCAAGATCCATTTGATTTACCCCTTTCTCTTATGACAATAAGACATATGTTACCCTTCTGTTTTATTATACCTTATCGGACGAAGTCCGTCTACCCCGCAGGGGTACTATTTTAGGGGTCCCCGCATGGGGATACCTTATAGGACGTAGTCCGTCTGCCCCGCAGGGGTACTAATTTTGGAGGTACCGCATACGTTATTGGATAAGTTCGTGGGACCTGTAGCGAATACAGGGGTAAAAGGATATAAGGAACGCCGGCCGTCAGATCGCTTGCCTGTCAGGACGCGCTCTCGCTCCGTTTCGACGCAGCGGTGCTAAGTTCGCACTCGCTTCGCTCCTGCTCACTAAGTACCGGCGTCTCAAAGGGTCCTGACAGGCAAGCGATCTGACGGCCGGCTGTAAACTCCATTTTTTACTCTGCTCTCGGGAAAATGTACCTGGAATATGAAAATATCTATTATTGTATGAACATTTGGCAGGCTTATCGGAAATGATCTCCACTTCGAGTAATCGTCCAACACTTTGACGTTTTTTCCCTGCGTATCCAACATCAAGGAAACATTCTCTGACGTATGATCCGGCCGCTCACCGATAATATCTGAAAGCAGAAAGTCCTGATAGCTCTGTTTCAACACTTCTTTTACCGCGGAGGCCTTATTGGTATCGTCTTTCTCATGAAGGGAGCACAATGGTCTTAACGTCCGGATGGAGGGCATAGAAATCAAAGTCGCCTACGATCCGGTTCGGGATGATACCCAACCCTTTCTGATGCTTCAAACCGCTGTCGCAGCATCTCTTCGCAGATAAGTGCGGATATGGTCGTATCGCCCAATATCTGCACTCCGATAACTACACAGTGTTTTATATGATAGCTCTCAGCTCTCATTTATTTATTCATATTCCAGGACGGATGTTTGTTGTAAGCGTCCCAAATTTCCTTAGCCGCCGCTAAAAGCCGTTTGGTGGTTTTCATCACTCTGCCTCCTTTGCAAATTCGCCGGTCAGATCGAAATTATGCTGCATGGGCCCACGGCCTTTCCCCAGATCCAGCATAGCTCCCAACGCACCGGAGAGGTAGTCCTTCGACCGCCGGACGGAGGCGGGCAGGTCAAAGCTCTTGGCCAGATTGGCGGCAATGGCACTGGACAGGGTACAGCCGGTGCCGTGGGTGTTGGGATTGCCGATGCGGGTTCCATAGAACCAAGTCCCTACGCCGTCCGCATAGAGAAAGTCGTTGGCGTCGTTGATGTTATGCCCGCCTTTGAGGAGGACGGCGCAGCTGTAGGTGTCGCTGATCTGCTTTGCGGCGGCCACAATGTCCGCCTTGCTGCGGATGGTCATACCGGAAAGAATTTCCGCCTCCGGGATGTTGGGGGTAACCACCGCCGCCAGGGGAAGCAGACAGCTTTTCAGCGTGTCCACCGCCTCCTCAGAGATCAGCCGGTCGCCGCTGGTGGCAACCATCACCGGGTCCACTACGATATTCTTTGCTTGGTAGAACGTCAGGCGCTCGGCGATTTTCTCTATCAGCCCGCGGGAGGCCACCATGCCGATTTTTACGGCATCGGGCGGAATGTCCTCAAATACCACGTCGATCTGCGCCCCCAAAAATGCGGGAGTCATCTCCACAATCGCCTTCACGCCGGTGGTGTTCTGGGCCACCAGCGCTGTGATGGCGCTCATGGCAAATACGCCGTTCATGGTCATCGTTTTCAGATCGGCCTGAATCCCGGCGCCTCCGCTGGGGTCGGTCCCGGCGATTGATAATGCTGTTTTCATGTTTGAGTCTCCTTTGCATTATTTTTATTGAGCGACGGAGAGTGGCGCCCCCCCCCCAGTCTGCCGCCGGAAGCTCTCCGCGGTTAAACTGAGAGATGCTTCTGTAGCTTATCCAACTGTGCCAAGTCTTCCAAATAGATAGCAGACAGCTCTCGAATATCGTTCTGCGCCTTCTCGTGGATGTCATAGACTGCTGCTACCGGGAACCCGGCCTCCTTCGCCGTCCGAACAGCGTAAAGCGCATCGTCAAATACGACTGTCTCTGATTTTTTGGTTCCAAGGAAGCGAAGGGCCTCCTCAAAGATGTGAGGTTCATCCTTTCCGTGGCCTACCTCGCCGCAAGTAAATATCCTCCCGAAGCAGGACAGCGCCCCGCACCGCTCCAGCATGGCGTTGACCCCGTTTATGATTTCATCGACGCACAGCGTCACGCCATACTCAGTCTGGTAGTAGCGGGCCGCTTGGAGCAAACTCATATTTTTGAACACTTCGTTTAAGTTTTCCCGTGGCTCATACCCGATGGAGCGCAGATAGGTCTCGCCAATGGTGTCCCAGATAAACATGGAATCCAGCAGCGTTCCATCTGCGTCAAAAATAGCTCCGCGAATCCTCATAGGTTCACCATTTTCTCTGCCAGCGCCCGCAGCTCCCGGCAGGTTTCCTGGATGTCCTCCGCCCCGAAGATGGCGGAAACCAGGGCCACACCGTCCACTCCGCTGCCGGACAGCTGGAGGATATTGCCCCGGTTCAGCCCGCCTATGGCCACAATGGGTATGTCTACTGCGCCGCAGATAGCCAGAAGGGTCTCTCCGGACATCACATCCACGTCGGTTTTGGTTCCGGTAGGGAACACTGTGCCCAGACCCAGATAGTCAGCGCCGTCCCGGACGGCCTGGCGGGCCTCCTCCACCGTATGGACGGAGACGCCCAGGATCATGTCCTCCTCCACCCGGCGGCGGACCTCTCCCGCCTCCATATCCTCCTGGCCCACATGGACCCCGTCCGCGCCGCAGGCCACAGCTACCTCCACGTTGTCGTTGACGATGAAGGGCGCCCCATACCGCCGGCACAGAGCGCGGATATCCCTGGCCTCTTGGAGAAACGCCGCCTCGCCCAGTTCCTTTTCCCGCAGCTGTACGCAGGTCACACCGCCCTTCAAAGCCGCTTCCACCTGCTGATACAGCGTCTGCTTCCCGGTCCAGGCCCGGTCGGTGACGGCGTAGAGCAGCATATGCCTCTTATCGCACTTCATAGTTGGCTCCCCTCTCCAGTGCCGCCGGGGTCAGGCGGTACATGGCGTCGATGATGTAGTTCCGATAAGAGGAGTTGCCGTCCAGATTGGTCATACGCTGACAGGCGGTCTCCCCGCACAGTCCCATGGCGCACACAGCGGCGGCGGCAGCCTCCAGGGGCTGATCTGGATTGGCGGTGACAAAAGCCGCCGTCAGGGCGGAGAGCTGGCAGCCGGCGCCGGTAATGGCGGACATCTCAGGACGGCCATTGCGGATACAGAAAGCACGTTCCCCGTCGGTCACAATGTCGATGGCCCCGGTAATGGCAATGACCGCCCCGGTGCGCCGTGCAAAATCCCTGGCGAAGGACAACGTCATAGTTAGGTTTTCCTCTGTCACCTTATCCGCCACGTCAGCATCCACGCCCTTGGTGGTACCGCTGCCCAGAGCCAGGGCTTTGATCTCCGAGATGTTGCCGCGGATCACGGTAAACTCTACCTCTTTGAGCAGCCCCAGGGCGGTCTCCGTCCGCAGTGCGGAGGCTCCCGCTCCCACCGGGTCCAGCACCACGGGGTGGCCCAGCTCGTTGGCCCGCTTCCCAGCGGCAAGCATAGCGGGGATGGTGCGCTGATTCAGCGTTCCGATATTGATATTCAGCCCGCCGCAGATGGCGGTGATCTCCACAGCGTCCTCCGGATCGTCCGCCATGATGGGCGAACTGCCGCAGGCCAGCAGCATATTGGCGCAGTCGTTGACCGTGACATAGTTGGTGATATTGTGGACCAAGGGGGATTTTTGTCTTACATTCTCAAAAATCTTTTGAAACATAGTTTTCACTCCTTTGAGATAGGAGAAAACGTCCCTGTATGCCGGCGTTTTCCCTGATGATGTCAGGCAGGAACAGCCTGCCTGCTTAAAAAAGTCGGTCGAGGCTTGCCGGCCTCCTCTCACACCGGAACACGGCTTCCCATCGCTGTCATACAAGGTTCAGGGCGCTCCCCCTCAACCCGCCGCAGGCGTACTGCGGTTGCCGGTATCACATCCTTTCCTGTAAACAGACAAAAACAGGGAGCACCCGAATAGGATACTCCCTGAAAAAGTACATGTTCCTCTGCAACTTCCTCCGGCGGCATTATCCGCATCAGGTGTAAGGGTCGAAGGTTTACCTTCCTCTCAGCCTGTCACACAAGCTCCCCTGTTTACTTGTTGAAAAAAATTATAGCACTTTATTTTCCGTTTTGCAAGTCGCTTTCATAAAATCGATATTCTTTCGCAAACTTCTTTTATTGGGATGACACAAATCTCACTGTTCCCCTTGACAACATCTTTACCAATAACAGCCTCTGCTTTTGACACCCGTTTACATTCCTGTTCCATTACAGCAGAATCGCGAATCTATGATGTCCCATATCTCTTCTCTTCCCTGCTTTGTCTCCGCCGAAAAGGGAATCAGGATATCTTCTTTATCCATACCCAGACCGGTTCGGATCAGCTTCGTCTGTTTTGCGGTCTGGCTTCGGTTAATCTTGTCCAGCTTGGTGGCGATGATCACCGGCCGGTAGCCGTTATGGACGATCCAGTCATACATCAGTCTGTCGTTGGCCCCCGGTTCATGGCGGATGTCCACCAGAAGAAAAATCAGCTTAAGCTGTCTCGTCTGATGCAGATAGCGCTCAATCATTTTGCCCCATCTTTCTTTCTCGGTCTGGGATACTTTTGCATAGCCATAGCCGGGCAAGTCTACATAATATAACTCGTTGTTGATATTATAGAAGTTGATGGTCTGTGTCTTTCCTGGCTGCGCAGAGGTCCTGGCATAAGCTTTGCGGTTCATCAGAGCATTAATCAGGGAGGATTTTCCCACATTGGATTTACCGGCAAAGGCAAATTCCGGCTTGTCGTTGACCGGCAGAGTGCTGGTTACGCCGCATACCGTTTCCAGGTTTACACTTTTTATTATCATCGTTTTCTCCTTTTTGTGGCCCTTTCATCCTCTGCGCACCTTTTTCGCAGTGCACCTCGATTCCGCTTCGCTTCATCTCGGTCGCGTGCTTCGCACTATGCAGCGGCTGAATTCCTGGCCCTTTCATGCAAGCATGAAGGGCCATTCATTCATCCTCTGCGCACTGCTCATTGCCTGCGCGTAAGAAACCGGGCAGTCGTGTTTTGGACTGTCCGGCTTTCATTCTCTGGGGGTGTATTGCGGGATGCGTGTGTTTCCATGCCGTCACGCGATCTCGTTATCATCGTGTCGGCGTAAAAAACGGCGTCGGCTGGTGGAACGGCCGCTCTCCGACACTGCCACATCGCGGTAGGTCAGAATCGGTTCTGCCTTTCCTTCGATCACTTCCGGGGTCACCGTGCAGGTGCCGATGGTTTCATCCGAAGGAATCGTGTACATGATATCCATCATGGATTTCTCGATGATCGCACGCAAGCCGCGGGCTCCTGTCTTTCGCTTCAGGGCCTGCTTTGCGATCAGCTCCACTGCTTCCGGGGTAAAGTTCAGCTGTACGCCATCCAGATCAAACAGCTTCTGATACTGCTTCACCAGAGCGTTTTTCGGCTCCGTCAGAATGCGGACCAGCGCCTGCTCATCCAGCATATCCAGGGACTGCACCACCGGTACCCGGCCGATGAACTCGGGAATCAGCCCGAATTTGATTAAATCCTCAGGCATTACCTGGCGCAGGAGCTCTCCGATATTCTTATCATCCTGCTTCTCCGACACGGTGCCGTTGAAACCAATCGTGCTGTTTGAGCCTACACGTTTGCCGATGATCTTATCCAGACCGTCAAACGCGCCGCCGCAGATAAACAAAATATTGGTCGTATTAATCTGGTACATCTCCTGATGGGGATGCTTGCGTCCGCCCTGAGGCGGTACGCTGGCCAGAGTTCCCTCCAGGATTTTCAGAAGGGCCTGCTGTACTCCCTCTCCGGATACATCTCTGGTGGTGGATACATTCTCACCCTTCTTTGTGATTTTGTCGATCTCGTCGATATAGATAATACCGTACTCCGCACGGTTCATGTCATAATCTGCTGCCTGGATCAGTTTTAACAGGATATTCTCCACATCCTCGCCCACATAGCCGGCCTCTGTCAGCGCCGTGGCATCTGCGATGGCAAAGGGCACATTCAGAATCTTAGCCAGTGACTGGGCCAGAAAGGTCTTACCGGAACCGGTCGGTCCCAGAACCAGGATATTGCTCTTCTGAATCTCCACCTCATCCTCGGCAGGCTCTGTGGTAATCCGTTTATAGTGGTTGTACACCGCCACGGACAATACCTTCTTTGCCTCCTCCTGGCCAATGACATACTCATCCAGAAAGCTTTTTATCTCCTTGGGCTTTAAGAGATTAATGCTCTTGCTGTTCGCCGCTTCCAGCTCCTCCAGTTCCTCATCAATCAACTCAGCGCAAAGCTCCACACATTCGTCACAGATATAGGCGTTGCCCGTACCTTCAATAAGTTTGCGCACCTGCTCCTGGGACTTGCCGCAGAAAGAGCAGCGGTACTGGTTATCAAATTTATTCGCCATGGTGTCCTTTCTCACTCTCTGAAATCAGGCTGCGGCTGCAACCTGTTTTTCGATGTCCGCACCGGGATTTTACAGTGTCAGTGGCTGACGATGACTTCATCGATCAGGCCATATTCCCTGGCCTCCTCGGCAGACATATAGTTATCGCGCTCCGTATCCAGAGCGACCTGCTCCACAGGCTGGCCCGTATTGGCCGCCAGGATTTCATTCAGCTTCCTGCGCGTCTGCAGGATTTTATCCGCCACGATCTTAATATCGCTGGCCTGCCCCTGGGCGCCGCCGGAAGGCTGGTGGATCATCACCTCTGCATTGGGCAAAGCGTACCGCTTGCCCTTGGTGCCGCCTGCCAGAAGGAATGCTCCCATGCTGGCCGCCATGCCGATACAGGTCGTGCTCACATCGCATTTTACAAACTGCATGGTATCATAGATCGCCAGACCGGCGCTGACAGAGCCGCCGGGACTGTTGATATAAAAGTTAATATCCTTGGACGGATCCTCCGACTCCAGAAACAACATCTGGGCCACTACCAGGCTGGCTGTCACATCATTGACTTCCTCACTCAGAAAAATGATGCGGTCCTCCAGCAGCCGGGAATAAATATCATAAGAACGCTCGCCGCGGCTGGTAGATTTCACTACATAAGGGACTAAGCTCATTATAATTCCTCCTCGTCTTTCTATTCTGTACAAATCCAGCCGCCTTAATCACAGGCGGCCGAATATCTTGCGCATGTCAGGCTCAGGCAGACTCCTCCTCGGATTTCTCTTCCTTCGGCTCTTCGGTCTCCACCGCCTGCTCCACGATCAGATCGGCAGCCTTCTCCACTGCCAGGTTTTCTTTCGTCCGGTCAATACCGGTCTTTCCCATTCTCTCCTTGACCTTATCCACATCCATATTGTATGCTTCGGCCATGGCGGCAAATTCCTTCTCCAGCTCTTCTTCGCTGATCTCGATATTCTCCTCCCTGGCAATGGCCTCTAACACCAGCCTGGCCTGAATACGTCTCAGCGCTTCCGGCTTTAACTGGTCTAACATCATCTGCTCTGTCATGCCGGTGTACTGCATATACATCTGCATGTTAAGTCCCTGGCTCTGCAGCCGACGGGCCTGATCGTCCAGCATGTTTTCCGCCTGAGTCTCCACCATCATATCAGGGATGTCCATCTGGCTGTCCTCAATGATCTTCGCCAGAGCCTCATCTTCCTTGCGTGCCTTGGCCGCGTCTGCCTTTTTCTTCTCCACAGCCTCTTTTATGCTGGCCTTATATTCCTCCAGAGTCTCAAAGTCAGAGACTTCTCCGGCAAACTCATCGTCGATCTCCGGAAGCTCCCTGGTCCGGATCCCTTTTACCTTGACCTTAAACAGAGCCGGCTTACCCTTCAGATTCTCCACATGGTACTCCTCGGGGAACGTCACATTCACATCCACATCATCCCCGACATTCTTTCCCGCCAGCTGATCCTCAAAGGTATCGATAAAGGAGTGAGAACCCAGCACAAGCGGATGGTCCTCGCCCTTGCCTCCGGGGAAAGCCTCTCCGTCCACAAAGCCCTCATAGTCGATGGTCACGGTATCGCCCATCGCCGCAGGCCTGTCCTCCACCGTGACCATCACGGCATTCTTCTCCTGCTCCTTCCTGATCTCGGCCATGATCTCTTCCTCTGTGGCCTCCACATCCGCCTTCGCAACCGCTACGCCCTTATACTGTCCCAGCGTCACGACAGGCTTCACAGCCACGGTGGCTTCAAAGGTCACACCCTTGCCGGCTTCCACCTCAGTCACATGGATCTCCGGACGGGATACGATCTCCAGCCCGCTCTCGTCCGACGCCTGTGCATAGGCCTCCGGGATCACGCTGTTCACCGCGTCCTCATAGAAGACACCCACACCGTACATCTTCTCGATCATGGCTCTCGGAACCTTGCCCTTACGAAAACCCGGCACATTAAAACGGTTTTTATTCTTCAAAAATGCCTGCTGAACAGCTTTCTCCAGATCCTCCGCAGATACCTGGACCGTCAGCTTTGCCAGATTCTTTTCCATCGTTTCCACTTGCACGCTCATTTTCTATTTTCCTCCTTCTGCTCCTCGACGGATCAGTTATTCTTATCGTACATATAGCATTGCAGTATATTAGTATAGCATAGATTTCAGAGAAAAGCTACTGAAAATTTAATATTTTTTGCTGTCATTCGTTTCTTCGGTATCTCACGCCTGCGGATGCTGGATTGCCGCTCTGACCTCCGCAGCTCTCTCCCCGCCTTCCAGCAGGCGGACCAGTTCCAGTCCCATATCAATGGCAAAGCCCACGCCTCTCCCGGTGGTGATCAGGCCGTCGGTGACAACCCCTTCCCCTGTGCAGGTCGCGCCGGTAAGCTTATTCTCCCAGCCCGGATAGCAGGTGGCCTTATGTCCTTTTAATATTCCCAGTCCTCCCAGCACGCTGGGCCCCGCGCAGATGGCGGCCACTCTCTTTCCCGCCGCCACGTATTCTGTCAGCAGGCCGCACAAGCCCTCATGGGCTGCCAGATTCGGCGTGCCGGGAACTCCTCCTGGTAAAAACAAAAGATCCCTGTCTGAAAAATCCGCGTCCTCAAAAAGCTTGTCCGCCATCACCGTAATCCCGTGAGATCCGGCCACCATCAGACGTCCCATGACAGAAACCAGCTCCGTCTCCACGCCCCCTCTTATCAGCATATCCGCCACTGCCAGGCACTCTACCTCTTCCATACCGTCAGCCATAAAGATACTTGCTTTGCTCATCTGAAATACCCTTTCCTATTTTAAATATAATGTTTTTCCAAATCATTGCAATTATTATAGCATCCGGGGTATACTGATAGCAAGAACATTTGCAGGAAAATTACAGAAGGCTATCCTGGGATTTCAAAAAAGAGGCAAATTGACGCCGGAGGTTCCTCCCTCTGCCTGTAAATGCCACGCCCGATCCCTCTTCACCCACACTTTAATTAAGGAGAACACAATGGAAATCGAACGAAAATTTCTGGTCCGGCAGCTGCCGGAAAACCTGGAACAATACCCGTTTCACCAGATCGAACAGGGCTATCTGTGTACGAAGCCGGTAGTACGGGTGCGCAGACAGGATGACGAATACTATCTGACCTACAAAGGAGGCGGAAAAATGGTTCGTGAGGAGTACAACCTGCCGCTGACCGCCGAAGCCTATAGACATCTGATCAAAAAGGCGGACGGACATCTGATTCAAAAAACACGCTATCGGATTCCCCTGGGAAACCTTACCGCCGAGCTGGATCTCTTCACCGCTCCCGGCAATCTCATTATGGTGGAAGTGGAGTTCTCCTCCACGGAGGAAGCCGACGCCTTCAACCCTTTGCCCTGGTTCGCAGAAGAGGTGACCTTTTCCAAAGAATATCATAACAGCTATATGAGCCGTTTTGGAATCCATAACGCCGGGTGAGCTTACTCCCGGCGTCATCTCTTTTCTTCCTGCATGCGTTCATACTCTTCTCTCACAAAGCGGACCAGCAGCTGCTGTTCTCCTGACAGAGAAGAATCCTCCTTACATAGCAGACCGAGTTCCCAGCTATATCCCTCCAGTACGCTGGATTCCCCCAACTCAAAATCATCAGGCACATCCGGCAGATCGACGTCAAAGGCCACTACCCCCTCGTGAGCCACACGATAAAAGGCATCCAGAGCGCTGGGCACGATCTGGTAGCAGATCTCCAGTCCCTTATCCCGGCATTCTTCGTAAAAAGGCCGCATCGTCTCCTGCATACTGCCCATACCGATGCAGACCATATCCGCAAGATCCTCCGGCCCCACCGTATCCCGTCCTTCCAGAGCATGACCCTCACAATAGCTGACCATCCCTCTGTATTCTGCCAGACTCTCCATCCGAAGGCCCGGGCGCTCACAGGGCATCTGAATCACCAGGCTACAGTCAGCGCCTCCCCTCGTCACCGCTTCTATGGCCTCATCATTGGACATGGGCTGTAAATCCAGGCAGATCGCCGGATACCGTTTCCGAAAGCGCTTTATAATCTGATTCATCTCCGGAATCATGAACGGAAACAGGCTTTTGGAAACAGCGATTGTGAGCGTCACCTTCTCGCTGGCGAAGCGCGTCATTCCCTTTACCGCCCCATCGAACTCCTCCACCACCCGGGTTCCGGCCGTATAGAGATACTCTCCCGCCGCCGTCAGAGACAGCTTGTTTCGCCGGTTGATAAACAGAGCCGTCTGAAATTCTTTCTCCATGGACGCCAGCGCCTGGCGCAATGCCTGACGTGAAATATATAATTTCTGCGCCGCCTTCGTATAGTTCAGCGTTTCTGCCGTAGTCAGAAAATATTTCAGCTGCGTAATATCCATCTCTTCCCGGCGGCGCCGTTCCGCCGTCTCCTTTCTGCTTTTGACGCAAACGCAGTTTTTTCCTGCGTTTATGTGAAAATTATATCTTCTTTTTCCTTCTTTGTAAAGATGCTACTATGGAAATGCTCATGTATTATACCAACAAAAGGGAGGATCATACAATGAAGAAAAATCAGATTTCACGCCGGGATTTCCTGCGTGGCACAGCTGCCGGCGTACTGGGCGTCGCCGCTGCCGGCGTGCTGGGCGCCTGCGCCTCGGAAGGAAATACCGCTACCACCGCCGGAGACGGGACCACAGCTGCTCCGGTCGATACCACTGCCGCCGCTCCGGAAACCGGTGTTTCGGATACCACGGCAGCTCCGGAAACCACAGCCGCTTCTGCTCCTGAAGCTCCCGCAGCCACGGACTGGCTGGGAAGCGCTCCTGTCATTGACGAGAGTCAGATCGTCGCCACCTACGACACCGAAGTGGTGGTGGTAGGCAGCGGTACGGCCGGTCTCTTCGCCGCCTGTGCCGCCGTCGAGGAAGGCGCTAAGACTATCCTCATCGAAAAATTCGGCGAGGACTACGGCGGCTCCGGTATCCGCGATACCCTGGCGGCCATCGGCAGCAAGCAGCAGATCGCGAACAATGACAACCCCGACAAATTTGACGTCATCACCGAAATGTACCGCCAGAGCAACGGCTACGGCGATCAGAGGCTCTACAAGGTCTGGGCCGACTACTCCGGAGAGGCCATCGACTGGTACGCTGACCTGCTGGAAAAAGCCGGTCTCTCATTACGTCACGAAGTGGACGATCATTCCCATGACGTCCGCTATCCCATCTATGACGTCGGTCATTCTCTGCAGATGAGCGGCACTCAGGGGGAGGAAGGCGTCACCGCCAACATCCTCAAGGAATACGGAAAGGGACTGGGCCTGGAAATCCATTATGAGACTTCCATGGTAGAGCTCATCAAAGACGGGGACAAGGTCACCGGACTCTATGCCGCGGTGGAGGGAGGCTACGCCCGCTATAACACGTCCAAGGGCGTCATCATGTGCACCGGCGGCTACAGCCTGAATAAGGATATGCTGAATGCACTTCAGCCTGAGACCGTAAAGATGACCAATATCAACTACTCCTATCCCGGAAGCCTGGGCGACGGCATTAAGGCCTGCCTGTGGGCCGGCGCTGCCATGGATGAGTCCCATGCCAGCATGCTCTTTGACCGCGGCGGCATTATGCCCGACCAGGTAGGCTGCTCTACAAGAGGCGTGCTGTTCTGGATGGGGTCCCAGCCTTTCCTGAAGGTGGACCTGAACGGCAACCGCTTCACCAATGAGAGCGGCTGCTACGACCATATCCTTCATGACGCCTTTAACCTGCCCGGCATGACCTACGCCATGGTGTGGGATGCCAATTACATCGCTGACATGGAACGCTTTGACACCCATGGATGCAGCCGCATGTTCCCCCATGTCAACGGCGCTGAGTCCGTATGGCCTCTGGAGTTCAACGAGGGCGTATTCATGACACAGTACCGCGAAGAGGGATATGTGGTAAAGGCGGATACCATAGAGGAGCTGGCCGAAAAGCTGGGCCTGCCCAAAGATAATTTCAAGGCAACCGTAGACCGCTATAACGAGCTCTTCGATAACCAGAAGGATGAGGATTTCGGTAAGGAGCCCTACCGCCTGTCCGAGCTGAGAACCGCCCCCTTCGAGGGAGTCCGCATGAGCGGCGGCTACTTCATCTGCACGCTGGACGGCATCAAGATCGATACCAATATGAATGCCCTGACGCCGGAAGGCGCCCCTATCGAGGGCCTGTACGTGGCAGGCGACTGCTCCGGCAGCTACTTCGACGCCAGCTACCCCAACCTGCTGGCAGGCGCTGCCGCAGGACGCAGCGTGACCTTTGGCCGTCTGGCCGGAAAGAACGCGGCGCACAGGGCCTGACCGCGGTCGAAATAAAACGGACCACTCTCCATGGACAAGGGAGACACACGCCCCTTGTTCACGGAGAATACGCACAGATAAGCGAAAAAGGCGAACCGGCATACCGGACTCGCCTTTTTTGTGTAGCCAACAGATTCTCCCTGCGTGCATCAGCCCGCTTTTCTTTCGGGCGGCCGCATCTGTACCGGTACTCCGGGAGCAGATCAGGGTTCTTCCGGAGGGGGTCGTATATCTGTCCATTGGCATCATAATTCCGATTTTATAATTATAATCGCGGTGCGAATCAATCGTATCCTGGCTGGTGACAGCCGTCACAT
The DNA here is from genome assembly GCA_022791755.1 of Lachnospiraceae bacterium. Taxonomy (GTDB): domain Bacteria; phylum Bacillota; class Clostridia; order Lachnospirales; family Lachnospiraceae; genus RGIG7193. Next base: position 103,879 of record JAAVZR010000041.1, read on the forward strand.
CAAAAACTTGTTGAATTTGATTTGCCCCGTATGATATACTGACTGTAGATTCAAAATAAATATGATAAGTCATATTTATCCGGGGGCGCTGTCATGAAAAAGTATACTAAAATACTGATTTGCATTCTCTTCCACTTGCTTTCCTTGCTTCTGGTCTGGGCTTTCCTCGCACCTCATCAAAAGCTTGATCTTGCTTATACCTGGAACCGGTCAGAGCAGACCGAGACCGCAAATGTGGAATGGAACGGCACCGTCTATACCAGCCAGACCACACAGCCCTTACATCAGGCCCTCCCCAGGGGCAGTTACACGCTTACGGTCACCGCTCTTCAGGCAGATGATTATGATTCCCTGCGCGTTCATGGCGACATGCCCGTCTGTTCCATCTATTCTAATTCTGTCAGCTGTATGCTCTCACAATATGGCACGGAATATACGATCCCTTTTGAAAATTACATGGAGGGAAACCAGATTTTCCTTTCCTTTTATCAGGGTACTCCCGGCATCGGGATGAACATGTTTGACGATAATGGTCGTCTCGATGAAGAAGCATATCAGGAGGCCACCCGGGAGTATACGGAGCAGAGATCCCGGAAACGCCCCTCCTTTACCATCACAGAGATCCGTCTGGAATCTAATTCTCTGATGACATGGCAGATGCTCGTCAGCTGTCTTCTCGTATTGCTTCTCATTGATTTCGTTTTGCTTTTATGGAAGCGGATTGACAGAAAAAAATGGGGGATTTTGTTTTTACTTGCGCTGTTTGCCAGTATTCCCCTCCTTCGGGGATATATCTCTTATGGACATGATACCTTATTCCACGTATCCCGTGTGGAAGGAATAAAAGCCGGCCTGCTGGCCGGCCAGTTCCCCGTCCGCATTTCGGCCGAGCAGTTTAACGGATACGGATATATTTCTTCCGCGTTGTATCCCGAACTGTTTCTGTACTTTCCGGCAGTGCTGAGGCTGTTAAATATCCCTCTCACCACCTCCTATTGCATCTTCTGGTTCTGCATAAACCTTTTAACTGCATGGACCGCCTGGATCAGCTTCTGGAGCCTGACAAAGAGCCGCACCGGCGCTTATGCCGGTTCCGCTCTGTTTACGCTGCTCCCCTACCGTCTGAGCTCGATCTATCTGCGCGGCGCCGCCGGAGAGGCTCTGGCTCTTACCTTCTTTCCTCTGATTCTGTGGGGTGTCTATGAAGTGTTTTTTGGTGATTACAGAAAATGGCCCGTGGCCGTCATAGGATATACCGGGGTACTGCAAAGCCATATTCTGACTGTCTCCAGCGTCGTCCTCTACTCCGTCATCGGCGGGACCTGCTGCCTGCGCGCCCTGATTCGCAACCGAAAACGGATTTTCAGTCTTATGGCTCTGATTATCTCCGTCTTCTTTCTGAATCTGTGGTTTCTGGTACCTTTTCTTGAATTGTACCGGCTTCCGCTCTGGGTCAAACATATGCGAAACGATTTTCTGAGTCATGTCATTGATCCCGGCCAGCTTTTCTCTGTCCTCATTCACGGAGACGGAGCCAGTATGCCTCTGGAAGCAGGGACCGCAGGAGAAATGTCATACAGCATCGGCCTGGGTATGATCCTGGGACTGATCCTGATTCTGGTCGTATTATCCGGCAAAAAAGCAAAAGACAGCAGAACCAGAGGCTTTTACAAGACCGCATTCGTCTGCCTCTGTGTTTCCGTGCTGTTTTACTGGACTACGACGGTATATTTTCCCTGGAGAAAAATCGAACAGGCCTTTCCTTTCGTCTCCTCTTTCATCGCGAATCTTCCCTGGAGGCGTTTGGGAGTCGCCGGCTTCTTTTTGGCTGCCGCCATCGTCTTTGCTCTGTGCTGCCTCACCCCTGCCCGTAAAAAAGGCTGCCTCGCCCTGCTGATTGCAGGATGTATCGTATCTTCCGGCTCTTTCCTGCACTCTTATATGGCCAAAAACGGTCCCTTTATCATTGACAGCGATACCTATGGCAAAGGAACCGAGGATGTGCTGTACCTGCTCTACGGCACCACGGGCTCGATCCTGAGAACCAGAGGAAACCATATCGACATCTCTTCACCAAAGGAGGTCACTATAGACGGATATGCCAAACAATACACTAATATATCCCTGCACTATACGAACACCTCCACCATTCTTCAGTGGATCGATGTGCCCTTAAACTATTACCCCGGCTATGTTGCCATGGACAGCTCCGGTCTGTCTCTTCCGCTTTCTTTCGGACCAAATTATGTACTGCGTGTCACGATCCCTGAGTATCCTGAAGGCACCATAACGCTTTCTTATCAGGGACGTCGGCTGTATGATATCTCTCTGGTTGTTTCTCTCTTATATTCTGCCGGATTTTGCTGGTACATGTGGAGAAAAGGGGAAAAATCCTGCATTTCGTAAGCTTATCTGTCTTTTCTCTGCGATGCCCGCCGCATAGAAAAGCACATGTATCTCCAGAAAAAGACACTGAGGCCTGTTCCAACGGTGCAGGCTCGCTGAAATCCTTTAAGAGGCTTTTTTAAGAATCGGATCCATCGCCACATAGTCTCCCGATTTGTCCTTCTTCACCAGCAGCAGTTTACGCGCCGTACCAAGGCAATCAGTGCATTTCCAGATGGGCAGAGCGCTTTGATATTAGTATGCGCCGGACTCCGCCATATAGCCGGAACTCAATGGGGTGTAAAACGCTACATAAACATGGACCATCTCCACAGTATGGAAATGAGTGCGGAATACAGATGAATTACCCTATTCCATCATCCAACAGCAGTCCCTGAAGAATATTCGCAATCCGGACCGCCGCATGACCGTCCCCATAAGGGTTCGATGCGTGCACCATTTTCTCATACTCCTCTTTCTTTTCCAAAAGTTCTGTAAACATACGGTAAATCATCTCTTCCTCTGTCCCTGTCAGCTTAAGAGTGCCAGCTTCTATACCCTCTGGCCTCTCCGTTGTATCACGCATCACAAGTACTGGTTTCCCAAGGCTGGGGGCTTCTTCCTGAATCCCTCCAGAGTCTGTCAGGATTAAATAAGATCTCTGCATAAAATTATGAAAGTCTACCACATCAAGCGGTTCTATCATCCGTATCCTGTCATCCTTTCCGAAAACAGCTTCCGCTGCTTCCCTGACTGTCGGATTCATATGGATCGGATAAATTGCTTTCACATCGTCATGTTCATCAAGCACACGCTTGATTGCCCTGAACATATGGTACATCGGCTCCCCCAGATTTTCCCTCCTGTGGGCCGTAATCAGAATCAATCTGGAATCTCCTACCCATTCCAACTGTTCATGCCTGTAATTTTTCCTTACTGTTGTCTTCAGGGCATCTATGGCAGTATTTCCGGTCACCCAAATTGTTGCCGCTTTATGTTTCTCCTTTAGCAGATTCTGCTCCGCCAGCCTAGTAGGTGCAAAATTGTATGCTGACACGATTGATACCACCTGCCTGTTAAACTCTTCCGGCCATGGGCTGTAGAGGTTTCCCGTCCGCAGCCCTGCCTCTATATGCCCTACCGGAATCTGCAGATAAAAGCAGGCCAGGGCTGTGGCAAAGGTAGTGGAAGTATCTCCATGGACAAGCACCACATCTGGATGAACCTTTTCCAGTATGTCCTTCATGCCATTCAACACCCCCGTCGTAATATCGAACAGTGTCTGCCCCGCTTTCATGATAGATAAGTCATAATCCGGCGTAACGCAAAAAGCATTCAGTACCTGGTCTAACATCTGACGATGCTGGCCTGTCACACATACAATGGTTTCAATACCTTCCCTGGATTTTAACTCATTTACCAAAGGACACATTTTAATTGCTTCAGGACGGGTTCCGAAGGTCAACATTATTTTTTTCATATATAATCAGCTTTCTTGTGTTTTTTAATTGTTACCAAAAAAGAGACCTAACTATTGGTCTCTTAAATCATTTCATCCCTACAGTGATGGGCTGCTTAGTTCTATCACATGATTTCTTAGCTCATAGCCTTCCAATGCCAGTTCCCATTTACTATTTCCGGTCTCATCCTCACCAATCTTATCAAATCCCTGCATGCCATAGAATTCCTTAACCATAGAATTTTTGGCTGTAGGATAAAAATGTCCAATGATCTTTTTAATTCCTCTCCTTCGGCATTCTTCAACCAGTTTATCTGCCATAGCGCATTCCATATCACGCTTTAGTACACGGCAACTCATAATCCAAAGGTCGATATCTACAGTCTCTCCGCTTCTGTGTCCAATGACTACTGATACCACACCATTGTCGCCGAACTTGTCAGACAGCTTTCCATACAGAGTAATATAAGAATCATCTGTAGCAATCGCCTCTATCTCCGCCTGTGTATATCTCCTGGTTGTAAGATTGAACTGATTACTCTTATTGCTTAACTGCGCGATCCTGCTATAATATGTCGGAATAAAGGCTCCAATCTCTGCCTTCATCTTAAGAGACAGCAGATACTCGTTATAATCTGAAAATCTCAGCTCTTCCTTTGCCCGCACCGCATTCTCATGATACATCTTTTCACGAGATGCATCATCTGCCGATACGGCAGTTACTTCAAAATATCCCATTTTATCGAGTGCTCCAATAAAGCCTTTTGGGTTATCACCCATATCTGGAACAGTTGCATTTTTGATCTGCTGTCGGATAATCTCTCGCTCAGCCGGATTATCATCCACAAAGACAAAGCTGTCCGGCGTCAATGATAGCGTGTGAGCAACATCAAGTAAATTCTCTGATTTAGGTTCCCAGTTAGCCTTAATCATAACAAAATCATCCGGCCTTAATGTCATATCCGGATGATTTAGTCCCGCTAATACGCTCTCATTCTCGTTCTTACTGATAATATTAAGAATTATGCCAAGCTGGCGATGCGCCTTTAAATATTCTTGAAACTCCGTATAAATCTCGCCTGTTGGTGTCTCCCGACCAATCTTCAGATTTTCCGGCCCGTCATCACCCACAATCCCTCCCCATAGAGTGTTGTCCAAATCCAAGGCAAACGCCTTCTTGTTCTTCCCATACAGTGACTTTATGATACACGCCACGCTATGGACCAGCGTCGGAATCGCCTGCATGGAAAGACAATATTTGTACATGCACCAATAGAAAAGATCAAACCACTTTTCTAAACCATACTTTGCCGACAAATAGTTGATGTCATTGATCAAAAAGTTCTCATGCTCCTGTGCGTATTCTGCAAACAGAAGATTTAACCGTGTAATGAAGTTCACAGTGCCATGATAATCTGTTGCTTCTCTGTTTCCCTGCAGTCTCCAATATGGATATTCAAAATTATTCTGGATAACAATACATCCGTATTTCTTCTCTATTTTTTCCCACATATCAGAAAAATGCTTATATATAGTATGAAGCCTCTTATCCACTGCTTCCCTCGAATCGGAAAGCACCGGATAATCCATAATATTACGATTGCTGGTGTGTATATAAATGATATCTGGCTTAAAGCTTGAAAGCTCCTTATTATCAAACATCACGTCTTGCCAATACTGGTTATATTCACTCTCATAGAACACCGCGCGAATTCCATGGTATAAAAGAAAAAGTTCAAGCACATCTTTTATATCATGTGTGGTTGACCCTCCCAAGATAGCTATTTTCACATCGAGCCAATCCACCTGTCGTTCGAGCAGTTGTCTTTTAATCTTCTTCCTTTTCAACAGTAACTGATCACTGAATGACGGTACAAAATAATTGTTAAGATTGTCCATCCGGCGCCTCCCTGCTTTCTCACAATAATAAGATAAAGCTGTAATCAATGCTCAGCAGTGAATATATTTAATATTCGATTTTCAATTATCCCGGCATAAATCCAGAAAAACCCTATCTTTTATTGCAGCAAAATATTCTGCCCATTGATACTTCCCGATTCCTCAGACAGAAGATAACTAATTGTGGAAATCAAATCACTTGGATTCAGATTTTTCCCTTTTATCGTAGTCTTTGCATTGTTTTCGATAACATACTGTGGTAATTGTGAGATAAAGTCCGTCTCTATAAGCCCAGGAGATATACCATTTACCCTGATACCCTTTACTGCATATTCTCCCGCCAGGCTCTTCATAAGTCCCAGCAATGCAAACTTTGCGGAAATGTAATGCGAAAGATACGGTGGTTGATTTGTAACCGTGTACTCGGTAAGGATAGACACAATCCGTCCTTTACCTCGTTTTACCATGCCTGGCAAGATAGTTTGGCAAATTTGGAAGAATGACCAATATACCACCTGCATTTCCAGTTCAAATTCATACAAATCACCTTTTACAAAGCGCATATGCCGGAGCTTTGGTGCTGCCACATGGAGAAACTCATCAATTTCATAAGACTTCAGTTTTTCTACCAGCTTCTCCACATCGCTTCTGCTTGACAGGTCGGCCGAAACAGGCACCAACTTATCTTCTAAGACTCCCTTAAGCCCATCAATCCGGTCATGCCTATGTCTGTAGTGTGCGATTATACAGTCATAATCCTGACTCTTCTCTTTTATATAGAATGTTGCTATTTCTGAATTTGCTCCGGTAATAAATATCGTTTTATTTTTTGTGCTCATTCTCTGACTATCACCCTCATCTTTCCTTTGGAAACCCGCTTGCCATTCTGATTCCTAATTTGTAATTTCAATGTGATCATTTTGTAAACGTCATTCCTGTCAACCACTTTCCCGGAAACGGTCAATTCATCGCCAATATAGACTGGCGCTATCATTCCAAGCTCTGCAACATCATAAATTAATGACCACTTACCAGGTAAAAATACGCCTGCGAGGGTGGAATAGAATGAGGCCACTAAAAAACCATAAACTACTTTGCCATCATACCCACCCTCAACTGCAAAATTGATGTCATTATGCAATACATTAGTATCTCCTGTAATGTTTTTAAACATATCCATCTTCTCTTCATTAATCATGACGGAGAAAGACTCCTCATGCCCTATCTCGATCTCTGCATAATGATACTCGTTCATGGATATCCTCCTTATTTTCTACTTCCTTTATTCGATCCTATATCTAAAAATGCAGTGATTATCCAATATGTTTTTTGATGGTCCTTACCACATCTCCTACATTTCCAAATTCCGTGACCTCGTCTGTCGAGAAGCCAATACCAAACATCGCCTCAATTCCCATTACAATTTGCATCTGTGCAAATGAATCCCAGTCCTCCACATCAGCAGCTGTTGTCTGAACTGTCACTGCCAAATCCTCGTCATCAAAAATGGCCCTGAAAATCGGCTGAATTTTTTCTAAAATATCCATTTCATTCATTATATTTTTACCTCCTGTATCTATTATATTTTTTCATTAATAATCCTTACATTTTCTACTGCTTCTTAAAAAATCGAAAGCGTTCCATCATACCATGCTTCATCTTTCTAATGAATCCAGTGACATTATATTTAAGCTCCTTTATTAAAATATTCTTTTTTGTCTCTCCCAGCAAATTCCAAATAAGAACCTCAAACTCTGTATCGTTAAGCTTATTAAAAAACTCCTCTCTGTATTTGCCCATCGGTGCTGATGTAAGTAAACAACCATTACCTTTAGAAGCCTCCTCATAGGTACGAGACTCCATATGCAGCTTATCTTCAACCATTTTAATGTACCTTGCTCCCCTGTCAGTATTTGTGAGTACTACGGAAATTCCCTTAAACAGATTGTCATGTGTATTCTGTAACCCCCAGAAATCGCCAATACTAATGTCTGCTACTCGTATCCGTTCTTTATACTTACATTCGCTGCAGCAGGGACGCATAAAAAGATCACCACGTACATAACCATTTACCCACGGATCATTTATACGGTCTCTATAATAAGTTCTTCCATTCTGAAACTCCATATAAGTGCCAAGTCTTGTCCAGCCTTTGTTCTTGTTCTTCAGATGAACCTTCTTTACAACGCTTTTATGATGACGTTCACAGTCCTCTATATATTTACGATAGACCATTGGCGAGTTAATCCCGCGACATATAAAGTCCACTGTAATTAAATCTGGATTATTCGTGCCAACATACCGGTTCAAACCAGCCACTTGACAAGGCGTTCCACAGAACAAAACCTTCCTGCCCGCTTTTAATTGCTCTTTAATCTTCTTATAAATGCCTTCCGTATCACTCTGAAAATACTTAGACCCTTTGAAAGCTTCCAAGTCTCCTGTCGTCTCACCTATATCATGATAAGCAGACTTGAAATCAACAGTGTATTTACAAGCGGCGATCATACCGCCCTGGTCTATCATCTGCTGCGCTAAAATATAAAAAATACCGCCGGAGGTGCTTTTGAGCCGGATTCTGTCATCTAATGCCCATGCTGCATAAACCTCTGCCTCTCTGGCTTCCAGATTTCTATGTTCCGATAATGACGGACAGGATTTCACACATTTCTGACACTCAATGCATTTAGAGTAATCTACCTTCGGATACCAAAAACCTTCTCTGTCTGTCTCATAAGATATGGCATCCACCGGACAGACATCCTCGCACATCTTACAGCCTGTGCAATCTATTTGTTTTATTGAGTCTATCATCTGATCTGTTATTTTCTCCATTCATTTTATGCTTCCCATCGAATGTTGGAAAAGCTTCTTGCAGGGTTACCTATGGCATTCGTTCCGGCTTTTATCTTTCCCATCACTACACTCCCCGCAGAGATTACCGCCCCATCTCCTATTTGACTCCCACGAAGAATAATCGCTCCTAAACCAATCCATACATGATTCCCAATTCTCATTGGCTTTGTATTATTAGTCTGGTTTCCATCTTCATCAAGAACTTTGTGAAAATCCGAATCGAAAATTTTTACATCTCGTGATATCAATATTCCATCGCCAATCGTAGTATTTCCGCCAATAATAATACTTGATTCATGATTTATATGGGCTGTCCCTATAGCCAGTTTTGCATCCTTTTGTACCTGAATCGTACTTCTGGAGGCAAGTGTAACAGATCCGTTTATTGTTAATTCCGCTCCGTCACGAAGCAATACATACGCTTCTTCCCTGGAGTGTTTGTATTTGGGAGTGTTTATGGCAAAATGTGAATGAAGAATTACCTTTGCTGATTTTGATATATCAACCACAGACCCCCAGTTTGTGATAAGGTACATTCCTTTGTCTCTTATCACATTTTTGCTAAAAAAATTCCACCTTACAAATTTAAAAGGATTAACCCTTAATATTTTTTTTATTCTCATATCATATTCCCCGCTTTCCGAAGAAGCACCTTTGTAACTATTTCACGTCCAGCCTTATTTAACCTGCAAGAGTCAAGGTATAAGAGATAATCCGATAGTTTTTCGCTCTTCTGTAAATCTATAAATAGAACATCTTCCATTTTAGACTTATTGATAGCTCTATTGATGTTGTTATAGTAAAAAGTATCTAAAAATTCATTTGAAAAACTGTTTTTCATTTTTTCCGCTACGGGTAGATTCACAAGAACAGGTCTATACCCTCTCTCCTTACACCATGAAATCATATTTGCTACAATCTCCGTTGTGTAAGTGAACACATTCAAAAATCTCTCGCCCTGAGAACCATCAGACAGATTCCTTAACTTGAACTCTTCCATCCAGACTTGGCATCTCTTATAAGCATCCGCCTCCACCGCTTCTATGTCATTTTCATTGACCTTTAGATCATACTCGTTATCCGGCTTTATATCCCTGTAGAAACGCAGTATATTCTTCCAACTATAAAGTACGGGAAAATATCTGGCTCTTAACGCCCTAAACGGATTAAAGTGGTCTATTTCTCTGCTATTCAACACTTTATAGTATTTATCAACAATTCCACTATCCGTATATTCTTTTTTTGCAAATGCTAAATCCGAAATAACGATAAAAACAGTAGCACTCTCATTATACCGGCTCTCAAAATGTCTGAGCATCCTGAAATCTTCTTCTATCGACTGTGGCTTCAAAGCCAAATTTAATCCTTTTACACCACATACGTCATATTCAAGACCATAGAAAGCGAAAGTACTGCCTGTATTTACAAAGTCGACCTTATCAGTTCCCCATAATTTATCTGTTTCACTATATTTATTCTTATAAAAATTCGTTCCTTCAAAGACTTTTTCAGATGTAAACAGAAAAGCAACAAAAAGGACGATTATAATTGCCGGCATTATTACAACAGTCATTACTGAATCTCCCTCGCAGAGTTTTATATTTCATTCTCGCAATCTGACAGATACTTTTCAACATCAACATTGTGAATCTCATCCCAATAGCCAGGATACTCTGATCCTTCTCTCAGTGCGCGAAAGTAATGTACTTTATCGCCATCTATCCTCTCGATTTCTTCCGTTGTCAATTCTATGCTCAATGCCTCAAAGTTCTCCCTCAACCTTCCTTCATTCCTGGATCTCGGCAACGGAATCACTTTTGTGGCAATATTCCACGCAAGTGCTACCTGTGGAACGGTGCAAGCATGCTTCTCTGCAATGTCTATCAGCAGTGAATTATTCATTAACTCCGGCCGCCCGACCGCTATAGGCTGGTATGCCTGCAACTGTATATCGTTCTCTTTGCAATAATCATAGATTTCCCGCTGATGCCTGCACGGATGTCGTTCAATTTGATTAACCATCGGCATTATTTCAGCTGAATGTTTAAGTATCTCAAAATGTTCCTTGCGGAAGTTGCTTACTCCGATGACACGCACTTTGCCATCCTTATAAAGCTGTTCCATTGCTTTCCAGGTTGATACAAAGGTGTTCATATTGGGCCAGTGAATCAATAAACAGTCAATATAATCAGTAGAAAAATTCTGTAATGTGGTCTGAAAATCCTTGATAACATCTATACCCCTTTTCTCATCCGCATGACTTATTTTGGTCTGGATGAATACATTTTCCCTTCTGATACCGGATGCCTTAACTGCATCCCCCCAGTCTTTCTCATTGCCATAATACCTTCCACAATCAACTCCACGATACCCCCCATCATAGGCTGCCTTAAACACAGTTTTAGCTTCATCAGCTAAAATATTATAAGTACCTATCATAATCTTTGGAATTTTTACGCCGTTTGGCAAGATGTAATATTTATTCATACCATACCTTTTTCTTTTTGCTAAATCTCTCAGTTTACTATACCCTAAAGATTAATCTGGGAATAATTTATTGACTACCACATTATGTTCAAATAACATAATTTCCCCCAACGCAGACATCGTTAGGCATCATGCCTTTCTCTGTGATTACCCCCCTTTGAAATAATTCTTTTGATGTAGCCTCTCTCCTCCGTAGTCATTGCAAGGGTCCATACTGAAACCGCATAAACAGTCATGTATACGCTTCCATATATGAACAGCGACTTATAATTGTTATGGATTAAGTTATAATAATTAAATATGCCCCCCATAAGAAACGGGATTACCCACCCTGGGATAAGCCGCAGCATCTCCCTATAGTAAACATGCATATTGATTTTTACAACTTTATGGTAATAGATACTCTGCACCACCACGCAGATTACAATTTCACACACAAATGTCCCAAATGCGCTGCCAACCGCCCCGTACCACATAGCCAAAGGAATACTTACGATAGTATTTAGCAAACACACGCAGATATTGATGACAATCTGTGTTTTATGCAAATTTTTTGCCCGTGCGATATCTTGTCCCAGACCTTGGCTGAGTGCCACGGTTACGGGAAGCATAATAAGAACGCTTACAAAAAAAGAATCACCATATCCCTCCCCTGCCCACCTTGTGATAAACTGCCGCCCAAAGATGATAAACGCCGACATAATAAGTACTGCAATCTGTGTAAAAATACGTGATGTACGTATAAATAGTTCCGATATCCTGCTTTCATCTCCATGCGCTGTCAGGCGATTGATCTCGGCAATAAATATTCCTGCAGCCGCTCCGCCGATGGAAAGGAATATGGCGTTGAATTGACTTCCAACCGAATAGATGGCGACCTCATCTGCCCCACGTACCCTTGCAAGGATAAATTTATCCACCTGCCAATTCAACTGATCCATCACTGCCTGTATGGTAATGAAGCCGGCAAACACCGTAATGGAACGAAGCAGGATAGCATCGCCTCCAATTAAATCAAACTTCATGCCAAGTTTTTTAATCGAGTAGAACGAATTGAATACCAACATAAGTGCCGTCAATCCCATTTGGACAACCAGGATAGTAACTGCGCCATACCCATACAAAAGAAATGGGATCGTAATGACCGGTGCTAAAACAGTATGGAGGAAATCTACCAGTTTACCAACGATAAATTTTTCGTGGGCAATGATAGCAGAATTAAAAATTCCGTTGACTGAAGTCAAAAAAACCGTTATGGCAAGGACATAAAACGATTTCTGAAGGATTTCATATTCAGATGGCAAGATTTTATTTCCAAACAAAACTTCAGCATTTCTTCCGGCAATGAATCCCAACAACGTTCCCGCTAATCCAATAGCTGTGAACAGCTTGAGAAAAGTACCATTGATTTTTTCAACTGGATAGCTATCCGTTTCCTTTGCTTGAACATAAAACCGAACATAAGCAGCATTCATCCCTGCGTTAAATATCGTTAGGTAACCTGTAAAAGAAAGGCAGAGAGAGTATACGCCATATACATTCTGTCCTAATGACCGCAGCATGATAGGGGTATAGAGGATTCCGGACAACAAACGGACGCCAATCACAAGATAAGAAAACAAAATTCCAAATGACATCTGTTTCTTTCGTTTTACATCCATGCCGATTCCTCCAAAATCATTTGTTTATTGAACCAATCAAAAAATCTATAGAATGCTCCTTCATTCTTTCAAAACTCTCTGTTTTATAGCTGACGGTGATGCCGCCTGAACTGCTGCCATCATTACTATAGTCTATCTTCTTCATTTTCTCGATATAATCTATACTAAACCCTCCAGCATTGTCTATAAATCTGTGTGCCGTATGGAAAATGTCAGTCAGCGTCTCTATCCGATTATTCATCTCCTTATGTTCAGTCCTTCCGAAAACCACATACTGTTTCCGGAATACAGATGAAAATATGGTAGCATGAAAGCTATCGGTAAAGATTAACTCCGCATATTTTATATATGCTAAAAAATCCTGCGGCGTAGCGTCATAAACTTGTATGTCGCCAAAATCAATGTCATTTTTTTCAATCTTTCCCTGCATATGCGGGATCGTCACAAGGACCAATTTATATTTTTCAGCATATTTTTCTGCCACTTTCCTGGGCCTCTCGTCAGATCCCAAAAAATAGCAAAAAGCATAGGGGGCATCTACTTTTCGTTCCGATGTAACAGCATCCCAATCCTCCAGGTCTAATAACAGCGATGGATCCAATACAAATTCTATAATCTTTTCGGGCATGGCTTTTTGCAGGATTGCTGCGGTATCTGCTTCTCTAACAGAAATAGCCGTGTATTCCTTAACATATTCTTTGATCTTCTCCATATCAGATAAAGATAGATACGACTTCCCTGTGCTCACTGCATATGCGATCTTCTTCGTTCCATCCGGCACAAACGGCAGGAAATATGCAGGCCACTCACCATGCCACACCTGGTCTGAGCCCGTGATAAAAATTGAATAGTCCGTCAGACACTTTTGTATATTCTTCTCTTTAAACACCTTCCGGGAATGCGGCACAAGCTGATTTGACGCCTTCACGACTGCTCTTACACGTTTCCTTATCTTCCTCTGATACTTGATTTGTTCCGGATGCTTTATCACCGCCTCGTATTTACGCACTTTATTCTTCAGTCTTCTGCTAAAAGAAAAAGCAGAGAAATTATCATATCTGATCTGTTCGGCTTCAATTCCATGATTAATAAGCACCTTTGTCAAGGCATATGCCTGTAGTATTCCTCCGTAATTGGAAGAGTTATGAAACATCGTAATAATTCCTGCTGCCATATCTGCCTATTGCCCTTTCCTCCAAACCATCCTATTTATAATGCCAGCATAACTTTGTATAATCTTTATTACCTTGGTGCTTACATTACTGTCTGAATAGGCCGGCACATCTACGGCATCGTCTCCATTGTCATGCATGGAGACAGATAAATTTACTGCCTGCAAGACTTGTTCGGTCATTATAGATCCAATAATAAATACCCCCTTATCCATCGCTTCCGGGCGCTCCGTTGATGTCCTGACAGACACGGCAGGGAATCTAAAAAAAGCCCCTTCCTCCGGGAGTGTTCCGGAATCTGATACAACGCAGAACGCATTCTGCTGCAACTTGTTATAATCAAAGAATCCAAGAGGGCTATGTTGAATGACTCTTTTATCAAATTTGAAGCCTCGCTCTTCAATATACTTTTTACTCCTTGGATGACAAGAATAGAGAACCGGCAAGTCATACATCTCAGCCATTGCATTCACGGCATTCATCAGAGCCATGAAATTCTCTTCGATATCAATGTTCTCTTCTCGATGTGCGGATAAGAGAATATACTTGCCAGATTCCAGTCCCAGTTCTTCTAAAACTCTACTCTTCTCAACCTGCTCCCTGTACTTGCTTAACACTTCTGCCATGGGGGAACCGACAACATATGTATATTCCGGCTTGACTCCACTATCAAGAATATATCTTCTCGCATGTTCCGAATAGCAAAGATTCACATCACTGGTTACATCAACAATTCTGCGTATTACTTCTTCTGGTAAATTTTCATCCTTGCACCGATTGCCAGCTTCCATGTGGAATACCGGAATTTTAAGCCGTTTTGCTGATATCACGCAAAGACAGGAATTGGTATCACCCAATACCAGTAAAGCATCAGGCTTTACCTGCTCCATCAGATCATAGCATTTAGCAAGCACATTACCCATAGTATGACCCAGATTTTTACCAACAACGCCGAGATAATGATCCGGCTCACGGATACCTAAATCATTGAAGAATACTTTATTTAGCTCATAATCATAGTTCTGGCCTGTATGAACAAGAATCTGGTCAAAGTACCTGTCTGCCTTCTTTATGATTTCCGACATTTTAATAATTTCAGGCCGTGTTCCCACAATGGTCATCAACCGGAGTTTCTTCACTTTCATATTTATTAGTCCTTCCTACAGCTCGTAATGTGGATACAAGTCCCTATGGCTGCGCATCCATTCACCAAGTTCCTTAATTTGTTGTTCGTAACTTGGTATTTTATAACGAAATGCTTCAAAATTTGATCTCGTCAGACTCTTATCAACTTTGAAGTTCTCTTCCGGTATTATTTCAATCGGAATTTTTCTAAGATACTTATTAAAAAGCAACAGCATATTATACTTGCTTATCTTCTCTTTTGGCACCATGTTATATAGCCCATGTATGTGTCCAATCGCAGCATTTTCTATTGTCTTAGCAAGCTGAAGCGTAGTCTGTCCTGTCCAAAAAGCATTCTTATACCCTTTAACCTGCCCCTTTTGCTGAAGGAACCAATTAATTAGCCCAATTCCATCTCTGTTTATGTCAGGTCCGATTATAGACATCCTAAAGGTCACATCTTTAGAATTAACAATCTCGCCTAATGCCTTAGATCTGTCATAGAACAACTCACCATCAGGGAAATCCGATTCTCCATATCCGCCTCTGCTTCCGCTGAACACACAATCCGTGCTTATTTGAATGATCTGCGTATACATATCTTTGGTAACTTTAGCAAGATACTGCGGTAGATATGAATTTAAAAAAACTGCGGCTTCATGGTCACTTTCCGCAAATTTGTTTAAGATACCTATACAATTAACGACGATCCTGTAATCGCCTCCCTTTATGATCTTGCTCAGCAAGTCAATATCCCGGGCATCGCCTTTGATCGTCCTCACAAACGGCGACTCGCTTCGTCCAAACCCATCCACTTCATATCCCTGTTCTTTAAGGTACAGACTAATCATATGTCCGGCCATGCCATTACAGCCCAATATTAAAAATTTCATCGACTATAATCTCCACCACTGCATACCTGATGACTTTAATTCTTTAATCTTATAGATTCCCTTGACATCAATGAGAACTTTTTCTCCATCAGCACATTTTTTATAAAGCTTTTTAATATCATCCAATGATATCTTCCTGAATTCATTATGCGCCACGGCCACAATCACACAGTCAACATTTTTAACATCATCCATTTTTATAATTTTCACCCCATACTCTTGCAGAGCATCCCGTTCCGATGCCCATGGGTCAACCACAACCGGTTCTATACCGTATATATTCAGTTGCTTTATGATGTCATATACTTTACTGTTTCTCGTATCCGGGCAATTCTCCTTAAAAGCCAGTCCCAAAATTACAACCTTACTTTTCTTAGGCGCCTGACCTGCCTCTATCATTTTTTTCACAGCTGCGTCAGCGACATATGCTCCCATAGAGTCATTAACAATTCTTCCATTAAGAATAATCTGACTATGGTAACCGAGTTTTTCGGCTTCATATGTAAAATAATAAGGATCCACCCCTATGCAATGTCCGCCAACAAGCCCCGGGCGAAATCCTAACGCGTTCCATTTGGTATTCATACCATCT
Source organism: Lachnospiraceae bacterium (assembly GCA_022791755.1). Classification (GTDB taxonomy): domain Bacteria; phylum Bacillota; class Clostridia; order Lachnospirales; family Lachnospiraceae; genus RGIG7193. The sequence goes on from JAAVZR010000041.1 coordinate 120,408, forward strand.
ACGACTTCATTTGTATCTATATCCATCCGGTCAAAAACCATTGCTAATTCGTTCATAAAGGCTATGTTGATATCCCTCTGACTATTTTCAACTACTTTAACCGCTTCGGCGGTACGGAGATTGGAGACCGGATGTGTACCTACTTCAATAACAAGATCGTATACAGCCTTGATGATATCTAATGATTCCTTATCAATACCCGATACGATTTTATGTATGTTTTCCAGACGATGTACTTTATCACCAGGATTGATTCGTTCAGGGGAATAACCAACCTTAAAACCAGCTCCGCACTTCAATCCACTCTGCTTCTCCAGAATTGGAATACAGACATCCTCCGTACAGCCCGGGTAGACCGTCGATTCATAGACAACAATGCTTCCTGGCATAAGATTGCGTCCCACAATTTCAGATGCCCCAATGACTGGCGTTAAATCTGGAGTGTGGTCCATATTTACAGGAGTGGGAACTGCTATAATGTGGAATTTAGCCCTCTTAAGCTCTGCCTCATCGAAAGCAAAGTTGATTTTAGTATTTCTAATCTCATCATCGCCAACCTCTTTTGTCGGATCTATGCCAGATCTATAAAGCTCTATCTTCTCTTTGTTCAGATCAAATCCAATAACATTCAGACCTTTTTTTGCAAAAGCATGAGCAATAGGCATACCGACATAACCTAGTCCCACCACGGAGAGATTCTCATCGCCAGCAATCAATTTATTATACAGTTCCATTTTGGATTGTCTCCTTAATTCTGTTTATAAATTACAAATTCTTCAACTGTTCTTTCACATAATCCGTTGTCATCAATTTCTTAACTGTAGCATCAACATTCAGTCGTATCGTATTATGGCTGGTGTACGCTTCGTCTGATTGTACCTGCAGCTGACCATTAATAAAGTATTTGTCATAATTCAAATCACGGTTATCAGCAGAAACTCTAAAATACTGCCCCATATCCTCTGATCTCAACTGTTCCTCTGTCGTCAAAAGCGTTTCATAAAGCTTTTCTCCATGTCTGGTTCCTATAATTCTTGTTCCGGTATCCCCAAACAATTGTTGAACTGCTTTTGCGAGATCCCCTATCGTGCTTGCATCTGCCTTTTGCACAAACAGGTCACCCGGATTAGCATGTTCAAACGCAAACTCAACAAGATCTACAGCTTCATCTAAGTTCATTAAAAACCGGGTCATATCAGGATTAGTAATTGTGATAGGATTGCCAGATTTTATCTGATCAATAAAAAGAGGGATCACTGATCCCCTTGAGCACATCACATTCCCATATCTTGTACAACAGATTACGGTATCTCCCCTTTCCGCTGCAACTCTCGCATTTGCTTTCACTACATGCTCCATCATGGCTTTTGATGTTCCCATGGCATTAATCGGATAAGCCGCTTTATCTGTGCTTAGGCATACGACTCTTTTCACACCAGCCTCGACCGCACTGTGAAGTACATTATCAGTGCCCTCTACATTTGTCTTTACAGCCTCCATTGGAAAAAACTCACAACTTGGTACCTGTTTCAACGCCGCCGCGTGAAAAATGTAGTCAACTCCCGACATTGCATCGCGCACCGCCTGCGGATTTCTTACATCTCCAATGTAAAATTTTACTTTCGCGTAGAAATCCGGATAGATGCGCTGCAACTCATGTCTCATTCTATCCTGTTTTTCCTCATCACGAGAAAAAATGCGAATCTGCCCTATATCTGTTGTAAGAAAATGCTTCAGAACAGTATTCCCAAAGCTGCCTGTTCCTCCCGTTATTAACAAAGTAGCACCATTTAAATCTGACATAATATAGCCTCCACAATTAATAAATTCAATCATTCATCAATACAAACAATATCGCATACATGATTTAGTTTCTCTATATTAAATTCAGGCGAAAAGAGCATCTTTATATTTTCAGAATGCCCCTCCGCCTGTTTTTTTACAACCTCCTGATTTGCTATAACATAGTTAATCTTTTCAATAAAATCATTTGAATCATTGATATTAAATAAAATGGCTCCCTCTCCGCCGTCAGAATATTCTATAGACTCTTCTGTTCTTGCCGCTATAGCAACGGTACCTAATGCAACAGCTTCTGCCAAGGCCAAATTCGCATGTGGAATAGTAAAATAACTGAGTGTGCAAAATGCCTGCCTGTAAATATCAACCATATTATACGTAGGCGGAATAACAACAATTCTATTATCCTTTTTTATCTGCTCCATAATGCTAAATCCATATGGTTTCCATCCGGTGAGCATCAATATTTTCTTAATTTTTCCTGATAACCCCTGCAATTTATAATCAAGCCCGGCTCCCATCATGAGCAATCTATAATCGTTTCCATGTATTTTCTCCTGAAATGTCCGGACAACTACATGAGTTCCCTTTATACGACCGAGACCTCCGGTAAAAAGAAAAACCTTTAAATCTTCTGATCCCTCTCCGAATATTTCAGAATACGGCCTTCTCTCATTTCTGTTTTTTATATCGAACCAGTCATATATGATATGTACTTTATTAAAGCATTCTGGAAATAATGATGCGCTGTATTTATTAATTGCGATCATTGCATCTGCATATTTCCAGGCATAATTTCGGGCTCTCTTCATTTGATACTGGTGTTCATCCTTTGGCCAGTGTTCCCGAACATGCATAATGGTTTTACAACCTGCCAATTTTGATGTCCTAAGATAGGGATATAACATCATATTATTCAGATAAACAACATCAATTTTCAACTCGTTCAGATACCATGCAAATTTCTTCTGTATCAATACCACCTTCAAATAAGTTATTATTGAACTAAACTTGCATAATGACTCATTATATGGAATTGTAGTCATCTCATCAAAAAAAATTACACGAATTCCTAGTTTTCTAATTTCGCCCACAAGGAGGCCGTCGTTACGGAGCATAACAATCGGCTCAAACCTACTTTTATCCAGCCCCCTTAATAGAGACAGCATACAGTAACTTGCACCTCCGATCGTGGAAGCCTGATGCACAAATAAAATTTTTTTCATTCCTACTGCTCCTGATTTACAGACTATAATTCTATGGCCATACAAATGTTAATCTTAAATCTTGGGAAGATTCACTTTCTTATGGCCGCCATATCTTGAATGAATAATCTTCATATTATTGGCCACGATTTCTCCATATTGCCTGAGCGAAAACTTCCCAAAAAATTCATATACAAAATTGGTTGCAAGACTGGCATCGTAAATATTATGAATCCCCACATCTTTTGCAGAGAAGCGAATTGAATTTGTTACCGCCAGGCCACTGACATATTTATGTTCAATTACTTTCTTTTTGGTATTTCTCATTAAGGATTCAAAAAGTGTCATTAAATTATGTTGCTTCGCTATTTCCTGTAGGATCTTTAATTCTCTTGGCAGGACGGAAATGTCGTAATAACTGTTCGCCATATATTGAAAGGACTTCTTCAGCAAACTTTCAAACGAAATCTCCGGCATCTGGCCTGGCCAGCCGGGCAAATCGCGTGCTGTCAACAGGTAATCTGCTGTCATAAGAGTAATTAAAGGAGAATACTGCTGAGATGCCAGCTCACTATGCATGGTTCTCCTTATATTATCATTAAAGAATTCTTCCGCTTCTTTACGTGACTTTGCATCGGTTCTATAATAGTTAGCTCCCTGAGATTTGATTGTGCTTCCACCTATAGAAAGCGGCTCATAGCACATCACATAATCTTCTACTTCACCTGCCAGCACGACCCCTGAAAATCCATCTGGGGTAGGACAATAATAAAATGAATGATCTTTTGTTCTTGACTTGACCATATCCACCAGTCTTGTTGATGCCACTCCATATATATAAAACATCGGGCACCCCATGACTTGATAATTGAACGTCTTGGTAAGCTGTGTTAGAAAGTCTTTTGATTTCCTGATTTCGAGAGGCGCATGTTTACGTCTAACATAAAAAATTGACTCCTCATTCAATGGCGACGGATAAGAAAATCCAGCCGGCGTCCATGTAAGCAACTCTCTCCTCGTTTCTTTAAGGATTTCATACATTCTCTGAATGCAGCCGGGAACCAATCCGTCGTCTCCGCCCAGTGCCATGACATAGCCTGGACGAACCTGATTCAGTGCAAATTCAAAGTTATCGCGCATACCAAGGTGATGATCATGGGCAAATACCTTGATCCGTGAATCTTTTTCTGATGCTTTTCTCGCTACTTCAGCAGAGTTATCTTCACTGCAATCATCCGACACTATCACTTCAAAATTAGGATATTCCTGAATCATGCAGGTTTTTAATGTATGTACTAGATACTCTGCCCTGTTCTTTTCAGGAATAATTACTGTAAATAAAGGATATTCTTTTTCCATGACCATTCTCCAATTATTCTAATATAGCGCTGAATATTGTCTTAAAAGTGGCATAGGACTCTGAACTCCACTGATTGACAAAAAAGAATTTGTAATAACTAAACATCATCATAAAAGCAAATATAATTCCTACTCCCATGCGTACAACATTATTTCTGATTTTTGAATAAACCAGAGGGACTGCCACAATTTCAAACACTGTAAAATATGTGCTGAGCCTTGATATAATCCCGCTTATATGTGTTGAAAAAGGAATTAACCAAAAAGAGACGCCTATAAGCAACAAGAATATTCTTTGTTCTTTTGTGAATTCTTCAAATTTCTTATAGATGAAATAAATTATTATTATATACATTACGGAATTAAGCAGAAAGCCAAAACCCAATGGCTCTCCTGTTGAACTCATTGTTTTGATATAGTGTCCGTAATTTCTGCTTAATAAAGGAAAAAATCCCATTATCTTTGCATAAATACCTCCTAATAAAGTTGAGCTCAGATATAATGCCATTGCCACAACAAAAAAAGTGACCGCATATAGTCGTCCACGCTTTAAATCCAACTTCGATAAAAATAAAAATGGCAAGAATACCAGAGCAGAGACATGTATACCTGTAGCCAATAAAGTAATAGCCACTGCAAACCACAGTTTATCTTTCGATGCAAGCAATATGGCCCATACACACAAAGCTACCGCAAAACCTTGCCGGATACCTGAAAAATTTATGACATATAAGTTGGTTGTAAAAAGATATATTGCCATAGCTTTCCATCTATCTTTTCGTATTACATAATCTTTTATTAATTTGTAATAAATATAATTCTGAATAATGCTTACAATTCCAACTAAGAGAAAAAAACCATATTTACCGGGAAATAGCCTCGCAATCAGAACCCAGCCCATATCCTTAAATGCGCCATGCCCTATCTGACGAAGATATAAGAGTTCTTTCCAGTTCCTGCTATAAAACATATGATCTGTGAAATATCCCATATAATCAGTTCCATAATCATAATGTATCACCTGGAGTATTGTTACAAGAAAGAAGGCTGTTATAAACAATAACTGCCGATAATACTTGCTACAGGAGGAGAAATATGTCAATATTACAGCTAATATGGAAACCGAAATTACAACTACCATGTCTCTCCTTCTCAATCATAAAAATCCGGAAGTATCTTCTGTTTTCAAGGTCAATTCAGCAATCCTTTTATAAGAAAAGTATCGTTTTCCCTCTTCTGCTCTTTTTTTATAACATAAAATATTTTGATAAACATGTGCAATAGAATGTATTATGTTTTCTTTTGTAATCGTTTCTATACAAAAACAATTTTCATTTATATTTATGTGTGTATATCCTTCTATGTGATGAATAATACATGGCAAGCCCATGCCGGCAGCCTGCTCCCACAACGTTGAGTGTAAACATGGAAAAACAGCAGCATCCGCTGCTCCCATAAGATCATAACTTTGTCTCACATCTGCCCAACCTGCATATATAATTTTGTTTTTTGCAATACGTCTTTTAAATTCATCTTTTACATCATCTGCAATACTCCCGAATACAATCAATCTTGCAGGTATATCGCATTCGCAAACCGCATCCATTGCCAACAGTATATCCATCTTTTGTTTGTTAATTTTTCCTCCGGTAACCAAGACGAACTCGCCTTCATGTATTCCGTATTTTTTTCTTATTTTATTTCTGTTTTCAGGCATTAATGCCTTATCTGTCAATTCATCATCTGCTCCGAATGGAAGATACTCTATCTTGGATTCCGGTATTCCGTACATTTCCTTCAGAAAATTACATCTGCACGGAAGCGTCCCATAAAATTTTTCAATATATGGCTCGGCTTTTTTAATAGACCTTCGGTAAATCCATTTATGCAAAATATTTTTGGATAAAAACGTTTTTGCGCTATTAATGTAATCTGCATGGCAGTCTGCCAGTATGATCACTTTTGGATTCCTTTTTTTATAGTATACAAGTTCCTTTAAGCTAAGAAACTGAATATCATGCACAAAAATAATATCCGGTTTAAATTCTTCTAAACTTTCTTTCACCTGTTCATATATACGTAATTTAGTATTAAGCTTTTGGGGGATATTATGGCTATACGAAATTCTTTTAACTTTTATACCATCAGCATTAATGTACTCCGATGGCTCCACATATCCCAGGCTGACATTGTCAACATATGTCTGCGTTGAAGCAATAATCACAACCTCATTTCCCAGTTTCTTATGGTATTTAGGAAGTAAATTCTCCTGATATGCATAGCCATCAATGTAAAAACAGGCAAGACATAAATGCAATATCCTCATCTTCTATCCTTCCGCAATAATCCTTAAAAATTCTATCGGATTTTTTATTTCTTCTGCCGCTTTTTCCAGTACATCTGAAGGCAAGTTCCACCATTCAGATTTTAATAGTCTTTCAACTATATCTTCTGAAAATCGTTTTCTGATTATTTTGGCAGGATTTCCAGCAACTATTGTATATGGAAGTACATCTTTTGTCACAATACTTCCCATACCAATCACTGCTCCATCGCCTATTTTCACTCCCGGTTTTATATATACACCATCGCATATCCATACATCATTCCCTATATATGTTCTCGGGTGAGGTTCCCTTTCATGTCTACTATATTTTGTCTTTACACTATCTCTGTTATTATAAAATACGGGAGATGTCGAGATCCATTTGACAGGATGAACTCCTCTTCCTACGTAAACCTTATCTGCAATAGAAACAAATGAACCTATTTCAGTATTATTAATAAAACAGTCATATCCGCAGAAAGAATGTTTACCCATTGTGCTGTTTATAAAAATTGAGCCCGCCTCAATTTTTGAGTCAAAGCCAATCGTACTGTTCTTTATTCCAGCACCAGCAATCTTGCGAATGAATTTGTACCAATAATATTTGAACATTTGTATCCTCCATTTCTTAGAGATAGACTCTCGGAATCTCAAAGCCTTATTTTATGTGGCTTCCAAGACCCCGTTTTTATAAATTCCCCCACTTTTTTAAAAAATCACTTGAATAGAACCTCCCAAAGAGTTCGACCCAGCCGCACGCCTGTTTGAGATTTTCAAATCCCTGTTCCTCGATACTTCCGTCAATCAAGGGCTTATTGACCTGGATAACCTGGCTGTTTCCGGTAATGGAACGCCTGTCTTATACTGGCGCCAGAGAGCGTAAGACCCGTACCTGCGGCTGCCTGGAAAAGGGCATCCGCGACTGTAAGTGCAGCAGAATCTATCGCCAGCCCGACTGCAACATCGGCTGGGATTCCCACAGGGAACGGCATTACTTTGGTTACGACCTTTACATGCTCACTGCCTCTGACTCCGAAAATGACCTGCCGGTATTCCCTCTGCTTGGCCCGGCTTCCAGACATGATTCCCATGGGTTTTGGTATAACTTCTTCTCCATGAAACAGTTCCTTCCACAGGCCAGTGTCACAAAGCTTCTTCTGGATTCCGCCCACGATTCCATGGCCTATTATCAGTATTGCTCTGAACATGGCATAAAACCTTTTATTGATCTCAATGGCAAGGGTGGAAGACCTCCTG
>JAAVZR010000042.1 GCA_022791755.1 Lachnospiraceae bacterium
AACCCCCACAAGAAAAGGCGGTACGCTACCCCTCCACGGGGCGCATACCGCCTTTTCTTGTTATCCAGCCCTCCGGCTGTATCGGTTGAGCAAAAGTCCGCGTGGGATTGATGTGGTATCTTTAACTTTGGGAAACTCCCCTTTCCCAGTTGCTGACTGCCTGAAAGCTGATTCCCAGCTGATCCGCCAGCTCCATCTGCGTCATATTGGCCGCCTTTCTCGCCGCAGAAATTGTTTTTCCCACCTTGCTCATCTGAAACATCAACATCTTTTCTACCTCTCTTTCCGAATATGAATTTTTTTCCGAACACAGTTTTTCCTCCTTCATCTTACACCAGCTTCCGGCTTTTGTCATTCCATAAGCTAAGCGCTATGTCTGGAAAAGGATGATGCCTGTCCGGTGTGTCGTTTACAAGGAAAGCATATCATGTCCGGCTTCTCAAAAAAAGCAAGTACCGGTTGAATCGCCCGCATTCAACCGGTACTTGAGTTCTCTATGGCTGATTGATTACTCCGATAAAGAGAGGTTCACCGGAGGAAACGATTATCAGAAAGGGGCGGTTCAGGCAAAATTCCACGATCCGGTCCTCAGGCAGAGCCGCTCCGATATAATCAATCTGGGTAAAGGCCGCCGCCTCACATCCCTTCTCGTCAATAGACATGGAAATCTGCTGCCGGATTCCCCCCAGCCACACCGGCCCCTCTGCTGCGCTCACGATACCGCCAAAGTCTGCCTCTTCCAGCGAAAAGGCACGGCGGATTCCCAGAGCCTCCGCCACTGGCGTCAGATCCAGGCTGGAGCGAAAGCTGTACTTGGGGATGGAGAAGCGCACCTCTGCATACTCCATCTCCGGCTTCTCCGTGATCCACAGAAGTCTGGACATAGCCGCTTCATCCGCCAGAATATCCGCCGGCGTCCTTCCCTCGTCCGGCAGCACGAAGGTGATTTTGCTGTCCCCCTTCATGTGCAGCGAAGCCGCCGTATAGCCCTCTGCCGCCAAAACCGCGTACGGGTTTTTCGTAGTCCTCATATACTCGGCTGTGACCTGGCTGCCATCTGCCCGGGTAAACGTCCCTTCTATATTATTATCCTTATTAAAAGCATTCATCCACTGGTCGTAGTAATACAGAGTGCTGAGCAGAGACATCACGTTCTCCGGAGCCTGGGCAAAGTCCGACGGCTCTGTTCCCAGAAGCCCCTTCGTCTGCTTCGCCACCCACTGCGCCATGGCTTTCTGCGTATCTCCTCTTTCAAAATCACAGAGGCAGCTCTCCGCCATATAGCTCTGTGCCAGACGTTCCACGGTATCCTCCCGGAACATGCTCTCCTCCACCGCCTGGCTGTCAAACCACAGAGAATTCGCCGGTTTTATCACGCTGATGCCATTTTCCTGATAACAAAGCCGCAGATAGCGGTACATCTCCTCCGCCAGGCTGTCCCCTTCATAATGCAGACAGGCAAGAATCTCATCCTTAGTCTCTCCCGCTGCCGTCTCCGCCACCATCCCCAGAGCCGTGTAAAGGCTAAGCGGAGAATAACACAGATTTTCCTCCGTCTCCTGCCCCAGGACCAGCCTGGCCGAGTCCGCAGCGAACTGCCGGACCGCCAGACGAAACTCCTCTGATACCGGTCCCAGGCTTTCTGCCAGCGCCCTCTTTCCCTCATAATCATCGAAAGCCAGCGCTTCCGGATACTCTGCCGCCGCCAGCACCCGGATATCTCCTCCTGTCAGACTGCTGCTGACAAATACCGCCAGTGCCGTCACTGCCGCCAGACAGGCCAGCGCCCCCGCATACAGCCATCCCCTCCTGCTTTTACCAAAACTATGATGTCCTCTCATCTTTCTTTCCCCTTCCCCCGGTCCCATATCTGAGATATCACTTTTCTTATTTTCCGCCAGGACCCTCTGCCGGATCTGCTCCCGCACCCAAGGCTCCAGAACAATCTCTTCATGAGCTCGTCTGTAGTCCTGCTCTCTTCCTTCCACCGTCTTAGCGACCTCCCTTCACCGCTGTTACATACGCCTGCTTCCGCCGCCCCTATGCCAGCAGCCGCCGCAGCCTATCCCTGCCCCGCTTTAAAAGCGACTTCACCGTATTCTCCTTTTTTCCCAGAAGACTTCCGATTTCCTTTACATCGTATCCCTCGTAGTAGTAGAGATGAATCACCGTCCTGTACCTCTCCGGCAGAGACTGCACGGCGAAATAGACGTCCGAGCAGGCCGGCTGTGAGACGGATATCTCCTCCGAGAGCGCCGTCCTGTGCCGGAACCAGGCCGAGGCAAACAGGTTTTTACTCTGATTTATGGTGACCCGTATCAGCCATGCCTTCTCGTGCTCCTCCCCTTCAAAGCCAAACCCCTGCCGCAGCCTGGAGGCATAGATAAGAAAGACATTCTGTGTCAGATCTTCCGCATCCTGTTTATGCCCTGTGCGCACCAGAGCCAGACGGTAGACCATATCCCCATAACGCCGTAACGCCTGTTCCCAGCGATTGTTAATGTCATGATTTCCTCCTCGCTCCTCCCCTCGTACCTCCATCCCCTGCTCCTTTCCTGTTCCGTCCCCGCGAAGGGGTTTCCCTGCAAAACAAAAGGCTGTAACCGATCGATCCCTTCTGATTCTAATACAAGACAGAAAGGCAAATGGTTGCAGCCCTTTCGTATTTTTTGATGAGAGGAAGAAGGGACGCCAGGGCCCCAGGGATGCCCCGACCGGGCACGCTCCCGCTCTGTGCAGGAGGCAGCGGTTCTAAGCTCGCGCTTCGCTATCGCTCCCGCTCACTAAGAACCGGCGTCCTGCAAAGGCCCGGACAGGGTATCCCTGGGCCCCCTGGCTGTAAGCTTCTGCGTCTCCACTCTAAAAGGCAAAGCCCTATCCTGTTGCCACCGTCCGGCTTCATTACGACTGGTGGATCCCGGTTCTCTCACAAATCTGCCCTTCGTAGACAAGGAGACACAGGCCCCGAGTGCCGGGGATATTGTAAAGTCCTTTCACCGAATCCCAAAAAGCGCTAAAGAGCACCCGAAGGCATCAAGCAAAAACTCGCAGGCCCACAGCAGGCTGCCCTTTGCAGGGCACGGCGGGAAGGCGAACAAACAGCCCGGTTTCTGAGGGGATTCCTGGCCGGACCCTTGCAGGACGCCGGCACTTAGTGAGCGCGAGCGCCAGCGAAGCGCGAACTTAGAGCCGCTGCCTCCTGCACGGAGCGGGAGCGCGTCCGGCCGGGAATCCCTCAGGAACCGGGCGTCCCTCATCCCCTTCCCCCCTCCCCCTGCAAACCTGACAGTACGATCTCTCCCCTGTCCCGGCTGGCCTTCACATCAATGATCCGCTGATTTTCCGATCCGCGAAAGGCCAGCATCAGGTTTCTCTTCTCCTGCACAAACCGCCCGTCCACCAGAACATCCAGATGTCCCAGAAACTCATCCGTCACCTCACAGTGGCGGCAGCCGCCGGGAATCAGATCCCGGTCCATGGTAAATCCGGTATAGCACCATATGTCCTTCCCGGGATACCGTTCTTTCACTGCGCGAAGAAGCCCGGTCAGCTCCCGCTGGTTCTCCGCCTCAAAGGGCTCTCCGCCCAGGAGCGTGAGACCCTGGATATAGGAGGGAGCCAGCGCCTCCAGGATCTCCTCCTCCGTCTCCTTCGTATAGGGACTGCCGTAATGAAAATCCCATGTCTCCGGCTGAAAGCAGCCCTGACAGCGGTTGGTGCAGCCGGAGACAAAGAGGCTTACCCGGACTCCCGGGCCATCGGCGATGTCATGCTTTTTAATCATACTGTAGTACATAGATCTCTTCCTCTGCGGCTCTTATCACAGATGCAGCACCCGGTCCCTGATCTCCTGCGTCCGGCCCTGATTCCAGTACTGGGTCCCGATATAGCCGCAGGTCCGCCGGGCCACATTCATCTTATCCTGATCCCGATTACCGCAGTTGGGACACTGCCATACCAGCTTGCCGTTCTCATCCTCCACGACCCGGATCTCCCCGTCAAATCCACAGACCTGACAGTAATCGCTCTTGGTGTTCAGCTCCGCATACATGATATTGTCATAGATGTGGCGAAGCAGAGTCAGCACCGCCGGAATATTGTTCTGCATATCCGGCACCTCCACATAGCTGATCGCCCCACCGGGAGACAGCGCCTGGAATTTCGCCTCGATGGTGAGCTTATCAAAGGCATTGATCTCCTCTGTCACATGGATATGATAGCTGTTGGTGATGTAGCTGCGATCCGTCACTCCCGGCACCACGCCAAAGCGCTTTTGCAGACACTTGGCAAACTTATAGGTGGTGGACTCCAAAGGGGTGCCATAGAGGGAAAAGTCGATATTTTCCTTCTCCTTCCAGCCCTTACAGGCATCGTTTAAATGCTGCATGACCTCCAGGGCAAAGGGCATGGCCTCCGGATCTGTGTGGGACTTACCTGTCATATAATACACGCACTCGTACAAACCCGCATAGCCTAAAGATATGGTAGAGTATCCGCCATAGAGCAGCTTATCGATTTTCTCCCCCTTCTTTAAGCGGGCCAGGGCGCCGTTCTGCCAGAGAATGGGAGCCACGTCGGATATGGTGCCCTTTAGCCGGTTATGGCGGCACATCAGCGCCTGATAGCACAGGGCCAGCCGCTCATCCATAATCTCCCAGAAGCGGTCTCTGTCACCCCCGGAGGACAGCGCCACATCCGGCAGATTGATCGTCACCACCCCCTGATTAAAGCGACCATAATATTTCGGCTGATTGGTCTCCGGCTCCACATAGGGAGTCAGAAAACTGCGGCATCCCATACAGGTATAGCAGTGGCCGTCGCCGTTTCGGTCCACCTTGTTTTGCTTCATGATCTTCTCGGAAATATAGTCCGGAACCATGCGTCTGGCCGTGCATCTGGCTGCCAGCTCCGTCAGATAAAAGTAAGGAGTTCCCTCTGATATATTGTCCTCCTCCAGCACATAGATCAGCTTGGGGAATGCCGGCGTAATCCAGTGGCCGGTCTCGTTCTTGACTCCCTGGATCCTCTGGCGCAGCGTCTCCTCGATAATCATGGCCAGATCCCGCTTCAGCCTGTCATTCTCCCCCGCTTCATTCAGATACATAAATACGGTCAGAAAAGGAGCCTGTCCGTTGGTCGTCATCAGCGTGATGACCTGATACTGGATGGTCTGAATCCCCTTACATACCTCGTCCTGCAGGCGCTCCTCCACGATCTTCTCCTGCTGCTCCTTCGTGATCTCGATCCCCAGCTCCTTAAATTCGCGAATCACCGTGGAACGAATCTTTTTGCGGCTCACATCCACAAAGGGAGCCAGATGCGTCAGGGAGATGCTCTGACCGCCATACTGGGAGGAAGCCACCTGCGCTATAATCTGTGTGGCGATATTGCAGGCGGTGGAAAAGCTGTGGGGCTTCTCAATCATGGTATCGGAGATCACGGTCCCGTTTTGCAGCATATCGTCCAGATTCACCAGATCGCAGTTATGCATATGCTGGGCATAGTAGTCGGCGTCATGAAAATGGATGATCCCCTCCTCGTGGGCCTCCACGATCTCTGCCGGCAGCAGAAGGCGGTTCGTAATATCCTTGCTGACCGCCCCGGCCATGTAATCCCGCTGTACGCTGTTGACGATGGGGTTTTTATTGGAATTCTCCTGCATGACCTCTTCATTGTTTCGCTCGATGAGGCTCAGGATCTGTTTATCGGTGCTGTTGGCCTTGCGAATCAGCGCCCTCTTATAGCGGTAGGTGATATAATGGTTGGCCACCTTATACGCCTCATGACGCATAACCTCCTCCTCCACCATATCCTGTATCTCCTCCACACTGGCCGCCCGGTTCATCTGGCCGCACTTACCGGCCACCCGTCGGACGATCTCCCCGATCTGCTTCTCGCTGAGACGCTCCGCTTCCTTCACTGTGCGGTTCGCCTTTTCCACGGCATTCCGGATCTTATCGGCGTCGAAGACCACTTCTCTCCCACTTCGTTTGATAATATTCATTCGTTTCCGTACTCCTATATCTTGTATGTTTCTCTCACTCTCAAAGCTACATCTAGTATTATACAGGATATTTCACAGAATACAAGCCCCTATTAATATTCAGAAGCCCTTATCAATCGGCAGGATACTGTCTGGCAATGACAGCGCGGATACAGGATTTGTCCGTCCTGCCCTTCATCATCCGCCTCTCTGGTCACAAAAAAGCCGACAGCCGGATCTGATCCGATCCATGGCTGCCGGCTTCCTGTCTTAAATTGTAAGCGGTAAAACGCCTGCTTTTCTTACATCATACCGCCCATGCCGCCGCCTGCGGGCATCGCGGGAGTCTCCTCCTTGATGTTAGCCACTACAGACTCGGTGGTCAATAACGTAGCCGCCACGCTGGTCGCGTTTTGCAGAGCGCTTCTGGACACCTTGGCAGGATCCAGGATACCGGCCTCTACCATATCCACATAGGTCTCCTTGTAAGCGTCAAAGCCCACACCCACGTTGGATTCCTTGACCTTATTGACGATGACGGAGCCTTCCAGCCCGGCATTGGCAGCGATCAGATACAGAGGAGCCTCCAGAGCCTTCAGCACGATCTGGGCGCCGGTCTTCTCATCGCCTTCCAGTCCGTCGATCATCTTCTCCACTTCCTTGGCCGCGTGGATATATACGGCGCCGCCGCCGCATACGATACCCTCTTCCACTGCCGCTCTGGTAGCGTTCAGGGCATCCTCCATACGCAGCTTGGCTTCCTTCATCTCGGTCTCGGTGGCAGCGCCCACACGGATCACGGCCACACCGCCGGCCAGCTTCGCCAGACGCTCCTGCAGCTTCTCCTTATCGAACTCGGAAGTGGACTCGGCATACTGAGCCTTGATCTGAGCCACTCTGGCCTCGATGTCGGCGCTCTCGCCCTCGCCGTCTACGATAATGGTATTTTCCTTCTGAATCTTCACAGATTTGGCACGTCCCAGATCTGTGATAGTAGCCTCCTTCAGCTCCAGGCCCACCTCCTCGGAGATCACCTGTCCACCGGTCAGAATCGCGATATCTTTAAGCATCTCTTTCCTGCGGTCGCCGTAGCCGGGAGCCTTTACGCCCACTACGTTCAGCGTGCCGCGCAGCTTGTTGACGATCAGAGTCGTCAGCGCCTCGCCCTCGATATCCTCAGCGATAATCAACAGAGGGGTGCTGCTCTGCAATGTCTGCTCCAGGATCGGCATAATCTCCTGAATATTGGAGATCTTCTTATCGGTAATCAGAATGTAGGGATGCTCCAGCGTCGCCTCCATCTTCTCCATATCATTGCACATATAGGCAGATACATAGCCTCTGTCAAACTGCATACCTTCCACCAGGTCCAGCTCCGTCTTCATCGTCTTGGATTCCTCGATGGTGATTACGCCGTCCTTGGATACCTTCTCCATGGCGTCTGCCACCATCTCGCCTACGGCATCGTCGCCGGCAGAGATTGCAGCCACTCTGGCGATCTGCTCCTTACCGTTGATCGGGCTGCTGATACCGGCAATCGCTTCCACAGCCACATCGGTAGCCTTCTTCATGCCTTTGCGCAGGACGATCGGATTGGCGCCGGCTGCCAGATTCTTCATACCGGCATTGACCATGGCCTGAGCCAGTACCGTAGCGGTGGTGGTACCGTCGCCGGCCACATCGTTGGTCTTCGACGCCACTTCCTTGATCAGCTGAGCGCCCATATTCTCAAACGCATCCTCCAGCTCGATCTCCTTGGCGATGGTCACACCGTCGTTGGTGATCAGAGGAGTGCCAAAGGACTTATCCAGCACCACATTGCGGCCCTTGGGGCCTAAGGTTACCTTTACCGTATCCGCTACCTGATTCACACCGGCTTCCAGTGCCGCTCTGGCTTCTGCGCCGTACTTGATTTCTTTTGCCATTGTGATTGCCTCCTATCTGTCCTGCTTAGTCTTCTACGACAGCCAAAATGTCGTTCTGCTTCACTACCACGAACTCCTCGTCATCCAGCTTCACTTCCGTGCCGGCATACTTGGAGTAAATCACCTTCTGTCCGGCCTTTACCTGCATGACCACTTCCTTGCCATCTATCACGCCGCCGGGACCTACCGCTACAACTTCTGCCTCCTGGGGCTTCTCCTTTGCACTTCCCGGCAGGATGATACCGGACTTCGTGGTTTCTTCTGCCACCAGATGCTTCAATACGACT
Source organism: Lachnospiraceae bacterium (assembly GCA_022791755.1). GTDB lineage: Bacteria > Bacillota > Clostridia > Lachnospirales > Lachnospiraceae > RGIG7193. Next base: position 8,196 of record JAAVZR010000042.1, read on the forward strand.
CTGTCGCCTAAAGGCACTAACTTCATTTTCGTTTCCTCCTTCTATGTCTGGTTGTTAGCACTCACTATATTCGAGTGCTAAGCACTGGATATAGAGTATAATATTTGCAAAAAAAAAGCAAATCTGTGAATAGAGGTAAAACCGCGTCAATTTTATATTTATCTCGTTTTTTCTCCTGTTTTCTTATCTTTTCTTGTCTTTTACATGAAACTATAAAAAATTTGTGAACTCCGCGCACTCTCCCCCGCCGGCTCACCGTCTTACCGGCTGCGGTTTCCATGCCTGTATCAGAGCCCGCGCCCCTGCCTCCATCTGCGCCAAATGAAGCTGGGCAAAGCCTGCGATCACGGTCCCCCGGCTCCTCCGCACCGCTCCGCTTCCAATATCGTGATGCGACAGCCCATAGACGCGCACCCCTTTCTCCCGGGCTCTTATCACCATCTCTTCCTCACTCATATCCGCCTCGGAGCTAATCAGTATATGGACCCCGGCCTCGTCTCCGTGAATCCGGAAATCCGGCGCCAGAGGACATAACAAGTCCGAAAGCTTCTCCTTCTTCTCCCGGTAAACGTTTCGCATCCGGTTCAGATGACGCTCAAAGCTTCCGCTGTTCAGGAAGCGGGCCAGGACCTCCTGGTCCGCTCTGGGCACCGTACAGGCATAGAAGCCGCAGACCGCCCGGTATCTCTTCAGCAATTCTCCTGGCAGTACCAGAAAGCTGACGCGGATCGCCGGTGCGATCGCTCTGGAAAATGTCCCCAGATAGATGACGCGTCCCTGCCGGTCCACACTTCCCAGCGCCGGGACCGGCCGGCCTCGGTAGCGGAATTCACTGTCATAGTCATCCTCGATCAGATAGCCATCCCGTTTTCCGGCCCAGGACAGAAGTTCCATCCTGCGGGCGATGGGCATGACGACTCCGGTGGGATACTGGTGGGACGGCATCACATAGGCCAGCCTGGCCTCGCTCTTAAAAAGCAGATCCGCCCTCATCCCCTGCCCGTCCAGGGGCACCGGAACGATCTCATGCCCCAGAGCCGTCAGCACCCGGTACGCCTGAAAATATGTGGGATTTTCCATGGCGACAGGTTCTCTCTTACCCAGGATCTGCGACAAAAGCATCAGCAGATACTCATTTCCCGCCCCCACCACCACCTGTTCCGGTTCACAGTGTACGCCTCTGGCGCCGTGCAGATATTCACTGATGGCCTGCCTGAGCCCGGGCTCCCCCTGGGACATTCCCCTGCTGAGGATTCTACCGGTCTCATCGGAGAATACCTCCTTTGTCAGACGTCTCCAGGTCTTATAGGGAAAGCAGGACAAATCCACCCCCGCCGGGGAAAAATCGCAGATCATGACCGATCCCTGCCCTTCCCCTGCGGCGCCGCAAGAAGACCGGCCATCTCCACGGATGCTGCTGAGAGCTTCCCCGCCATTGTCCTCCGGATCCTCTTCTTCTCTACATGCTTCTGCCTCCCCGGGCTCTTCGGTTTCGCCGCCTCTGCCATGTCCCATACCGGCAAAGGGCAGAGCCCCCTCCATATCTGCCACATAGTATCCGCGGCAGGGCTCCGCCTCCAGATACCCTTCTGCCAGAAGCTGGTCATAGGCCAGCTGTACCGTGGACCGGCTGACTGCCAGCGTCGCCGCCAGCTTTCTGGTGGAAGGAAGACGGGTATAGGCCGGGATCGCACCGGACTTCATCTCCGCCCGAATATGTTCACAGATCTGCATATAGAGGGGGAGTCCCGTATTTTCTTCCAGGGGAATCGTCAGCTGATACATACATGTCTCCTATCTTACCCAGTCTCCGTTTTCAAAAATCAGAATTTCCTCGCCGTCTTCCCGGATTCCGGTGATGGACAGATCCGCTGTCCCCACCATAAAGTCCACATGGTTCACCGAAAGATTGCCACCGGCCGCCTTAAGCTCCCCGTCGCTTAGGGATGCCCCGCCGGCCACAGTGGTGGGATAACAGCGCCCCAGCGCGAAGTGGCAGGAGGCGTTCTCATCAAAGAGCGTATTGTAAAACAGAGTATTCATCCGGGAAATGGGAGAAGAATAGGGCACTATGGCCACCTCTCCCAGCCGTCTCGATCCCTCATCGCTCTCGATGAGCGACCGCAACGCTTCATACCCTTCACCGGCATGATAATCCACCACCTGTCCCTCATGGAAGGTAAGAGAAAAATCCCGGATCAGATTGCCGCGATAGCTCAAAGGCAGAGCGCTCACCAGAGTTCCTTCCGCCACCCGGCAATCCGGCATGGTAAAGATCTCCTCCGTGGGCATATTGGCCTCAAACACCACCCCTGTACCGGCTGTCTCGGAACCTCCCTCCCAGATATGATTCTTCACCAGCCCCACCGTAAAATCCGTACCGATACGATTCTGATAATGCAGCTTTTCAAAAGCATATTCATTTAACATCCGGCACTTCTCTTTCAGCATGCGGTCGTGCTCCTCCCAGGCCTTCACCGCATCGCCTTCCCCGATCCGCACCGCTTTCAGTATCATCTTCCAGAGCCGGGCCATCCCCTCCTCTTCGGAAAGCTCCGGAAATACCCGGGCCGCCCATTTCTTCTGCGGCACCGCCGCCACCGTCCAGGGAATCTCCGAGGCCATCATCAGATGGTAATGCTCTTTCACAGCCCGTTCCATGACCGCTTCCCGGCGCTGCATCCGGTCGGGATCCACCCCCTTATAGGCCTCCGGGTCAGCCCCTGCCACCGAGATATAACCGGCTCCCCGCCTGGAATAGTAATTGTAGGATTCCGCTCTCCAGGACGCCACCGTATCGATGGCCTCCTCGGAGGCATGCAGAAAAAACTGCCGGTTGTCATAGGTGTCATTCCAGCGCATGATGACCTCACCGGCCCCCGCCTCATAGGCCTCCTCCACCAAAAGCCTTCCAAACTCATAATACTCCACCGGACAGTTGATCACGATCTCCTGTCCCGGCTGCGCATTCACACCGGTCCTTACGATCAGACGGGCATATTCCCGAATGTCCTCTTCCTTCATTCCGTAAAAATTGCTCATCGTTGTCTTCCTTTCTTTTCTCCGTATCCGTACACGGGCGCCTGTATCATGATACCGTCCCAATTTATTTCCCGTTCTGGCTGGATAAATAAACATGTGCATCGCTTTGCAATGCTGTATACGGCTCTATAAAAACCGATATTTCACAATCATAGAAGCGAAACCCGTCGTACCAAGCGCAGATTTCCGCGTACTTCTCCTTTGCATGGTAATAGCGGGCAATCGCTTTTACCTCTTCCGGCGTAAAGCCAAAATATTCACTATACTGGTTGTCCAATATGGAATTTACTTTTAAATTGTTTAAGCCGCTGAAAATGCTCTCTTTGGCCACACAAAGAATGCCAGTTAAAAAGCCATAAGAAAGATGCCGGTTATCTTTCAGGCCGCCTGAAAAGAGGTTGCGCATAAAAAGAATCACTTTATCATAAAATCCCCTCATATGCCCCTGCTGAATCGGCGTGTCATACTCATCGATGATAATAATCGGCGGGATACCATAATGCTCTTCCAGCATTTGAGAGAGCCTTTGCAGGGACATCATCACATCTGTGCTGTCCGCTTTCTCTTCCAGAACATTTTTAAAGTATGATTTCTCATATTTGCTGCACTGATCTTTCCAAGAGCTCGCTGTGGCGTTCAAGCTCCTGTGTCAGAATCTTAGAAATCTGATCATAGCTCTCCTCCCAGGAGTCCCGTTTCACATCCTTAAAGGTGATGAAATCACCGGGTATTTTCCTTGATAGTCTCAATTTTTTTTACCACAAGACCAAATTTTTTTATCTCTGAAATAAATAGAAGTGTCTTCGTCCGTCTTTTCAAAAAAGGCGCGGATCATATCCATATTCAGGGTCTTGCCAAAAACGGCGCGGACGGGTTTTCAGCATCCATCGGAATCACCCAACCGCGGTCCTTTTTATATGCTCCTTCTATCTGTCCTTCTTTGCATAGGACAGCTACTCGACGTTCCGTGATTCTCCAAAGCTTTGCTGCTTCCTTTACAGTTATGGTTTCACCCATGTTAGCACCTCCAAGCTTCTCAGATATAGTATACCACTATGGCGGAATAAAATCTACTGATGTTGTATCATTTAGTTGACACCTTATACTCAAGGATTTGATGTATAATCAAAGAGAACTAAGGAGGCAATGGCAAAAAAACAACGGAAATACGACATGGAATACAAGATCCAGGCCGTAAAACTGGCAAAGGCAATTGGCGGCGCAAAAGCGGCTGCCGAATTAGGAATCCCTGAAAACACCATGTATGCATGGACGAAAGCGGCAAGGGAGGGACGGCTGGATGTTGGTTCGGGTTCCCATACGCCACAGACAGCCATGAGTCTCGCAGAGGAACTGGCTCTCCTGCGCAGACATGTCAAGGAGCAGGAAAAAGAAATCCGCCGTTTGAAAAAGGAAAACGGATTCCTTGAGGAAGCAAGCGCTTTTTCGCTGCCAGCCGTCGGAAGTCTGCAAAAGGCAGAGAATGATGTTTCTTGCCATAAAAACCGAGGACGGCGTTATCAAGGGAAAGATTTCTTTCTACTGCCGGATGCTGAAAGTA
>JAAVZR010000043.1 GCA_022791755.1 Lachnospiraceae bacterium
ATGGGTAAGAAAAATAGAAATGGCCAAAATGACTAGAACAAAAGAACGAAAAACACACTTTTGCATAAGTTCCCTCTCTCCCATTACCCTAGTAGTAAGGAAAGGAATCTATGCGTAAGATCTCTTGTTTAACGAATAGATCTTCAAAAGTGCCCCAGCACGATCGCACTGCCGGCAACCAATCCGGACAACAGACACAGCTGATAAGCGATGCTGGCGGCATGCTGGAAAAAGTATTGGACTTTAATCAAACTCTTCTGCCATAGCTTCCTGCTCCGCACCGTTTAGGTAAATCGAACATTATCCCACACCTTTGGTTGACTGGCAGCCCAGGCAGTGATAAAATGGGAAAGGTAAATATGTAAAGAATGTTGTTTAACGAATAGATTGTGACGGAAGGAACATTTCATGAAATTACAACAGCTTCTAAGCTACACGCGCAAAGCCGTGGATGATTACCAGATGATATCCGACGGTGACCATATTGCCATAGGCATTTCCGGCGGCAAAGACTCTCTTACCATGCTGTATGCTTTGCATGGCCTGATGCGGTTTTATCCAAAAAAATTTACTATTCAGGCCATCACGGTAGACCTGGGACTGGGAAACTTTAAATTAGACCGCATCCAGGAGCTATGCGACAGCCTGAGCGTTCCTTACAGTATCGTAAAGACAGACATTGGGCCGGTTCTCTTTGATATCCGCGAGGAAACCAACCCCTGCTCTCTCTGTGCAAAGCTGCGCAAAGGTGCGTTTAACCAGGAAGCAGAACGATTGCACTGCAATAAGGTGGCTTATGCTCATCATAAAGACGATATCATTGAGACCATGCTCCTGTCACTGATTTATGAGGGACGCTTTCACAGCTTCTCTCCTGTCACCTACCTAGACCGCATGAACCTCACCGTTATTCGGCCTCTGATGTATGTGAATGAAGCTGACGTGATTGGTTTTGCAAACAAATATCAGCTGCCCGTCTGTAAAAATCCCTGTCCGGTGGACGGCCAGACCCGCCGTGCCTATGTGAAAGGTCTGGTTCGCCAGCTGAATCTGGAAAATCCCGGTTCCAGAGAACGCATGTTCTCAGCCATTGTAAACGGCAGAATTCCCGGGTGGCCCGAACGTTCAGCCGAATCCATGGAATACAGGACCCGTAAGCATCAAAAAGGAATCAATCACCCGAACCGGCTTTCATAAGGAGGAAAAGAAGCATGGCTGTTTCCAGACGCCCCTACCATGAACAGGTAGATATAGAAAATACAAAGAAGCTGCGGGAACTGACGGGGACGCTTCCCTCCTTCACCAAAGACTTTTTTCGTGGAATTGAGCCTGTGACTTCCTCCCGGACCCGGATCGCCTATGCCTATGACCTGAGAATATTTTTTGAATTTCTCATAAGCCGGAATCCGGAATTTGCCAAAAAAGGAATAGAAGGGTTCACTGTCCAGGATCTGGATCAAATCACCCTCTCTGATCTGGAAGAATACACCGACTATCTGAAATACTATGATAAAGACGAAGAGGACCATATCAATAAAGAGCGCGGAATCAAAAGAAAACTTTCCTCTCTCAAAAGCTTCTATAACTATTATTACCGCAAAGAAGATATCACAACCAATCCTGCGGCACTGGTCAGCCTGCCCAAGATTCCGGATAAAGAGATCATTCGCCTTGAACCCAATGAAGTGGCGCTGCTTTTAGACGCTGTGGAAAATGGAGATCACCTAAGCAAACACCAGGCCGCCTTTCACGAAAAAAACAAGGTTCGTGATCTGGCCATGATGACACTTCTTCTGGGAACCGGCATCCGCGTATCTGAATGCGTCGGGCTGGATCTCACCGATGTGGATCTGGAAAATACAGGAATCCGAATTCACCGCAAGGGCGGCAAGGAAGTCGTCGTATATTTCAGCGATGAAGTGAAGGAGGCTCTTGTTCCCTATATAGATGAACGCAAGCGAGTGATCGCGGAAGACGGCAGTGAAAACGCTCTCTTCCTCTCCATGCAAAACCGCCGGATCAGCGTCCGGGCCGTGGAAAACCTGGTCAAAAAATACGCGAAAACGGTGACCTCCTTAAAAAAGATCACTCCCCATAAGCTGCGCAGCACCTATGGCACCAGCCTCTATCGGGAAACCGGGGACATCTATCTGGTAGCGGATGTCCTGGGGCATTCGGATGTAAATACGACCAAAAAGCATTATGCAGCGCTGGATGAAGAGAGACGACGTTATGCCAGGGATAAAGTCAGACTGCGCGATTCTTTGAATGAAACAACACAGACATAATCCAAAATCCTGGCCAGCATGTAGCAAAGCCCGACGGAGGAATCAACAAAAGCCATGAAACACTCTGAAAAATCCAAAGAAAACAAGGCCTCTTTCCAACAGGGCTTAAAAGCCGGGATTCCCATCGGCATGGGATATTTCGCCGTCTCCTTCACGCTGGGGATTACAGCCAGAAACGCTGGCCTGACTCCCTGGCAGGCCATGATCATGTCTCTCACCATGCATGCCTCAGCCGGGCAATTTGCCGCAATCAATGTCATTGCTGCCTCAGCCGGATTTCTGGAGATGGCCGTCACCTCCCTGATCGTCAATCTGCGCTATCTCCTGCTCTCCAGCTCCCTGTCACAGAAGATCGGATCAAAGACAGCTTTCTTCCACCGTTTTCCCATAGCCTTTTATGTGACGGACGAAATCTTCGGCATATCGGCTGCCTGTCCCGGATATGTCAATCCCTTTTATGTATATGGCGCTGCCCTGGTCGCCGCTCCCTCCTGGGAAATCGGCACATTTATAGGCGCCAGCGTGGGAAACATATTGCCCGCATCCATAGCCAATGCCATGAACGTGGCATTATATGGTATGTTCCTGGCTATCATTATCCCACCGGCGAAAAAGGATAAGTTCATCGCCTGCCTTGTAGTGTTGTCCATGACTGCCAGCCTCATATGTTCCATCCTCCCGGGGATCCGAGCTGTCTCCGACGGCTTCCGGATCATCATACTGACTGTCATTATTGCCGGTGTGGCCGCCTGGCTCCACCCTGTAGAAAGAGGTAGTACAAATGAAACCTGATGTTTATCTTTACATACTGACCGCCGCTCTGGTCGTCTATCTGATCCGTCTTCTGCCGCTGACACTGATCCGCAGGGAAATCCAAAATCCTTTTCTCAAATCCTTTTTATATTATGTCCCCTATGTCACCCTGGCCGTGATGACCTTCCCGGCCATCCTCTCTGCCACCGGAAGTACCGTCTCCGCCTGGGCCGGATTTCTGACCGGTATTGTCATCGCCTATGTGGACGGTAATCTGTTTAAGGTCTCTCTGGGAGCCTGCGCCGCCGTATTTTTTACCGGTCTGCTCTTCTGAACCGATTCCGGATCATTCATAGACCCGGATCAGACTGGAGACCTCATAAATCATATCCATTCCCCGGAATTCTTCCAGTGCGTCGCAAAAATCAGCTTCTCTCACACTGTCGCTGATCAAGACCAGCTCCGCACTGTTATTCTGTATGGGCTTTTGTACCATTTGCTTGACGCTGACTCCATGACGGCCCATAACGCTGGCTATGCAGGCCAGGACACCGGGTTTGTCCTCCACCTGGAGACGCAGGAAATAGCGCTGCATGGTCTCCTCCATAGACTTCACCGGCAGGGAGCGATAACAGCTGCAGCCGATCCGCCCCATGCATCGAAAGTGAATATTGCGCATACAATCTATGATATCTCCCATACAGGCGCTGGCAGTGGGATAGCGCCCCGCTCCTCTGCCGTAAAACATGGCATCGTCTATGGCATCTCCATGGACAAATACGGCGTTGAACACATCGTTCACCGAAGCCAGGGGGTGGGCCGCCGGAAGCAGCATGGGCTGTACACTGGCCTCGATTCCATCCCCGGTCTCCCTGGCGATGGCCAGAAGCTTAATCACGCATCCCATCTCTTTCACATAGCGGATATCTGCCGCTGAAATCTTTGTAATCCCTTCCGTATGAACATCGTCAAAGGTCACCCGTGAATGAAAGGCGATGGAGGCCAGAATCGCCAGCTTACGCCCGGCATCATATCCTTCCACATCCGCCGTAGGGTCCGCTTCCGCATAGCCCAGCTCTGTCGCCTGAGCCAGCGCATCGGAAAACTCCATCCCATCCTGGGTCATCCGGGTCAGAATATAATTAGTGGTCCCGTTTACGATTCCAATGATCTCCGTAATATGGTTCCCCGCCAGACATTGTTTCATGGGACGAATGATCGGGATTCCTCCTGCGACAGAAGCCTCAAACAGAAGATCCCGTTCCATGCTGCCGGCTAAGGAAAGCAGCTCTCCTCCATGGACTGCCATCAGATCTTTATTAGCTGTCACCACACTCTTACCGGACTTTAATGCTTCCGTAATGTATGTGCGGGCCGGCTCGATCCCTCCCATGACCTCCACCACGATATCTATACTATCGTCGGCCAGAATCTCCTCAAACCGGTCCGTGATCAACGCCTGATCCACACCGTCCCTGGAACGGCCCGCATCCCGCACCAGAATCCTGGCCACCTGTGCCCTGAGACCGGTCTTCTCTTCCAGCTCGTTCTCCCGTCTCTGCATCAGATCATATACGCCGCGCCCTACCGTGCCGAATCCCAGAATCGCAACACGGATTATCCTGCTCTCTCTCATAGCTTTCCTCCTCTGTCACAAACACCTTTATGTTGTCGTTTGTATTTTATTCATTGTAAGCAAATTCCTGACGCTTGTCAAGGTCGCCTGTAAAACAAGGGGAAAACCCGTGTCACCCTTTATGCCATATAATTCCAAAGCTGCGCTCTACCGGAACCGGGCCGGCCGTTCACTTATATTCCTGGGAAAAATAAAATATTGTCAGGTATTGTCCCGCCTGGATCCGGTCTCCCTGCAATCCGTTCAGACGGATCACCTCCTGAATATAAGTCTCCCGTGATCCCTCATATCCTCCCAGATACTGTCCGGCGATCTCCCACAGCGTATCTCCGCTCTCCACCAGGATGCTGGTATAATATTTGTACCCCGGCTCCTGCTGTCTCTGTCTCTCCTTGGCCTGAACCATGACCCCTCCTGAGAATGTGAGCAGGCTGAACATCACGATCAAAGCAATCATCTGATACCGTTTCATCTTCCGCACCTCCCAAATATACGTTACGAACAAATGTTCCTTTCCCTTGTATTGCCATTATAATTTCCGAACAGATGTTTGTCAATACTTTTTGGCAAAAAAGCGAACATTCGTTTGCATTTTTTGAAAAGGTATGGTAGGATATAAGAGAGAGATACAAAAGAGACCGCAGCGGATCGCTGCTTTTACCTCACATCTTTATTTATGAAGGAGGCCGTTATGTCACAGGGTAAGATTACGGATAAGCAGATGGAAATTCTGGAGTTTATCAAGCAGAATATATTAAAGAAGGGCTATCCCCCGTCGGTTCGGGAGATCTGCGAGGCTGTGAAATTAAAGTCTACCTCCTCCGTCCACTCTCATCTGGAAACTCTGGAGAAGAATGGTTACATACGCCGGGATCCCACGAAGCCCCGCACCATTGAAATTCTGGACGATGATTTCGGAGTACAGCGAAAAGAGATGGTAAATATTCCGATTCTGGGAAATGTAGCTGCCGGCCTGCCGATCCTGGCCGAAGAAAATATAGAAGGGTATTACCCGATCCCCGCCGAGCTTCTGCCCAATAAACCCACATTCATGCTCAATGTCCATGGGGAAAGTATGATAAATGCCGGGATCCTGGACGGAGATCAGGTGATCTGTATCGAGACCAGCACCGCGGAAAACGGTCAGATTATTGTAGCGCTGATCGAGGACTCCGCCACGGTAAAGCGCTTTTATAAGGAAGACGGACATATCCGCCTGCAACCGGAAAATGACTTTATGGAGCCCATCATTGTGGACGATGTACAGATTCTGGGAAAGGTCATTGGGCTGTTACGAATCTGTGTATAATCGTTCCCGCGAAATCCTTCCATAGAAAGATTCCGTCCTCCCATACCATATACTGATGATGTGAATTCTCTTTGGGGATGGATACGGAGCCGGGGTTTAACCACAGGATTCCCTTTTCGTTCCGGCACATGGGCACATGGGTATGCCCCTGGATGAAGATATCCCCGGCTTTCAGAGAAAGGCTTCCGGGGGTACAGCGGTGGCCATGAGCGGCATACATCAGCTGCTCTCCCAGCAGAATCACGCAATAATCTGCCAGGATCGGGAATTCCAGCACCATCTGATCCACTTCCGTGTCGCAGTTGCCGCGGACACAGAGAATGTTCTGTTTCTGTTCATTCAGCAGACGGCTCACCGCACGGGGATCGTAATCCTGCGGCAGATCATTGCGGGGACCATGATACAGGATATCGCCCAGAAGAAGCAGGCGCCCGGCCTGCTCCTTCCCAAAAGCGTCCATCAGTTTTTCGGTATAACAGGCGGATCCATGCAGATCCGACGCAATCATCAGTTTCATCGCTCTCTCCTGTGCGGCTGCTTCTTGGATTTTAATCCAGGTCCTCTCTCGTGAGGAATCTGCCATCCCTCCAGATTCTCTCCAGATCATAAAAACGCCTGTCGTCTCTGGAGAAAATATGGACGACGATATCTCCGAAATCCAAAAGGATCCATTGCCCGGCCTGATATCCTTCCACCTGGCGGCAGGGGTAACCGGCCTTATGAAGCTGTTCCTGTACATTATCAGCCATGGCCTGTACCTGATTCACATTGTTCCCGCCGGCGATGATAAAATAATCCGCCAGGACCGATACGCCGGCGATATCAATCACCGTAATGTCCTCGCCCTTCTTATCATCCAGCGCCTGATAAGCCAGACGCGCCATCTCCTTTGCGTTCACCTGTTCATGGTTCATATTCTTCTCTCCTATATCATCATGTTGGTGATCGACCGGTAGTATTCGCAGGTCTCCTCTGACCGGGGATCGATATGGGCTCCGGTCTCCTTTAGATGCTGCAACGTATCTCTGGCGATCATACAAATACTGCGGTTTAAGTCCAGTGCGGATTCCCGCCGGATCCGGTCCAGGTTCGGCGCCTTGCTGCGTCCCGGCTCGATATAATCGGCTATAAAAATAATTTTTTCCAGGAGGGACATCCCCGGACGTCCGGTGGTATGGTAGCGGATGGCATCCAGAATCTCCTGATCGGTAATTCCGAATTCCTCTCTGGCAATGATGGCTCCCGCCCTGGCATGGAGTACCTTCTCGCTGGCTAACTCCTCCTCCGAAACCGGATCCCCGCCCTCCTCGCAGATGCGCCGGATCTCCTCTGTGGAAAGAGGCTTCGCCACGTCGTGCAAAAGGGCCGCGATCCTGGCGCGCTCCGCATCGGCTCCATATTTTCTGGCAAGGCTCTGAGCTGACTCCACCACACCCAGCGTATGCAGGAAGCGTCCGGCCGGAAGGCGGTTTTTGATCAGCATGGTCAGATTCTCCGCAGGACCTCTGTAATACAGATGATTCTGCTTTATATACTCATCCACGGCCGGAGGCAGGTACAGGGACACATCCTGCCCATGGCCGGCCATCTCCCGGATATTACTGGAGGAAATTTCCATACCGGGCATATCGACTTTCTCAATCGCACCGCCGTAACGGCCGGTCAAATACAGGATCTGCCGGTCAATCTCCTTCTCGCTGTGCCCCGTCCGGTTTCCCACCACGAAGACAGCCTTATTCAGGCAGCGCTCCGGACAATACCAGGTATCCAGATCAAACAGGGAATCCGCACCGATGATAAAATAAAACCGTACCTCCGGATGCATCTGTGTAAAATACTCCAGCGTCTCCGCTGTATAAGAGTTTCCCTGTTTTTCGATTTCATATTCCGATATCTGAAAATAAGGATAGTCTTTCAAACAGAGTTTTAACATCTCCAGCCGGCGATAGGCCGGCGTAACAGGGCGGTCCGTCTTATGAGGCGGATCACCGGCAGGAAGAAATATCACCGATTCCAGTTCCATCTGTTCATAGGCACTCTTAGCCAGTTGCAGATGCGCCCGGTGAACCGGGTCAAAGGTGCCTCCGAAAATACCGACTCTTCTGTCTTCCATGGCGGCACCTCCTACTGAGGCAGGACAATCCTGCGTTTCTCCTTCTGTCTGGCCGGCCGGTATAAAACGATTTTCCGGCCGATCACCTGCACCACTTCCCCATGAAGGCGTTCGGCAATGGTATCAGCAATCATGCGGACATCGCCGTCGCAGTTTTTAAGGACAGCGATCTTAATCAATTCTCTGGCCTCCAGGGCTTCCTCCACCCCATTCAGTCCCTCATCAGTCAGACTGGCTTTCCCAATCTGGGCGACAGGCTCCATGGTCATGGCCATCCCTTTTAAGCAGGCACGTTGTTTACTGGTCATAGTCGTCTGATCTCCTCCGTGTTGACTTTGATTTCTGATCTGTTCCTATTCTATCATCTGAGTAGCGATAATTCAAGAAAAACCTGCTATGCTTTCTTCTTCTCAAAAGTATGTGTCCAGTCTGATTTCAGTAAAAACAGCAAAAATACGACGGTACTGAGACTCCAGGTCAGAGGATAGGCCCAGGATATGGTACTGAATACCGGAAAAGCCCTCACTGCCAGCGTCACATAGAGGATGCGGACGCCACACCAGAGCAAAAGCATGGTAACCATGGGCACGAAAGATTTTCCGCAGCCGCGAAGCACTCCCGCCGCACAGTGGGAAAAAGCCAGCATCAGAAAGAAGGGGGCTACCACACGGGACTGTATGGTGCCATAGTCCACGGCCTCCGATGAATCCACAAAGAACCGCAGGGCATAGGGTGCGCCAAAGTACAGGAGCACACCGATGGCTTCCGCCAGAATCATGCCAAAGAGAATTCCAAACAGCGCCCCCTTCTTGGCCCGCTCATATTCTTTCGCCCCCAGGTTCTGGCTGATAAAGGTCGGCAGCGCCATGGACATACACATGATGGGCAAAAAAGCAAAGCCCTCGATCTTGGCATAGGCCCCGTGCCCTGACATGGCATAGGAGCCAAAAGAATTGATGTTTGACTGAATCACGATATTTCCGATACTGATCACGGAATTCTGTATACCTGTGGGAAGTCCCTGCACCAGTACCTGCTTCATAATATCCGGCTCCAGTCGCAGCATCCTGAAATTCAGCCGTGTATCATCCTTCACCCGGCACATGCGGATGATACATAATAGAGCGCTCAGCCCCTGTGCTATGACCGTGGCCACAGCAGCGCCGCTGACCCCCCAGTGAAATCCGGCTACAAATAAAAGGTCCAGAACCACATTGACCAGGGAAGAAAAGATCAGATAGTACAGAGGGTGCAGGCTGTCTCCCAGAGCCCGCATGATGGCCATACAGATATTGTACATAATCACCGTTGATACCCCCGCAAAATAAATGCGGAAGTAGGCCAGTGAATTGGGCAGTACACTCTCCGGCGTATTCATCATCATCAGAAGCCGGGGAACCAGTAAAAGCCCAAATGCCGTGCACAGAATCGACGCAATGATCCCAAAGAGGAAATTGGTGTGGATTGCCCGCCGCACATTTTCTTTATCCTCCGCGCCAAAATACCGGGAAATGATCACACCGCCGCCGATGGCGATCCCGTTGAAGAATCCGATAATCAAAAACGTCAGGCTGCCGCCGGAGCTCACCGCGGCAAACGCGTCGTTATCCGCGAAATTCCCCACCACCCAGGCATCTGCCATATTATACAGCTGCTGCAAAAGCTGACCCAGGAGCAGAGGAATTGCAAAGGAAATCAGCCCCTTTGCCACCGGCCCCTCTGTCAGATTGATATTCTGGGTATGCCTGGTGTGGCGGTGACCGTGATGCAGATGATCCATATAGGTATTATTGTGAAATCCGTTTGTCGCCATTCCGATAATGCCTCTTTTTCGTCTCATTTTCTTTACATAAATTATTTATGTATACATTATATAAATTCTCCCGCTTTGCGTCCAGAAGCTCAACAAGATTACATAATTATTTTATGTAATCTAATATCAGATGCCTACAGCACCCTCTTAAATTTTTTCTCCAGCTCATACCGGCTCATGGAAATGATGGTCGGCCGTCCATGAGGACAGGTATACGGGTTTTCCAATGTCAGAAGCTCCCGCAAAAGTGCTTTCGCTTCCGCGAAGGACAGACGGCTTTTCCCCTTTACCGCAGCTTTGCAGCTGGCGCTGGCCACCTTTTCTGCCAGTAATCCCACGCCGGCCTTTCCGGTGTTCTGCGCCAGCTCGTCGATCATCTGCAACAGCAATTCCCGGCCGGCTATGCCATAGAGATGATCCGGCACGCTGTAGACGGCGTATTCCCGGCCGCCGAAGGGTTCGATGGAAAACCCCATGCGCAAAAAAAGATCCCTGTTTTCCTTTATTACCTCACCCTCCGCCTCACTCAGGGTCAGAATCAGCGGCGGCGCCATCTGCTGTCCGGGAATATCCTCCTTCTCCAGACGCTTTATGGTACGCTCATAGAGAACCTTCTCATGGGCTGCATGCTGATCGATAATCAGAAATTCTTTGTCCGCCTGCACTAGCCAGTAAGTATCGAAAAGCTGGCCGATCATCTGAAAACGGTCCTCATTCTCCGGCGCGATGAGCTTTTCATCAAACAGCGTAGGCTGCGTAATCTCCACCGCCTTCTTTTCGGGGGCCGGTTGAGAGGGCGGTTTTATCGTAACCGCAGCCTTTCCCTCCGGCTCCGTTTTGGTCCGGTATGCGGACACTTCCCGGAGAAAACTCTGCTCTTTTTGGGACGTTTTTTCCCGCACTCTGTCCTCTTTTACGGTTTTCTCCTGCGCCGCCCTCACCGTCTCCAGCCTTTTTTTCTCAAAGGGCTCAGGAAAAGACGCTCTGCCCTCCTGTTTTTTGTCTGTGTGTTCCTTCTGCTTTGCCTGTTCTCTTCCCTCGGCCCATCTGTTTTCCTTCTGCTGTGCTTTCTCCTTCTGTTCCTCTTTTTTCTCCTGCCTCTCCTTCCCAGGCCCGCCGGGCAGCGTCACCTGGGGAATCAGCTCCTTTCCCAGAAGGGCATCCCGCACCGCCCGGACCAGAAACTCATAGATCTCCTGCTCTCCGCGAAAACGCAGCTCCATCTTCGTGGGATGGACATTGACATCCAAAAACTCTGCCCTGACCGTAAGATGAAGAACCACCAGGGGATATTTGTGCTGCATCAGAAAGCTTCGGTATCCATCCTCCACCGCCTTCTGTATGATCCGGCTCTTTATATAACGGCCATTGATAAAATAGATCTCATAGCTGCGGTTCCCCCTGGCGATCAGAGGCTTTCCGATATATCCCTCTGCCGACAAAAGCTCTCCCTCTGCCTTAAGAGGAATCAGATTAGCTGTGATCTCCCGCCCAAAGGCCGAGTAGATGATATCCTTCAGATTATGATTTCCGGCCGTGTGAAGCTTCATCTGGCCGCCTGCGATCAGACGCAGGGAAATGTCCGGATGAGACAGAGCCATGCGCTCCATCAATTCGCCGATATAAGAGCCTTCTGTGGACGCCGTCTTTAAAAATTTTCGCCGCACCGGCGTATTATAGAACAGGTCCCGCACGATAAAGGTGGTACCCTCCGGCGCCCCCACCTCCTCCACCGCGATTTCCTGCCCGCCTTCGATGCGGTAGCGGCTGCCCACCACCTCTCCCGAAGCGCAGGAGATCAGCTCCACCCGGGCCACGGCCGCGATGCTGGAAAGCGCCTCTCCGCGAAACCCCAGAGAACCGATGCTCACCAAATCCTCCACTCCCCGGATCTTGCTGGTGGAATGACGCAAAAAAGCCAGCGGGATATCTTCCTTCAGAAATCCGCAGCCATTATCCGTGACGCGTATGAAGGATATCCCGCCTTCCTTTATCTCCACCGTGATCGCCGTGGCTCCGGCGTCAATGGCGTTTTCCACCAGCTCCTTCACCACGGAAAACGGGCGTTCGATGACCTCGCCGGCCGCAATCTGATTGATCGTCTCCTGATTTAAAACAACAATATTTCCCATCGAACCATGCCTTTCCCATATGCCGCTCTTCTATCGCCCCTGCCACCGGTTCTTTAACGAAGTCTGCATCCGGTACAGCGTGTTCAGTGCGTCGATCGGTGTCATGGCCGGCAGCTCCAGCTCCTGAAGCTCCTTCAGGATATCATCCTCCTTCACCGTATCAAACAGCGTCATCTGTTTTAAGTCCACCTCATCCAGCTTCGGTACTTTTTTCTTCGGCGACGCTCCGGCCTGGGCGATCTCCCGGGACCGGACCGTGATATCGGCGTCGCTCAGTTCCTGAGCCAGCTCCTTGGCCCGGGCGATGACCGCTTCCGGCACGCCGGCCAGCTTAGCCACCTGGATTCCATAGCTGCGGTCCGCTCCGCCCTTGACAATCTTACGCAGGAAAACGATATCGTCCCCCAGCTCTTTTACCGCAATGCAGTAGTTGTTGACGCCGCTAAGCGTCCCCTCCAGCTCTGTCAGCTCATGATAGTGGGTGGCAAACAGCGTCTTCGCTCCCAGTATCCGGGGATTGCTGATATACTCCACCACTGCCCAGGCGATGCTCAGCCCGTCGAAGGTGCTGGTGCCGCGGCCGATCTCATCCAGGATCAGAAGGCTGTTTTTCGTGGCGTTTTTCAGAATATTCGCCACCTCCGTCATCTCCACCATAAAGGTGCTCTGACCGCTGGCCAGATCGTCGGAGGCTCCTACCCGGGTAAAGATCCTGTCACAGATTCCGATATTGGCACTGTCAGCGGGGACGAAGGAACCGATCTGAGCCATCAGCGTAATCAGGGCCACCTGCCGCATGTAGGTGGATTTTCCGGCCATATTGGGACCGGTAATCACGCAGATGCGGTTATGATTATTGTCAAGAGAGGTGTCATTGGCAACGAACCGTTCGTCGCTCATCATCTTTTCCACCACCGGATGGCGGCCACCCTTGATCTCTATGACACCCTTCTCATTGACAGAGGGACGGACATAGCCGTTCTGCCCGGCCGCTACGGCCAGGGATACCAGCACGTCCAGCATGGCGATGGCGGTGGCGCTCTTCTGGATGCGCACCACCTGGGAGGCGATCTCATCGCGGACCTGGCAGAACAGCGTGTATTCCAGCCCGAAGAGCTTATCCTCCGCGCCCAGAATCACATCCTCCAGCTCCTTGAGCTCCGGCGTGGTAAAGCGCTCGGCGTTGGTCAGGGTCTGTTTGCGGATATAGCGGTCCGGAACTTGATTTTTGAAAGAATTCGTCACTTCCAGATAATAACCGAAGACCTTGTTAAAACGGATCCGCAGATTCTTGATGCCGGTGGCTTCCTTTTCCTTCTCCTCCAGCTGTGCCAGCCAGGTCTTTCCCTCCGTCTTTGCCTGACGCAACCGGTCCACCTCTTCGTTATAGCCGTCCCGGATCATACCGCCCTCCCGCACGGTGACCGGCGGTTCATCCACCAGCGCCATGGCCGTCAGACTGGCCAGATCCTCCAGACAGTCTAAGTCTTCCCGAAGCTTTTTCAGAATGCCCGAATCAAATTCCGCCAGCTGCCGCTTAATATGGGGCAGCATCTCGATGGAATGGCCAAACGCCAGAAGATCCCTGGGATTGGCGCTCTGATATGTAATACGTCCGATCAGACGTTCCAGGTCATAGATGGGCGCCAGATATTCCCGGATCTCCTCCCTGGTGATATAGCTGTTATTCAGAGCCTCCAGCGCGTCATAGCGGGCCAGGATCTCTGATCTGTTTAAGAGGGGCTGCTCGATGAAGCTGCGCAGCATACGGGCTCCCATGGCTGTGCGGGTCTTGTCCAACACCCACAAAAGCGTGCCTTTTTTATTTTTCTCACGCATCGTCTCCGTCAGCTCCAGATTGCGCCGGGTGCTGGTATCTAACACCATGAAGCCTCCGGTGCGGTAGGTCTCGATATGGGACAGATGGGACAGGGAAGTCTTCTGGGTCTCGGTCAGATACTGCATCAGAGCGCCGGCTGCTACGGCGCCGGTCTCGAAATCTGCCAGTCCCAGTTCGGCCGCGGTCTGTCCATGAAAATGCTCCCGCAGACTTCCCAGACAGATATCCTCCTGGTAATACCTGTCTGTCAGGGGAGACAGCACCGTGCGGATACGCGCCTTCATGTCCTCGAAATTCAGGCCGCTCATCTGAAACGCTTCATTGCAGAGAATCTCCGCCGGCGCAAATTTCATAATCTCATCCTGCAAGACCAGCAGGGAGTCCACCTCCGTCACCAGAAAAGCGCCGGTGGTCACATCTGCCGTGGCGATGCCAAAGGTTCTCTCCAGCATGACCACCGACATGATATAATTATTTCGCGTTTCATCCAGAGCCTGACCGCTCACGATAGTACCCGGCGTCACGATGCGGATGACCTCCCGCTTCACCAGTCCCTTCGCCTGCTTCGGATCCTCCATCTGCTCTGCGATAGCCACCTTGTAGCCCTTCTGCACCAGACGGTTCAGATAGTTATCCAGCGCATGATAAGGGACGCCGCACATGGGCGCCCTCTCAGAAAGACCGCAGTCCTTGCCGGTCAGCGTCAGCTCCAGTTCCTTAGAAACCGTCTTGGCATCCTCAAAAAACATCTCATAGAAATCGCCCAGACGGTAAAACAGGATACAGTCCGGATTCTGTTGCTTCGTGTCCAGATAATGCTGCATCATCGGTGATATCGCCACGGTTTTATCCTCTCTTCATGTAAAAATAGTGTCTCATCTGCCTGCCTCTCCGAGATAATAGGCAAACTTAATAAAATTGGGCAGATCGCGGAAAAACTCCGCCAGCGTTTTCCGATTCTTCGGAGCAGGGTCATTGATTATAAAATCCGCATATTTTAACTGGGAGGAGGAGGTGATCTCCTTATCTCCCGGATCATAGCCGGTGACCAGAACCCAGTGCTGGCTGCCGTTACTCTGGCGTGCTCCGATCAGCACCGGAATTCCCTGATGCAGTTTCTGATAAATCCGTACCAGAAAGTCGGAGCTGTAATCCTGATAATAGTTATCCGGCCAGTAAAGATTCCCCTCATTGGAATAGACCAGATTTTCCCACATCATGTCCGGCGTCACTTCCGTGCCGCTTAGGTAGGATTCGCACATGGCAAAGCAGGTGGTGGTACAGCCGGCCTGCGCAATATTCACCCGGGAATCTCCCAGATTCAGATGACCCCAGCGCTCGTCGGTCTGGCCGTAGCGCTCGATCTCCAGATGCACCGCATTGCCCGTGTATTCCATAAAGGACACATAGTCGGCGCTGCACCAGCCCCGCAGCTCCTCGCCGCTTTGCGCATCCGTGCCGGTGACCGGATAAAATCCGTAGCGGGCCGGGCCTGTGACTGTGATCTTCTGTCCCTCGCCAAAGGTCCCCACGATGGTAGCGCGGGGATAGCAGAAGCGCCGTACATTCAGTGTCTCAAAGGCCACGATCCACGCCTCTCTGGGCTCGCTGCCCACCATGAGCCACTCTCTGACCGATGCGGCCGAGGCCGTCTGGCTCTCCTGCGTCTGATCCTCTGCGGCCTGTCCGTCTGTCTTTTGGCTCTCCGTGGGACCGTCCTCCGGCCGTCCCTTTGTGGTCTCGTCTTCGTCGGGGAGCTGTGTCGTCTGCTCATTCCCCGTCTCCGCCTCATCTGGCGTCGTTCTCTCCGCCGCCTGTCCGGCACCAGGAGCACAGCCCATGGCTGCCCCACTTCCCACCGCCAGGCACACCGAAAGCAGACAGGCAATGCCTGTCCGTCGGATTTTCCATGAATGATTCTGTTTTTTCTTTCGTATCCCTGTCATGTCACTGTTCTTCCATTCTTCCCATATAGTAAAAACCTCTGGATTCCAGAAGCCGTACCGGCACGATCTGCCCGACCAGTTCAGGCGCACCGGGAAAATGTACCATGATATTATTGCCCAGCCGTCCTGTGACCATTCCCTCATGCTGGCGGTCCGTCTCCTCCACCAGAGCCGTGAGGACACGTCCCGTATCCCTGCCGCTCATCTCCTTTGAGATCTGCTGGACCAAAGCCAGAAGCCGGTCAAAACGTGCCTGAGCCACCTCCTTCGGAATCTGGTTCTCCATGGCGGCAGCAGGCGTACCGGTCCTTTTGGAGTAGAGGAAGGTAAAGGCGCTGTCAAAGCGCACCTGCCGGACCACATCCATAGTCTCCTCAAAATCCTCTTCCGTCTCGCCGGGAAAGCCTACGATGATGTCCGTCGTCAGGGAAATATCCGGTATGGCAGTCCGTATCTTCTTCGCCAGCGCCAGATACTGCTCCTTATCATAGCGCCGGTTCATGATCTTTAAAATCCGCGAACTGCCGGATTGCAGGGGCAGATGCAGATGAGGACAGATCTTCTCAGAATCTTTCATGACCTGGATCAGCTCATCGGAGAGATCCTTAGGGTGAGAAGTCATAAACCGGATCCGCTTTAGCCCTTCGATGGCCTCCGCCTCTTTAAGAAGTCCGGCGAAGCTCACCGGCGTTTCCAGATTCTTTCCATAGGAATTGACGTTTTGTCCCAGCAGCATGACTTCCACCACGCCCTCATCCACCAGACGGCGAATCTCCTCCAAAATCTCCTCCGGCCGGCGGCTCCGCTCTCTCCCCCGCACATAGGGGACGATACAGTAGCTGCAAAAATTATTGCAGCCGTACATGATATTGACGCCGGATTTATACGGATATTTGCGTTCTGTAGGCAGCGTCTCCACGATATCTCTGCCCTCTTTCCAGATATCGACGACCATACTCCCGGAGGTCAGTCTCTCATACAGAAGCTCCGCCAGCTTATAGATATTGTGAGTGCCAAAGATGAGATCCACAAAACGGTAGCTCTGCCGGATCTTCTCTATGACGCTCTCCTCCTGCATCATACAGCCGCAGAGCCCGATCAGCATGGCCGGATTCTTTTTCTTCAGGCTGTGGACGTAGCCCAGGCGGCCATAGACGCGCTGATTTGCATTATCCCGCACCGTACAGGTATTGTAGAGAACCAGATCGGCGTCCTCTTCCTCCTTAAGCTCAAAGCCGATCTGCTCCAGGATACCGCTGAGCTTCTCCGAGTCGCGGGCGTTCATCTGGCAGCCGAAGGTCTGGACGCTGGCTGTGGGGCGGCGGTGATGAGTCTTCTCGAAATCTCCGGCCCAGCCACGGCACCTGGCTATGAAATGGGACTGGCGGGAGGACTCCTCCTTTGGCAGCCCCCCCGTTCGATCTGTCTGGTCAGGGTTTATTTCGTTATACATGATGCATTTTCCCTCGGTTCTCCCTTTTTGTCCTGTGAATTACGTCAGATTGCATATTTCAGCAATTTGACGGCTTTGCGGCTATTATATCATAGGAAGGAAAGATTTGCAAATATGAAAAAAGAGACGCTTTATCCGGCAGAAAACCGGGCAGTCGATCTGGGTCCATCCTGTCTGTGCAGAATAGCTCAGGGAACTCTCTCTGTAAATCACCTGCCGATCTCCCGGGAAAAATAGCTCCCGATTTCGGCAAGGAAAACCAGCGTTTTCTGCTTCATCGCATCCGGAAAGGCCGAAAGCACCGGAGCCGTCTCAAAACTCAGAACGCCGTCATAGCGGATCCTACGAAGGCCTTGTACAAATCCTTCCCAGTCCGTTGACGGCCGGTTGTCCCGTGTCTTTGTAAAGGTAAAGGGGATCTGATGCAGGTCAGAAACCCCGTCGTTATCGTGGATATGCAGCACCTTAAGCCGGGGACCCAGCGTCGTGAGAAAACGTTCAAAATCAAGTCCCACGAGATTGGCATGTCCTGTGTCAAAGCAAAAGCCCAGGATTTCCGCATGATATTTCTCATTCAGCCGATCGATCCGGATGGCTGACTTTTGGGCATTGCAGCAAGGCCCTTCCACCATATGGCCGCCAATGCCGTCGTACAGGTTTTCGATGCAGACGGTAATCCCCATCTCCCTGGCCATCGGCGCCAGAAACTCTAAGAAGCGCTCGGTCTGCTCCCACTCCCGCTCCTCGCTTCCCAGAAATCGCGCCAGTTTAAAACCGTGGACGACGATATACGGGCAGCCCAAAAAGGCGCATAGCTCCATGCTTTTGGACGCCACCACATCCCGCAGATAATCGTTCAGCTCCCTGCTGCCGCCCGGTACATAGTTGGGGTACGGCATATGCATCTGGTTGATCGCAATCCCCGCGGCCTGCGCGGCCTTTTTATGCGGAGCAAAAAAAGTCTCTAACTCCCGGATCGGTCTGTCAAAAAAGGTATTGATTTGCGATTGGTAGATTTCTTTATTTACAAGGTAGCCGTTCAGGCTGAAATCCACGCAGGAAAAGCCCGCGCACTTCAATAAAGCAAAGCCTTCTTCCGGACAGGCATCTTCCACTACGTTTTTGGTCTGAACTCCGATCTGTAACAAGGCTACCTCCCCTCCAGCCGGTCATAATAAAACGACGGCATATATTCGTCATTAAAAAACGCAATCCTGTTTTGAATCCCCATACTTTTGAGCTGCTTTTCAATTTCGCGGTAATAGATATTGCAGATAAAGATGACACAGTCTTTTGGCAGCTCTTTCAGGCTCTCCGGCGGCCGCACGGTAAGGCCGCAGAACTCCGTTCCCCAAAGTCTTTCATTGTTGTCACAGGTAAACATAGGCGGATACTTTTCTCCGTAACACTTCATGTAATTACGGCACATGTTCCCCGCGCCGAAAAGGACGATCCTGCGATGCTGTCTCAGAACATTTTCCATTTCGATCTGCCACCGGAAATACTCTGCTGTTGCCTGGGCCAGTTGCAGCAGCTGTGGACGCAGAAGCGGTGAAAATGCCTTCGCCGTATCGACAAAATCAAGAATCAGCTGTCCGTCAAAACCAATCTCCCGCAACCCCCGTATGAGGCTCAGCCAGTCGGTCTGCGGCTGACCGTGGGATGTGCAGGTAAAAGGAAGGGCCGACATTTCCTTCTGACCGTTTCCGTCCCGCAGGATGACTGCTTTTATACGGCTTCCCAGCGTGCGCGCAAAGTCTTGCATATTTTGCCCGCACAAGCTGCATGTCCCCACATTCATGCAAAAGCCAAAGCGTTCCTCCCCCGCCTCCTCGTTGAGCCAATCAACCCAGGCAGCAGCTTCCCCGGAATCCGAGCAGATCCCGCGGATAAGATGACCGTCATGGTCTCGGCATTGGTTTTCCAAAAGGATTGTCACGTGGTTTTCTCTGGCGGCAGGAAGCAGTGACAGGTAGAATTCCCGGTTTGCCGCCCACTCCTCTTCCCGAAGCAGACCAGAGAAGAGAGGCTTCACGATGAGCGTTTCACAACCGGCTTCGCCGCAGAGCAGAAGGCTCTCCTGTGTGAGGGAAAGAAGCAGGCCGCTTTGGTCCGTGCGTTTTGTATCCGGCCAAAGCCAGGGGGCCCGGGCCGCCGGGGTATGAAGACCGGCCGCGTGGTATCGGGACAGGAGAGCGGCGACAGCGGCGCAGCGCTCGTTAGAAGGCATGAAAAGAAACGGCAGCCTTGCCTTGCCGGTCCCTTTTTGTTTTTCCCGCCATTTTTCCAGGCTTTCCAACGTCTCCAGATCCCCCGGGGGACAGAAAGAGGACAAATCTAAGAGGATATTTTCAAAACCGGCCTTTGTCATGTCCTGGATCCCCTGGGCAGGGTGAACGATTCCCATTATTCCCGACGGAGCACAAATTATATTCATTCTGTGACCCTCTCATTTCTATGGATCTCATATACCGTACATATATGCGGCATGTAAATCAGATTGGTTTATTACACAACGGCAGGCTCCCGCCACAAAATACATTCCTCTGCAATCCCCTGCCTCGTCAGTTCTTTTTTTATCTCTTCGGCCATCTCTTTTTTCTTCACCGCGATCACGATATAATCATAATTATATTCCGCAAGTTTTTCCAAAGCCGATACAGGAAGATCACAATCCGCATACCGTTTCCAGTTCTTATCCACCCATGCGACGATTTGCAGCAGGTTTTGTCTGTAAATCTGCCTGTAATAACGCATACCTATCGTTCCTGCGCCATACAAAACAATGCGGCTTCCCTGTTCCAGTTCCGAAAAAGGAAATACATACCCCACGATCTGAGCATCCGCCGAAAATCCCATAAAAGAAGGAATCAGGTATATGCGAGAAACTAAAAACAGCTCCAGCTGATGCCGAAGGCTTTCCTCCTGCGGATGCCCCGCAAAGGCCTTACTCAACGACAGATATAATTTATTCAAATCGCTCATAAAATTTCTGTTCACGGTTCGCATAATCGAATCCGGATTATACCGATAGAAATAATAACTCTTATGGGTAATCCGGATGCCTCCCGCTTTTAGGATGTAACGAAATAAGAGGTCTCTGTCTTCTGAGTATACAATAGACGGGTCAGTCTCTTCGATAACGTCCCGCAGGAGCTCCGTCCGATACAGCTTCCCCCATAAATAAGGCTGCACCCCGGCTCTGAAACGGTTCTCATAAGAAATCATGTTTTCTAGAAAATACTTTTTTTCTTTTTTTGTATCGTAAATTCCCTCCCGCAGCGCGTCTGTCCAGATCTCATAGTCGTCAGGACATATTTCGCATTTACACCCCGATGTAAGCAAATCACACTGCCCTATATTTTCCACAAAAAAAGCCGCCATCCCCGGATCAGCCCTGTCATCTGCATCCATGAAACAAAGATATTCTCCCGATGCACTTCCCACTCCGTTTTTTCTTGCGGATACCGCTCCCATATTCTTCTGGTGAAGCACCTTAACCCTTGAGTCCCTTTTTGCAAAAGCATCACATCTCCCCGCAGAACCGTCTGTGGATCCGTCATCGACCAAAATAATATCCAGGTTATCATAGCTCTGACCTGCGATGCTGTCCAGACATTCCTCAAGATAATCCCCGGCGTTATATACAGGGACAATTACAGAAACCAACGGCTTACCTTTCATCTATGGAAGAGTCCTCCTTCAGTATCTTTCTCAGTTTGGTCGAACTGACCCGCTCCGTATAAGGGAAAAACATCAGTTCCGCTCCCTGTTTTTCCAGGTATTCCTTATCCGCAAGCCAACTGGGATGATCCGTATAATCACTCCCGGTAAACTGACAGTCAAACCGGAATAATTTATAGGCATCCCGAATCCCGTCGCAGGAAACCGGCAGTTCTTCGGCCTGATCCACATACCGGCACGCACGCACGATTTCCAGCCGGTCTTTACAGGGAATCACCGGATACTTATTCTTCTTACGATATACGCCTTCATCCGAGACAAGCCCGACAATCAGATAATCGCACTGTTCCTTTGCCTTTTGAAGCAGATTCAGATGCCCCGCATGGAACATATCAAATACGCCGGCCACATATCCGACATGGTATTTCTTCGGAGGGGTCGTGTCTTTGTCTGCTTTTTTCGTGGGCTTTTTTCTCTCAGCGGTTCGCGGGTATGCCTTGGAAGGGTCGAAAATACTGTAATTATGCAGCCCCATGTCTTCTAACTGCTTCATCACCGCCAGGTAATTCTTGATACAGATAAAAATCTTAATATCCCCCGGCTCGGTTTCTTTCAGAATCTTTGGCGACCGGATTTCGATCCCCTCCAGCTGCTGCCCCCACTGCGATTTATCATTGTCGATGATTGCCCAGATCGGATAATCCCTTCCGTACATAGAAAGAAAACGTTTGGCAAAGGTACCGGAGCCGAATAACACCAGCTTCCTGGCTTGCGTCCCTTTAAAGATATCTCCGAAAAGCCTCTGGTACTCCGCTTCCGAATAGTTCATCCGCTGGCGGTTCGCATTTACGATCTCCGGATTGCGGCGGCATCTCTCATAGTAAACCTGGAGCTCTCTTCTTTTTAAAAGCTTTCCCAAAAACTCCCATTCCATCCGCTGCCACCGCTCCAGATACTTTGTCAGGCCATACCGCTCGTATAATTCCGTAACCGGCAGCATTTTGCAGGCAACGCTGTTTCCCAGGTAAAAACTGCCAATCATACGCAGAAAAAGGACATTGGCCGGATAATGCTCCTGACAGAATTCCTGATCGTAAAATACAAACTCTCCGTCCACATAAAAACTGTTTAACGGCACCAGATCCAGATACCCTTTTTTCAGGACCGCCCCTTCCCCATCCCCCTCATCCGGTTTTTCGATGTCGGAAGACTGAAGGATCAGATCCCTGAAATCGTCCATGGCCGCAAGGAATTCCTCTTTGTCTCTCTGTAACAGCCGCTTTAGATAAAGCTGTCCGGATTCTGCCTCCACATACGGCATTTTATATACGCCGTTTTCTATCTGCCCCTCTATCACCCGCAAACCGCGCGCTTTCAGCTCTTCTCCATGGGCAAGCAGCGCTCTCAGACGATCCCTCCCTTCCGGATAGGCCGCCCGTTTCTCCACAATTCCTGACTTGTGTATAACGGTCAGGAGCGCATCCTCTTTTCCTCTTTCCATCGAGCTGGTCACATGGCTGACATCGGACAGCCCTCCGTCCAGAGAACACTCAATCAGGTAGGCATTTGCCATCGGATGAAACATTCCGTTGCGGATCAGGCTGTCATATAGCGGCTCTTCATCCAAAAAGACGGTCTCCGGATGGTTGTACGTCGGAAAAACCCGATTTGCCAGATCTTCATTGGGCAAATAATCTTCCGCATAGAGCAGCGCCGGATTCTTCAGATCCGGAAGGACAGAAAAAAAACGGAAATATTTGATACCGGCCTCCCGCAGCAAGCTCTTTATCGTATCCCTGTCATAGGTTTTTCCCAGAAAAGGATCCGCTTTACTGACATACGCCCTTTTATAGTCCTCGATACTGTCCATGCTGCGTCCCGTATATGTGTCTCTGTCCCCGCAAAAATACCGTAGTCCCAGACGGTTATTCATTCCCAGCAGCATACGCCCATCCGGTTTCAGCAATGCTTTCCACGCCATAAGCACATTTTTCGGGCAGACGCTTTTTTCCAGATCGGTGACGGAAATCAGATAGTCAAATACGCCTTTGTTCTTGCTCTGCCAATCCGGTAAAAGCGTCTCCTCCCATGTGAAACAAACCGTATCGCCTGAATCAGCCAAAAATTCCGCCAGGGCATCCGTCTTCTTTCCTATATATAATATCCTGCTGCCTCCCCGGAATACGTACCAGTGCAGCAGACTTTTTTGAATTTCCCGGATTCTCTCCTCCATGCTTGTATTCTCTTTTGATATCTGCATCTTCCGGTCTCCTTCTCCCATCACAAAAGCGTTCGGACCGCCTCGTCCGTCCTGAAAATATGTCGAAACCCATGGCTCTTCAATGTCATATACAGTTCGTACTGACTCCATTCCGTAACGGCAATAACGACTGCGCAGCAGTCCGCTGCCGGCCCGGCCTCCTGTATTTCCATGACCGGGAGATCCATACATGTGGTTTGCCCGTCGGTAAGCCTTGTCACAAGAAACGCATCCACATGCCCTCCCCTTTCCCGAATTGCTGTCGCCAGACGCTTTCCGACCTGTCCGGCGCCATAGATATAGATCCGGGGATATCGCTTCAGGTTTTCCAAAAAAGCGGCGGCATACACATTGCCGTTTTCAAAATCGCATGTCCTCAGTCTCAAATCCGGCACCGGGCGCGCTGTTTTTTTAAAAAATACGTTTATTCCCTTCTCCAGCTCACACAGCTGCGCCCATATGGACGGTATAAATACGGAGCTTTCAATCCGGCCCTTTTCTTTATCCTCAAAGAAAGACTGATTCAGCCTAACCAGCAGGGCATACTGATACTGAGCTCCCACACGATAATAGTGATCCAGATAATCCCGGTATTTTGATGCCGTAAAATACTGACACAGCAAGAGCGATTCCTTTAAAATATGTCCCATCTTTTCTTCGATCCATTTATATTCCTCAAACACGCAAAACAGCTTTGAAGGATTATTCATGGAAGAAAGCGGGTTATCTCTGCGATAATAAAGCAAGGCATCGTCAATAAAAGAGACTCTTTTCGCCAAAAGCCAGATCTGAAGGGCAAAAGAAATGTCCTGGTATGAAGCGCCCGGCGTTTCATGAAAGCGGATAGTATGCTCCAAAAGGAAATCCCGTCTGTATAGACAAGACCAGATCGTATCGGCAAGCCACACAAGCGTGGGGAAGGAGGCATGGTTTAACACTTGCTCCTTTGGATAAGTGTCAATCCGCTCCGAACGCGTCGCCTTTCCATCCCGATAATTGTAGAAAGCCCCTTTTACAACCTCGACATTCCGGGTTACCGCTTCTGTATGGAGCTTTTGCAGCATGTCCGGTTCGGCAAAATCATCGCTCTCCAGGATGGCAATGTAACGCCCCTGTGCGTGATCCAACGCCACATTCATGCTATTCCCATAACCGGTATTTTTCTTGTGAATGACCTGAAATCTCGGATCCATAGCGGCGTATCTGTCCAGAATTGCCCCGCTTCGATCGGTAGAGCCATCGTCTACACAGATGATTTCTATATTGCCGAAGGACTGATAAATCAAGCTGTCCAGACACTGCTCCAGATAGGGTTCTACATTGTAAACCGGTACCAGCACGGAAATTTCAGGTTTCATTCTATCCCACCCTCCTCAATCCAGTTTATTATAAATGCGGCGGTTCGTTCGCTGGCATGGCCATCTTCACAAACGCCATACTTTCTCAAAAAAGACTCCAGTCTGCTCCTGTATAAGTCCGGATCCCATCTCAAAATATTTCGTTCCAGTTCTTCATCCGACTCCGCAACCGCGAACGGCAATTCACGATATGGAATCAGCAATTCATATTCTTTTGTAATGTACTCCTGCAAATCTGTCGCATACAGAAACACGGGCTTATCGACAAAGGCAGCTTCAAACATAATACTGGAATAGTCAGATACCAGTATGTCACTGGCAGATACCAATTCCTGGCTGTCATCATACAGGCTGACATCGACAACGAAATCCGGTTTTTCAACCGTCTCAAACGCGTGCGCCACAGAAGGGTGCAGACGGACCAGCAGATACCACCCGCCGCCAAAGCGTCTTTTTAAAACGGTATGCAGCCGTTCAAAATCCAGTTCAATATTGCGGGATTCATGTATTTTTTTTCCCTGCGCTCTGTCAAAACGATAGGTCGGCGCATACAAAAGCGCTTTTTTTACTTTGTCCAGCGCAAAATACTCATACACTTTTTTTCGGTTCTTCTCCCCGCTAAACAAGGCATCCGAACGTGGTGAACCGTATTGCAGCACCTTTCCCTCAAAGCCGAATCCACGCCGGCAGGAAATGGTATCAAAGTCACTGCCTGTAATGATATGGTCAATCCAGTCTTTTTCTCTTTCCCATATTTTTTTCTTTTCCGGCTCTGTCTGGAAAGCCGATGCATCCAGGTAAAATCTCTTTAGCGTAATGCTGGCCCAATGCTTTGTCTGAATGTAGAGCTGGCCGGGACGCTTTATAATATGTGGAGGAACCGGTAAATCCAGTATCCACATTCCCGACGTCTCCATTTCATAGATAAAGCGCTTCCAGTTCCCTGCATATATTTTTCTGACACCATCCGGCACTTTCGCTCTCATGTCGTTTACCGACCATACAAGATCCAAATCCTTCCTTTTTTTGAGCAAGGCTTCCGTAATATATTTGCCGTGATCCGCATAATCCCCAAACGCTTTAAAAAAGATTTTCTTTCGATTTACCTTCTCCTGTACACAGCATCTTTTTGCAAAATACGTCTTCCGTAAGTCGATGCTCTCCTCTGGCCCCTCATCCGGCGGCTTCTTTTCATTTGCCTCCAGGATCACCAGCACAAAATAATTTTTCACTCCCGCCCGCCGTAACTGTTCTATGATCGCCTCATAATAATTCGTACTGGTAATGAGAAGCACTATTTCATCCGGGGGATATGCATGAAGCAAAGAGATGTCAGAGATTTTCTTTTCCCCTGACCGTAATCCAAATGCTTCCGGAATAAACTCACCGATTGAAAACCCCTGTTTTCCAGGATCATTATCAATTACTCCCTCGAGGCTTTTCCGGTCTCCATATCGCTCAAAATAGCAGCCCAAGCTTGCCCCCGCCCCAAACAAAATCACCTTCTTCCGCTCAGAGCATTTTTCAAAATCCTCCCATGTCTGGCCGTCCAACTCTTTATTGCCTGAAATATGCTTTCCTCTCTCGATCGCACGGTTAATAATCTCCATTTGACGTTTCCTTTTTTACCATGTCCGCGGTGTCAGTACAAAATAATCCTGATTATAAATCTTATGCTGCTCCTCTAAAATCCGGAGTATCTCTTCCTGACCATTTGTCAGGCCCACAAAAAGAACCATATTTTCTTTTCTCAGAACGGCATCCGGATGACATATGGGAAGATTCAACAGCTCCCCCTGTTTATAGCTGTCAATAAAACCTTTTAGCTGCAAAAACGGAAAAAAGGTCTCGATCATTACCTTTATCGTATTAGCCAGCCGGCCGGCCCCCCAGATATATGCCTGCCTCTTCCCTGTTGTGGCCAGTTTCTCAAGAACCTCTTTTATATGGTAAACATACCAAAGCTTCAGACGTACCAGTTCCGGATGCAGAATCGTATCTTTTTTTCCGTTATATAGCGTTATCATATCAGAAAACCTCTCACAGATACCTTCTATTCTGATTGGCGGGGGTTCATGAAAATCCTCCAGAACATGTCCATAGTACCTTTCCAGCTCAAGCCTTACGCTTTTGGAAGAATGCAGCTTTCTGTAGGTGTCACTGGCATTGCTCAATATTTGCGTCGTTCTGCCCGCTTTTCTTTCTCTCTCAAACTGCAAGATTTTTCGGGCTATTGCTGAATCGGAATACCCGTCGCACAGATACCCATTGTATCCGTCCTCAATCACCTCAGGAACTCCGGCCACCGGGGTCGATATTATTACCAGGCCATGAGCCATGGCTTCCGATATTACATTAGGATACGATTCACAGGTACTCCCGCACAAAAGCACATCTGCTTTTTCATACTCGTCTTCCATATTGGTACAAAAACCTACCATATGAATCAACTCCCCTAAGTTCTTCTGCTCCAGATAGTGTCTGCACGCCTTGGCGTAAGGACCCATATCGTAGCCATACAGGAACAGCTCTCCATCCACCCCTTTTGCCAGCGCCAGTTCAAAGGCTTTTATAACCTCTAACTGATTCTTCCTTACACAAACGCCGCCGACGCAGCAATATCGTACCCTCCCATTCCCATCCCTGCTTCTTTGCATTCTGTTTCCCATGGGTTCCTCTGCCGCGGTTCGGATACATATTGAATCCGTATGGATTAGTTCCTTCCATATATCTGCGTAGTACCGGGAATCACAAATATGATAGCGAGGAAAGATATCCGTATAGGGAACCGAAAAAAATTCTCTCTGTATCTGATAAATATTCATTATATGCGGGATTTTCAGTTCCCTGCCTGTCAGCTCCACTATGGGATTGATTTGTATGGAATGCAGCAGGTCAGGGGAATATCTCTTTACGATATCCCTGACGATCCTGTAATTTTTGATAACTGAAATAATATCTATGTCCTCTGGCTGTGACGAAACCACAAAGGGCATCCGGACTATCTCGATGTTCTTTTTAGCACATAACCTGAAATACTCCTCTGCGATCGTTTCATTTTTATAATCAGATATTGACAGAACGACTTCATGGCCGGCATTCTTCATCAAAACAGCCTGACGGAGCAATGTGTGGGCAGCCCCGCCAAAGCCCAGTCCCTCATCCAGAAAATACATGATCTTTAAGATCATTTACCATTTCCTCCCATGTGACACATACCGTTTCCTGGTTATTCATTTCTTTTATCTGTGACAAAAGTTCTGTGCTGAAACCCCTTGCCATTATCAGAACTACTCCGTTGAACGATCTCAATACCTCTGGTGAAGAAATCTCTGTGCCTTCTCTTGCCTGTCTCCACAGCTGTTTATTATTGTCAACCCAAAAAGGAATTCTCAAACCTCCTCCCCACAGGATACGATACATATCCCTTCCCCATTGCCCTGCGCCAAAGATTGCGAGCTCTGTCTTCGTTTCTTCTGTCTGTCTTTGTTTTACATAATCCAAAATACAATCGGGATACTCATCCAATAATTTTCTGAAACAGAAGGGCCCCCATTTCATATCCATCACGTGTTCCACATAGTCCCTCTCCTCCGGCGGATAACACGGTAAATATTTTTGGGAAATACGCATTGTTTCACAGGCGCAGAGTTCGGATTGCCGATTACTGATTCCTCCCAGACGAAAATTTGCCAGCACCTCGTCAATAAAAACGAATGAAACCCCGCTTGTATAAAAGCGCAGCATTAGCTCATAGTCTGCCGCAATCCGATATTCCAATGAAAAAAGGCCGCATTTCTCATAAATATCTTTTCTGATGAAAGCGGTAGCATGCGGAACCTCCATTTCAAATCTCAATTTGTTAATGTCAGTCGGTATCATAAGTTTTTCTTCACCATTTTCATTAATCAGGTTTAACTTTCCATAGACGACATCGGCATCCGAGCGATAAAAGCATTGACGCACATTTTTTAACGCATCGGATTCATACCAGTCATCTGAATTTATAATCCCTATGATCTCCCCCTTTGCCAGCGATATCCCTTTATTCATAGCGTCGTATATCCCCTGATCCGGCTCGCTAACCATAACATCGATGCCATCCTTATATTTATCCAGGATCATCCGCGTCCTGTCCGTGGAGCCGCCGTCTATAATAATATACTCGACTTCCTCATCTTTCTGTTTCATAACGCTTTTTATTGTCTGCTCAATGGTTGCTTCGCTGTTCAGGCAAACCGTAATGACTGAAATTTTCATAGAGATTTCCTTTTTCCTTTTTTAAGACAGTATGTCGTATCTTCCGCTTGAAGCAATACCGTATCCAGTCTCTCTCCAAAGCGATCCAGAGTAAACTGTTTTTCATATGTTTCTCTTGCTTTTCGCCCAATTAACGGTAATTGTTCTCTGTTATAAAAGACACTACTTATTTTTTTAGCCAAATCATCGCTGTCTCCTGTCTTAAAAATAAAACCGTTTTCACCATCCTCTATATAGTCTGCCATTCCAACCGAGCTGGATACAATGCAAACGTTGCCATGCATCATAGACTCTGTCACTACCATCGACAAGGTCTCTTCGTGAGAAGGGCATACCAGCACATCCATTCTTCCATATGCTTCCCGAATCTTTTCCCGATCCATCTCTCCCCACAATACTACCGACGGCTCGTGGGAAGCCATCTCTCTGACTTCATCGCTGTAGGAATCATGGCCAAGCAAACCGATAATCCAAAATAATGCGTTCTCTTTTAATTCTCCTGATACTTTCTTTATCGCTTTGAGAAAAATATCCTGTGCTTTCAGGGGAATTACGCCTCCAATGACGGCAAAAATCATTTTTCTGTTTTTACTTCTGTCTTCTCCCCCGCCTTGCTCATCCGGTATTCCATATGCAAGCGTTTCCATAATCCTTCCCGGAAAGTAATGATTAAACCCTCTCTGTGCTATTCTGCTCACCGCATATATTCTGATGTTCTTAAACAAATCCTGACTTGCGCATTCTCCATATTGTTCCAAAGTTGGCTCATAAAAAGCCATCGGCTCATGAATCCACCAGATTACAGGCTTTAATTTGCTGATCGCTTCGGCACACGGCATCATTTGGAAAACATTCACAATCACTATGTCAAATTGCTCTACGAAAATAAGTTCTTCACTGTGGAGATAGGGGAGGGCAGGACAAATCATAATATTCAAACCGTCATTTTTAAATTCATGAATAAAAACCGGGTTTCCTCCGGGAGCTGCCACCACCACATTATATTTACGCTGTTGCAATGCTTTTGCCGCGTAAACGGCCGCTAACGATCCCCCGTTATAACCCAGATCCGTCGAAATAATCAGCACTTTTTTCCCCGGATGCAGCACATTGGGATTTCCACAGTAAAAACGAAAATTTCCTCTGTTTTTTTCACTTTCCAGCCTTGCCCAATTCCATATTTTTTCCTCATCGACCCCCACAGAAAGAAGCTGCTTTCTCATATCACTCGTTTTCGCACTCATAAGAAGGACAATATCAAAATCCAGGTTTACCACTTGGGAAACTGCCATAACAGGAACCCCGTCTATATATGTCCCCTGGATATCCGGATTATTGTCGATAAGAGCCATCCGCTCTACATCCGAATAAGAAAAAAGCTTTTCTTTTCTTTTTTCATAGAATTTTCCCGCTCCAAAAATTATAGCTTTCACTCTATGCCCTTTCTCTGAATGATTCAAAATCCCCGATTTTTTCTTTTTGAAGCTCTTCCATTAAACAGACCATCTGTCCTGTTTTCTCTAAAGTGGTCATATCTTCTATTTTTGAGTAAATCGTCCCTCTCTTGCATTCTATAAAAAATAATTTCTTTCTTTTGATATATGCATTTAGAATATCCGTAAGAGTGGGCATCGTTTTTTCTTTTTGCAGCCTTTTAACAATCCCCCTCAATTCATGATCGAAAACATATTTTCCTAAAAGGCTGTCGTTTCCTGCTCTGTAATCTCCATATGCCTCTTTGGGCACCTCTCTGTCCTCGCCCAATCGTATGCTTTCTGTGTGTTCCGAAAAAAAAGCCTTTGTCCCCCATACGCAGGCGCCGTCAAACGTACATAATTTTTCTGCCAGTTCCTTTGCGATTCCTATGCCATGTATGAAATAATCCGCATACAGCAAAACTGTTTTCGATGCGGTCAGATCTTCTGCCTGATCCGATATATGACTCGCTACACAGTAAGTATCCGATACCAGATAACGGATCCTCATGCCATAGGATTCTCCATGACCAATGATCCTTTCATACTCCTCTTTTACTGCTTTTGTCACAATGATATAAACCTGCTCGATATGCAGTAATTTCAAGGTATTTAAAGCATAAAACATCATCGGTTTATTTCCTACCAGAAGCAGCTTCTCCTTCTCTTTTTCCAGAGAGCTTCCCACAATCATTCCTGTCGCCCTGTTATATCCGTGACACAAAAAATGATATTCATTCTCTTCTTCGCGCATTAAGGATGCCAAAATACCGCCTCCGCATGCCGAATACACACACATTTTTGCTTTCGATATCGCATAAAGCGCATACAGATACTTTACATCGCGTTCATACCCATTTTCTTTTTGATAAACTGCATTCAGTGTGTCATATCCTAGATCTCCGTATCTCTTAGCCTCTACTGAAAAAACTTTTCCAGGATATCGTTTCTCAAAATCCGCTAAAATCCTCTGATCTTCTGTGGCAAGAAAAAGTTTGGATCCCGGCGCCCGATCCTGTATGCTGTCCACCCATGTAAAAATTTCATCCTCATGAATCGGTTTCAGATGCCCTACCGGCTTTAGTTCTTTATAATCTGTCCCCCTTGCTAAAATTCCAATTATGTCTTCTTCCGTTTTAACGTGTTGGCCAAGACAGTGATCAAAATGCTCTCTAAGTTCTTTTTTTATTCGAATATTTTGTTGAAAATACTGCCGCCACAGGATCGCTTCCTGATTATAAAAATCCGTAAATTTTTCTGCGTCCAGGCTTTGCCTGTAATGAAACGTTCCAACATCGTCTATGACAAAGAAATCGCCGCTGGCATAAGCATCTTTTACACAGACATGGGACGGCTGCTCAAAAAAATATTCCCATACATTCTCTATTCCGGTCTTTTTCGCATCGTACTGAGGAAGTTTGCAATTCTGCCAGTCCACCACAGGGAGAAATCCATTTTCTATTCCAAACCGAATTCCCATAAGTGTGTATAATACGTACCAGCCTAAACCTGCCGTGGAAATCAAATGATCTCCCATCTTTAAAACCAAATATTTTTTATCCGTTTCCACCCTTGAGCATAGCGTATTATTTCTCCATATCGTATATTCTCTGTCATCCATCCTTCTCCACCATGTCCGTAATCTTATTCAAAGCTGCTTTTTTGGTTAAGGAAAAAGTATCTCCTCCCAAAAATTCACATGCGGTTCCATAAGACTTTTGGGATAAACGGCTCCATGGGCTGATTCTCCCATTTTACGCAGATATTCCCGATGACTGGCCAGATACTCGATTCTGTCAGCCGCACTGACAAAATCCCCCACAGGAACCCTGTACCCGTTCACGCCATCCGTAATATCTTCTCTGGTTCCCGACGTCTCTGTTACAACAGGAACTGCTCCGTTTCCCATAGCTTCTATTATGCTAATGCTTCGTCCTTCATAATCTGCCAGGTTAATACAGATATCCTGGCGATGCCAGAAAGCAGAGATTTCAGTCCGTTTCACTCTCCCCAAAAACCGAATTCGTTTATTCAGATTATGTTCATACATATATTGTTCCATCTGTGGTCTCCCTGGCCCGTCCCCGGCCAGTTCCACCATATAATTTACTTTTCTTTGTTCAAGGATACGGATGCATTTCAAAAGTAAATCCATTCTTTTTTGAGAATGTTCCCGTTCGCTCCAATGATCGATACGTCCGGCATAACCAATCCGAATCGGCTGGTCATAATCTTCTGTGTAAGAACGAACCAATGTCTTTTTGCAGGCAAAGGGACACGTCATGGAGTAAACCAGCTCTGGGGCTACGCCATCTTGTATCATATCATTTCGGATATCCTGACTGACGCCAATATAAATATCCGTACACTCCCTAAAGTCTCTGTATGCGTCATATACCGCTTCGCAGCTATTATGGATTACCGATATTATTTTAATTTGGTCCGGATAGAAGCATTTCACCAGGTACGCTGCCAGCATTACCTCATCGGTTGAACAGGTAACCACCTTACAAGGCAATTTAATCAAAATGACCTCTGCCAATTTCCATATGGAAGAAGGTACAAATCTCATATCATGGTTAATATCCACATCTATGATATGGCCCAGCAGATCTTCTTCTATATCATATGTTCCCCCGTCTGAAATAATATAGGTACTTTTTCTTCCCCGTGACAATAATGCCTTACAGATATCCATTGTCCAGGATTCGACTCCCCCAAGAACCAGGCCCTGATAGCAGTCAAACAGTACCGTCTCTTCTTTTTGCGTATTGATTGTATATTCTGTTATCCATCGCCTGATCTTTGAATGATCTCTGTAAATCTCAAGAATCAAGTCATAAAACCCGATTTCCTTTATGGAATTCCAATAAAATAGATCCTGATACTGTCTTCTTATCTGTTCTACGGCCTCAGGGTTCGACATAGTGATACATACCGATACATTTTGTAATTTTTCCGCTTCCTTTGGCGGTTGAATCGGATAACCGCTGATCTCCTTCCCCCACTTCTTTTCATCGCTGTCTATCACAGCCACAACAGAAACGTCAGACCATTTCAATATTTCACATAATGCTCTGCATCTCTTTCCTGCTCCATACAGAATTACTTCACGAACCATTATTTTTTCACCTGTTCTGCTGCCGGTATCGGATATTTTTTTGCTTCTGCTCCGTTACAGCGGTCACACATATCCAAATACCCTTTTTCCGAATATCCCAAGGTAAATTCCAGCAATTCCTTTTTAAAATCTTCTCCTGTTAATTTGTCTAAATCCAGATAATCATCCTTCCCAAGACCATAACCCAAATTCTCTGATACACTTCGCGCCATTACACAATAATAAAATCTGTTTTCCCGAATCTCCCGGCACGGTGTGCGGCAGGAATCAAACACCTTGATTAATTCATCTTTTGTTCCTTTCCGTTCCAGATAATCAAAACCATAGTCCATCCACTCCCACTCCTCTTCGCCAAGTGCATATGGAATGCCGTTTCTATCCAGAACTTCTGTCAGTCGCTCGTATTTTTCTTTCAGCCATGGCAGTTGTCCGGCATAATTGGAAATCCTGAACAATACGTTATACTTTTGACATGCGTCTAAAATCTCTTCCGATGGAATAAGCGTCCCATTGGTAGTAATGCTGTAAACGCCTATCCTCTCTCTGTATTTTTCTCCAATATATGGAATCACCTTTGCCAATTCTCTGTACAGCAGCGGTTCTCCGCCTATCAACACAAATTCTTTAATGAAATCAACTTTGGAAAAAAATGAATCCGCACTTCTGTAAACCTGCTCCGGCGTCATATCTCTTGCCGTATTATTGTTGACTGCATAACATCCATGGGCACATTTTCTGCATTTCAATGTGCATCTTTCTGTCAATGTAATTTGAGCAAGCGAGACAAACGTTTTATTATAAAAATATACGGATATTACAGGGAAAATAACATCGCAAAATTCATCGTGCAGAAAATAATCTTTTCCTTCTTCTAAATCAAAGGATTTTAACTGTTTATCTATAACAGGAGTGTTTTTCTGAGACACAGAGACAACGATGACGCCATCTCTGCGATGTAGAAATTCTTTTAACGAATATACCTTATAATTATCGTATTCTTGCCTCTGTTTCTCTATACTATTATCAATATATCCCGCAAAGCAATCATATTTCTGTAATATTTTGGAAATCTCTCTTCCTTTTATCCCTGCCCCGAAAACGTAGAATTGCGGTGTTTTTGAATAGCATTTTATTAACTGACCTGCCAGCCAGTCTTTCTCATGCCCCTTATTTTTCCAAAGCATACGATTCTCCTTCGCTTCCGATTCTCTCTACAATTTGCCCTTCATAACAATCATCTAAAACAATCTCCTGCGGTTGATGGCACCAGCTCAGTTCCGCCACACACTTTCCGGGGATTTCGATTCTGTCTTGAGCATTGCGGATAAACCATTCGTATTCATTGTCAATTTGTCCGATATCCAATGTCTGAATCCCCTCTGCTCCAAGATCATATGCCAAAACGGTTGCGGCAGGCCCCAGGGATACCAGTACCAGTTCGTTTTCTGTCACCATCTCCCTCACTGTATTTATTATTTTATCATATTGTGAAAAGGCATTTTTTTCAGGACAAATCACACGTCTTATTCTGTCAGCATTAATAAAGAGGTCATTCCCCACCCCCATTTTAGAATTTTCCCCTTCCACAATTAACAGCTCCCGTTTATTCCAGATTTTTTTAAACAACTTAAAAATCTTTTCTGCGTGACGTTTGTCTTCATACATTAGATATGGTCTTGAAACATATGCATCAAAATAAAATCGGTTAAAATCAAAAAAGCTCATAACCTCTTTTCTTGTATCGCCATACAAATATTGTCTGATTGCATTTGCCGCTTTTTCCGTATACCTATCTAAATTCCCAAAATTATCTGCAATCGCAATAGCAATATTATCATTACTAGAACCGATAATCTCTTTTAATCTTTTTGAGAGGTTCTTATCCACTTTTTGATACCACGGGCGTTCTGTTTCTCTCATTATTTCAAACTCGCCATCGCCAAAACGGCATAACGACACTTTATTTTCCAATATATAATTCAGCAGTTCCTCTGCGCTTTTTATGGTTGGTCCCTTCTCCACCCCCAATTCATATGGCAGATTATTCAACTTCCACTTATATATCTGTAATTCTTCTTCTAAATCTATTATTTTTTTAACTCTCTCATCTATAATTCCGTGAAAATCTCTTTTATTATCCCAGAAAATAAGTATTTTATTGTCTTCAATGCCTAAAGCTCTGCAATCTTCCAATAAGGGCCAATAATTTTTCGCTCCGATTACTATATAATCAAAGTCCTCTGATTTCAAGATATCTGGCGACGCTATAAACACGTCTTCTATAACGGCCTCTCCCAACCTTTTTTTATTCCTGTCCACGATACCTGCAATAACGCACCTATCTTTATTGACCGCGTCATAAACTGTTCTTACATACTTACCGGCGCCCCAGATATATATTTTTTTCATAATCCACTTCCTTTTAAAATCTAAATCTTCTTATCATTTCTATCAAATCATCATAGAAAAATACTTCCCTCTTATATCCGTATCCTTTATTTTGCAGGCAGGACAGGATATCTTCTCTTCTTTCTCTGTCAGTTATCAGTATTCTGATATCCTCTTGTTTGGGAACCAGGACCTCATCCGTTTCACCCTGTCCCCCCCATAATGCATCTCCCTGTTTTTTGGAATCGCAGCCGACATATCCTGTTTTCTGCCCTTTAATACGCTTTAACAGCCAGCAGCACTCCTCGCCTATTTTTCCTGTTCCCCAAACATATATCCTACACTTTTTTCTTCCCAGCAGATTGTCCAGACATTGCTCTACGATTTCTGGCTCTGCGTCAAGATAATGATAATCCCATCGCAAAAAGCTTTCCTCACAGTCAATTCCCCCCGGCAGCTCATCTGTCAAAAAATAACCTCTCCCTTCAAACACCGGCCGCCAAAAATCAAAATCGTATTTTTCCCATGCATGGCAGCCAAAAGGAAGTTCATTATTATTTTGTTCATAGCACTGGCGAACATCCTGCTCAAAGGAAAACTTTAAAGCTATATCCATTGGGGCAACATGAAAATCTGCGGAGTCACAGCTCGCCCAGAAAATATCTTCATGTCTATTGACAGATTCCGTTGACAACCTACGCAATATGGTCATAAAAGCTTCCACTCTTCTGAGGGAAAAGCCGCCATTGCCAACAAACCATACTCCTCTTTCTGAACTTCTCAAATATCGCATTCCCTTTAACCACGGCGCACCTATATAATCGTACCCGTAATCACAAAAGGATTGCAGTGAATCAGAAATAGCAAATGCATCTAACTGAAAAATTAAAATATATTCATATTTAATAAAACGGATGTAAAACGCCTCCGAAAGCATCATCTGGTTATAAGAGTCAATACTTTGCAGCCAGCCGTCGGGAACGGGCTCATATAATACATCCAACGGTAAATAAGGACTTTTTTTCATTCTTTCCGGTATCACAAGGACAATCGGATATTTCCCTTTAAATGTGTCAAGACAATTCCGAAAAGAAATTGCTTCCGTTTCCGTCAGCTTTTCATGATAATAAGGTACTACAACCGCAGCTTTTTCTTTCACCATCCATCCCCTCGATCCCCTGTCTTCCGCTTCTTAAGATGTCTTCATATCTTTTTAGATCAAAATAATAAATAACGCCGTCCTCATCTATATGACATATACACCCGGCATTGATGATTCGGTCGCTCTTCGTTAATTTTCCAATCTGTTCCATGATCTCAATCACATAATACTTACTGGCCACAATCACATATGCTTCCTGATCCCTGTTTAGGGTTTCAATCGGCATAATGTTTCCAAATTCCCCTTTTCCTCTTTTATTTTTATCCAAGAATCCAAGAAATTTTGTGCCAGCCAGTTTAAATCTGTTTTCTTCATACCATTGATTTGCCCGAATCCCGGCAGGGGTTATATAGTATGAGCCCTGAATATTTAATTTTACAACGATATCCTTATCACGAATATCTATTTCTTTATGCACTACCGGCCGGACGGTTTTGGCGTATATTCCATCTCCCTTTGATCTTTTCACAAAAATGCTTGACCGGCATCGCTTCTGGATATACTCAAGCAGCTCGATACTTCTGTTTACGCTGCTGTACCTGCGCTCCTCTTTTTCCTTGGTAACATAAAATTCCCCCACCTCTAATTGAGAACACGTACAGCATGACATCATAAATATGATACTTTTGCAAAACACAGGCGATAAGCCCACGTCTCGAAGGATATAAAAAATATAGTCAAACTCCTCTTTCCTATCATCTGTCTCCTGCATTACAATCGTCAAATCTGAGCCTTCCTGATTTTCTATAGACTCCTTAGCGCTTAAAGCTTCTCTCTGTACTACAAACAAACACGTTACCTTTTTGTCGTCCAAAAAACATATCTGCTTACAATCATGCAGCAAAATATTATAGTACAAATACATTGCTTTTCCAAAGGCACTTTCTGCCGTATGAAAATATTTGTTCCAAAATCGTTCGGCAAGAATTCTCGATGTTTTAGCATCCCATTTTTGCGAATGTCTCTTGTGGAACGCGATAGGATTCATCAGTTCTT
Organism: Lachnospiraceae bacterium; assembly: GCA_022791755.1. Classification (GTDB taxonomy): domain Bacteria; phylum Bacillota; class Clostridia; order Lachnospirales; family Lachnospiraceae; genus RGIG7193. Next base: position 37,988 of record JAAVZR010000043.1, read on the forward strand.
TTATTGGGATTCCCTTCATTTTAGCTTTCAATAAAATACAAGAATCCCAACATGATTGAACGAAAAAACCTTCATCGAAAAAATCGGAGTGAAAACGTTTGTCCAGCAAAAACATATCTATGCCGTCAAAATGAAGTTTCCAGTTCATTTTTTTGATGTCATCGAAGTTTCCTATTTCATTTCTTCGGACAAAAAGAAAGCTGCTCTTTGTTTCATGGCATATGAACTGATAAAGTTCTTTTGACATATTATCTATATAAATATCTGAGTTGCAAAATCCGCCAATACGGTCCGTCGCTTGAAAGACATTGACAAGAATATCGTGAATAAAGGGAAGCTTTTTGGTTCTCAGTGAATCCAGACGGCATTCCACTTTTGCAAATCGAATGGCCATATCCGAACAGTATGGTTTCAAAATCTCTATCTCTTCCGGTGTGTTGCAAGACACAACACAAAATCCATTATCAATCCAGGACTGGATACAAATTAACTGTTGCTCTATATTATTCGGCGCTATGGATGTGCCCAGAACGATTTTTTCTCTCATCTCCACATTTCTACACCTTACTCGTTAATCGAATTTGACTCACAGGATGTACCTTTCGCATTGACAAAGGAGGAAGCTTCCTGTATTCTCCAAATTTAAAGCTGAGATAGCTGTCATAATCCTTAATTCCCTGAAATACTTTTCCTTCAAACTCCATATCCGCACTGTTTTCATACCAGTATCTCAAATATCCCCACTCACTGTTAGGCGTTGGAAACATTAATATTCTGACCATTTTCGTTTTTTTGTTACGCGCTCTTTTAATCATCTGATGATAGTACGCAAAAATCTTTTCTTCCGGAATCTTATCCAGTATTTCAAAAATCTTCCGCTTTACAGGATTCTTATCAGCCTTCTTCCCCACCTTTGACCACAAGATTTTTCTCACGCAAAAACATTCAAAATTTTTTATTGTCCTCAGACAGTAATGATCCGGCACAGCGTCCAGAGGAAAAATATCTATAAATATACCCTGGAAATACGGCATCTCCTCCTGATGTTCGCGCAAAAACAGCGTGTTTTTTCTTCTGAGTTTTCCGTATCCCCAACGGTACCCTTTTGTATTTCTGTGATCCTGAAACACAAACCGGGTGGTATCCAGTTCGGTTTTACATGCCTGTCTGAATTTCTCGTATTCCGGTCTGAGAAAAGCCACATCCGCGTCGTCATCCCAGGGTATAAATCCGCCATGACGAACTGCTCCCAGAAGCGTTCCTGCTATAATGTTATAACGAATATTACATTTTTTACAGATTCGATCCACCTCTTCAAGCATTTCCAATTCTATGATCTGAATCTTTCTGAGCTGGTCTTTCGTTACTGTAAGCATCTGTGGCCTCCGTTTATTTCAGAGATATTCCTCCGGTTCATTCAAAAATACGTCCGTAATTCCCTGCCTTTTCAGCGCCTTCAAATCCAACCTTCCTCCCGTCGATTTTTCCGGATACAGATGTCCGGTCAACCAGGCCCGCACTGTATAGCCTTCGAGCCGTTTTTCGGGCAAATCCATCCCTTTCCAGAACGGATGCAGCGCATTGGCCTGGCAGCCCTTTAATTTAAACAGACAATCAGAAACTCTTTCGTCCAGAATTCCGATCTGAGCCTCAGGGTCCAGTTCGCGTATCCTTTCCAGCGATAAGGCATAAAAAGATGAATATATGATATGTCCCTCAATCTCCGAAGTACATTTTCTGTGGATCAGCTCCAACAGCTTTTTCTCAATCCCCGGATAAGGATAAACACCGGTTTTCAGCTCTATATTCAGCTTCATCCCGGTTTTTAACCTCTGCTTCAGCAGATCAAGCGTTTCCTCCATCGTGAGAACGGACTGACTCGGTTTCATATCCGCATAAATGTGAAGCCTTTTCAGCTCTATCAGAGAATACTCCCTCACATATCCGATCCCCTCTGTAGTCCTGTCCACTCTCTCATCATGGATAACCACCAGTTCCCCGTCCCTGGTCAGCTGCACATCCAGCTCGATTCCCTCCAGATCCACAAGCTCCATGGCTTTCTCAAAAGCGATCTGTGTATTCTCAGGATATCTCTGACTGCATCCCCGGTGTGCCCAGATTTTCATGTGTCCTCTTCTCCGCCTCCATAAATTTCTCCATCGCGCCAGCCAAGGCCACGGATTCCCTTCCCGTCAGTTTAAAGTGATCCTTATCCTGCTCATTTACCATGGAGAGGAAATGACTGATCTCATACCGCAGCCCATCCCCCAGAAAGCATTCCGAATACCGGTCGATCCGGTCCGCATCCTCATAACGGACTTCAAAATACGCCGTCTTCCACCAGGGCGCTTCCACCACGATATAGCCTTTCGTGCCTGCAATCAGCAGCCGTCCATCTGATTTCACTCCCAGTCCACAGGTGGCAGTCGCTATTCCGACCGGATAGACCAGAGAAGCCCTGGTAAAGAGATCCAGGCCGCCTTCTCCCCGGATCGTATCAAAACGGATCTCTCTGTAATCCGTTCCAAAAAGCTTCAGAATTGGCAGCAGAACATAACTTCCCAGTTCTGTAAAGCTACCCCCATAGACATGGTTTGTCAATTCACGGGTTCCGTATTTTTCCAGTTTGGTAAAACAAGCTTCCACATTTCGGATATTGCCGATCGTCCCACTGCATGCGATGCTTAAGAGCTTATGAAAGCCAGGGCAATACGCCGTCTTAATTCCCTCCAGCAGGACTAACCCCTGTTCCTTCGCATATCCAAGCAGTTCCTCCGCCTGCTCCTTTCGCAGTACCATCGGCTTCTCACACAGGACATGCTTGCCATGCTTCAGAGACGTCTTGATGTATTCATAGTGCGTCTCATGAGGCGACGCGATATACACTACGTCAATAGCGGAAAAGAAATCCTCCAAATCCGTATACGCCTCGATCTCCCATTTCTGAGCAAAGCGAATGGCGCTCTCTTTATGAGGGTTATACACACCTTGGGTGCTCACTCCGCTGACCAGCTTTGCCTCCGGTACGAACCGCTCTGCAATTCGTCCGTTTCCAATAATGCCAATTCTTCGGATTGGCCGGTTCTTTTCCCGGAGCATGGTACTTGAAATATTTTTAGTTCGTTCCAGATACACGACCTTACAGTAATCCTTCAGATAGTCAAATGTACCAATCCAGTCTGATCCCACCGTAAAGATGTCAATGCCATATTTTTTAATGTCGCTGAATTTCTGTCCCGACGATTCCTCGATGATAATTTCATCTGCAAACCCGGTCTTTCTGACATTTTCAATCCGTGTCATCAGATTGTCTACTACATTAAGCTTCCCTCTGGTCAGATCGTAAGCTTCTGTCGTCACGCCCACAATCAAATAATCGCCCAGAGCTTTCGCTCTCTCCAAAAGCCGGTAATGCCCCTCGTGGAAGAGATCAAACGTACCATATGTAATCACCTTTATCATATATCCGCTTCCTCCCCCTTCTCAATTTTTCCACGGATAAAACAGTGAATTTTCTCCCCGCATGTCCCGTCACTGTTCGCCGCCAGCTGTCGGTATGCCTTTATCTGGCGCTCCTTATCAAAGAAATCCCCCGTAATCGTTCCGTCTAACAGATCCGGCAAGGAATTAAAGGCATTTTCCTGGCAGGCATACTGCAACCACTGGGACTGTTCTCGAAAACCCGGCTCATGTGCAGAGAGATCGGCCATATCGAAAGGGATCTCAATCTTCTGACATTGACCCGTCTCAAAGTCGATCTGATAAAGCTCTCTGTCACAGACAGAAAACAGACGGTATTCGCCAATCGCTCCCTCATCCCAAAAATACCCCAGGTATCCCCCGGCCCAGGATGTGAAGTAACCGTTTTTGTCATCTTCTCCCTTCTCTATATCCGGTTTCCATTCCACTGCCTCTCCGGTATCCTTATCAAGACGAATATACATATTTCCCCAGCACGGGGACAGATACACGCTGTTTTTGTAACATACAGAGCTTCCAAAAGGGCGTTCCATACATGTATGGCCAAACGGAATATGATGGCAAACAAACCCATCTGTAGAGATTGGGTACTCCCGCACTTCTTCCGTCTCCGGATTCCACCGGGTAATCACATTCCCGGCATAGGGCAGCAGCCAGAAATCTTCATCATCTGGCAGCGTATCCATCACCATATAACCGCCCGCACCCTGTGCGCCAACCGTCATGACCTGCCAGCCTCCTGTCTCCGAATCAATCGCCAGCACCCTGTGGTCCACCGGGGAAGCCAGATACAGGTTAACTCCTTTCACCCCCACTGCTCCGCAACGGCGTTCGCCGTTCTCTGTCACACCGGTAAATACACTGCTCACATTGATATCCAGATAAGCGATTTCATCCTTCTTCGTATCATACCGCACAACGGCCGGGTAGCGGTTAGGGATCAGAAAAAGAAAGCTCCCGATCACCGCCGCTGTATAAAAAGCGCCCGATTGCTCCACACAGGGCTCCAGCGCAATCTTTCTCTCGATTCCCGTCTCTCCAATCACCAGAATATCCTGTGCATTAATCGGAAACATATATACCTTCCCGTCAATAATCACAGGGCCGCCATAATACTCTCCACAGGCATACTCCGACAGATCGCAGAAATACCGGAAGGCTCCTTTGTGGTCTTTGGCGCGATACAGCTTATTTCCCTGGGTCTGAATCCACGAATCTGACGCCCTGCACGGAATGCCTCCCCGCGTCTCACCCTCCACCGGAAATCCGCGGATAATCCCCCCTCTCCAGTCACCCTCCTCCGGAGCGGTGCAGATGGCATTATCGAAAATAAACAGTGGCTTCCCGGCCATCCCGAACAGAGACGTAACCGAAGTCCCGCTGTCCCCGATATAGGCGTCGCACAACGCGACCGTACCGGTAATATCCGGCGTATCATCGTAGATTCCGATATCTTCACGGATAAACTTTTCTTTCAGAGCATCATAGCGCGGCTTATATCGCTCCCGCATGGACTGAAATGTCGATTCCAGAAGGGGATGGGGACGCCATAAAAGACATGCGTCTTTTCTGCCTTCAAAGCACCGGAAGACATACTCCATCTTTTTCAGGAAGTTCTCCGTGTTCCCCAGCATTCCGTTCAAGCTGGTATTATAAAAATACGCCTTCTTACCTTCCAGCTTTTCCTGCCACTCTGCCGGAGGTTCGGGAGGATTTCCGCACATGCGTATAACCCGGTCAAATTTGGGAGACCCTAAAGGGACCAGCTTCTCCCGCGGCAATGACGGGTCGAAAAACTTTCTGTACTTTTCTGCCTGTATGATGATATAATCGGCATTGTAATAGGCCGGACAGGAGGCCTGTCCCTCGCTCATCCCTCCGGTCGTAGAATAATATGGTATATATACCAGACAATCGGTGTACTTCTTTAATTCGCCGGAGTAATATTCCGGCGCTACGCTTGTGACATAATTCGCATAGTCATAAGGATTATGGATATAAATCACGTCAGGCCGTCTCTTTGGCAGAGAATAGTCGCTGTAGTGCGTCACCAAAACCTCTTCCGGCAATTCATCGCCTTCATAACGGCACAGGCCAAGCTGACCGTTTTGCTGTCTGTCATAGTACGGAATCGGTACTACATACGTGTCGCAGTCCGGATCTGCTGCCGCTGCCCGCCAGACACTCTCCATGGAATCCCACATTGACGCCTTATAGGGAAGAAACGCAATCTCAAACCGTACCTTTATATCATTTCTGACGCCGTTCTCCACCCGAATCAGTGTCCGGCGAAGTTTTTTATGTATCGCACCTGCATTGACTTCACGGTCTCCTGCCAGAGCCTCATAAATCTGATAGACCAGCTCACAGTATTCTTCCAGCAGAGAAATCACCGGTCCGCCTTCCCCTTCCGACCTCTCGATCAGGCCTCCCAGCTCCACAGCGCCTTCCTGACACTGCCCCAGCAAATCCATGGCCGCAGGATATTCACTCATCTCCAAGAGCCGTTTCACCTCGTCATGGGCCCGGCCAAGAAGCCTGACAAAATCTTCCGCCTGCTTTTTTTGCGCTTTTCTCATGTTCGTCGCTCACCCTTCTGTAAGGATTCTCTTTCTACTTAATTATAAAATAAGATATATATACTTATTCGTCAATAGCAATTTTTGGCGATGACGCTTTTCTACCCCAGCTCCCTCCCACACATCGCAAGCGCCTTTCCAATCACCGTATCCATATCGTAATACCTGTACTCTCCCAGCCGTCCGCCGAAGATCACCTTCTCCTCCTCCGCGGCCAGCCGCTTATACTCCTCATACAGCGCCCCGTTTCTTGTATCGTTCACCGGGTAATAGGGTTCGTCTCCCGGCCTCCAGGCCACGCTGTACTCCCGGCTGATTACGGTCTTTGGCTGAACGCCGAATTCAAACCACTTGTGCTCGATGATCCGCGTCCACGGCGTCTCCCCGTCGGTATAGTTCATCACGGCATTCCCCTGGTAGTTCGGCATATCCAGAATCTCCGTCTCAAACCGTACCGTCCGGTACTCCAGCGCCCCCAGCCGGTAGTCAAAGTACTCATCCACGGCCCCTGTATAGATCACACGGTCCGCCAGCCCCATATAGTATTCTCTGTCCGCCAGAAAATCCTCTCCCAGCCGGACCTGCGTATCTCCCAGCATCCGCTCTGTCATCCGCGTGTAGCCGCCCACCGGAATCCCCTGATACAGGGCGTTAAAATAATTATTGTCATAGGTAAAGCGAACCGGCAGACGCCGGATAATAAAGGCCGGCAGCTCCTTACAGGGCCGCCCCCACTGCTTCTCGGTGTAGTGCTTCACCAGCTTCTCATAGATATCGGTCCCCACCAGGGAGATCGCCTGCTCCTCCAGATTGCGGGGAGTACCGGCCCCCATTACGGCCTGCCGCTGCTCTTCGATCTTTTCCTGCGCCTCCCGGGGCGTCACGACACCCCACATCCGGTTGAACGTATACATATTAAAAGGAAGAGAATACAGCTCGCCATGATAATTCGCCACCGGCGAATTGGTAAAGCGGTTAAATTCCGCAAAACGGTTCACATATTCCCAGACACGCCTGTCGTTGGTGTGGAAGATATGAGCTCCGTATGTGTGGACCTGGATCCCTTCGATCTCATCGGTATGGACATTGCCCCCGATTCCGTCCCGCCGGTCGAGGACCAGGACAGATTTTCCGGCTGCCCTGAGCTCATGGGCAGCCACGGCGCCGTAGAGGCCCGCGCCCACGATTAGATAGTCGTACCGACTCATACTCTGACCTCTCTTTCCATCGGGCTGTGCCATGCCCCGATCCCTTATCGCCGCCGGCCTCCGTATCGGCAGATCCATATTGATACGATTCCTAATAATATATCGTCATCGCTCATCAAAACATAACCTTCCCCGGCCTTTTCCCGTCCGCGCTGTTACAAATTCCTCCCAAAACCCCGAATTTTTTGATTGAAAAATCCTCTCACATCGTATACAATGGTAACAGAGGCAGAAAAGTACCGGAGACCTATCTCTTATACTTTTTAACTTTTTGCCGATAATTTTTAGTAGAATTATTTTCTGAGCACACAAAAATAACGAATGAAGGCGGTGTTATGTAATGGATAATGGTATGGAAGCCATGCTCGAAACCTACCTTTACGAGACCAACTCCCTGTTGGACGCGTTGGATGAGCTGCTGGTAAACGACGAGAAGATCGGAGACTTCTCATCGGATGATGTAAACGAGATTTTCCGCAGTATGCACACCATCAAAGGCTCTTCCGCCATGATGGAGTTCAATTCCCTCTCCACGATTGCCCATCATATCGAGGATCTGTTCTTTTACATCCGGGATAAGGGCATTGAGTCTCTGGATCCGGATCATAAGAAGGAGTTATTTAACCTGATGTTCCGTTCCGGCGACTATCTGCGCAGTGAAGTACAAAAGGTAGAGAACGGCACTCCTCTGTCAGAGGATAAGGATATCGATTCCTTTGCCAATGAGATCAACGGATTCTTAAAGAAGATCAGCGGAGCTGCCGACGAAGCAGCAAAAGACGCCCCTGCGCAGCAGGCGCCCGGCGCTGTTTCCGAGAACTCCGGTCTGCCCGACGACGCGGCGGCGGCATGCTTTTTACATATCTTCCTTGACGACGGGCTTGGTATGGAGAATCTGTATGCCTTCATGATTATCAATGCTCTTCAGGAGGATGAGATCGTTTTCCGCTGCTATCCCGAAGACATTGAGACGAATCCCGAGACCAGCGCAGAGATCGTGGACAGCGGATTCTATCTGGCTTTCGATTCCCAGGAAACGGCCGAACAGGCCGAGCAGGCCCTAAAGACCCAGGCCCATATCCGCTCCTATGAATTTGTGGAGAATTCCAAGAAAAAAGAGGCTCCCAAGCCTCAGGCTGTTCCTGCGGAAGTAAAGCCTGCCGCTCCGGTCACCCCGGTGGCGCCCGCTCCCCAATCCGGACCGGTAGCCCCCGCCCCTGCCGCCAGTCAGGCAAAGGCTCCGGCTGCTCATGCTCCCGTAAAGCAGAGTCTGATCAGTGTCAATGTCTCGAAGCTCGACAGCCTGCTTGATATGGTCGGCGAGCTGGTGATTACGGAATCCATGGTCACCTCCGCCCCCGAGTTAAACCAGCTCTCCCGGGACAGCTTCGATAATTTCATGAAGTCGGCCCGCCAGCTGCATAAGCTGACCGACGATCTTCAGAATATTGCCATGTCCCTGCGCATGGTTCCCATCTCCGGAGTCTTCCAGAAGATGAACCGTATCGTGCGCGACATGAAGCAGAAGCTCAATAAAGATGTCCGTCTGATCATCGAGGGTGAAAACACCGAGATGGATAAGAATATCGTGGACAGCATCCAGGATCCGATTATGCACATCGTCCGCAACAGTATGGACCACGGTATCGAGGAGACCGTCGACGAGCGTATCCGCGCCGGTAAGGATCCTCAGGGCGAACTGATCCTGTCTGCCACCCATACCAGCAGCGAAGTCGTCATCACCGTGACCGACGACGGCCAGGGTATGGATCCGGCCAAGCTTTTAGCCAAAGCCGCCGATAAGGGTCTGCTCACCAAGCCCGCCAGCGAGTACACGAAGAAGGAAGCTCTCAATCTCATCATGCTTCCCGGCTTCTCCACAAACCAGACTGTCACCGAGTTTTCCGGCCGTGGCGTGGGCATGGACGTGGTGAATAAGAATATCGAAGCCGTAGGCGGTACCTTCTCCTTAGACAGCGATCTGGGTGTGGGAACCACTGTTACCATGCGGATTCCCCTGACTCTGGCCATCATGGACGGCATGAAGGTCACCGTAGGCAAATCCATCTTTACCATCGCCATAGCCAATATCCGCCAGTCCTTTAAGGTCACGCCGGATCAGATCATATATGACGATTACGGCAATGAGATGGTGGAGCGGATGGGCAGCTTCTATCCCATCATCCGTCTGCACCGGTTCTACAGTCTGGAGACGGAAGTCACCAGCCTGGAGGAAGGTATCCTCTTATGGGTGGAGGCCAACGACCATTCCTACTGCATCTTTGTGGATCAGCTGATCGGCGAACAGCAGGTGGTGGTAAAGCCCTTCCCTACGTATCTGAATTCATATGACCTTAAAAATTACGGCATCAGTGGCTGTACGATTCTGGGCGACGGCAGCATCAGTATCATTCTTGATGTGCTGGGCCTGCACAGCGCCGCCATTGATGAGAAATAACAGGAGGGAAGAGCCATGTCAGAACAAACAGCCAGTACGTTAGATTTTGAGCTGGATGGAGAGTCCGTTCAGGAGGAGAACAGCACGGTTCAGCGGTGTCTTTCTTTTCAGGTAGACGACCTTGTCCTGTTTCTCAGCACCGATTACATTGTAGAGATTGTCAATGACTATCCGATCACTCCTCTTCCGATGGTTCCGTCCTTCGTCAAGGGAATGATTAATCTGCGCGGCCAGATCCTTCCGGTTCTCGATATGCGTATGTGCATGGATAAATCGCCGGCGGAATATACCAGCAAAACCTGTATTATCCGGTTGAATATCGATTCTGTTCCCCTGTGTATCGTCGTCGATACGGTATGTCAGGTGCTGGATATTGATATGCAGTATGTCCGCCCCATTCCGGTCAAGAGACAGCAGAAGCTGCTCAATGGTATGATTGATCTGGGAAACGGCAATGTGATTATGTCCTTTGACTGCAATGTACTTTTGGAAAGACGATTTTAATCGTCTTTCCTTTCCAGTCTGAGGATAAAAGGAGTTATTTTTATGTTAAGTTTAAGTGATTCTGATTTTCACCGCCTGTATACTTACATACAGAAGCACTACGGTATTGATCTGAGTAAGAAAAAGCAGCTGATCGTCAGCCGCCTGTCCAATACCCTGGTTGCCGACGGCTATAAGAGCTTCACCGACTATGTGGATGAGATCGTCTCCGGTAAGAATAAAGAAGGAACGACCACTCTGTTAAATAAGCTGACTACCAATTACACCTATTTTCTGCGTGAGGAGGAGCATTTTAAGTTTCTGGAAGAGACCGTGCTCCCGGCTTTGGCCCGCCGTCATCAGTCAGACCGCTCCCTTTCCATTTGGAGTGCCGGCTGTTCTTCCGGCGAAGAGCCCTACACTATCTCCATGTATCTGAAAGAATTTTTTTCCGCAAAGGGGGGCAACTGGGACACCAGGATTCTCGCTACCGATATCTCGCAGAAAATATTGAACAGCGCCATGAATCCTTCCTATGAATCCGAGGCTCTGTCCAAGCTTCCTTCTACCTGGCAGCGCAAATATTTCACGAAAAAGCCGGACGGCTCTTATACGGTGTCTCCTGAGATCCGAAACAATGTGATTTTCCGCACCTTTAACCTGATGGATCCGATCCAGTTTCGCCGTCCTTTTGACCTGATCTTCTGTCGCAATGTGATGATTTACTTCGATCAGCCGACCAAAGATGCTCTGGTGAACCGATTTTATAATGCGACGGTTCCCGAAGGCTATCTCTTCATCGGTCACTCGGAGAGCCTCAATAAGGCGACCTGCCCCTATAAGTTTTTGATGCCTGCCATCTTCCAGAAAGTCTGACAGGCCGTACGAAAAGGGAAAGTGTGTGTATGAATAAGATTAAAATAATGGTAGTAGACGACTCCATCATGTTTCGCACATGGCTGGTGACAAACTTATCTAAGGAGTCCAACTTCGAGGTGGTGGGATTCGCCGTAAACGCCATGGATGCCATGAAGAAGCTCCCTCTCTACAAACCGGATGTCATGACGCTGGATATCGAGATGCCCGGAATGACAGGGTTGGAATTTTTGCAGCAGATGCTGCCCAAGCATCCTGTTCCGGTCGTTCTGGTATCCTCGCTGAATGTCAGAGTCTTTGATGCCCTGGCTGCCGGCGCCGTTGATTTTGTGCGCAAGCCGGACGATGAAAACCATATCCGCAAGGATGCGTTTCTCTCTACTTTGGTTACGAAGATTACGATTGCTTCCCATGCCCGTGTCCATCTGCCCACGGCGGAAGGCTTTACCATCGCCAATGGCGCCGTCACCAGAAAGCAGTCGTCGGGAACTTCCTTTGGCACTCCGGCAGGAGCCGCAACCGGGCGGATGCCGGTTTCTTCTCCTGCGCCTCACCCTCCGGCCGGTATATCCGCTCATACGGGAAACACGCCTGCCGGTGTTCTCTCCACCACAGGATATAGTATTACTGACGATATGGTCTTAGCGATCGGCGCGTCCACCGGCGGTACGGAAGCAATTCTTGCTGTAATGCGTCAGTTCCCTGCCAGGATGCCCGGTATTGTCATCACCCAGCATATGCCGCCCGGTTTTACGGCCATGTATGCCGAGCGTCTGAACCGGATCTGTCAGATGGAAGTACGGGAAGCCAAACACGGCGACCGTCTTACCCCCGGTCTTGCACTCCTCGCTCCGGGAGGTATGCAGATGCGTCTGGTGCGAATGGGCAACGGATATTCCGTCAGCTGTATGGGTAATGAGAAAGTGAGCGGTCACTGCCCCTCTGTGGACGTACTCTTCGATTCTGTGGCCAGCATCGCCCGCAATAAGGCGATCGGTGTCATTCTGACCGGTATGGGAGCCGACGGCGCAGCCGGATTGTTGCGTATGCGTAAGAACGGAGCCTACACCGTTGGCCAGGATCGGGATTCCTGTGTCGTCTACGGTATGCCTATGGAAGCTTACAAAATCGGCGCTGTGTGTACACAGGCCACGTTGAGCGCCATTCCCGCTGCTGTGATTGCAAAATTTCCCAAAGGATGAAAGTTGAAAGTAAAGTAGTATGAAGAAAAAAGAATTCTGGGATTATAGTGGAGTAAGAAAAGCTCCCGGGCCTCCGCTCGGGAGCCGTTTGGTTCATGGCCTGGGGCATGTCCTGCTGGTAAGCGGATGTCTGGCGTCCTTCTCCACTGTCATAATTAGCCTCTGCTTCTATTTCTTTCCTGACCAGTCTGCCGCCATGGCCCATTCCGCCTATATCACAGCACAGACCACCGTGCAAAATATCCTCCATCCGCCGGAGAAACCCCATCCTGGTGATCCATTCACCCGAAAACAGAAGCAGTCCGAGGACCACTTTCACCAAAACGCCTTCTCCACCAGCAAGCTTCAGTCAATGAAAGGCCGCCATACCAGCCGCACCCTTCTGGCTCTGGCCAATGCCCGAAAGGTCAGGGAAATTATCAGTTCCCAGGTAGACGCCCAATATCAGCTTCTGATCGAGACCGCTATGGGACCTATGCTCTATTATAACCAGGGCGACAGTCACTGGGCAGATCATCTCTACGGAGGCCGGGATCCCATGCGGGACTATGGCTGCGGACCTACCGTCACGGCTATGCTCATTAACGCCTTTTCCGACCAGCCTATCACTCCGGATGAAATGGCGGACTGGTGCGCACAAAACGGCAGTCATGCTTCCGGCAGTGGCTCCTACCATTCCATCATACCCAAAACACTCTCTGCTTTCGGACTTCAAGTCGACAGCGTAGCCGGTATTGACGCAGAAGAGGCTGCCGGTCTTCTGGGCTCCGGTCATGTGCTGGTTGCTCTGATGGGAAAAGGCGCATTCAGCAACGGAGGACACTTTATCATCATCGCCGGCCTTCTGGAAGACGGAAAAGTCTCTGTGGCAGATTCCAATAATTTTGAAAATACTCTTACGGAATGGGATCTGGAACAGATTCTCCGGGAACTCAAACACTCCAGCGACGGCGGCGCCCCTCTGTGGGCTGTCAGCTATCCCGAAACAGCTGTTTCCGAATAACCTGAGCAAAAACGCTTTACACGTAACTATGTAAATCTAACTGATCCGATATGCCAAAAAGACCTGCCATCCGTATGAAGGATGGCAGGTCTTTTGTGATCTTTATTATTCCAATAATCTGTCAACGGAAAGCGTCGAAATCCACACTGTTCTTCAGCTGGAACTTCTCCAGCAGATTACGCAGCACCTGTGCCTGGCTGGAAAGCTCCTCGCTGGCTGCGGCACTCTCCTCGGAAGTGGCCGAATTGTTCTGTACCACGCTGGAAATCTGAGAGATTCCCTCGCTGACGCCGCTGATCGATTGAGCCTGCTCTGCCGACGCATCGGAGATCTGACGTACCTTCTTGATGACCAGCTGCGTTCCTTCCACCACGCCGCCCAGCGCTTCCTGGGTGGACTCAGTCAGCTGCACGCCGTTGGAGACAGCTGCCAGAGTCTTTTCGATCAGCTGTGACGTACTCTTAGCCGCATCACTGCTCTTGGCTGCCAGATTGCGCACCTCATCCGCCACCACGGCGAATCCCTTGCCGGCCATACCGGCACGGGCAGCTTCCACAGCCGCGTTCAGGGCCAGGATATTCGTCTGGAACGCAATGTCGTCGATGGTCTTGATAATATTGCTGATCTCGCTGGAGCAGCCGCTGATCTCACTCATGGCCCTGGCCATCTCATGCATCTGCTGGTTGCACAGCTTGATCTGACGCTCCACCTCATCTACCTGATTGCTGGTCTCATTGGCATTCTTTGCATTATTGCTGATCTGCTCGGAAACCATGCTCACGGTCTCCACCAGATTATCTACCTCATTGGCCTGCTCTGTCGCTCCCTGAGCCAGTGCCTGGGCGCCGCTGGAGACATGCTCCGCGCCGTTTCCTACCTGTACGGCTACCATCTGAATCTGAGACATGGTATCGTTCAGCTGCTGCAGGATGACATCCGTGGACTTCTGAATCTCCATGAAGTCGCCGATGTAGTCAATCTGGCGTTCCTTAGCCAGATCGCCCTGGGAAATCGCGTTGAGGTTATCTGAAATATCAGATATGTACAATGCCAGCGTCTTGGCTGCCTGATTCAGGCTCTTTGCCAGCACACCGATCTCATCGGTGTTTTTCACCTTGATTTCAAAATCCAGCTGACCCTGAGAGAGTCTCTGGCTGTCTGCCGTAATCACCTCAATCGGACGAACGATACCGGCCATGACGTAACGGACCAGCATGATGCTGGCGATGATCACCACCAAAACCGTACCGACCAGAATCGCCATGGTGATATTGGTGGCATTCTTAAGCTGCTTCTGATAGCTGCTCACATCCTCTTCACTCAGCGTCACCACCTTATCCAGAAGAGCCACCAGGCTGTTGACATTCTTCTTGGTCTGGTTCTGGTACATCTCCTGAGCCTGCTGAGGATCGGTCTCATTGAGCGCCAGAATCTCCGTGGCCGAATTATGGATATCCTGATGGATCGGAATCATCTGATCCATCAGGCTCAAAAGCTCCGAATCGCTGATCGTGGAGCGGTCCGTATCATACAGCCACTGTCCCAGCGCACAGGCGGTATAATCGGTGCTTCCCGTAAATTCCGTGCCAAAGCTGATGGCGGAGCTCAGATTCTCAATCCAGCTGAAATGCGCCTTCTCCGCCGACAATGCCAGCGCATGAATGTCCGTCGCCTCCGCCGTAGCCGTACTGATCCCACTGATCTGCATCAGTCCGCTGACCGTCGAGATACCGCTGAGCAGAATCGCCACGGCAATAACCGCCACTCTCAGCCATACGGATTTTTTGATTGAATTGTTCATGTGTCCAAACCCTCTTCTTTCTAGTTCAGAATCAGCCGGCCGCTATCCGGCGCGGCTGCCCTGATCTTTAATATCTTCCGTCTTATTGTATTATACTTGAATCATTTTAATTTTTCAATATATTTTCTCTGGAATTTCAGAAGAAAAAGGAATGGCCGGGAAGACAAACTCATACTCAATTCTGTGATGATAGCGCTCCCCCTCCTCAAGGATCCGCGGATTAAACTCCGGCCGGTTCACCGCATTGGGAAAACACTGGCATTCCAGCGCCACCGCACAGTCTTCCGACGATCTGATCCCGCCGGCCAGCCCATAGCTGCCGTCGATATAGCCTCCGGAATAGACCACCATGCAGCGCCCGGTGGCGCTCTTTATCCGCACGCTGCGGCCGCTGGCCGGGTCCGTCAGCTGCGCCAGCACCGCTTTACTCTTTGCCGCCTCACGGACATCAAACCCATGGTCCAGCCCCCTGGCGATCATCAGCTGGTCGTTCTCCGGGTCCGCCTCAAACGCGTCGCGGATCACCTTCCCTTCCCGGAAATCAAAGGGCGTTCCCTCCACCGGCGCCAGCTCCAAGGGCAGATGGCGGTCATCGCAGCGCATATAGCGGCTCGCCGGCAGCCTCAGATACTGTTCCAGCCCGGACCTGCCAAAATCTCCTGACATATTAAAATATGCGTGATTCGTCATATCGATATAGGTAGCCCGGTCTGAAACGGCATTATAATCCACAGTCAGGCGGTTTTCATTGTCCAGCCGGTAGGTAGCCGAAAAAACACGGTTACCCGGAAAGCCTTCCAGATCCTCCGGAAGCACCACCGTAAGCCCCAGCCTGGCCTCGCCGTCCCTGGCAAAGGCCTGCAATACGGTCCATTCCAGAAAAGAAGCGTTTACCGCGCCGCCATGCAGGCAGGTAGCGCCGTTTTCATTGGGCTTCAGAGGATATATCTTATTGCCGATCGCAAAACGGCTCCCGGCGATGCGCCCCGCCACCGGCGCCACCGTCGCTCCCGCGTACAGTCCGTTGGAAGCGTAGCACTGCGGGTCCTCAAAGTTCAGACATACGTTGACCGGTCCCCCGGCACAGGGCAGCTCCACCCTCTCGATGGCAGCCCCCATGACGCCGATCTGCACGGTCATGCCGTTATCATTTTCCAGCCGGTACGCACCGGTCTTACCGGCTCTGTCCACCTTTGTAATCTTCATACCTTTCTCCTCCTCCGGTTTCACAATTATTCGACGGCTTCCGGTTTCGCCGTGCCTTCTTCCTCACACCTATTATACATGACGGAGCAAGGTCCGTCTACTGCGAAGTGGCATGTTTTACTGCCCTTCCTGTCCGGCAATTTTTGCTGCCAGTTCCTCCAGATATACCCACCGCTCCATCTTTGCCTCCAGGGCTGTCTCCGTCTCCTCCTTCTCCTTCATCAGACCTCCCAGTTTCACGAAATCCCGGCTGGCTCTGACGATTTCTTCCTCCAGATCTGCCAGTTTCTCCTCCAGAGCCGCCATCTCCGTCTCTATGACCTCGTACTCCTTCTGCTCTTTATAGGTGAATCTCAGCTTCTGAGGCCCCCGGCTGCGCCTTTCCCTCTCTGCCGCCCTGTCCCATGCGGCTTCTCCCTTTTCAGTCCTGCCGCCCTTCGCTGCGGCGCCGTTTCCGGCAGCCGCGCCTGTCCCGCCTGATTTCGCAGCCTCCAGAACTTCCGCCTCTCTTCGCAGAGCATAATCCGTATAACCGCCCTCATACTGTGTCAGACTCCCGTCCTCCCCAAAGGCAAAGATCCGCCTCATGGTCCGGTCCAGAAAATACCGGTCATGGGAGACGGCGATGACAATCCCCTCATAGCTGTCCAGATAATCCTCCAGAATCGTCAGCGTCGCAATATCCAGATTATTCGTGGGCTCGTCAAGCACCAGCACATTGGGCGCTTTCGCCAGTACCCGAAGCAGATTCAGACGACGCCGCTCCCCGCCGGAAAGCCGCCCAATCCTTGTGTACTGCATCTGAGGCGGAAAAAGAAACTTCTCCAGCATAGCCGACGCGGATATCAGCCCATCCGCTGTCCGCACATATTCCGCCGTATCCCGGATATAATCAATGACATTTTGATTCGGATCCATGTAAAAAGGACTGTCCGCTTCTGCCGCCCCATCACCGTCCGTCCTTTTTTCACAGGACAACTCCTGCGCATAATACCCGATACAGACCGTCTGCCCCACCACGATCCCGCCCTCATCCGGACGGAGAAGACCGGCCAGCATCTTCATCAGCGTCGACTTTCCGCAGCCATTGGGACCGATGAAGCCCACCCGGTCCCCCTTCAGGAAAATATAGGAAAAATCCCGGATCAGCATTCTCTCTTTGTATCCTTTGGAGATATGGGAAAGCTCCAGCGTCGTGCGTCCCAGCCGGGAGGACGCGGAACTGAGCTCCACCTGGGAATCCGCCTGGGGGCCTTTCCTGTCCCGAAGCTCTTCATATCTGCGGATATGCGCCTTCTGCTTCGTGGAGCGCGCTCTGGCTCCGCGCCGGATCCACTCCAGCTCCACCCGCAGGATCGACTGACGTTTACGCTCGCTGGCCTGTTCCATCTCCTGCCTCTGCGCTTTCCATTCCAGAAATCCCGAATATCCCCCCTGACAGCTGTACATCTGTCCTTTGTCAATCTCCACAATCCGGTCGGTGACGCTGTCTAAAAAGTACCGGTCATGAGTCACCATGACCAGAGCGCCCCGCCATTTTTTCAGGTACTCCTCCAGCCAGTCCGCCGTGGCTCCGTCCAGGTGGTTGGTCGGTTCGTCCAAAAGCAGGATATCTGCCGGAGACAAAAGCGCCGATACCAGCGCCAGCCGTTTTCTCTGCCCGCCGGAGAGCTGTCCGGCCGGCTGGTCATAGTCCGTGATCCCCAGCCGGGTCAGCATAGCCTTGGCATCGCTTTCGATACTCCAGCGATTCTCCTCCGTCACATTATTCCGGAGCACGCAGGACAGGCTGCTCAGATCCGGGTCAAAGACCGGATGCTGGGGCAGATACCGAAGCACTGCGTGTCTGGCCATGGTGACTGTGCCCTCATCCGGAGTTTCCTCCCCCGCCATGATTTTCAAGAGCGTCGATTTGCCCGTCCCGTTGATTCCGATCAGGCCAACCTTCTCCCCTTCCTGCACGGAAAAAGAGGCGTGATCGAACAAAAGCCGCTCCGTATAAGATTTCGTCAGGTTCTCTATGGTTACCAAATTCATCCGTATTATCCTCTCCGCCCTACATGGCAATACCCAGGAAAAAGGAGGTTGCCGCCCGTCATGCCACAACCTCCTCTTTCTCAGATCAGCCCCTTATCGCGACACAAAGCTTCTATACTTCTGTCGTAGGTAGCCTCCGCCTCCTTTGAGAAAAAGCACCCAGGTACCCCCTCCCCGTGGTCCCTGTGGTGCGCCACACAGGCGCAGCACTTTCCATGTCTGGGACAGTCATATGTACAGGGGCAGGGTCTGTGGTTATCGCAATTTGCCATGTCTCTCACTCCTTTATCCAGACCGGTTTTATCCCGTTTTCGTCTTTATTATAGCGTTTTCTCCCATACACTGCAACCGGATTTTACGCAATTTTATATGCCGGCGCTTCTGCTGCCTCTCAGTCCTCCTCCCCCTTCCACTGCCGGATCTGTCTGAGCCTCTCTGCTGTGGCACGCTCCGCCCCTTCCTCTGTAGGCAGGTAGTAGCGCACGCCTTTCAGGCCTTCGGGCAGGCATTCCATATGGGTCAGCTTCTCCTCGCTGTCATGGGCATACTCATATCCCTCCCCGTAGTGAAGCTCCCTCATCAGCCCTGTGGGAGCGTTGCGCAAAATCAGAGGCACCGGCTCCGCCAGCTGTTTCAGCGCATCGGCCTTCGCGTGTTCATAGGCCCTGTACAGGGCATTGGACCGGGGCGCCATGGACAGATAGACCACGGCGTGGGTCAGGTGGACGCTGCACTCCGGCATTCCGATAAAATGGCTGGCCTGATACGCATTCACCGCCACCGTCAGAGCCTGGCTGTCCGCCATACCCACGTCCTCGCTGGCGAAACGAATCAGCCTGCGTGCCACATACAGCGGGTCCTCTCCGGCCTCCAGCATCCGGGCCAGCCAGTATACGGCGGCGTCCGGGTCGCTGTTGCGCATGGATTTATGTAAAGCTGAGATCAGATTATAGTGCTCCTCCCCGTTTTTATCGTACAGGAGAGCCTTTCCGCCGATGCACTGCTCCACGATCTCCCTGGTGACCACCGTGCGCCCGCTTTCTTCCAATGTGCCGTTGGTCACCGCCATCTCCAGCGTATTGAGCGCCGTTCTGGCGTCACCGTTGGCAAAGACAGCGATCACATGGAGGAGATCTTCGTCCATGGCGATATCCAGAGACCCGAAACCTCTGGGATTTTTAAGGGCCGATTTTAATACTCCGGTCAGCTCCTCGGCCGTCAGAGCCTTCAGGACAAAGACCTTGCAGCGCGACAGAAGCGCTCCGTTGATTTCAAAAGACGGATTTTCCGTGGTCGCCCCGATCAGGATGATGCTGCCCTTCTCCACATAGGGCAAAAAGGCATCCTGCTGGGCCTTATTAAAACGATGGATTTCATCCACAAAGAGTAAGGTCTTCACTCCCATACGCCTGCTGCCCTCGGCCCGGGCCATGACCTCCTTGATCTCCCGGATGCCGCTGGTGACCGCGCTGAAATTGACAAAATCCGCATGCGTGCGCCCGGCGATGATACTGGCTAACGTCGTTTTTCCCACGCCCGGCGGTCCCCAGAAGATCATCGAAGGGATCTGATCCGAATCAATCAGACGGCGCAGCACCTTTCCCTGGCCCAGAAGATGCTCCTGTCCCGTAAACTCCGAAAGGCTCTCCGGCCTCAGGCGGCTGGCCAGCGGATTCGCCGTCTTTCTGTCGTCAAAAAGAGAATACTGCTCCATTACCCGTCTCCTCCCCCGCCATTCTTCCCGATGGCGTTTTTTCCTTTTCGTCTGTTCTTTTTCTCCTGTATTCTCCGGTTCACAGACACAATCACACCGGCCGGCAGCCATTTCATTGCCAGATATGCCATACGGTTTCCCATACCGGGGACGATGATGGTCTGCCGCCGCTTCATTCCCTTCAGTGCCGCCGCTGCCACGGCATCCGGAGCCATCCCCCGCATCGCCGTCCCGATCCCGGCCCGCTCAAAAAAGGGAGTGTCCACCGGCCCCGGACATAATGCGCCCACATAGACCGGGCTCCCCTGCGCTCTCAGCTCCTCTGCCACCCCCCTCACCAGGCTGGCCACATAAGCTTTGGCCGCATAGTAGGACGCCATGTACGGCCCTCCCGGCGACAGGCCGGCCAAAGAGGCCACCTGCAAAATGAATCCGCCGCCCCGCCGCTCCATATCCGGCAGAAACAGCTTCATCAGAAGCTGCGCTGCCTGACAGTGGACTCTCAGCATGGAAAGCTCTGCCCCGGCATCGGTGGAGGCAAAGCTTCCATACACGCCGAATCCGGCGCTGTGGATCAGCACCTTCACCGGGCAGCTTTGGTATGTTCCATGGAGACGGCGGCACTCCTCTTCATATGTCAGATCACAGGGAAACAGATCTACGGCAGAAGGCTGTCCCTCCCTTTTACAGGGCCCGGGCTTCAAAGATTCCAGCTTCTGCGCCGCCTCCCGCAGCTTTTCTTCGCTGCGCCCGGCCAGAACGATATGAAACCCGCGTCCTCTCAGCGCCATCGCCAGTTCCAGGCCGATTCCGCTGCTGCCGCCCGTGATAATCGCGTATTTCATCCTGCCTCCTCCGTCTCCCCGTTTTTCTTTCAGTCTATAACCGGCACAGCCGTTTGTCAACCGGCATTTTCCCCGGAATCGCCTTCCGAATCCTTCTTCCGTCTCTCGTCGATCATCCGGTACAGCTTACCTAACGCCTCCCGGATTCCGCCCACCTCGTCGATCATCCCCTCCCGCACCGCATCCTCGCCGATCAGAATCGTGCCCAGATCCTTGGTCAGCTCTGCCGTGTTCATCATCATCTCCTCCAGCCTCTTCTGGGAAATACGGCTGTGAGCAGAGATAAAGCCGGTGATCCGGTCCTGTATCCTCTTAAAATAGTCGTAGGTCTGGGGTGCGCCGATGACCATACCGCTCATGCGCACCGGATGCACGATCATCGCCCCGCTGGGTACGATGAAAGAGTAATCCGGCGCCACCGCCAGGGGACCGCCGATGGAATGGCTGCCTCCCAGCACCAGCGATACGGTGGGAATACTTAAGGAAGCGATCATCTCCGCGATGGCCAGTCCCGCATCCACATCGCCTCCGGAAGTATTTAACAATACCAGCAGTCCCTCGATCTTTTTGTCATCCTCGATCTGCGCCAGCTGCGGCAGCACATGATCGTATTTTGTGGTCTTGCTCGCAGAGGGCAGATTCTCATGCCCCTCGATCTCCCCCACGATGCTTAACAGATGAATCTTATAATGCTCCTTGCTGTTTTCCAGCACGGTCTGGCCATACTCGCTGATCTTTTCATCCTTCAGTTTGTCGTTTTCCCGCCGGGTGTTTTCCTTATCCTCACGGGATGATCCGCCTTCTCCGGCAGCCGGATCATCGCCCTGGGACCCGTCTTCCTCATTTCCGAAATGTTCCTTTTCCAGCTGCTTCTCTGTCACAAATCTCCATATTTCTTCCTGTTCCTGTGCCATATCACCGCCTCCTTTGCCCGTCCGATGTCCATATGGCTGTGCGTGTCCGAAAGGACTGGCTTCGCGTCGCAAGCACGCCCATCCACATGGCCGCCGTCCAGGGCTTTCATAATAAACTAACATGCACCGCTGGCGCGGCGCACCACCACGGCATGAAAGCCGATTGCTCCGCACTTCGTGCTCCCGCAATCGCCGCCTGTATTCGCAATCCGGCCTATCGGCCTACTTGCTCATACCGGCTTGCCCGTCCGATGTCCATATGGCTGTGCGTGTCCTAAAGGACTAGCTTCGCGTCGCAAGCACGCCCATCCACATGGCCGCCGTCCAGGGCTTTCATAATAAAATAAAATAAAATGGGGATTGCTGTAACAAGAGAGAAGCAATCCCCTAGATGAAAAAGGGTTACAAAACATTCGATTCATAACTCTTTCTGCTCTATAGTATGGCATATTGGAATTCTTTTAATCTGGAAATAAAAGGAAGTTTCAGGCAGTCCTTCTAAACTGCCCTCCCCTGCATCACTCCGTTTACCTTCAGGTAATGGTGCAGCTCGTTCAGCACCCGTTTCTTGTCCCGGCTCCACAGCGGAGCCACTAACATATCCTTTGGCCCGTCTCCCGTCAGACGATGGACTGCCACATCCCCGGGCAGGACCTCCAGACAACGGGACACCGCCTCAAAATACGCCTCCTTCTCCATGACAGACAGATTCCCCTGCCGATACCAGCCGGCCAGCTCCGTGCCCTTAAGCACATGTAACAGCTGGAGCTTGATCCCGTCGATCCCCAGCTGTCCCAGATACCGCACCGTCTCCGTCATCATGGCCAGATCCTCTCCCGGCAGGCCAAGAATCACATGGACGATCACCGCATGGCCGCCCGCCCTGAGACGGCGTACCGCCTGCTCGAAACAGGGAAGCTCATAGCCTCTGCGAATTTTCCGGGCTGTCTCCTCGTGCATCGTCTGCAAGCCCAGCTCCACCCACACGGGTTTTTGAAGCGACAGCCGGTCCAAAAGCGCCGTCACCGGCTCCCCCAGACAATCCGGTCTGGTGGCTACGGACAGCGCCACGATCTCCCTGGGCTCCATGGCCTGTGAAAAAATCTGCTCCAGATACTCCACCGGCCCGTACGTATTCGTATAAGCCTGAAAATACGCGATATATCCGGTCGCCTCCCGTCTCAGAAGCCCCTTCGCCTGCCGCAGCTGCTGTGCCACCGAGAGCTTTGCATCCGCCGCATACTCCCCGGAACCGCCGGCGCTGCAAAACACACAGCCTCCATAGCCCACGGTTCCATCCCGGTTCGGACAGGTCATCCCGCCGTCAAGCGCCAGCTTATATACCCGTCTCCCGAACTGACGCCGCATGTACAACCCCAGGGAATAATAGGGCCGTCCGTCCGGATATCTACAGATGCTTCTGGTAAAATCCATGGATGCTCACTCCCTGCTGAATCACCATGAACGCATGAGGATCGTATTCCTTTAGAATCTGTTTCAGCATACCCACCTCATACTTGGACAAAATCACAAAAAGCACCGTCTTATGAGTCTCCCGGTACGCCCCTACTCCGTCCCAGTGAGTGACGCCGCGGCTCAGGCGCTTCATTACCTCCCGCTCGATCTCCAGTCCGTCCGTGGCGGTGATAATCATGGCCTGCATATTGATATTCTGGGCATGGACCCGGTCCACCACCACGCCGGAAAATGTGGCATAGATAATGGAATAGATCGCCACCGACACATCGAACATCAGCAGACAGATCCCATAAATAACAAAATTTACCGTCATTCCCAGCCGTCCCACGCTGACGCTCTGGTTTTTTCTGGCCAGATACAGGCTCACGATATCCATCCCTCCGGAAGAACCGCCGAAATACAGAACCAGACCGATCCCCAGGCCCGTGAGAATACCTCCGATGATGGCCGACCCCAGCACATCCCCGGCCAGAAGTGATTCCGATACCTGCACCAAAGACAAAAAAAAGGTGCTGGCCGCCACACAGGTCAGCGTCTTCACAAAAAAGATACGGCTCATAGAGCGGTAGGCCAGCCACAGCACCGGCAGATTCAGGAAAAAATATAAGATTCCGGCGATGTCAAAGTTTCCGAACGAGATTCCCGCATAATCCGTCAGAAGCGTCCGGATAATCTGGCTGATTCCCATGAAGCCGCCGCTGTAAAGCCCGCTGGGCGAGGTAAAAAGCCCCACCCCGCAGGCATAGATCAGACTTCCGACGATACAGGCAGCAAGCCTTACCGGCTCCTCCGTCAAAAGGTTTTTCTCTTTCTTCATGCCAGCTCCAGCGCCACCTCCATCATCTCGCGGAAGGAAATCTGACGGTCCATGGACGGAAGCGCCTCACCGGTAAAAATGTGGTCGGAGATGGTGCAGATGCACAGCGCTTTTTTATTGGCCTGGATCGCATTCAGATACAGAGCCGCCGACTCCATCTCCACGGCCAGCACGCCCATATCCCTCCACTGACCGGCAGCTTTGGTATCCGCATTGTAAAAATTATCGGAGGACAGAAGATTTCCCACCACAGGATGGATTCCCTTGCTCTCCGCCACCTCCACAGCCTGGCGCAAAAGGCCAAAATCCGCGATGGGAGCGATGGTTCCGGGCAGCTGGTACTGAGCCGCATAGTTAGAATTGGTGCAGGCTCCCATACCGATGACCACATCCCGCAGCTTAATGTTCTTTCCCAGCCCTCCGGCCGTGCCGATACGGATGATGGTATCCACATCATAAAAATGATACAATTCATAGGAATAGATTCCGATGGACGGCATCCCCATGCCGCCGCCCATGACAGAGACAGAACGCCCCTTATAGCTGCCGGTAAAGCCCAGCATATTGCGCACCGTGTTAAAACAAACCGGATTTTCCAGATAGGTTTCCGCGATAAATTTAGCCCGCAGCGGATCTCCCGGCATCAGAACGGTCTTTGCGATTTCTCCTGGTTTTGCCTCGATATGAGGAGTAGGTGTGTTGGACATGTTTTTTCCTCCTGTCGTTCTTTATCTTATTATTTTTTATCGGACGAAGTCCGCCAGTCCCGAAGGGACATCAATTATGAAATACCCGCAGGGTATTTTTTATCGGACGAACACGTATCGTGTTTCGTCGGACAAATCCTCCCGCCAGCGAAATCCCAGGCGGTCAAATTCCTTTGCCTCCTGCGGCCCGGCAGCCCTCTTTTCTGCCAGATACCGTACCATCTCCCCCCGGGCCATCTTCACATAGACGCCCTTTTCCTTCACCGCGCCGTCCTCCAGCTCCCCGAAGACACAGGTGATAAAGGTATCCTCCGGACACAGATATCTCCGGATACACCGGCTGTATTCTGCGGAAGCCAGATCGAGAATCACCGAATCCTCTCTCGTCAGCTCCCGATACAAAAGATCGCCCCAGTATTCATAGAGATTCCGTCCCCAATCGGTCCGAAGCTTCGCCTGCATCTCCAGACGGTAAGGCACCACGGAATCCAAAGGCTTTAAAATCCCATAAAAGCCGGACAAAATCCGCAGATGCTCCTGCACATACCGAAGGGCTTCTTCCGTAAATACCTGCGGCGCCATATATTGATACTGGATTCCGTCATAGGATGTCAGGGCCGCGCTTACGTGTCCCATGGCCTGCAGATCCATATTCTTAAGCCGCTCATAATTCAATCCGGCAATCCCATCGTTACATCCCCACAAAGTCTTCAGCTCCTGATACTCCATGGCCCTCAGACAGTCCAAAAGCCTTTGGGTCCGGGAAAGAAAAACCGGAAACCCCTCCGGCTTCGGAAACTCCACCCCGGCCCGCATCTTTTTGGCAGGCGATACGATAATTTTCATTCCTTTCTCCTTTGTCTGACACAATCCTCTTTTAGTATACCGTAAACGAAGCGGATTTACCATCTCTTTTTACGAAAGAAAACTTTTTCTATTATCCCTGCACATTTTTATGGCTATGTGGTATTTTTACGTATGTCTCACCCTGTTTTCCTGCTATTTGTAAATTTAAAATATACTTACATAATATAATCTATAATTTCTCTCGTTAATTAACTCTTTTTTCCTTTGTATAAATCGTCTTTTCATATTATAATAGAATTGTTGCTGTTGCAATAAAAAATCAAAATAAAGAGAGGGATACCCATATGATAGGTGAACGTTTGGCTGATCTGCGTAATAGCAGAGGTATGACCCAGGAAGAGCTGGCAAAGGTACTGAATCTGACCAAGCACAATATTTCCGCCTATGAATGTGGCCGCAATGAAGCTCCTGACAGCGTCAAAACCGCCATTGCTATCCATTTCAATGTTTCGGTTGACTACCTGCTGGGGCTTACAGACCAGCCAAATCCATATGAACGAGCCGGCAGTCGCTTTCCCGCTGACAAGAAACCGCCTGCTGAGATTCAGGAACTTCTTCAGTGCCTTTCCCGTGTACTGACCTTCGCCGCTTCGATGGATTCGGATTTTGTGACCGACGAAATCAGGCGGTTTGCCGGTAAGACAGCTTCTGAAAACAAAAAAACCTGCACCAATTCAAACCAAAAAAATAAATAGGGGGGATATCTAATATGGTAGGGGAACGTCTGGCTGATTTACGAAATAGTCAGGGTATGACCCAGGACGAACTGGCCAAGATACTGAATCTGACCAAACACAATATTTCCGCTTACGAACGAGGCCGCAACGAGGCTCCTGACAGCGTCAAAGCAGCCATCGCTATTCACTTCAACGTCTCAGTTGATTATCTGATGGGACTTACCGATCAGCCCAATCCATATGAGCGGGCTGGCAGCCGCTTTCCGGCAGATAAGGAACCGCCTGCTGAGGTTCAGGAACTTTTGCAGTGCCTTTCCCGCATCACAACCTTTGCATCCACGATGGATCCGGATTTCGTGACCAACGAATTCCGGCAGTTGGCCAAAAAGACCGGAGACATCTGACTGCAAGAATAATTTTTTAATACATGGAGCAACAGCAAGTAAATAAAAGCAGCCTTAGGGACATCTGTCAGATCGGGACAAGCCGATAGCATGTCAGACTCCCTATGGCTGCTTTTATGTTACTTTAGTGTAAAAAAATCTCCTACTGCCTTTCATAATACAATTCCACCAGCCGGCTCTGAAGTTCCAGCCCCTGCCTGTAATATTCCAGTAGCTGCGCCGCGCTGTACTCCTGCTTGATATGATAGTCGGAATAGCTGTTTGCGCTTGCAGGATCTATTCCGTTCCACAAGCGACATTCTTCAAAATTATTGCTGCAGTAATTCGTTTCAAAAGAACCGCCGCCAAAGACAGATATCTCGTCCCCGCCCGTCAAAGACTCCGCCGCTATGATAATACGGACAGACACATCATAGCGGTCTTTGGAGTCCGCATCCGCCGTATTTTCAGAAAGAGGTCCCTGCTTTATATTTTTCTTGCAGATTTGCAGGCGGACGGTTTTCAGAACATCCTCGTACTCCTTCTCATCGTATTGGCTGACCGGAAGCAGCATCATGTTTTCTCTGTATGTTCGCTCACTGATATATTGGTCAAAACCATAATAAAAGCAGTACATTCCGCCATTCTGATCTTCCAATATCAAAACCGGACCGGCAGATTCCTGGTAGTACCGCATAAATCCTGCATGATCCGGCTCTCCGGTCATGTTCGACAGTACCGATACTTCATATCCCCAGCTTTCTATCTCATCCTGATAATTCGGAAGTTCCTCAATGACAGCGTGTATCACGGAATACTCTGTTTCCTGCTTTTTATACTGCCAGATCGTCAGTACGGCAATCAACAGAAGTGCCGCCGGGACGAAAAATATCCATTTCCCGCAGGCTCTTTTCCCCATTATGGGTTTTCCATTTTCCTTCCCCCTTATCCGGATAGTGTCAATAGTTTTTCACAAATTTAATTCCTGTTCCAGTTCTTCTGCCAGGTACGCATCGCTCATACAGTGCATATCAGATACACCGTCCCGAATCAGCTGATAGACCTCGGAATGGTAGAAGAAATCCAGTGCCGCATCCAACGAGATCCCTTGCTGTTTGGCAAAGCATTCGATCACACGGCTATATTTTTTTTGAAGCAAAATCGGATTCGCATTCATACCTGTTCCCTCCCTTCAAAGTGCAGAAGTCCCAGTGCTTTCTCTGTGCGGAAACAGATTTGCAGATTCGGCTTCTCATAGCGCAGACGGTTGATAGCTTCGCTCTTGTCAATCAATCCGTCAAAAAACAGTTCCACGGTATTAAACACCTTATCGTTGGCCACGCCGCCAATCACAAGGTCATAGTCGGTGGTATCTTTTCCACTGCGGCAGTTCAGGATAAAATCCAGCCATTCCTCGGAATAGGAATCAAGGTTCTGCGATTTCCAGGTAGGAACCATGATAGAGAATCATACTTCCACACCCCTTTCTTTCATCACGGTGAGGAGGTCGTCTACGATATATGCCCGGCTCTGGGTGTGCAGCATTTCATACTCCGGCACGATGTAGCTGTTCAGAATATCGCTTTTTTCGGTAAATGCCTGATAGACACGCTCTGCATTCACGCCGAGCTTTGCAGCGACATTCTCAATACAGAACACGGCAAATTCAAGCTCTCCTGAATTTTTGATTTTCCCGTCCGACATCACAGGCAGTTCCTCCTTTACTTTATTTTAGCCAAAATTAGCTTTTCGCCGATGCCGCTTTCAAAGTCAATTATAAATAAGTTCTGCAAAGATAATTCCTTCACCAACTCACCTGCGACAGGGCAGCAGCTGATCGGCCGCCTCCAGAACCCAGTCCGCACAGTGGGACCAGGTCAGATTGCGAAGGACCAGCTCATGCCCGTTTTGAATGATATTCTCAGCATAAGGGACATCCGTCAGCAGCCGGTTTGCTATCGCCGGAAGCTGGTCCAGGGCTTTCAGATCATACAGCGCGATCTCCTGTCCATCGACGAAATTCTCATCGAGCCACAGGCTGGAATCTGTCAGCGGCACCGAGCGCTGCAGCAGCGTATTAAATATCCGGTCATGTGTCCCTGCCTTAAACCCCGGCATCACATTGAGATTAATCTTCGCATTGGCCATATAGGACAGAGTCTCCCCATAGGGAATCCGGTCAGAGATGCGGCGGACATTGGGCAGGCCTGCCGCCGGGTGGTTCTCCCAGCCCCGTCCCAGCAGATGCAGCTGAAACCCCGCCTCCGCCAGGACTGTCACCACACGTTCCCGCTGATACATGCGGACGGCCCAGTCTGTCATCTGGGAGAGATGGAGCAAAAGCAGTCTCTCTTTCTGTGATATCTGCCAGTTTGCCTGCGACAGCGAAAGCCCGATGGCCTGGTCCATCGTCAGAGCGCTGTCTCCGATCAGATTTTCATATACCAGGTCAAAGAAACGAATCATAGTCTCATTCCCCTGGCATTTTTCCCTCAGACTCATGATCCAGTCAGAAGGCCTGTAGTAAGTCCCGCTGAACAGAATATCATAGGCCCTGTCACAATAAGGTATGACAGAAGCCCCTTTTGGCGGCACTGTCCCCACATGGGGCATGAAGAGCACATAGGGCACAGTCCGGCTGAAATACTTCTTCACATACTCCACATGCTCCAGATCACAGCAGAACAGGAGATAATTCCGGGAATGCTTTTCCAATACCGGGTGAAAGCGAAACGGAGGGTCCATCAGGATATCCACGACCAGAGCCTGGGAAGCGTCCCATAATCCGATCTGCGCATCATCCCGGCTGCCAATCCCGTCAAAGCTGATCACTAAATCCACTCGTTGGCTCACGAACTTCCTGAAATTCACGGAAGAATGAAGGTACAGGGGATCTTTCTCCCTCTCCCTGCGCAGATCCCAGATAAAGACCTCATGTCCCCGCCCCTGTAATTCTTTAAAGAGCTGATCTGCAAAATAATTAAAAGACTCTGTCTCCGAATAAAACAGTACGATCCTCATTTCTCTCACCCTCCTGCCCTCTCTCTGTAACAGCGCAATTTAAAACCAATTCCTGTCACCTCATTTTGCTCAAAAGCATCTGCTCTTCCGGTGAAAACAGCCCCTGTAATACCTGTGCCAGTTCCCCATACTGCACCTCGTTCGCCGCCTTCAGCACAAAAAGCCGATCCTTCAGAGCCGTAAAATCGTAGAGCTGTCCCAGAACCGTCAGCACCTGCCCCGCAAAGGCTGCCTGCGTCTGAATGGAATCTCCCTGCGCTCCCGTTTTTACAGGAAGAGCTCTGGCCTCCGCCGCAAAGGCCATCAGCAATACCTTCAATATCCCCATGGCAAAGCGCTCCGTCATCAGAAAGGTTACGCTGACATGTACACACTTATCCCGCTTTCCCGCATTATAACAACAGATGGCCAGGTATTCCGACGCGCTCATCAGATTGGGAGACAAGAGCATGCCATAATATACGCTTTTATCTGTCCGATACAGATCCAGCCCCCGTTCCAGATGGTATATGGCCCTCTCCCAGTCCTTTAAGTCGATATAATATTTCCCCATAATATAGTCGAAATCGCACTCCTGCGGAATATACTGCACAGCCTTCTCATAGACTGACAGCGCTCTCCCGATCCCTTTCTTCTGCTCATACAGCAGGTACAGAAGATAGACAAAGCTCCATGTCGTGCGCATAATCGGCGCCTCGCTGCGGCGCCTGACGGGAGGCAGGGATTCGATCGCCTTCTCATACCACCGGATGGCCAGCTCACTCTCTCCCATGGCCCGATAGACATCCGCCAGATTCCCCATCATCTTATAATCATCCGGATGCTCCTCCAGCTCCTTCATAATCAGATCCAGGTTGCGCTTAAGCTTACCGGTCTCCTCATACGCCTCCTCGGTATAGCCTGTATGATAGATACGCAGATGGCTCCAGGCATCAAACAATTCGGAAGAGTCCAGCGTCCCATCTCCCTTGACCAGACGCTCATGAATCCTTCCGGCGTAGCGTAGGTCCGCATGATTGCGAAAGAAGCGCAGCTGATTGGTATTGCTCACCACCCGGCCCTCCTTATGCAGATTAATACAGGCGGTAAACACAGCCAGATAAGGCTTCGCCGCTTTTTGAAAATCGGAGAGAAGAGCATACACCTTTTTCACATCATCCGGCTCCATATATTCATCCGCATCCAGAAAAGCGATCCAGTCTCCCTGCGCCTTCTCCAATGCGTAGTTCTTCGCCGCCGCAAAATCATCGATCCATGTGAAATGAAAGACCTTTGCTCCCATCTTTTGCGCCAGCTCCACCGTCCGGTCCGTGCTGCCGGTATCCACCACGATCTGCTCCCACATGATATCCCGCCCCCAGGAAAGAGCTCTCTCGATATTCTTTTCCTCATTTTTTACGATCATACACTGGGAGATCCGCAGAGTTTCGCTCATATCTGTCCCTCCTTTATCTGCCGCTCCAATGTGTCCCAGCCGGCCTCCCGGGCCGCCCGGGCGATAAAGAGCCGGTCCCTCTGGGAAGACAGGCAATAGAGCTTTTCCAGAAATCCTGCTATGCCTCTCACATATTCCTGTCCGTCTGCCCGCTCTCCTCCATCCTGGTAAAAAGCGGCCAGCAGAATATACAGAACCTTCATATCATAGGGCTTGACCTTCAGCAGCGCCACAGACGTCTGCACGGCCTGCTGCAGTTGGCCGCACCGCAGATAACACAGAGCCAGATTTCCGTATACGTTCTCCAGATCTGCGCTGATCTTCATGGAAGAATTGGCAGTCTTATAGCGCTCCAGCTTCCCCAGCCCCTGTGCCAGATACGCAAGCCCTTCCTTCCAGCGCCCGGCGCTGACGCAGTGGCATCCCATCTGATAGTCAAAATCTGCCTCCTCCGGCAGCAGCCGGACCGCCTGCCGGTAGACGGCCTCTGCCTTCTGCTCTTCCCCTCCCGAGAGATAGATCGATATCAGAGACCAGAACGTATGGGCGCTCCTGGGGTCGCTTCCTGCCAGACGCTCCGGCATCCCGTCCACTGAGCGCCGGTACCACTCTGCGGCCTGCTCCGTCTCGCCAAAGGACTGGTACTCATCGCCCAGATATCCCATCACCTCATAATCCTCCGGGTGATCTGCCAGCTCTCTCTCCAGCAGGCGCAGATTTCTTTGGCTTCTCTGTTTTTGCGCGTAAGCCTCTTCGGCATACCCGTCATGAAAAAACACGACGTCCCGGCCGGCATCCGCCAGTCTCATCTCCCTGCCGTCTGCCCGCACCAGCTGTTCGTGGATCCTCCTTCGATAGCGAATCTCCTTCGTATTCCGATACAGCCGGATCCGCGACCCGCAGATCGTGATCTGCTCCTTCTCATCCAGCTCCATGATCTCCCCGAAGATCCCGTCGCAGCGCTTCTCCTCCGCCTGGGCCAGCACCGGCAGCAGCTTATCGGCTGTCCCGGGCGCCGGATACTCGTCCGCATCCAGGGTCAGGATCCAGTCTCCCTGTGCCTGATCCAGGGCATAATTTCTGGCAGCCGCGAAATCGTCGATCCACGGAAAATGATACACCTTAGCTCCCCATTTCTCAGCCAGCTCCACCGTCCGGTCCGTGCTGCCGGTATCCACCACGACCCGCTCCCATATGACGTCTCTCCCCCAGGAGAGGGCTCTCTCGATCTTCTGCTCCTCGTTCTTTACGATCATGCACTGGGAAATCCGCAGTTTCTTCTCTCTGTTCATCGGCCGCTCCTCCATCGAAAGAAAGGCCATCCCTAAGCCGAAGCTTAAGGATAGCCTCCTCATGCACATTATGCAACTCTCACATTGCCTTCCACGAAAGCAAGACGCTCATTAGCCAAGCAGGCTCAGGACACTCTGAGGTACCGCATTGGACTGGGACAGCATCGACTGCGCAGCCTGCAGCAGGATGTTGTTCTTCGTGAAAGCTGTGATCTCATCAGGCATATTCGTATCGCGGATACGGCTCTCAGCAGCCTGGATGTTCTCAGACGTTACCTTCAGGCTGTTTACGGTATGCTCCAGACGGTTCTGGGCAGCACCGAGGTTAGCGCGGAAAGTAGATACTGTGTTGATAGCATTATTAATGCTTGCAAGAGCATTGCTGGCATTCTCACGGTTGCTAATAGAAGCACTCGCCACACCCAGCTTCGTAGCCGTCATGGAAGTCTGAGTAACGTTAATTACCTCTTCCTTGGTCGGACCAATCTGGAACGTCAACTTATTAGTATTTGCGCCGTCAGAAATCGGCTTTGTGCCGTTGAAGTCCGTAAAGTTAGCAATACGGTCAATCTCAGCAACCAGAGCGTCATACTCTGTCTGGATGTTGCCCCAGGCAGTGGTGTTCATGGTAGCGTTAGCGGACTGGGTAGCCAGGGTAACCATACGCTGTAACATGGAGTGCACTTCTGTCAGAGCACCTTCAGCCGTCTGAATCAGACCGATAGCATCCTGTGCGTTGGTGGCAGCCTGGTTCAGGCCGTTGATCTGGCTTCTCATCTGCTCGGAAATAGCAAGACCGGCAGCGTCGTCACCAGCGCGGTTTACTCTGTAACCAGAGGACAGCTTCTCAAGGTTTTTGCTCAGGTTGCTGTTGTTGATGGCAAGGTTTCTGCCGGAGTTGATAGCCTGAATATTATGTTGGATCTGCATAAAATTACCTCCTTGTTTCAGTCAGCCCCGCAGCGACTTCCCTGTCCCTGGCAATATACCCTCTGTGGGCCCTTACATCCGATATACTGGTCTGACTTCTGTGTTTTTGTCTCACACCTATATTATCGGCGGCGGCGCAAAAAGGATAAGGGCCTTTTTAAAATATTTTTCTTTTTTGGACCCGGCTTTGAAAGATACTTCTGAAAAGCTTCTTCAGTCCAGCCCCTCAAAGATATCGCCCAGCCGCACCGCCACATCGGGAAAGGCTCTCGGACAAAGCAGCGTGCCGGCCTCTTCCTCCCCGTCCTCCTCCAGGATATGGCTCCGGGTCAGCACATATCTCCCCTTCTCCAGATAGTAGACTCTCACCGATCTTCCGGCCGGGGATACCAGCCAGTACTCCTCCACACCGGCCGTTTCATACAGATCCTTCTTCACCGTCTCGTCCCGAAGCGCCGTGGCCGCGCTCAGCGTCTCCACGATCAGGCGGGGCGTGCCGCGGTAACAGCCCTCCTTAGGCAGCTCCCGGCCGTCCGTCACCATGATATCCGGGAGCACATAGTCGTCGTTCTGTGCCGGATGGTACAGATACCTTATATTTTCTATAAACGCATAGCCCTGCCCCTCCTTCAGGCCACTTCGGATCAGGTTATGTATATTTCCGTCCACAATCGCATGCCCGTAATTCACGTTCGACGGCATGTCACAGAACACGCCGTCTATTTTCTCTTGTCTTTTGTGAGTTCCCCGCAATGTTTCCATAACATCACTTCCTTTCTTATGTTTGGCCTTCGGACCATAAAGACTCCCTTTCCTGTCATGCGGAGGCCTTTTCCTGTATTATACTACAGAATGTCGGGAACCGGAATACACAAAAAACACATTTATAATAAAATTCTTAACTTTTCTCCTTTATAAAAGAGTATTAATGCTTTTTAGTATTATAATTTGATTCTTCGTAAAGTGACAGGATTAATCCGATAAATAGAATTTAAAAAACCAAATGTTTTAAATATTATCAAAATTTTAATTCTGCCTATTTTGGATGTAAAATATAGTCAAAAAACAGGATCCTGTTTTCAGGAATCCTGTTTTTCACAAATCTTTATCACAATCCCACAATATCGCCTCAGCTCTTCCCCAGTCCCTTAAGTCTGTCCCTGGCCGGTCCGTACCCTTCTCTGGCCGCCTGTCCATAATAGGTCCTTGCCTTCTGCGTCTGTCCGGACACCTCATACCACAGACCCAGATTGTAGGCCGCCTTAAAGGATCCCGTCCCCGCCACCGTCTCCTGCTCCGGATGCTCCCCGATCCGCAGGCATTCCAGATAGCTCTCCTCGATCCTGGGAAGATAGCCGATGTAGCGCTGCACATCCGACAGCACCAGCTTCATATAATATAGCCCGCAGACAAAACAGAAATCCGCCCGTCCCCCCAGTACCGGCCTCATATCATCGACCACTGTCAGCGCCTCCTCCAGAAAAGGCGCCGCATCCAGATCCATCAGCGTATAGAGATAGCGCAGCACCCCGTCTGCCCAGTAGCGGCTCTCCCGCGCTCCTCCCTCGTACAGCCTGCGAAACCAGATCAGACTTTCCTCCAGCCTCGAAAGCCCCCGCAGCGTCACCGCCATCTGATACCAGTAATAGGGATGATCCGCTTCCCGGCGGACAGCCTCCTCCAGATACTCCAGGTTCCGCTCGCTCTTTCCCTCCACCAGATAACCGTCATGGTCCGCCTGCAGCGGAAGAAGAATGCAGGGAATCTCCGTATCCGGCTGCTCATGAATCATCCCCTTATAGCGCACTCCCCGCGGCAGAAGACGGGGCAGCAGGGCCGAGCTGACGCTGACCGTCTTCTCGCCCTGCGCCGTTTTCCCGCCTCCCATGACTGCCGTATCCATAAAGGAGTCAAACCGGAGAATCGCTCCCATCCACTTCCCTGCCCCATACTGTTCATTCCCCTTCTTCAGGGCGCTCTCCAGCTTCCTCCGGCTCACGGGCCTCAGATATTCGTCGGCATCCAGCACCAGATTCCAGTCGCCGTCCGACTGCTCCAGCGCAAAATTACGCGCCGCCGAAAAATCCCTCACCCACGAAAAATCATACACCTTCGCTCCGGCCTTCAGGGCGATCTGCTTCGTGCCGTCGGTGGAGCCGGTATCCGCTACGATCATCTCGTCCACCAGCGGCCGGGCCGCCGTGAGGCAGCGTTTCAGGCTTCTCGCCTCGTTTTTTACGATCATCACAAGATTTATCTTCACTTCTCTCTCCCTGTCCTGTAAGCAGAGCGCGCCTGAAAAATGAAAACCATTTTCAGGCACGCTCTGTCTTTGGGTTGAAAAAAAGTCCTTTATGTCCGGTCTCTTTCCTTATCCTTTTCCTTCAACACCCTGTATACATATTCCCGAATCACCGCTTCCGCCGTATCGCTCAGATCCACGAACCCGCAGCCGTAGCCGTATTCGTCGTGCAGCCGTCTCGCCCGGATCGTCCGGGCCTGGAATGTCCGCCTGGCCGAGCGAAACGCATACTGAAATGTAATCATCTCGTCCCGGTCCAAAGGCTGCTTCGTCGTCACATACAGCCCGCCGGCGCTGATATTGCGGATCACCCCGTAGAAAGCGCCGTGGCGCTCCGAGGCGAAGCTGGTCTCAATATTGACCCGGGCCCGGATATCCTGCTGGCGCTGCAGCGTCCCCTTCACCTCCCGGATGGTACAGTCCGCCATCCAGCGCTGCGGCATCTCGGGAAACGCCGGATTTCGATGAATCACCAGCTCGCATATCCCCCGCACCAGCCCCACCCGGTCATCATAAAAATCCACTGTGGTAATCATACGGGTATCGCCCATAGTCATCTCAAAGTAAAGGGATATGAAATCCCTGGTATGTATCACCGCCGCCTCAGCCAGGACTTTCCCCTGCGGTGTATACACCATACATCTGCTGCAGTCCTTCAGTACCATAGAAAAAAATACTCCTTCCCATAGTCACTCCCCTGTGTCAGGTCCGCTTAAAGGCCGGACCGCCTTCCCTCTCATGACAGCAGGGAAAAAGCCCCTACTTCCCGTTCCGCATTCATCATCATCTGAATCCGCATCAGCTCGATCAGATTATAATAGCTCTCCCGGTCCATGGTGACCGTATCTCCGTCGCCTCCCGTCACACCGCTTCCCATCAGAGAAGACAGCGCATACATGGAATTGAGTCCGTAGCCGCCGGAAAGCAGGCTGCTCAATCCGCTGTAACTGCCCATACTGCCCAAGCTTCCCAGCATGCCGAGGCTCCCCAGACTGCCAAGCGAAGAATAGCCTCCCGTCATGCCGTAAGAATTTCCCAGCATTCCGTAGTAGCTTCCCAGGCTGCCCAAAACGCCATAGTAGCTTCCCAGACCGTTCAGGCCGCCTGCCATATTATAGTAGCTGCCCAGACCGCTCATATTGCCCAGCACATCATAGTAGTTCCCCAGACTGCCGAAATCAGCTGCCGCCGATTCTCCCATATTGGCTATGACCTTATTTACATATCCCTGGGTATAAGAGGGTTCGCCGCCATACTTCATCACGTTGCCCGGTCCGGTGTTATAGGCCGCCAGGGCTGTGCGCAGATCGCCGAAGCGGTCCAGCTGCTGGCGCAGATATTTGGCCCCGCCCATGATATTCTGCCATGCGTCAAAGGGATTCGTCACGCCCAGCCCCTTGGCCGTATTCGGCATCAGCTGCATGACTCCCATGGCGCCGGCCGACGATACCGCCGAAGGATTGAAATTCGACTCCACCTTCGCCACCGCCTTCAAAAGATCCACCGGCAGATTATAGCAGGTGGCCGCCTCCGCAAAGATCACATCCATATCGTCGCTGACCGGGGCCATCTTCTCCTGCAGTACCTCCGCAAAGCTCTCGCCTGCGGACACACCCTCCACCTGAAAACCGTTTTCCTGGTTATAGAGCCCTCCGACCTGTCCGATCGATGATACATCCATATATTACTACTCCTTCCAAAGTTCCGTTTCTCTCTGTCATACCTATTATAGCGTAAGAGTCTCTGACGGTCAAGAGCTCCCTTACCCGGCCGGCGCCTCTTCTGTAGCTCCGGCCGCCGGCTCCGGCTCTTCCTCCGGCACATATCCCAGGAAATAGATGTAGATATCCACGATTGCCTGATATAATTCCTCCGGAATCGCCGCCCCCAGCTTTAACTGCGTCAGAAGCGTCGCCAGGGAATCGTCCTCATATACGGGGACCCCCGCCTCCATGGCCGCCTCTGTGATCCTCTCCGCCAGATACCCCATACCGGAAGCCACCACCACCGGAGCCCCGTTCTTCTGAGGATCGTATTTGAGAGCCACCGCCTTTTTCTTCATCAAATCATCAAACTCTGACATTGATCGTCCTCTCTTTATCCCGGATCTCCGGAAATACGTCCGTCACCTTCAGTTCGCCCTTCTTCTCCCGCACCAGAATCTGCCCCAGGGTGAGACCGCTCTTTCGGAAGATCCCGGCCACATCCCGGCTGATCGTCTCAGACCGCTCCTTTAAAACCGGCGGTACATACAGCTGCATCCCCACCTGACGGTTTTCCAGAAGCAAGATCAGGTCAAACCGTCCCACACTTCGTATATCAAACTTTAAAAGCATCTTTACCCGGCGGCCTTCCTCATCTTCCCGGCCGGAATCGGGATCCACCCACATCTCCGACATGACCTGCTCCTCCTGAAAGCGGAAGGGCAGCAGCAAATGTACTAAGGGCAGATATACGCTCTCGTTTACCAGCATCCCGTTCATGATATTATAAAACTGCTGGATATTCTCCAGGCCGGCTTCTCCGTTGGCTCCCTTGGCCACGAGCCGGGAAAAGGCATCGGCAAAGCCGTCCGCGCTCTCCTGCCTTCCCAGTGCGGATAAGAGTTCGCCGAACTCTTCCCCTGCATTCTCTTTATCAAAAACCTGCTCAAACCCCCGGACATGCGTCAGACGGTCAAACAGCTGCATCAGGCGGTCCTCCCCGCCCTCCTCGTATTTCACCGCATGGAATATGAACAGCATCACCGCGTTACGAACCGAACCATAATCATGGGTCCGGGAAATATACGAAGCCAGAAACGGAATCAGCTTCTGATTCAGGACAGAAGCGTTCTCAGACGTCTTCCCCTGGGCGGCATCCCAGTCCATCTCCTCCAGGATATCCTGATACTCCCCCTTGAACTGTCTAAGCATCAGCCGTCCGATATCGTCCGTCAGAGCCTTCATCTGCTTCAGCGTATGGGTTCCGCTGGAGTAGCTGTTATAGCTTCGCAGAAAGGACAGCACCGCCTCCTTGGCCCCATCGCTCTTATTTCCTGTGAGAAGCCTGCGAATATTATCGAAAAAGGGGCCGGAAAACTTGGCCTGCAGCTCCTCCTGCGCCTTAAAAAACGAAAGAAGCTCTTCTGCCGAATTCATCTGAATCGAGGAAAAAAGCTGCTCCAGCAGAGGCGCTGCCGCCTCCTGGTCCTGGAAAAGGACGGCTGCGTCCTCCGCCAGAAAAAGCTGCTCCAGTAATCTGGGCAGCTCCTGGCTCTCGCCCATCCTCTTGATAAACGCGCCATAGTTGCTCTCATAGTCCACAACAGCCAGAGCGCCCTGTCCCATGGCGTCGCCGGTTCTGCCCCCCTCACGGCCGTCTGCCCGCACGACCCGGGTGGGATCCACCGGATTCTGAAGCTCCTGACTCTCCGCCAGGCTCTTCTGGTCTCGCGTATTAATCATATTCCGGTTATCATTGACCGGGTTTGTAACTTGCAGAATATTGGACATACGACCTCCGCTCAATAGAAAAAACATTGTATAATAATATAATATCGTCAGCTTTTCTGTTTTTATAAAGAAAAAAACATTTTTTGTCCCGTCTTATGAACGCCCGAAATTTGCCGATATTTTATATAAATACAGCCATATGCTACAAATGCATCATCGAAAGGAGGGCTTATGGACGTAAAATTATATGGGACCAGCTCAGCCGGAAGAGATTATTCTATTTACCGCACGGCTCCCTCCGCACCGGACCCGGTCAGACGGCCGCCGGTTGGAAGCACCGGTACTTACGATCAGCTGACGCTGCATAAGACACAGTACCCGACAGATACCAGGCAGTTTGCCCGGATTCTGGCCAGAGAGGCTGCCAGAGACATTTCTTCCTCCCAGGCAGATCCGGCACGGATCGAAGAGCTTCGCAGCCGTGTGGCCGCGGGAACCTATACTCCCGATGCCCGTCAGACGGCCCGGCATATGCTTTCTTACTCATAGACAGGAGATTTTCAGACATGCATTATAATAAGGAAGAACGGACGAAACTTCTCGTCGCCTTCACCCACACGCTGGATCAGCTGGCGGAGACAGCCGCGCAGCTGACGGAGGCCGAATCGGCCAAGGCCCAGGCTGCCTCTGCCAAGGAACATGATAAAATGGACTCCTTTCTTAAGAAAGAGCAGGCCCTGCTTTTGAAGCTGCGGGGACTCGAGCAGCAGAGGGTCCGCCAGACCGGGGAACTGGGATTTAAAGATCTGACTTTTCGTCAGATTCTTGCGCAGGCCGATGAAGAAGAAGTATCCGCCCTCTCTCCCATTTTTACAAAGCTGGAACGGCAGCTGGCAGATCTCACCGAAGCCAGAGAATCCGCAGACCGCATGATTCAGGTCCGTCTGCGGGAGTTTGAACATGTTCTCGGTACGGGCCGGCCCGGCGGAGGACCAGGTACGGATTCCTCATCCCATTTTCATGACCGCTATGTGTAGGAAACGCCTATACGAAAAACTGATCTATTGATTTGGAGGACAGATAATCATGATACGAGCTACCTTTTCCGGTTTTAATACCGCTCTGTCGGCCATCCAGGCCAATCAGAAGCGTCTGGATATCACCGGTCAGAATCTTTCAAATATGAACACCACAGGCTACACCCGTCAGGCGCTGGTCACCTCCAGCCTTAACTATTCCGGCCCCATCTCCCAGTACATGACCGGTGCAGGGATTCAGGTCGGTTTCGGTGTGGCCATGGATAAAGTGACTCAGATCCGGGATCCCTTCCTGGATGCCCAGTACCGCGGCCAGATGGAAAAGGCCGGATACACGGATTCCATGCAGACCTCGCTGGATTCCCTGGCTAAGGTCCTTGACGAAAGCTCCATCAAGGGCATCCGCCAGGCCTTTGACAATATCCAGTCCACTCTCACGAACCTGGCCGACCCGGCCAAGACCAATGACGCCGTCTTCGAGAGCGAACTGCGGGCCCGCATGGAAGATCTGGCGAACCTGCTGAATAATTCCGCCGCTCAGATCGAGAAGGCCGCGGGTCAGGAATTCGAGCGCCTTGACGGTACCGGCACCAATGAAAACGGGGCCATGCAGAAGGTCAACGATATTCTCCGCCAGATCGGTGAGCTGAACCGCCAGATCAAGCATAACCAGATCTTCGATCAGCCCAGTCTGGAGCTCATGGATCAGCGCAATGTCCTTTTAGACGAGCTGGCCGGCTATATTCCCATCGAGGTCAAGTACCAGAAGGACGCCAATCACGCGGACGATCCCGACTGGCCTGAGGACCTGTACGTCCATATGAATTACTATCAGGACGGCCTGCTGGTCGATCCTCCGCTGACTCTGATCAGCGGCACGGAGGGCGCCGGTCCCCAGAACTATGGCCAAATGAATATCAATAAGGGAGCCGATCCGGATCACCCTTACCTGAATACCACCGCCACTTTCACAGCTGCCCCCATCACAGGGCAGAACGATGTCACCATCTCCTCGGCCAACGGTGCGGCGGCGAATAAGAATACGTTCCGCGGCGGCTCCATTCAGTCCAGCCTCGATATGCTGGGCGGCGCTGTGGACACCAGTCATACGCCGGCGGGCATTGAGGCTGATATCCAGGTACACGGCTATCAGTATTATATAAACCATCTGGATAACCTGGCCTACAGCTTTGCCACCATTATGAATGAGATGAACAAACTTGGCAATAACAACGCGCCGGACGCTTTTCTCCTGGTCAATAAAAACGACGGCACGACTGCCGGCATCACTGCCTCCACCATCGGCATCAACCAGAAATGGGCCGACGGCACCGTCACCCTGGGCAAAGGGATTTCTGCTGACGGAAACAATGCCAACGACACGGCCCTGGCCATGTTAAAGGCCATGTCCTTAACCTATCCGACCAACCAGGTAAACGATCCGACCAACCGCTATCAGGGAGTGGATCTGGGCAATAAGACCTTCGCCGGATATATGAACAATATCTCTACCATCCTCGCCACGGATTCTGCCATGAACCAGAGTAATCTGAAGACCAATGTGACGGTCCTGAACGGAATCCAGGATTCCAGAGACTCCCTCTCCGGTGTCAGTCTGGATGAGGAGGCTGCCAATATGATGACCTTTATGGCAGCGTACAACGCCGCCTCCCGGCTGATGACCACGATGGACGAGGCGCTGAATACGCTGATTAACAGCACCGGCCTGGTAGGCAGGTAATAATAACGGAAAGACGCAGAAAGGAGAACGATCATTATGGCTATGCGTGTCACCAACTCCACTCTCTACAGAAAGTATACCTCCGCCGTAAATGAGGTTCACAGCCAATATAACAAGAGCATGAATAAGGTTTCCAGCGGCAAGGCCTATGAGTCAGCCGCAGAAAATCCGCTGGCCTACTATTCCGGCAAGCGGATGGATAACGAATACCAGGATGTACTGAGTAAGAAATCCCTGCTGACCGATATCGACAAGCGGCTCTATCAGCAGGAGCTGGGCATTCGTTCGATCCAGGGCACTCTGAACAGCAAGCAGGACAATGCTGCCAGCCGGATCTCCTACATCCTCAACAACACCAATAACGAGACCTCCACCACCGTGGGAACCATCCGTGACGATCTGATTCAGAAGCAGCAGTCCATGATTAACGATCTGAACGGCAAATATGAAAACTTTTATATCTATGGCGGTAACGATTTGTCCACCACCCCCTTTGCGCTGGATTACGATGCCGAGACTGACAAGATGATTCTCACCTATAATCACAAATTCTCCGGCGATCAGACCACCACTCAGTTTACCTTTGAGCTGGAGGAGAAAGGCGACGGCTATAATTTTACGCTGACCAGCGGTAACTGGGATGAGCTTCAGACCGCCATGGGCGAGCAGGGCCGCGTCGATATCGGCTACGGTTCCATCTATGATACGGAGACGCTCTTGGATACCTACACCGGCGGCCTCAACTTCCTCACCGGGATCACCTCCGACACCATGAAGCGGGCGGGCGGAGCCTATAATCAGGCCGATTTTGAGGAAGCGCTGACCAACAGCGCCGTGGGCCTGTTAGGCCAGAGCATCGTTACCATGAATAAATACATGAAGCAGCTG
Organism: Lachnospiraceae bacterium; assembly: GCA_022791755.1. Classification (GTDB taxonomy): domain Bacteria; phylum Bacillota; class Clostridia; order Lachnospirales; family Lachnospiraceae; genus RGIG7193. Next base: position 80,804 of record JAAVZR010000043.1, read on the forward strand.
GACGGAGAAGCCGGCGGCATCTCCAAGGAGGACTTCAGCGATAAGCTGGGCAATGTCCTGAACCAGATCGAAGTGACCTCCGATAAGCTGGGCAGCGTATACAGCAATATCGGCAATAAGACCCAGCAGCTGGAGACCACTCTGGAGCGTCTGGAAGATCAGAAGATCGCTCTGGAGGAGCAGTATCAGAATAAGCTGGGGGCCGACCCCTTTGAATCGATTATCGAGATGTTTGCTTACCAGCGCTCTTACACGGCTTCCCTGCAGGTAAGCTCCAATATCATGCGCACCTCTCTCTTTGATTTCATGAGATAGAGATATGCATCACGGCCTTTGGCCACTCACATGGAAAGGAGGTATTTTTATGACAGGACAACTTTTAAAAGTAACCAGCACTTCTTTTCAGGCGGTTCGTATTTCACAGAACGCCCGTCTGGTTCCTTCTGATTCTGTCGATCTGGAACGAAGAAAGGCGCTTGCCCGGATGAAGGCTTTTCAGTCAAAGCATTCTTCCGGAGGAGGCAATATAGACATCAGCTATGTAAATAAAATTAACCGGACTTTTTCAGCGAATGCTTCCCATCCTTCGACGGCGCCTACACCTAAAAAGACGGGAAATAACGCCATATCCGACACGCCCCATCGCAGCCCGGATATGTCAAAGACAGCCAACCCGGCCCCTTCTGCTGTCGCGGATATGCAGGGCCCGGATTCATCCGATATGGCTTTGTCTTCTGTTTCCTCCACGCAGAAGCAGGTTTCTTCATCTCAGGATACACAGACGTCTGTCTCCGCTGAAAGCAACTCTGCTTACACCATGGACCGCGGAGCTTTTGAATTTCGTGTCGCCACAGGGGATCTGTCTTTTCTGCCTCCCCTTACCATGACGATCATCGTACAGCAGCCGGAGGTTCATTTTGAATATCTGGGCGGATATCACTACGTACCGGCCAGTCTCTTTGAAGACAATGGCATTATGAATTTATCAGTTTAGGAGTGTGCATACTATATGATACTAGAGACAGATGCTTACGGAGAAATTGAATACGAGGCCGGAGATCTGATTACCTTTCCTGACGGTGTCTTCGGATTTCCGGATCTGAAGAATTATCTTCTTCTCTCCCTTTCCGAGGGAGATGATACGATTCTTCTGATGCTGTCTGCCGAACAACCGGATATTGTCTTTGCCATCATCAATCCTCTCATCTTTTGCAAGGATTACGCCCCGTCTCTCGGAGCTGCCGAATTATCCCTTCTGGATGCCGGGGACGATGGCGAGCTTTCTTATTATTCAATTTGTACCATACGCAGCAAGGATGACTATCTCCAGAATACGGTTAATTTAAAATGCCCTCTGGTTATTAACCCGGTCAGCCGTAAGGGAATGCAGGTGATTCTCTCTGATCCCTCCTATCATTACCGTCATAAATTCAGCTCCTTCCACTCCATAGCCGAAACAGCCAGGGAGTCCAGGGCAGAGCAGAAAGAAACACAGGCGGAGGAAATGCAAGATGCTGATAATAAGACGCAAAAAAAATGAGAGCTTTTTGATCGGTAATGACGTCAGAATAACGATTCTCGACTGTGCAAACGACGGAGTGCGGGTAGCGATCGATGCGCCCAGACATATCTCTGTTTTACGGGAGGAGTTATCTGAAGCAGAGCAGTTAAACCGGGGATCTCTGGCGCCATCGACAGATTCTCTTCTCTCACTGCAAAACGCGCTTTCCAGTATGCTGTCCTCCGATCATTCGGCACAGACCAACGTGTCTGAAGACGAAGTATAATCAGAATTTTCTGTTATTTAACCAAAATAAAAACCAACCGCTCACGGTTGGTTTTTATTTTTACCGGTCAGCATGCCAAACATCAGCCGCAGCCCACGGACGATCCAGTAAAACGGCAGCAGCAAAGGCGCCTTTTCCAGAAGAGGATAGAGGGAGGACATATATTTGAAATCAGGAAAAATCCATCCGAAAAACCGGCTCACCGATCTCTTTCTCTCTGCCATTTTCTTAAAGAACAGCTGGCGTTTTATCTTTCTGCTCTCCTTCTCCTCCAGCTTTGTGAGCAGTCTGTTCAGCGCAATGGCCTGGGGATCCGTCTCCTTCTCCTTTCCCTGCTCTCCCCGGCTAAAGATCCGGTTTTCCAGCGTATCAAAAGCAGTGAGATCCTCCGGCTTTTCAGATTCCCTCGCCTGCATATATTCCTTATCTTCCTTCGTTCCAAACCACATATAGGTAAGACGCAGAAGCTTATCCGCCAGAGCATCCGCACGAAATCCCTGAAGCTTCTTCATCACATAGGTTTCATCGATCTGATCGCGCCAGGCTCTGTGGTACAGGAAAAGATCCAGCATATCACGGATCAAAAGCGCATCGGTCACATAAGCATATGCCGCGGATGCCATGCGGTACACCAGGCGATCCTCCGGAGAGAGAATCCTCACGCTCTCTCCTCCGTTGCGAATCCGCGCCCGCAAGGTAATCTCCCTCATTTCTCTCTCATAAAAGCGGGTTTTATAGGGAAGCTTTCGGTAGATATCCACATACAGGCCGGACACACGGCGCATCCGCTCCCCGCATTCCTCGAAGTTCTGAATCGTCTCATAACCCAGGTCAATCAGATAGCCTTTTACCAGCGTAAAGCTTTCAGGACTCATATAAAGCTTCAAGGGACTCATATCTGCTGTTTCCCGCAGCTCATAGAGCCCCCGGACCGTCGTGGAAGAAAGCACGACACAGGGGATCTTCTCCATATCCAGCAATGTCAGGAGCTCTCTCTCCGCCGGCTCACAGCTGTCGCCGCTTCTCAAAGCCTCCTGATATCGTTCAAAGAAACGGCTCATCCAGCGCTCCGGAACGAGCCCCCCGTTCCCCAGGAGGCCCAGATATATAATATTGGCAACATGATGATAATCCGAAATCCGAAACATCCGCTCCCAATCCATCCGCCCATATCTTACCTGAAGCGCCCCCTTATGCATCATTGTACTGATCATGCTGACCAGAAAACGCCCCTCAAACAGAACTTGGTTCATTTTGTTCTCCTATATCCATCCCCGTGCAGCCGCGAGACATCCGCCTGGCTCAAATCCGTACGCAGGAAGGCGGGAAAGGTCTCTCCTCTCCCGCCCCGTCTGTTGCCGCCGGACTTTCCGACCGCCACGTAAATCTCTTACGCCATCGTATTCAAAAGCATTCCCACGGCATAATAATTTGACAGGTTATAAGCTCCCTTTGCGACGAAGTTCGCAAAATATGCATACTGATTATTCACAGCACTATTGCCGGAAGAAGATGCGTTGCCGGAAGACTTGCTTCCGCCCAGATCATTGCTGACAATCCTCTGTACCGGATCCGAAAGCGCTCTGTCCGCCTTCTGAGACGCATTCTCCGCCAGACCAAACTGGCCGCCCAGCGTCTCCACCGTGAAATCATAGTCCTTCTCCAGGGCTTCCACCAGCTTTTCCTTATCGAGAACCATATCGCCGGTCTTCTTATCGATGCTGATGCCCACTGCGGCCAGCGTCTTCTCATGGGCCATCCCCCTCTGGAAGGAGGAGAGATGCGCCGCCGTCCCGGAACCGCGGCCGGAATTAGCCTCCAGAAGATTCGTTACGGAGTTATAGCTGTCCACCAGCTTCTGTACCGCTGAGGTGATCTCATCCGTATCCACGCCGGAATAGATATTGGTGGTTCCCTCTTTCTTCAGCTCCACATCCACCCGGCCATATCCGATACTCACCTTATTGGTATCGGAGGAATAGGTCTGAGAGTATCCGTTCTGAGTCACGGTAAAGCTGGCGTCAGACGCTGCATTGACGACGGATTCCAGCCCTGCCGCCGCCCCGGTCTTACCCGATACGGTAAAGCCGTTGGCAGCTCCGGTCGCTTTTCCGGTCAACACCAGAGATACCTTGCCGTTCTCCGTGGCCAAAGAAGCCCTCACGTCGGATTCCGTGTTGCTGTTGATGGCCTTGGCAGCCTCCTGGTACATCTGATTGTAGGTCTTCTTCAGGCCTCTCTCATTGGTGCTGCTGATGGAAATCTTCTGTGTGCCGTTGGCTCCGGTGATCTCAAATTCCATATCCTCGGTAGCCAGATCTGCCGCATAGTTGGATGCGCTGACATTCTTCTGAGCCTGTGCAATCGAATGCACTTCCAGATTAATGTCCATTCCCGCCTCCACTTTCCAGGACTTCTTGGCTGTCGCCACCGACTCGTCTGTGGAACCGGCTTCCAGCTCCGAAAAAACATTGCCTTCCTTATTCAGCTGCAGCTTCGCAGCGGCAGCCTCCAGCCCGGTCAGCTCCGACTGATATTCCTTCAGAAAGCCTGTGACGCTTGAATAGGCCGATGTATTGGAATTCGTGGACGTTACCCTGTTAGCGGCCTGGATCGCACTGTAGGAAGATGTGGTCTTCAGGGATGACAGCTGAAGCAGGTTATTGATTGAGGAGGCATAGCCGTAACCATAACCGCCCCCTGTTACACCATAAATTGACATATTTGTTCCCTCCTTTCTTCAGATTGTCAATTTGTGTTGCCGTCTTGTTTTCTGTAATAGGACTTATCACCTCCCGCACTCAGATTCATGCGGCGGTCTTTGTCCTGTAGCTCTTTGAGAAGCAGGGATATCTTCCGCCGCACTTCAAAGATTTTATTTTCTTCCCAGATCTCTCCTGAAGGCGCTTCAAAGGGATCGTCGCGCATCAGTCTGCGGACCTCGCGCGCATCCTCAGCGCCTGCCCGGGACAGATCCCAGATCCGTCCCGTACAGGCGTCCAGTTCTCCGATCTCCTCCGCCCTCATATCCAGGATCAGGGAAGCGGAAACCTCGTCGTGCCTGGCAAAGGCATCCCGAAGTTCATCCGTCAGCTCGTCGATTTTCTTCAGGCGATTGTATCGTTTTTGAAGAAGCAATAACATCTGTTCCAAGTCTACTGCCATGGCCGCTCCTATCCCACTATGCTCTTGGAGGATGCCACGCGGGTCCCTGATACCTGCCGCCCGGCCTCCTCAAAGCCGTCCCGAAACTCCTGAAGCACATGGATTACCTTTTCGATTTCATCCTTACGTCTCTCCCGGCCGGCCCGGATCCGGCTCAGATCGTAGAACAGATACTCGTAAATATGCCGGAATTCCCCGCTGATAGGCTGCTCCATATCAAGGATCGAGTTCAGATAGCGGACGATACGGACCGTACGGCCGATGCAGTCCTCAAATACCCCGTAATCATGATCCTCCAGAGCATATTCCGCTTTTTTCAGCCGCTTGATCGCCTCATCGTAGAGCAACAGCAAAAGTTCCACGCCGGACATGGAATAAATGCTCTGTTCCTTGTATTTCTGATATCCATTCATCTATGCTTCCTCCTGAAGACAATGCCTGCCGGTTTCTCTGTCAGCCTGTGAGAGACGACAGGTAGCTGGACTGGCTGTTCATATTGCTGATCGCCTGCTCCATCAGCGTAAACTGCTTGATATAGCGATCCTGTTCGCTCTTTAATCTGGTCTGCAGCGTACTCAGGTTTTCCTGCATATCCTTGAGCTGCTTGTAAATCGTGTTCTCCTGAAGAGAGAGGCTGATCCGCTCCGAACCGGCTTCCTCCACCAGACGCCCGTAGGAGCCGTCCTTATTCAGATACCGGTATCTGGTAGCATACTTCTTCAGCGTCTCGTCTACGATGGAAGTCAGACCCTTCTTCACATCGCCGCTGCCGGTGAAGATATCGGATACCTTCTCCGGATCATCCTTCATGGCCGTCTTAAACTTCTCCTCGTCAAATTTCAGCGTACCGCCGTCGTAGGGATCATCGGACATGGAGATACCGATCTCCTCCAGGTCATCGTAGGAGACGCTGCCCAGAAGCTGATTCAGCACACCCTGCATATCCTGACTCAGATCACGCATAATGCTGTTATTGTAGAGGAGGCCTTCCTTCGCCTTCTTCTCCCAGTTCTCGATGGAAGTCTCGTTCATCTCGTCCTTCTGCTGGTCGGTCAGAGGGCCGTAATCACTGTCGGGCTTTGTGGTAATGTGCTTATTGATCTCCTTTACCAGCTCATTGTAGTCTTCTATGAACTTTTTCACGCTCTCCGTAGCCTTATCCACATCGGCGGAAGCGTTAAAGGTCACCGCCTTGGAGGTATCGAACTTCGGCGTCGTGCCGTCCGCCGCCCTTGTGACCGTCCCGTCCGCGTTTTCTTCCACGCCGAAGGTCCCGGATACCGTGACCTTCAGGCCGTCCAGATCGAAGGTATTCGTGGAGCTGACGACCTTCTCCGCGCCGGTTCCGTAGTCGATCCACATAACGGCATCCTTGCCGTCCTCATTCTTTGCGTCCGGCCCGCCGAAGATCGTAGCCGCCCCGTTATCCGCGCCGGCCACATCGATCTCTCTTCCCGTACCGGTCTCCGTTCTGGTCAGGATGAACTTATTGCTGGTGTTCAGATAGGTGGCCTTCACCCCCGCGTCGGAGGAATTAATCTTATTTAACAGCTGATTTACCGTCGTATCCTTTGTCAGGCCGCCGATGGTCACTCCATTGATCTGGAAATTGTCCAGCTGCTTCTGGAAATCCTCTTCGCTTATATTCTTATCAAAGCCCAGCTTCTCCCTGTTATTCCATAAGCTGCCCTCCAGGCTGATCTTATTGGAATTCATCGTCTCCAGGCCGGTCTGCTTCATCACCTCGGAGCTCTTGGAGTTAATGGAAAGGGTGGTGCTCTCATCCTTGCTGTGGAAAGACAGCTTGGAACCGTCAGTCCCTGTGCTGACCACGATCTTTCCGCTACCAAAGGCCTTATCCAGGTTCGCCTGCATCTTCTCTGCCAGCGCCGCATTCTTATCCGTGACGGAAGCATCCGCCAGCGCCTCCGCATCCTTTTCGCTGAGCAGCTCGATCTCCTTGGTCTGTCCGCCGTAGGTCACGGTGAACTTTTTACCCTTCAGGTAATCGGCCATGTTATCATATACCTTCACATAGCTGTCCTTCGTATTGGATACCGCCGCGTTAAGGCTGTCGAGCTTATACCCGCCATCCTTTTCCGCTTTCTCCGCCTCCTCTTTTGTGAGATCATCCTTCTTGAATCCCAGCGCTTTCAGCGCAGAGGAATTGCTCCGGATAACAAAGCCGTTTTTTTCTGCAAAATCAGCGGCCTCCTGATCCTTTGTCTCGTCGATCTCATATTTTCCCCCGTGCTCAATGCCGGGCTTCAGAGACACATATTTCATTTTCAGAGAATCCGTGGCCGTATCATGCTCAAACTGGACCGTGATCTCGTTTGTAATCTTAAACTCGTTGGCCACGATCGCCTTATTCAGATCCTCTGCCAGCTTCCCCAGATCCTCCTGGGTATAATCAACCGTAACCGTCTTTCCGTTCTCATCCTTATAAGAGGAAGGAAGTGTCAGCGTGGCCTTCTCCACAAACTTTCCCTTGTTTGCCTCGTTTCCGGGCAAACCGAAAATCAGCTTCGTCCCTTCCAGATTTGAAGTCCTGGCCTGGGTGTCATACCCCATGGTCGTCTCAAAGGCCTGTACCTCCTTCGATCCGGACTGCACATTCGCCGCCGACGCCAACTGCTCCACGCCGCGCACCGCCAGATACTCCAGCATCTCCGAAGAGCCGCTGGCGCTGATATACTTCGTCACGTCCTTATCCCCGTTGGCAGTGATCACGCTCTTTGCATACAAGCCGGGATCCGTCACATTCTTCGACGCCGCATAGGACAGATAGTTATCCTGCAAATCCAGGATCTGATTGATCACACTGCGAAACGCCTCCTGTTTCCAGGTAAGGCTGGTGATTGCCTTCTTCTGATTCTGGATCTTCGTCGTACTGGCTAAGGACATCTGCTCGATGATCGAGTCACGGTCAATACCAGATGCCAGGCCGCCGAAGCCTCTCAGCGTCGTATTGCCCAAATTACTTGTCGTTCCTGAAATACTAGCCATCTTGTTCTCCTTTCCTTATCCCTGCCCCCGCAGAGCAGCCATGCCTGACAGTCAGGGTATCTTTTTCTTACCACTCATTTCCAAACAGCATAGCTATTTTCTAATTAAAATATCGGCACTTTCCCCGAAATCATAAGGATAACAAAACACGCCGCCCTGTCAAATCACAAAGAAATCACATATAAAAATACATACAAAAAACCGGAAAATGCATTCCCGTATCCCTCGCAGCCTTTCTGAGCAGAATGCTCGGAATGTGCTACTATACATGGTTTTTCGCATTCTCCGGTCTCTTATAACTCCGGTTTTTAAGCCCGGCGCCGGCTTTCGCCGCAGCCTTGCTCCTTTGGAAAGGGATACCCCCCTGCCGCCTCTAATGCCGGGGATGCTCCTTCACCGTAATACACGCTTTCATGATCTCCGTAAAAATCTGCGTCCTGTACTTATTCTCCGTATATCCGATCATGGGCGACGCCGCAATATTATCGACGATCACATACTTCGCCGGCAATCTGGTAAGCACCAGCGCACGCACATCCGCGTTGCAGCGGCTGCAGGTACAGACGCCGTACTGCTTCATCTGTCCCTCCAGATCCGTACCTTCCAGGATCGTCTCCATCACATTCAACATCCGGTATGTATGTTCTTCCTTCTCAGGCTCTTCACTCACCGGTGCTTCGCTTACCGGCTCTTCCTTCTCCTTCAGCACGGCTTCCGCCTCCTTAACCGGCGTCTGAGCAGGCGCTTCCTTGGCTGCCTGTGCCTCCTCCGCCTCCAGCTGTGCTTCCAGCCGGTTTCTTATCTCATTGGAAAGCTTTTCATTTTCACTGGTTTCGTTCACGACAATCACCTTATTCTCCGGCGCCGCCTTCTGCCCTTCCGCTATGACGGTCCCTCCGGACTCTTTCTGCCCTGTCTCCTGAGCGCTCTGCTCACCCGCCTCTTCCGGCGCCCCGTTGGTAAGCAAATTTAATACATGTGACGTTTTATTGGTTTTCCTTGCCATATTTTCATGCCTCCTTCAGATGAATCGTCCCGGCTATCTCTTCCAAAAGGCTCTGATAGTCCTTTACCGCTGCCGACCGGGGACTGTAGTCGAAAATACTCTCCCCGTGGGCCGGCGCCTCCGCAATGGCGACACCGTTTCGTATCTTCGTCTCAAAAACCACCGTTCCGATCTGGCCTGCCAGCTGCCCTGCCATCTCCAGCACATCTCTGGCCAGAAGAGTACGCTTGTTAAAACGGGTAAGGAGGATCCCCATTACCTTCAGATCCGGATTCAGAGAACCGCGGACCGATTCGATGGTTTCCTTTAACTGGGAAAGTCCCACCAGACTCATGATATCCGTCCCCATAGGTATAATCAGAAAATCCGAGACTGCATAGGCATTCACTGTCAACAGATTCAGGGCCGGCGGCGTATCAATAATGACATAGTCATAATTGCCGATGATGGGTTTAAGCGTGTCCTTTAAGATACTTTCCCTGCGGCCGGTACCGCTGTGCTCCAGCCCGCTGCTGCTCAGGGAAATATCTGACGGCAGAATATCGCAGTAGTCCGTCCGGCTTACAGCCTCCTCCACCGCCACCTTTTTTTGCAGGGCATCTAAGACAGTGGGGGCTCCGGACGGCTCCAGGCCCAAACAAAATCCCAGGTTTCCCTGCGGATCCAGATCTATCCCCAGTACGCGCTTTCCCACAGACGCGATCCCGGAGGCCAGCGCCGCGGCCGTGGTGGTCTTGCCCACCCCGCCTTTTTGATTGGAAACCGTAATAATTATAGCCAAAACCGTATCCTCCGTATCGTAGTATGTAACCGTAGCGCTTTCGTATGTCAAATATCAAATTTCGGGCGTTCCTCCCGGAACCGGTCCAGAAGCGTATCCAGAAGCCCTACCAGACGGCCGATCTCCGGCTTTGCGATCTGTTCGTCCGCTCCCAGCTCCTTACCCTTGACCCGCATCTGTTCGTCGATCAGAGAGGAGAAAATAATCACCGGCAGATGCTTCAGGCGCTGATCGTCCTTGATAAGCTTTGTCAGACGATGGCCGTCCATCTTCGGCATTTCAATATCGGTAATCACCAGATTTACCTTGTCGAACAGATCCGAATCGTTCCGGATCGAATGCAGATGATCCCACGCTTCCTGACCATTGGAAAAGTTGATCAGATGCGTAAAACCGGCCCGCTCCAGGCAGTCGTCGATCATTCTCTGTAAGAGGACGGAATCCTCCGCTATCACAATAGGACTGTCGCACAGCGCCCTGGCTCCCAGCTTCTCCACGTCGGAGACCTGGATCGTCGTCTCCGGAGCGATCTCTGCCACAATTTTCTCGAAATCCAGCACAGTCACCAGTTTGCCGTCGCACTGAGCGATTCCGGTGGCCACGCCCTCGTCTCCATTGCTGATGGTCTTATCCGGCTTCTGAATCGCCTCCCAGGAAATCCGGCTGATTCCCTCAATGCTCTCCACGCGGAAAGCCACGGTCATCCGGTTGAAGTTTGTGATGATAAACAAATCCTTCTCCCCGATCTCCTGATGCTGCCCAAAAAGATAGTAGGCCAGGTTAATCACGGTAATCAGGCTTTCCCTGGGCTTAAAGATCCCCTCCACTGCAGGATGAGCATGGGGCATGGGCTTTACCTTCTCCGCCATAATGATCTCCTGCACTTTGGCCACATTGATACCGTAGGATTCCCCTCCCACTGAGAAGCACATCACCTCAATCTCATTTGTCCCTGATTCCAGCAAGATATTGCTTTTGTTTTCCGCCATCTTTTTCTCCTTCCTCCCTACAGGTGTTTTTCCGGCTTTCCGAAGGTCCGTATCACCACATCGCCGCTCCCCACATCCAGCACCATGGTTCTGGCATAAGTGCCTCCCGTATCCTCGGCCACCAGCCTGAGCCCCTCGGCCCGGAGTATCTGCTTCACCTTCATGGCATTGCGCTCTCCGATATTGCCAAAGCTCGCATTCCCCTTGATCTCAAACATCTTGGCCCCACCGGCGATCTTTACCACGGTCCGGGGTTTTACCATACCAAAAGCTGTCAGCTTGCGCAGCGTCTCCTGAATCCCCGTATCTGCATACTTAAAGACATTGGGATCTGTCGTGCTCTGACGCTCCGGCAGCATGATATGCAAAAGCGCCCCCAGGCCGATGGCCCTGTCATAAAATGAAATCCCGATACAGGAACCCAGGGCATATGTAATGATGCGCCCGTCTCCCCTGGTAAGCTTCATGTCGCCAATCCCTACTTTTAGTTCCTTTTCCATTTCTTAAACACCTAGTTTCTCAAGAATTGCATTTAACGACTTGATATCAGGAAGCATCAGAAGCCAGTCGGAAAGGTTTCTGCCGTCCATGACAAAATCGGCATTGAAATACATCAGTTTATCCGTCTCATATCCGTACTCGGCGATCGGCACTGTCAGGATTCCCCCCAGCATATTGACTGTCGAGCTGGGAACGGACAGCGTAATGTCCACATCCACCAGCTTGGAGAAAGCATTGATGTAGGAACAGATAATGATATTGCCCACCTCTTCCAGAGCAGAGTAGGCCATATGGTCCATCTCTTCAAAGCTCGTATATTTCTGCCCCAGCAAAATCTCCAGAACCGTACTGGCAAAGTCCATATCAAAAAGGAACAGCATCAGTCCTTCCACGTCCTGATCCATCTTCACCAGGGTTGCCGCCACGATCACTTCCGCATTACCGATCCGTGAAAGCGCCTCGTTATATCCCAGAATACTGACCTGGGGAATGGAGATGCGAATCTCCTTCTGCAAAAGCTGTGACAGCGCCGTGGCGGCATGGCTGGTGCCGATGCTGCTGATTTCACGCATTACGTCAAGCTCCTGGAGATTCATATCATCGTAATGTTTTATTTTCATGCCTGCCTCTCTTTCTTCTTCCGGCTGCCCCGCCTGTCAGACCGGACAGGCAGGACGCTGTTATGCGCGCTCATCAGTTGCGCAGATTATTTATTGTGGACATAATCTCATCCGAAGTCGTCACCATACGAAGAGCAAAGCTAAAAGCTCTCTGACACTCGATCACATGAGAAAATTCTTTCGCCACATCGGTTCCGGAAGCCTCCAGGGAGCCCTTCACCAGCGCTGCCGGGTCCTGTACCGGTATCGCCTGCACTCCCTCGTCAGAAGGCACATATTCATTGGATGTCACGCTCATCAGACGGCTGGGATTCTGAAAGGTAAAGAGACCGATAACCTGTTCATTCTCTTCGTCCTCCTGCGTGCCGTCTCCGGCAGGCGCCCGCATGGGCTGCCCGTCGGCATCCAGCACAAACTTCTCATTATCCGTCATCAGATAAAATCCGTCTTCCCTCTCCGCCCGGTGAAAATGACCGTCTCTCGTGTAAGTGATCTCATTCGTCACCGGATCTCTCAGCATGAAAAAGGTATTATCCCTCATGATCGCATAATCAAAAGGCGAATTCGTCTGCTGCAGCGCATCCGCCGCAAAAGAAGTATAGGTCCGGACCACCCGCGTGCCCACTCCGCTTTGCAGCTCCGTCACCGCCTCCTCCGAGTCATTCAGATTATATCCGATCAGCTCCGAGAACGCCGTCTGCTTCGGTTTAAAACCATTATTATTCACATTCGCCAGATTATTGGCTATCACACTGAGGCGCTGCGTACACTGAGCCGCGCCTACGGCCCCGACGTAAAAAGATTCGTTCATCTGTCTCCTCCTTACAGCCTTCCGACATCGGTGGATGATTTTCCCATGATGGTGTCGTACATTTTAAGCATCTGAGCCGCGCTTTGCAGCGCTCTCTGGGACGTCATCATATTTGTCATCTCTTCCATCATATCCACATTGGATCTCTCCAGAGTCTGCCAGAGCACAGGCGTGTCATCCCCGGCCTGCAAGGCTGCCTGGTTCGTGGAAAAAAGACCGTTATCCTCACGATGAAGCGCGTCATAGTCCGCAAAGTCCACCACCTGCAACGTTCCGTAATCACGCACATCCAGCTGGCCGTTCTGCCCCTGTATCACCGCCGTGATCCGTCCGCGTGCATCCACTGAAAATTCCTCGTTATCAATCCGGATGGGCTGCCCGTTCGTAGACAATACCCTTCCCATATCATTTAACACCAGATATCCCTCGTTGTCAACAGCAAAACTGCCGTTTCGCGTATATCGGGTCTGACCTCCCGGCGTCTGAATACAGAAAAAACCCTCGCCTCCCAAAGCAAAATCATAGATTCCTCCGGTCGGCTCAAACCCTCCCTGCTCATAATTCACATAGGTCCGGTCGGCAGTGCTGATCTTCGACGTCGTCGCCAGCTCCTGCCTCTCGCCGCCCCATCTTCCGCTGCGGTAGAGCATCTCCTGCTGAAACGTGGTGGCCACCATCGTATCATGCTTGTAACCGGCTGTCTGAACATTTACCATGTTATTGCTGATCACGGTCAGATTCCGGCTCTGTGTCAGCATTCCTGACACGAGATTGTAAAATCCCTGATACATAACCTTGAGTCCTCCTCATCTTCTCTGTATTCTGAACTGTATTCTTTCAAGCTGTTCTCTTTTGGTATCCTCCGGCTGTGACAATCCTCTTTTCACCTACCTGAGGCTGCTCATGGATTCTCTCAGCTTGTGAATCGCCGCGCTGTGGATCTGGGAAATCCGGGGCTCGCTGACCTGCATCACCTGGGCGATCTGCCCCATATTCAGCTCTTCCACATAGTAGAGAGAGATCACCATCTGCTCTTTCTCCTTGAGACCGCGAATGGCATTCGCCAGAATCTCCAGCTCCTCGCCTTTCAGATAGGAATGCTCCGGCTGAGACGACATGTCATTGCTGGGAAGCTGTACCGACTGGCGGTCCTCGTCGCCGCTCATCACCATATCCAGAGACAGGACATTGGCCATGGTACTGATCTGCTCGATTTTACGGCATTTCTTTTCATCCATGCCCAGCTCTTTCGCGATCTCCTCATAGGATGGAGGGCGTCCCAGAGACTCTGTCAGCTGTGTCTTGGCATTCTCAATGGCCTTATGCTGACGACGATAATCCCGGGGCATCCAGTCGCTTTTGCGCATCAGGTCGATGATCATCCCACGAATACGGCGCGATATAAAGGTCTCAAATTTATTATCCATATCCGGGTCATATCTGTCAATCCCTTTTATGATTGCAATAACCCCTTCGTTGATAATATCCTCCATCTCCATGGAACCTTCATAAACGCCCCGCATCTGAACCGCAATCGCTTTCACGATGTAGAGGTAACGCATCGTCAGCTCCTGCCTGACCTCGACGGAACGATTCTCCCGGTACAGCAGCAGAAGCTCTTCATTCGTTTTTTCCTCCAACCCATCTATATGCTTCAACATCCTATCTCATCCTTTTCTGCTGTCATCGCTGCGATTATCCCTGCCGCATTCCCGTAGTCTCCAGCCGCAGGCTTCCCACCGACTGAATCTGGACATTGCTGGCTATTTCATTGAAAGAAAGAACTCTGACGTTAGGATAAAATGGCTCTACCAGGCGGTAAAAATGTATTCTCATCACCTGGGAAGTCAGCACCACGGGGTTTTGTGTAAAGCCATTGAACTTGCGAAGCTGCTCCGCCAGCTGACGGATCAGACTCTGTATGATATCCGGACTCAGCGCCATATAGTAACCGCCTTCTCCCTTGGAAACCGAACCCGCCATGGTGCGTTCCAGTTCCCCGTCCAGCGTAATCACCTTCATGCTTCCGTCCTCGCAGTACATGCGGGTGATGGTACGCTTGAGCGCCACACGGATACGCTCCGTCACGCTGTCCATATCCTTCACCGGAAGCCCTGTCTCCTGCAGGGTGTCGATGACCGTCTCGATGATGGTCTCCATATCCTTGATGGGAACGCCTTCTTTCAGAAGGCTTGTAAGAATCCTTTGCAAAAAACCATAGGAAAGCAGATTCGGAAACGCCTCCTCCACCAGCTCCGGCGCCGTCTTCTTCGTATTTTCAATCAGGTGAACCACTTCCTGGCGCGTCAGAAGCTCATAGGCATGCTGGCGAATGACCTCAGACAGGTGAGTCACCACCACAGACAGAGGGTCGATGACAGTGTAACCATAGAGCTCCGCCCTCTCTCTGTCCTCCGGCCTGATCCAGCGGCTGGGGATGCCATAGGCCGGCTCCACCGTCTCGATGCCGTCGATGATTTTTTCCGGATTCTCCGGATCCAGTGCCAGAAAATAGTCGATCAGTATCTCGCCCCGGGCCACCTCCTCGCCCTTGATGCGGATACAGTATTCATTGGTACTCAGCGCTGAGCTGTCGCGCAGCTTGATAGAGGGGATGACCAGGCCCATATCCTGGGCGTACTGTCTTCTGAAAATCACGATGCGGCTGATCATCCGTCCTCCCACCGACTCATCCGCCAGAGGGATCAGACTATAACCAAACTCCATCTCAATGGGCTCCACCGACAGCAGATTATAGACATTGTTTACATCCTTGTAGTATTCTTCCTCCGTCACGGTCCTCTCGGCCGCCTCTTCCTGACTCTCCGGCACCATCCCGGCAGCCATCTCCAGCTGAGTAGCCATGGCCGCCGCCATGGGCTCCTCCTTGATCCGTCTCGTCAGGTAAAAACCGCCCACCACCAGGGCCACCGACACAATACCCATCTGAAACACCGGCATACCGGGAACCACGGCCAGCACCGCGGTGGCGACACCCGCGATCATGATCGCATAGGGCTGAGCCAGAAACTGTTTGGAGACGTCTTCGTTTAAGCTGCCTTCCGATACGGCACGGGTCACGATCATGCCTGTGGCAGTGGATATCAGAAGAGAGGGGATCTGGCCCACCAGGCCGTCGCCCACCGTGGCAATGGAGTAGATGGTCATGACCTCTGTCAGCGTTCCGTTTCCCTGGACCATACCTATGATCACGCCGCCGATCAGATTAATCGCCGTGGTGATCAGAGACATGATCGAATCGCCCTTGACAATCTTTGTGGCGCCGTCCATGGAGCCGTAGAAATCAGCTTCCCGCTGTATCTTTTCCCTTCGTATCTTAGCCTGCTGTTCCGTAATCAGGCCGGAACTCAGATCGGCGTCAATGGCCATCTGTTTACCAGGCATGGCGTCCAGTGTGAAACGGGCCGCCACCTCAGCCACACGCTCCGCGCCCTTTGTGATAACGAGAAACTGCATCAGTACGATGATCAGATAGATAACCAGGCCTACCACCACATTGCCCTGGAGAATGAAATCACCGAAGGCTTTGATGACCTGGCCGGAAGAACCGTCATGACTCAGAATATTTCTTGTGGTAGACACGTTGATACCCAGACGGTAGAGCGTGGTAATCAGGAGAAGGGATGGAAAAATCGAAAACTCAAGCGGTTCCCTGATTGTCATGGTTGTGACCAGGATCATCATGGACAGCGATATATTAAATATGATCGCCACGTCAACAAGTCCCGCCGGAAGCGGTATGATGAGCAGCAGTACGATAACCAGTACAAACAGTACGATTGAATAATTAAACAGCTTCTTCATTCAAAAAACTCCATCTGTTGATATTTACCGCAGCATATCCTCGCGGTTTGCGGCCCGGTAGATATATACCAGAACCTCGGCAACCGCCCCATAGAACTCCGCCGGTATCTCACGGTCCAACTCGCAGGCCGCGTAAAGCGCCCTGGCCAGCGGCCGGTTTTCAATCACAAATACGCCGTGTTCCTGCCCTGCCCGTATGATTCTGAGGGCCAGCTCATCCTGACCTTTGGCCAGCACCACCGGCGCATTGTTTTTATCCGGGTCGTACTTTATGGCTACCGCAAAATGGGTCGGGTTTCGGATAATGACATCCGCCTCCGGAACTTTCTGGATCATACGGCTCATGGCCATCTGACGCTGTATCCGCCGGATGCGGCCTTTGATCTCGGGATTTCCTTCCGTCTGCTTATACTCGTCCTTGACCTCCTGTTTTGTCATCTTCAGATCTTTCTCATACTGCCATCTCTGATACAGAAAATCAAAAAACGCCACCACCGTAAAGGCAATGCAGACCTTAATCACCAGATCAAAAATCATGGAGAGCATCTGTCCCGCCGAGTTTAACAGCCCCGTATGAATCATTCTGGTCATTTGCGGAATATCCGATATGAGGATATTATAGAGCAGGATCAGCAGCAGGCTGATTTTAATCAGGCTTTTTAAGAGCTCCACGATGTTTTTCATGGAAAAGAATTTTTTCATCCCTTTGATGGGATTTAATTTGCTGAATTTCGGTTTCAGGGCTTTAAAAGACACATTAAAGCGCGTCTGTGTGCCATGAGACAAAATTCCCAGAATCAGCGCCACCAGAAGAATCGGCAGCGCACACTTGAAAAAAGTCAGTCCTGTCACTGCCAGAAGGCGGAAATTCAGAAATTCATCCGGCTCTCCTGACACGCCGTCCAGAATCCAGTAGAAATACTGCCGGATCTGGGTATATATAAAGGGAATCAGCATCCGAATCGTCCAGAATACGCCAAGCAGGATGACAACGGTAGCGATCTCCCGGCTCTGGAATACATTACCTTCTTTTCGGGCGTCTTTTCGCCGTTTACCAGTCGGTTGTTCAGTTTTTTCCTGGCCGTTTTGCTCCGCCACCGTTCACCACCTCCTTCTATGCCAACGATGTGCCCCAGGGCACATGAGGGTCACTGCATCAGCGCAATCAGGTGGTTCAGGTTGATAAACAGTCCTTCGATGATCTCCTCCATCTTCTCTGCCATGGGGCTAAAGAGAAACAGGAGCATCAACATTCCCACAATTATCTTTATCTGAAAGTTTACCGCAAATACATTGATCTGCGGAATCATGCGCATCATAATTCCCACCGCCGCCTCCGCAACCAGCTCCATGGCAATGAGCGGAAAGGCCAGCTGCATTCCCATGACGATGGCATCCCGAAATATATCCAGCATGGCCACACAGAGCGCCGGGCTTAAGGATACCTGGCCAAAAGGAACCGCCGACGCCGAGCCAAAGAACATCGATACCAGGCGAAGGTGGCCGTTTCCTGCCAGAAACAGCAGAATCACCAGGGCATACTGCATCTCCGAGGTGACCGTGATCTGCATCTTCGATGCAGGGTCATAGACCTGTGCCATGCTCAGGCCCATGGTAAAATCCATGATCGCGGAAGCATAGCGCACCGTAAAAACCGCCAGATCCATGGCAAATCCCATGACAGCTCCCATAGCCAGCTCCAACAGAAGCATGACGCCATACTCCAAAAGAGAAGCCGGTTCGTGCTGCATCTGTCCGCCGCTCCACATATAGAGCATCAGGGAAAACACCAGAATCAGGGCCGTCTTGACCCGGGACGGAAGCACGCTGCTTCCGAAAATCGGGTTCAGCCAGATCATGCCGCTCATGCGCATGACAATCATAGAAAATAAAATCAGCATTCCCCGTTATCCCCCGGCTACGATGCCGAGCATCATCTTCAGAAAGTCCTGCAGAAGCCTCAGCATACTGCTTCCCAAAAGCCCCAGCATGGCTAAAACCGCCAAAAGCTTTGGCACAAAGGTCATGGTCTGTTCGTTGATCTGGGTCGCCGCCTGAAAAATCGCGACGACAATGCCGACGATCATACTGATTAGCAAAAGGGGAAGAGCCAGCTTTAGCGCAAGCTGGAACATCTGATATACTATATCCAGTACTTCTGTATCTGTCATCGCTGTCTTATGCCTTCTCCTTTCTTTTGCAAAGGGCCGTCTTATGCCGCCCCAAATTAACGGAAGCTTGAAACAATATTGGAAAATAGAAGCTGCCATCCGTCCACTGTCACAAAAAGCAGCAGCTTAAACGGAAGTGAAATCATCGTCGGGGGCAGCATCATCATACCCATGGACATCAGTGTGGTGGCCACCACAATATCAATCAGGAGAAAGGGAAGATAAATCAGAAAACCCGCCGTAAAGCTGCGCCGTAACTCGCTGGTCATAAAAGCCGGCGTAATAATCGTCAGCGGATAATCACGCACATCCGCCTCAGGCTCATGGCCGGAGAGCTCCACAAAGAGATCCAGCGTATCCGCATAGGTATTGCTCACCATAAATTCCTTCAGCGGAGGCTCCAGACGCTCCAGAAATTCCTGCTGAGAGATATCGCC
Source organism: Lachnospiraceae bacterium (assembly GCA_022791755.1). Taxonomy (GTDB): domain Bacteria; phylum Bacillota; class Clostridia; order Lachnospirales; family Lachnospiraceae; genus RGIG7193. Next base: position 99,906 of record JAAVZR010000043.1, read on the forward strand.
GCTTACATAAGGCTGATACGCTTCCGCATTGATCCGGTCCAGCACCGGACTCATGATAAAAAGCGTCAGGAAAAGAGAAATGCCCACCAACACCATATTCGGCGGGCTTTGCTGCACTCCCATGGCGTTTCTCGTAAAAGAGATGATGACGATCGTCCTGGTGAAGGATGTCATCATGACAACGAGGGACGGCAGGAGAGCGACCAGGGTAAGAAGGATAATCACGTCCAGGGCCGGTACGTTTCCACCGTTTAACCCATTTAAAAGCTCACTCATCCTTTTTCTCTTTCTCCTTTCCCCGTAAGGCTGCGTACTTCTTAAAAACTTCTCCAAAGGCAACAGGCATCGCCGTAGCGCCTGCCGGAGAGGCTTCCTCAAACTCTCCCTCCAGCCGGGTCAAAAGCTGAACGCCCGCCTGGCTCACGCCGATCAGATATATTTCCGACTGAATCTTTACAATCAGAAGCTGTCCGCCGGCTCCGCGGCCCAGACCGCCTCCGCCCAAAGGCAGCTGTTCGATCACTTTCATATTCCGGCCGGAAGAAATGCTGCCAAGCTTCTTTCCCAGAAGCCGGCTGCACCAATATGCCAGTGCCAGCACACAGATAAAAGTCAAAAAAGCTCCCGCCAACGAAAGCAGATCCCCTCCCATCGCTGTCAGCGACACCAGCTCACTCTTCATTACAGACTCTCCGGATTCAGATTTCTGCTGACAATTTCCGTAATACGAATACCAAAATTGTCCTCAACCACCACGATATCTCCCCTGGCAATGCACTCCCCGTTGACAAAAACATCAGCCCGCTCTCCGGCCATCTTGTCGAGTACCACCAGGGAGCCTTGCGTAAACTCCAGAATATCTTTCACCAGTTTCTTGGTCCGCCCGATTTCCACCGAAATCTCCAGAGGAACCTTCATCAGAAGCTCCTGATTCGCCTGCTCTTCCGCGCCCTCTCCCGTGACGTCGGCAAACTTCGGCGAATTGACCGGATGAATCACCGTATTGGGCCGCTGCTGAGCCGGTTCCCCGTGTGACGTCGTCCGCTCCTTCTGCATCTGATTCATCATTTCCATCATCTGCATCTGAGACTGCTGCATCTGGTTCATGAGCTGCAACATCATCGGATCCATGGCAGGCTGCTGATATACGGGAACCTGCTGATATACCGGCTGCTGTGCGGGAGCCGGCTGCACGGCGGCAGCAACGGGCTCTGAAGCCGGCGAAACAGGTTCCGGCGCCCCGGCCGCAGGCTGCGAATTCCCCTGACCGGCCGACATCATGGCCTGAATCTCCTCCTGGCTCATCATGGCGCCGGAAGGGGCCGGCGAGGGTTCCGGAGTATTCTCCGCCGCCAGCATGGCCTGGATCTCTTCCTGGCTCAGCACGCCGTCGGAGTACTTGGATTTCACATCCGGCTCCTCAGGTGCGGGCGCAGGCGCAGGTTCTTCCTGTTTTACCGGCTCCTCCGCCACAGCCTCCCGGAAGCTGTCCTCGAAGGGAGCCAGCAGACGTTTAATCAGATCAATGGTCATGATATTCATGAACTCACTCTTTAAAACATCGCCGATCTCCAGGGTAAAGCGAACCAGAACTCGTTCCGTCCCCTCTGGAAAGTATCTCTCTTTAAAGGACACATCATCCGTGATTTCAAAAGAAACCGGGGTGGAAATATCCACCGGATATCCCAAAAATTCGGAAAGCGCCGTAGCCGAAGAACCCATCATCTGGTTCATAACCTCACAGACAGCGCTGATATTGATCTCATCCAGTTCAAATTCTTCGTCCGGAATCTCTCCGCCCATCAAAATCCCCACAATAACTCGCACGTCATTGCGGCGGAAAATCATTACATTACTGCCTGACAGACCTTTGACATAAGATATATCCACACCTACGGCAGGCTCCATACGTTTAAAAGAAAATTCGTCGCTGGAGAGCACCTGCGCCACCGGTGTGGTAATATTTACCTTTGTGCCCAGCAGGGTTGAAACCGCCGTGGCCGAAGCGCCAAGGCTGATATTCATTATCTCGCCTATGGCGTCCAATTCCATTGCGCTAAAGCTGTTAGCACCCATTATTCAATCTCCTTTGTTATTCAGTGTCAGAATTATTTACCTATTTCCAAGGCTTTCTGGGCCATCAGCTTCATCGCATTCAGCGCCGTAACATTTGCCTCATAAGAGCGGGTGGCAGACATGCTGTCAACCGTCTCCTTGAGCACATCCACATTGGGCAGATTCACATATCCGTCCGCGTCCGCATCCGGATGATCCGGATTATAGACTTTCTTAAACTCTCTGTCATCCTCGATAATATCCGCAACCCTCACGCCGGCTCCACGGCTTTGAAACCCCTTCCCTTTGGAAGCGCTGCGAAGAGCATCCCGAAAGGTTCCGGTCTCATAGCTTTGCAGAACCACATCCTTTCTGCGGTAGGTGCCGCCGGCCTCTGTGCGGGTCGAATTCATATTCGCGACATTCTCCGCCGCGATATCCATACGCAGCCTCTGAGCGCTCATACCGGAGGCACAGATATCAAATGAACTCAAAAAAGCCATACAAATCCCTCCTGTTTCTTAACCCAGCATCAGTTTGGCTGCTTCCGTGATACGGTCCGCATTAAAAGGCTTCACGATGAAATCCTTTGCACCGTATTTAATCGCCTCCACTACCATGCTCTGCTGTCCCATAGCCGTACACATCACGATCTTCGCATCCGGATGGCTCTCCTTGATCTTCTTTAACGCCTGAAGTCCATCCATGTTCGGCATTGTGATATCCATAAACACCAGGTCCGGATTCTCTTCATCAAACTTGGCCACTGCCTCCGCTCCGTCCTGGGCCTCCACGAAATCGCTGTAGCCGTTCTTCGTCAGGGTGTTTTTAATCATCATCCGCATAAAGGCCGCATCGTCCACTATCATTATTTTTGCCATGTCCGTTTCCTCACTTTTTTTCTTATATTATTTATGAAAAAATAAATGGTACCGTTTCTCACTCAGCCCGCTGGCGCCCGGACCCGTTCCTCTTCGTCTTCTTCCTCCGCGGTCTGTCCCACCAGCCCTTCAATCTGCACGGCCATATTCTTCTTGGAGACGCCCATACGGCCTGTGAACCAGGGCTGCCGTCCCACATACAGCTTAACGCTGCTGTTCTCCGGCTTATTCAAATCAATAATATCACCTACCTGCAGGCGATAAATATCGCTGAGGTTAAGCTGCACCTTCGCCAGCTGCGCCGTAACCGGCAGCTGGGAATAGCGGATATTTTCCAAAATAATGTCTTTGTTGTCCTGGTAGGAGAATCCTTTGGCAATATGCTTGCGGCTGTCCACCAGGGTAAAGATAAATTCCAGAAGCGTACCGGGAATACAGATCTTGATCTTTTCCGAGGCCAACCCCGCCACGTCTACATTCAGATGGATGATCGCCACCGCTTCGTCCAGCCCTACCTCCTGAAGCATACTGGGGTTTTCTTCCACCCGTGCCAGCTGGAAATCCAGACTGACATAATTGGAAAATCCATCCTTCAAAGCCTGGATAAAATGCTTCACCACACGGCGGTACAGAGCCCTCTCCACATCCGAATAGCGGTAATCGCTCTCTTCCTTCACCACCCGGTCTCCGCCGCCCAGCATATGACTGATCAGCGTCAGAATGAGGCCCGGCGTCACATGCATCAGCAGGGAAATATTATTCTTCATCCCATCCTGTGTGAACGTGTCAATCAGAGCCACATCATCGTTTTCGTGAAGTCCGTTCACGTACTCATAATAACGCTTTTCCTGAACCTCCAAAACCGTGATATCCGTCATGGCCCGAAAGATACCGTTTACCTGAGACGTCAAAATCCGGGCATAGTTCTCAAAAGAATTGGTCAGCATCTTCATGCGCTCTTTTGTGAACTTTCTCGGGCTGTAGAAATCATATTTATTATATTTCGTCTCATCTGCCGGTTTGGCTGGTTTAGCTTTCACCGGCTCCTCTGCTTTCACCTCGACAGGCTTTACGGCCACAGGCTCTTCCTGCTTCGTCTCGGCAGGCGTTTCGTCGCCGCCCCCTCCGCCCTGCATGGACTTAAGGAGTGCGTCTATCTGACTTTGAGATAATACATCTGCCATCGTTTCGCCACCTTTTTCTTATTCTGTCGCATTGCCCTGCGGGGCATCCACATCGCCACCTGCATCCGGAGCCCCGCCTGCATCCGGTGCATCGCCGCCTTCCACCGGAGTATTGCCCGCATCCGGCTGACCGCCTTCCGGAACCCCGCCGTCGGAAGGAGCCACAGGAGCCCTCATGCTGGCATCGTCCTCCGGATCTACGCCGCCGCTCTCCAGCGGGGTAAAGCCGTCGCGGTCCTGCGCAGAAATTCCGTCGGTCACAATGGTGGTATCCGCGTTGGCGCCGCTTATAAATTCTTCATAGTACTCATTTAAAGAGCGCACATCCGCACCGTCATCCACCAGCAGGATCTCAACACGGCGGTTCTGGGCTCTTCCCTCGGCAGTATCATTCTTAGCCACCGGGCGGAACTGTCCATAGCTGATACCCACCAGCTTTGCCGGATCCATGATCTCCTGTTCCTGGATAAAGATACATACGTTCGCCGCACGCATGGCCGAGAGCGTCCTGTCCTTATCCGCATGGTTTATCCGGTCCTGATTCGCCTGGGCCGTATGCGCCATAATGTTAACCTGGGAGATATGCTCCGCCATGGGAGCAATGGCACTGCAGAACACCGCCAGCGTATCTCTTCCCTGCTGCGTCAGATCAGAGCTCTCCCCGTTAAAGAAAGTCTTATCCTGAAAAGCTATGTAGGTATAGCCCTCGCCGCCTGAAACCGTCACACCCTCGACTCCCGCCTCATTCAGGGCCTCCGCCAGCTCCTCATACAACATATTGAGCAGCTCCACCTCATCGACGACCGGATCGTCCGGATCGAGGCGAATCTCTTCCTCGATTCCATATTCGCCCTGCTCCTGATTGATACCGATCTTCTCGTCAGATACGTTGGGGTTAATGCTTCTGACAAAAATCTTAAACTTCTCATTATCCAGCGTGGACATGGAATACAGCAGAACAAAGAAGCACAGCAGCAGCGTCACCATATCGCCATAGGTGTCCATCCAACTGCCGCAGTCTTCTCCACCGCCACGTTTCTTCATCCGTTTCCTCCTCCTTCCGCAGGAGACGACTTCTCCGCCTTGGCTAAGAGCTTCTTACGCGCACCCTGCTTCAGGGAGGATAAGAGTCTCTCTCTGAGCGTCTTCGGATTATCACCCGCCATGATGGCCAGCACGCCGTCGATGATAACGGAACAGTACAGCTCTTCCTCATCCTGACGAAGCCTCAGCTTCTTGGCAATCGGCTGGAAGAAGAGATTCGCCAGGGCACTGCCATAGAAAGTCGTAATCAGAGCCACCGACATATCCTGGCCCAATGATGAAGCGCCGCCTCCGTCCTCAAAGTTCATACCTTTTAGCATATTCACCAGACCAACCAGCGTTCCGATCATACCGAAAGCCGGCGCATAGCCCGAGCCCTTCTCATAGAAGCCGGCCGCCTGATCATGGCGGACAATCATGGTCTCCAGTTCTTTCTCCAGAGCCGCCCGGACCTTATCGGCGTCGCTGGCGTCCACGATCATCAGAACACTCTGTTTTAAGAATGGATCCTTGATCTCCTCCGCCTTTTCCTCCAGTGCCAGAAGACCGCTCTGTCTGGCGATCATCGCCAGGTCCACCAGCTGATCTACCAGCTTGGGGATATTATATTTTCCACCCCGGAACAAAATCATTATATGTTTGGGGATTTGTGCCAACATCGAAAGAGGATAGCTGGCAATCAGAGCCGCCGCCGTTCCTCCCAGTACAATAACAATACTCGGGAAATCGTAAAAGTTATTCAGCTTCTCCATCGCGGAAAAACCGTCGGAAATACCGTTTACAATTAATATTACGCCCAGAATAAGTCCGAGCAGCCATGAAGGGTCCATTTATCTTACTCCTCCTTCGTACTGCAGATTACTAATGCCGGCCTCTGCCAGCAGGTCCCTGTCCTCCAGGGTAATGCAGCCATGCAAAAATGTCTCAATTTTTTTCTGGACCGATTCGATCGAATCCTTTACCAGATAATAACGACCATTGGTCAGTAAAACCTTCGTCTCGGGGATCAGCTCAATACACAGGATCTGAAAATAATTCACGTAAAATATGCTGCCATCCAAACCGATCAGTTTAATCATTTCCGTATCCCCCTTTTCTCATGGGGATTCCCCATGCCCCAAACGGCATTCGCTGCAGGCATGGGGAAACCATGACTTTTTAATTAATCCGAAAACTTATGCACGATCTATCAGCGCTTCATATTTACCAGCTCTTCCAGGATCTGGTCGCTGACCGTAATGATTCTGGAATTGGCCTGGAAACCTCTCTGGGTAGTGATCATCTCAGAGAATTCTCTGGCCATATCCACATTGGAAGCCTCCACATAGCCTGTGATCAGAGAAGCCGTACCGCTCTTGCCCGGAGGCGTCGCCTCGCAGATACCGGCATTATCGCCGCGGGATGCCGTATAGTAGCTGCCGCCGGCCTTGGTCAGACCTTCCTGGTTCTGGAAGGTGGCCACGGCCACCTGGCCGATCACCGCCTCTTTGATGACCTCCTGCGTGGTTGTATTACCGGCTGCATCCGTGACTGTCTCCTGCACTTTTATGCCGACGATAATCTTTCCTTCGCTGTCGATTCTCACACTCTTGGCCAGGGCAACTTTATCCGGATTATCTGAAACAACTCCGTCTCCGTTAGCATCTATCATACATACGCGGATCGGCTTCAGATTATCCGTATCAAAGTTTGTCTGTGTAAGACAGTCTCCATTATTCCGGAAACCATAAACGAAATTATTGCTGTTGCTGTCCACCAGATAACCGTCGCTGTCGATCTTAAACTGTCCCACACGGGTATACTGGAAATTACTTCCTTTAATGACCTCACTGGCATTCGCACCATTAATGGCAATTCCATTCTTATCCGCAATCGACATGGTCATAAAGAATCCCTGACCGTCGATGGTGGCCGTCAGCCCGCCCATCTGGGTCGGCGTGGAGGCGGTCATATCCACCCAGATCGAACCCATCATCGTACCATAGCCGTACTGAGCTGCGTTCACACCGCCGGAGCCGCCGGCGCTGCCCGAACCGCTGGTGGAGTTCGTGGAGGTCTGGTACATTGCCTCTTTAAACATGTAGCTCTGGGATTTGTAACCGGCCGTATTCACGTTTGCGATATTGTGACCGATTACATCCAGCTTATTCTGATGTGCGCGCAGTCCTGCGACTGCTGAATCCATTGCTCTTAACATTCTTTTTCTGCTTCCTTTCCGCTGTCACCCACGGCCGCGCTTCCGGCGTCCGCGGACCGGCATCCTCACGGTCCTGCCTTTTACATAATGACAGCACTGTCAATGTTGGTAAAAATCCTGTCTTTCATGTCATCTGCCGACATGGTGGTAACAACCACATTGTTGGGAACATTCACAATAAACACGCCCTGGCGGCCGATCACAGCCACATCCTTCGCGCCCTTTTGTCTCGCTCCCTCCACCGCCTGTTCCAGATCGCCAAGCAGCTGATAATCCATCGGGATTCCCCGTTCTCCCATGCGCTTTGCCGCATGCTTGGAAAAATTCAGGCCCTGGTTTGCAAGCGTTTTCGCTTTTAGCATCTCACCGAACGCCGGTCCGCTCATCGCGCTCTGATCCGTATCCGTCCGGCCCCCGCTGCCTTTGCCAGGCCCGTACTGAAGCTTTTGTAATTCATTAATGCTCATAGGGCTGGCTCCTTTTCTTATTCTAACTCCTCACCACTGGATCCCCCGTCGCCAATCGTGTCCGAGACGTCTCCGATTCCCATCAGGTAGGACAGAGGGTAATCCTTTGGATCGTCCTTCAGACGGAATGTCGGCGAACTTCCCGACAGATTTACCGACTCCACGATACCCACCTTACTTCCTACGAGAGTCTCATAGCCGGATTCTCCCGCCTCTGTCACAGCCACCGTAACTTCCTTGCCAATCATCCCCGCCGCATAGGTGGTGGTATTCATGACATTGTTGGCGGCCATGCTCTCCGTCATGGTGGACAGCGCCTGTACCATAGCCATCTGAGTCATCTGATTCATCATGTCGCTGTTATCCATGGGATTCGTCATATCCTGATTCTGAAGCTGTGTTGCCAGAAGCTGGATATAGCTGCTGATCGTCAGCGTATTCTTATCATTGCTCTGAGCCACATAGTGGGAACCTGCATAGGGATTATCGGTTCCGCTGATGCTTGTTACTGCCATACTGCTCACTCCTTTCCATATCTCATGTCTGTTTATCAGACCTGAGTTTCTTATTTCCGGCTGCGCTCATACGAGCCCCAGCCGAAGCTGCTGTGCGAAGGCTTCCTGGTCGCCCTGATCCTTACGCTCCTGCTCCCGCTCTTTGCCCTCACGCTGTCCTTCCTGTCCGCGCTCGTCATAGGGCTGGTCTGCTTCCGGCTGTTCGGTATAGACTACCGTCTCCTGACCGGTATGTTCCTCTAAAATCGAGGCCAGCTCTGTCGCCTTCTGGCTCAGAAGCTCCAGCGTCTTCGGGTTACTTGAAAGAATCGATACGGTAGCCCGGCCCGCCTCATAGAGGACCTGGATCGTCAGCTTGCCCAGGGAAGCCGGCTCCAGTTCGATAGTCAGCGTTCCGTCTGTCTTCGGAAGCCTGCTGGCAATGGCATGACCCACATCCTGAATCAATGTAGGTTCTGCTGTCTTCACCGGCGCGGAAGAGGTTCTTTCCAGTTCAGCCACTGAATCATTGCGGTACTGTGTGCCTGACGTGGTAAAAAGCGGCGTCTGTGTCCCCGCATCCTGTCCGGATTCCTCTCTGGTCCGGCTGTTCTCCTGCTTCTGCGTCGTAACAGCCGCCTTTGACAGGGAATCTGCCGGCATTGAAACCGTTTCCGAAAGATCCTGTGTTTTGGATACCGCGTCATGCGTCGCATTTACCGGTTCCGGGGTTTTCTCGGCTACGATCATATTTTTCGGTGTTTCCGCCGTCTGAGCCGACACCTCCGTCACATGAGACTCCGTCTCCACAGCCGGAAGCGCCTCGTCTGTCTTAAGCGATTCCTGGGCCGACATAACGCCCTCACCCGCCACAGGCTGCTCCGAATCCACGGAAAGGACTGCTTCTGCTTCTGCCGGAGTGACCTCCAAAGGCAGTTCTGCCGCGCTCTCTGCTGTGGCTGTTTCCTGCGATTGCTGTACCGCCATCTGTACCAGTGCGCCCTGAAGCTGTAAAAGCAGCTCCGCCGGAAGCTTTCCCTCACTCAGAAGAATATTTTCCTCTTCCTCTTCCGATTCGGTCTTCCCGCCCTCGGCCGCATTTTCCTCTTTGGCAGAATTTACGCTGCCCTTAGCAGTGTCCGGGGCCGTCTTTCCTATAGCGCTGTCGGAAGACTTCGCTCCTTTGACATTCGCGTCAGCCGGATTCTGTCCTTTTAATAGCTTGCTGAAATCAGAATCCACACTCACTGCCTGATACCGGCCGCTCCGAACGGTAATCGGAAGAGCGGAAGACGTTTCCATTTGGACTTTTTCCATGCGTTACCTCCTTTCTCTGATATTTTATATATAATCAACGGCATGATATCCGCGATTATCTCCCGTAACTGAGGCCCTCGGCAACCATATTATGGATCACAAATTCCTCCACAAATGCCTCCTCCTCTTTTTGCTCTGCCACCCGGTATTCCGAAAGCCGCTTATCCTTCAGCTTCTCAAACTTGGAAGTGTCTACCCGGGCATCCAGCACCTCTCCTTTTTTCTTTTCTTCTCTTTTCTTCAGAACGATAAGACGTTCCTCCTCCTGTTCGATCTGATCCTTCATCCGCCCGATACACATATCGTAGAGCAGATAGGTCTCGATCGAAGCTCCGGCGGATTTCGTCTCGTCAAAGCTTCCTTCATATTCCGCCAGCTCGCCGTTTAACTGCCGGATCTCCTCTTTCTTATCATTTACATCTTTCAGCATGACGGCGTGTTCTTTCTTCAGGCCATCCAGAACCTGAGTCTTATAATCTAACACGGTCTCGAGACTATAACGAAAACGTTTCACAACTCATCCTCCGCTATCCGGCAATCTTTGCCATCATCTGTACTGTCTCCTCATACGAGAAGCTTTCGTTAATATCCTGCGTCAGAAATCCATTCATACTGTTAATCTTGGCCACCGCCTCGTCAAGGGCCGGATTCGTCCCTTTCTTATAGGCGCCGATGGCGATCAGGTCCGCGTTCTTCTGGTAAAGAGCCAGAAGGTTGCGAAAACGTGAATCCACCCGCTTATGATCCCCGGAGACAATCTCCACCATCAACCTGGATATGCTGGCTCCGATATCAATCGCCGGAAAATGGTTTTCATTGGCCAGCTGACGGCTCAGGACGATATGTCCGTCCAGGATACCGCGAACCGTATCCGCTATGGGCTCATTGGTATCGTCGCCTTCCACCAGCACGGTATATACGCCGGTAATCGAGCCTTTGTCAAAATTCCCGCTGCGTTCCAGAAGCTTCGGAAACTCCGCATAGATGGAAGGGGTGTATCCTCTGGCTATGGGCGGTTCGCCGATGGCCAGACCGATCTCTCGCTGAGCCATCGCGAAACGTGTCAGCGAATCCATCATCAGAAGCACATCACAGCCCTGGTCTCTGAAATATTCAGCGATGGTGGTCGCCACCAGAGGGCATTTCATGCGCAGCATGGCCGGCTGGTCAGAAGTCGCCACCACCAATATGGAACGGCGCATTCCCTCCTCGCCCAGGTCCTTCTGAACAAACTCCAGGACCTCGCGGCCACGCTCTCCCACCAGAGCGATTACGTTGATATCTGTCTTTACATTCTTGGCAATCATTCCCATCAGCGTACTTTTACCTACGCCGGAACCGGCAAAAATCCCGATTCTCTGACCTTTTCCGATGGTATTGAGACCGTCGATGGCCTTCACGCCAAACTCCAGCCTCTCCCGTATGGGCGGACGGGCTAAGGGGTTCGTCCCGGGAGCATCCACCGAGTAAAAACGGGTGGGCTGAAACTCCGGTCCGCCGTCCATAGGTTCTCCCAGCGCATTGATGATGCGCCCCCGCAGAAAATCTCCCACCGGAACCTTCAAACGGCGCCTGGTGTTGCGGACAAAACTGCCGGCGCTGATGCCGCTGGTGTTCTCATAAGCCATCAACTGGATCTTATTATCCTTAAAACCCACCACTTCCGCACGAATCTGCCGGTTCTGCTCTTCGTTATAAATCATAACGATATCGCCGATACTGCTTCTTCCGCCGGAAGCCTCCACGGACATGCCCACTACATTTTCAATTTTTCCGATGCGGCTGACCGTCTCCGAATTGGCAATCAGCTGCGGCAGTCTTTTGAACATGGCCGTCCTGCTCCTTTACAATCGTATCGTTCCCGTAATATCGCGGATATTCTCCATCTGTGTCTCCACTCCGATATCCAGAATCTCTTCCGGCGTCTCGATGATGCAGCTTCCCCGCTTTTCTTTCTCCATAACGATGAATTTGATATTGTCTGAGACCTTGGAAAGCTCTGTCACCAGATCCGCATCTGTCTCCATCATCATATCGTAATCCATCTTTTCCATATATATCTTAAGCCAGACCGTCTTCTTCAGCTTCTCTGTCTCAAAGACGATCATCCGTTTAATGATATCCCCGCTGGCTTCCAGGCTGGTATGAATCACCTTCTCAGCCACGGCAAAGGAGCAGTCTTTCAGCTGATCCAGATAATTCTGGAGGCATCTGCTTTTGGCCTGCTCAATGCTTTCCAGGGCCTTTGAAAGTTCCTGCCGGACAGACTGTTTCTGTTGCTCAAGGGTCTCCTCCAGCTTCTTAACCGCTTCGGCCATCCCTCTCTGCCAGCCCTCCTCCTGTCCTCTGGCGAAGCCTTCCTGCCTGGCTTCTTCTTTTATCCGTTCCGACTCTTCTCTGGCCTCCCGCAAAAGTTCTTCCGCCTGGCGTCTGGCTTCCTGCAGCTCCAGGCTGGCCTCTGCCTCCTCATCCGGTATTTCTTCCGTTTCTTCCAGAGGCTCGCCGTCCGGAATCTCCCACCCTGCCTTTTCCTTAGGACGGGGAGATTCCAGATCCTGCCGGCTCAGCTCACGGATAACGGGCTGTGACACTTTCAGAACCGGAACAAAGTTTCTCACCTGTTCCGGATTCCATTCTTTGATGATATTTTTAGACGATGATATCATCCTCGTCACTTCCCTTCTTTATAATAACCTCGCCTCTCTCCTCCAGATTTCGGATCAGATTAACAATACGCTGCTGCGCTTCTTCCACGTCCTTGAGCCTTACGTTGGTCGTAATCTCCAGATCGGCCCGCACGGTCTCTGCCATTCGCTTGGACATATTGTTGAAGAAAATCTGCTGCATCTCCTGTGACGCCGTTTTCAGGGCATACACCACATCCTTGGAGTCACAGTCACGCACAAAGCGCTGTACCGAGCGGTCGTCCATATCCAGAATATTTTCGAATACGAACATCTTGTCCCGGATATCCTGGGCCAGATCGGGATTGACCTTTCCCAGCTCGTCGAATATTTTTCTTTCGTTGCTGCGGTCCACATGATTCATCACGTCGGCCACATAATCGATACCGCCCAGACTCATATTATCGTCGCTGGTTATGATGGCTGAGAACTTACGCTTCATCTCCTCCTCCACGATCGCTATCGCCTCCGGAGATACACGGTCCATATTGGCCATGCCCTCCAGAACCGGAATTCTCTTCTCATCCGGCAGCTGTTCCAGAATCCCGGCCGCCTGTTCCGGTTCCATATAGGACATAATCAGAGAAATCACCTGGGAGCGCTCATGCTGCAAAAGAGACAAAAGCGCCTTGGGATCCCCTTTCATAAAGAAGTTAAAGGGCCTCGACTGCAAAGTCTTTGATACTTTTTCCAAAAGCGATCTGGCCGTACTGTCGCCAAATGCTTTTTCCAGAACATTGCGGGCATAGTCCAGACCGCCGTCCGTCATCATCTTGTGAGTCAGACAAAGCTTGTAGAACTCATCCAGAGCCGCCTCCACCTGAGCGTTACTGGTCTTGCCCAGCCTCGCCACCTCAAAGGTCAGATCCTCGATATCCTGCTCGCTCAGATACTTATAAATCTGGGAAGCCCTGTCTGCGCCCAGTGATATGATAACAATAGCAGCTTTCTGCCGGGAGTTCAGGACGACCTCTCTGTTATCCGCCCCTTCATCCTTACTTGTGTTTTTGTTTGTCTGCGCTGTGGCCTCCGCCATTCTTCTCACCTTCCTCATTCAGCCAGCCCTGTACCAGTTTGGCTACAATCTGCGGATTCTGATCTACGATCTCACCGATATTTTGCTTCAGCTTAAGATTGCGCTGCATCTTGAGCTTGATAATTTCCTCGTTCTGAGACATCTCGTCATCTTCCTCAAGCTGCATGGCCGCTTCCTGCGTAGCGCCCGGGAATTCGTCGCCTGACCAGTTCTCCTGCGCGGCTCCCAGCTCGCCCGGGGATACCGCAACGGCAAGCTGCTCTTCCGCCGCTGCTTTCTTTTTCTTCTTCCGCCCACGCAAAATCAGCAGTATGATCAAAAGAAGAATCAACACCGCCAGTGCAGCCAAAGCGATCAGAATCGGCAAAGGCAAACTGAAACCAGGCTCTTCCGGTTCCGGCTGTACCGCCTGTATCACATCGTCTTCCTCGGCAGCCTTCTTTGAATCAACCGATAATGTCCTCACTATTGTAATATTCGCCGCAGCATCTTCCGGTGATATGCCTGTCGCATTTGCCACCAGATTTCGCAGGCTGTTCTCCGGAACGCTGGTATCATCCGTATCAATTACCACACTGACCGTGGTATTCTCCAGGACTCCCGGATCTACCTGCCGCTGCTCCTTCACGGAGTTAAAGAGCCATTCTCTGGTCACACTGTCATAGGCATAGCGGTCAACCAGGTCATCTCCCTCTGAATCCGTTGTATAGCGCGGCACCTCCGCATTGGCGTCCGCTCCGGCCACGTCCCCGTCATCCGGTTCTGCCGCCTGTCCATTTTCACCGGACCTGGTGTCATAATACTTAAGGCCGGTCTTATCATTCTCATCCTTCTTCTCCGGGGTGGAGTATGTAGTGCTCTCCTGAATCAGGCTCTCCATGTTCAGGGTACCCTTTACCGCCACTTCCACGCTGCCCTGTCCGTATATCTTTTCCAGAATACGGCGCACATCCGCCGCCATCTTGTTTTCGATCAGGGTGGTAAGCTCATTTAAATCATTCGCCGCTCCGTAGGTGGAGTCGCCGTCTGTGCCTCCCCCTACCTCAAGCATGGTAGCCGCATCATATACCGATATGCTGGTAAAGTTCATGCCGCGCACCGCCGTACTGATCAGACGGCGGATCGCATTGGCCCCGTCGACCGTAAGGCTCCGCCCGTTCTCCATGGTCACGGTCACGGCGGCGGACGCTTCCACCTCAGCATCGTCATTATAAGCATACTTCTGTTCCTGAGGCTCTGCGATCGTCACCTTCGCATCCCGAACACCGTCAAACAGACGAATCTGTGCTCCCAGCCGGTCCTGAAGTTCATAGAGCGTATATTGCTTTTTATCCGACTCTGTAGACATCAGACCGGTGTGATCCAGATACATGCTGTAAGAAAACCCGCTCTGAGGGTAGCCCTGGCTTACCAATGTCGCCCGGGTCTGATCCACGACAGCCGAAGGCACAGAAATACTGCCATCACTCTCATTATACTTATATGTAACATCTGAGTTTTGCAGCAGGCTCACTACCTGTGTGGCTTCCTCCTGGTTCAATCCTGTAAAAAGCGTACTGTAGCTTCTGTCCTGATTGAGATAAAGGAAGACTATGATCGCTCCGGCGATCAGCACAGTGCCCACTGCAATCGTAATCAGCTGTTTTTTCGTTTTATCTGCCAGCTTCTGCCAGCGTTCCTTAAGACTTCCCACGTTTTTTTCCAGCCTTCTCTTGTCATTTTAATTACAAATTGAGTTTCATCAATTCGTTATAAGATTCCAATGCCTTATTGCGCAGAGAAATAAGGATATCCACACTCAGAGAAGCCTTTGCCTCAGCAATGGGCAGAGAATGGACATCATCAAGCTGGCCTGTAGATAACAGATATTGCTTGTTCTCAGCATCCTGATGAGCCGTGTAGACCTGATTCACAACATTGTGAAAGATATCAGAAAAAAGCGATGCCTCACTGTTTCCAGCGGCTTCACCGCTCTTTGTATCATTTCCAATCCGCTCCCATGGCGCTATGGGAGTAATAAACTGAACCGTCTCAAAATCCATATGTAATAAAACTCTCCTTTCCATACGTTTTATCTTACGAATTAAGCTCTGAATTTAGAACATTGTTTTAAAACTGTCTTGCAGCGCTCTGAAGTCTCTTGAATTCACTGTTTATCGAATTCAGCATATACTGATACTCATATGCCGTGCGAACCAGCTCTACCTGTTCCTGGTCCATATCCACATTATTGCCGTCCAAACGTGTGGACTCGCTCCGGGTGACATGCACGGCGGCATGTGTCTGACCGATGGCCTGGCTGACCTCAACCTTCGGCCTCCTGCCCTGACTGGCATTCTGAAGCCTTTCCTGAAGCTCCGCTTCAAATGTCATATATCTGGTTTTATATCCTGGAGTATCTACATTCGCAATATTATTTAAGGTCAGATTCTGCCTTCCCCAAAGAAAGTCCAGCATTCTCTCCGTCAGTTCAATTCCATTTCCATACAAACCGGCCATATAAATCACTTCCTTCCTACCTCATTTGCCCTGTTTCGACTCTTATTAGTATATCAGTTCACCATTAAAAATGCAATACCAAATAGAGAAAAAACAATATTTCCCACCCCTCATTTTCTTAACACTTTACAAACATTTTCTCTCATAAGTCTGCAAGCTCGTCAGAAAGAGAAGATTACACTAAATTTGACAGAAACAAGACGAACTCTTGTTGCAATCCTTGCCAAAATGCACTATATACCGCCCGTCATTCAGTAAAAAACACGAAAAGAGACGGGACTCAGCAAGTCCCGTCCCGTCTTTTTCTTCTTATTCCACACCAGCCTTCTGGTACTGATAACCGTCCAGATTACCATTTTCTTTCCAATAATCAAATCTCTTATTGATCTCGTCATGTGTCTGGCTGCAGATAGAGGGAAGAGAACCGCCCCATTGACCCACGGCCTGCTGGAATCCCTTGTCAACCGCCGCTCGCATCTCCTCGATCTTGGAAGCGTCTCCGCCGGAAAGCGCCACGCACATATCCATGATCCGGGTGGCCACTGCATTGACTCCCCACTCGCCGTCCTCGCCGATCGCCTGCTGTGCCGCCAGCTGCTGTTCCGGTGTGACGACCAGATCCGTGAACAGATCCTTTGTAATCCCGTTCTTCTCCAGCTGCGCCTTCTTGCCCTTATTGGCCTGGCTGCTTACGATCTCGTTAATCATCTTGGTAAAAGATGCCGTGCGCTGTTCCTGATACCTGCTGATCTGATCGGCCGAAAGCTTCTTAGCCTCCACCGTGTTCTCAGCTTCACTGCTCTTTACAAAGGTATCCGTGTCCGGCGTTCTCTGTACCGGAGCCTCGCTCTTCTGTGCTGTCTGTTCCGCCGGTACGGCTTTTACCGCAGCGGCTGCTGCCGCTGAAGCGTTATAGCTGGCGGAGGTTGCCGATGATACTAACATATTCATTCTCCCCTTTCTTTCATATTTATTCTTCTCTTATTTTTCTTCTCCGGTCACTCCGGCCGGGGACGTAAGGATCAATATTTGTCAAACCCTGTGGATGCGCCGTAGGAAGACGACGCGCTGTAGGTGGGCGCCGGTTCCTCATAGGAAGGCGCCGGTGCGCTGTAGGCGGAAGAACTCTGGCCGCCGTTCTTTAATTTAAACTTACCTACCAGGCCTTTCAGGATCTGCGCCTGTCCGGACAGCTCCTCGCTGGAAGCCGCATTCTCTTCCGCCGTGGCAGAGTTGGTCTGTACCACGCTGGAAATCTGATCGATGCCGATCATTACCTGGGACACAGCCGCCGCCTGCTCCTGGGACGCCTTCGCAATTTCCTGTACGATAGCCGCAGACTCTTCGGACATCTGCGTGATCTTGACAAAGGATTCCGCCGTCTGATCCGCGATCTCCGCGCCGTCCTTCACAGCCTTGATCGTAGCGCCGATCAGAGCCGCCGTATTCTTGGAAGCCTCTGCGGATTTGCTTGCCAGGTTACGTACCTCGTCGGCTACCACAGCGAAGCCCTTACCGGCCTGACCGGCCCTGGCCGCCTCCACCGCGGCGTTCAGCGCCAGGATATTGGTCTGGAAAGCGATATCCTCTATGGTCTTGATGATCTTGTTAATCTCGTTGGCGGAAGAATCAATCTCTGCCATGGCATCCGTCATGCTCTTCATCTGCTGCTTGCCCTGCTCCAGCTCGGAAGCGGTAGCGCTGGCCTGCTTGCCTGCCGTCTTGGCACGGTCGGCATTCTTATTGACATTGGCGGAAATCTCATTGATGGTAGCGGCGATCTCTTCCACGGAAGAAGCCTGCTGCGTAGCGCCCTGGCTCAGAGCCTGCGCTGCGCTGGACACCTGATCGCTTCCGCCGGCCACCTGGGCGGAAGCCTCGGCGATCCGGGTCATCGTATCGTTCATGGACTCGGAAATATTCTCCAGAGCCACCTTGATCTTGGCAAATTCGCCGGCATAGTCATAGGTCAGATGGACCGTCAGTTCGCCCTGTGCCATCTCTCCCAGCACCTTCGCGATCTCATTAATATATGCCTCGTAATCCTTCAGACGGACAACCGTCTTATTGACGCTCCTGGCCAGATCGCCCAGCTCATCCCTGGCATCGTAGCGGATCGACAGATCCAGATCGCCTTCCGCAATCTTTCTGGACACCTGATCCAGCTCATGGACCGGCCCTGTGATCATCCGCGTCAGCACCAGAGAACCGACAATCAAAAGTGCGATGCCGATAACAATGATGGCGATCATCATAGTATTCGCCGTGCTGAAATTCGCATCCGCCTCTGCCGACAGATTGCTCGCCTGCGTTTTGCTGTGCTCCACCAGAGCCGTCATCGCCTTCTCCACGTCGTCATATTCACTGGTGCAGCTCAGTGAAATCTCCATGGCCTCTTCCTTCTGGCCGCTGCGGCTGGCAACCAGCATCTCCTCATAGGACTTCATATAAACGCTCCAATAATTCTGCACCTGCGCGTGAAGCTGCTTTGCCTCTGCGGTCTCGATAATTTCGCCGTACTCCTCAAAGCTTCTCGTGATCTCAGCCGACACCTCCTGAAGGCTGTTCTCAATCTCTGTCATCTCTGCCGCATCGTTCGTGATAACGTGACGCAGCCCCAGCCGGCGGAAATCCGACATATCCACTCTCAGTTCCTCCGCCATAGTAAGCATCGGAATACTGTGGTTGGCAATCCGTGAGCTCTTGGCATTGATATTGCCCATACAGATCACAGAAGCGACGCCTGTGAGCAAAAGACATGCAATCGCAACACCGAGTATCAGCGTCAACTTCATACGAATCTTTAAATTTTTCATAGCTGGTTATCCTCCATCATATGTGTCGTTTTCATTCAAACTCTTCCCCTGCCCCATGTCCTGTTAAGTCCACGGATATCTCACACCGCGTCTTCCGGGTTGCCGGCCCGGTTACATGCTACGCATAGGTGTCCAGTATATGCCCGCTCGCCGCCGCCATATCCGTCACAGCCGTATCAAGCATTTCCTGTATTGCCTCACCCTGAACCTCTGCCACATCAAGCCCCTTCTTCAGGACAGCCATGGTCACTTCCGCAAAAAATCGCGAGCCGCTCATAGCCGTGCTGGCTCCTGCAATCCCCGTCATGTCCATCCGGCAACCTCCTTTTACTCATTATAAATAATTCCTATCTTAGATATCGTCGCAAAATGCAGGTTGATAAGTCGGATTACAAAACAAAAAGTTATCCTTCCACCTTTCGCTGTTTCCGTCACAGTCCCGACGGCTGTTCATAGATACGGACCGAATCTCCGGTTTTCAGCTCCTGCTGGAAGGTCCCGCTCCTTCCGTTGATCTCTAAAATCACCGGCGCAGTCACTCTTTCCAGATCCAGTCCGGAATATTCCAGCATATCCATCAGATAATAAGGCGAGCCATCCGCCTTAGGCGGCAGAACCAGCGTTCTGTCGTTTAAGTACAGCAAAAGCTTCTGTCCTCCCGGCCGGACCGGTACGAAAGAGGATACCTCTGCGGCTGCCAAAGAATCGCCGGATTGCTCCGGTTCAGGCGCCGGCCGGTGATAGTGATATACCGGCATCTCCTCCGCTTTGGCCTGTACCGGCATCTCTTCTGCCTTGGTCCGTATCGGAACCTCCTGCGCCGGAGCCGCCGTATGTACAGGAGTCTCTGTCTGCGGCGCAGCCACGTTTTCTTCTGCTCTTACTTCCTCCCCGGGTCCGGCCGCCGTCTCTTCCTCTTTCACCTGCGGACCGGTCTCAGCCGCGGCCTCCTCTGCCCTTGTCTGCGGCTTGTGCGCCGGACGGCCCCGCTTCTTTTTGGAAGGTTCCGCTGCGTCCCGCTTCTTTCGGTCAGCTGCCGCACCGGAGTTTTTTTTCTGCGTGCCGGAAGCTTTCGGGGGGCCGGCCGCCCTCCCCCTCTTTTTATCCGGCTTTACCGTCTCCTCTTCCTCCGGATACATGCCCTCCACTAAAATGACGTCTCCCGATTTCAGCGCCACATCTCTGGAGATCTTCTTTCCGTTGATTGTGATGGGCGGGCTGTCCTCCAGCTCCGTCAGATCGGACAGCATGGCCGAGGCGTCCGTCCCATGCCGTACCGGAGTGAAGTCGATGCGGTCCCCGGCCTGAACCATATCGGACAGCTGTGCATCCTCCCCGTTTTTCTTCAAAATACAGGGTTCCGCCTTCTCTCCATAAAACACCCGGCGTTCCCGGTTATAGAATACCACCAGATTCTGTCCCGACTTTCCCATCATATCCTGATAGCCGTATCCGTTCATCATCAGGATGTTCATCACGGTAAAGGTCCCGCTGCGAAACAGCTTGGCCGGTTCGCCGTTTAACAGAATGCGGAAACTGTCGTTAATCATATTCAAGCTGGCCGAGATTACAATTCCCAACGGGGTGGCATACTCCGGATTCTCCAGATCATACCCTTCCGAGGAGGCGTTTACCGCAAAATTCCGCCCTGCGATCGCCACGCGGCTGGAGTCCATATCAAGCCCCTTCACCACGCCTTCCCGAACGCCCGGAAACAGGCTTCCGCCGCCCGACAGAAAGATCGCCGAGGGAGGGCCTCCGTTGGCCTCGACGACTTTGTCGCAGATCTCCCTGCAAAGAGCAGCCACGGCATCCTTCACCTTTCCGCAGATCTCCTCCCTGGCCGCCGTCTGCCCGATTCCCATGATATCGGTAAAGGTCACCGTGTCCTTCTCACACAGCCCTGCCTTGATCTCCTCCGCCGTCTGAAAATCCACCAGATAGGCCTTCATAATGCTCTCGGTAATCTCATCGCCTGCCAGAACCGCCATGGTGTATCCGGTGATACAGCCGTCACGGCAGACGGCAATATCGGAGGTCCCCGCTCCGATATCCACCAGAGCCAGATTCAACAGCCGGATATTAGCCGGAATCGCCGCATTGATTGCCGCAATGGGCTCCAGCGTAAGGCTGGAAATCTCCAGCCCTATCTTGCGCATCGCCGCATAGAGACTCTCCACCACCTCCGCAGGCAAAAATGTGGCGATTACGTCCGCCTTCAAAACACGGCCCCTGTGATCCACCAGGCTCGAAAGCAGATAGCCGTCCAGATAATACCGGCTCACACTGTAGCCCACCAGATAAAACCGCTGCTCCTCCCCTTCCCCTCTGCCAAAAAACGACCTCTCCGCCTCGCTGATGGCTCCTGCCTCCAGGCGGCTGACCACCTCCGCATCGATCTGTCTGACCTCGGCAAGCTCCATCTCATATGTCACTCCCTCGGTCCGCAGCGACCGGCCCGCCGCCGCCACCGCCACCTTCGTCAGATGGCAGCCCAGCCTTTTTTCCAGCCGTTCCTTCACTGTCCGGGCCACCCCGGCCACCAGGTCAATATTCTCGATCTGGCCGTCGATCATGGCTCTCTGTGTATGCTCTTCCTTCTCGATGGCTACAATCTGTACCTTATCCCCGTTCAGGATGCCTACCATTCCAATAATACTGCGCGTTCCTATGTCCAGTGCAAAAACTGCCTGTCCCGGCAGTTCATCCAAAAAAGAACGTTCCTGCGTCTCCATCATTTCCACCTGCCGCTTTCGTGTATTCTGTCTCTATTCTACTCACATTCCCCGCTTTCGTCAATGCTGCAACAGAGATTTTTTACCTGCACATAGCCAGTCTCACAGGACGAAACGGGTCCACATCGGTTATGATTTTGCCAATTCCGCCGATATATTAAAGGAAGTCCTGCTCTCGCCGGGACGTGAAACTCATCCATATACCATGTAAAGGATCTGAGATCAGTTATGAATAAAGACGAAGAGAGAGGGATTTCCTTTCAGAATTCACCACAGAAAAAACCGGTTTTCGAGACCATGACGCAGCTGGGACACAGCATCCACCTGGTCCCCTTAGACCGCATCAGCGGTTTCGATGTGCGGCCGGGCTTTTATGAGAGTAACGGCGCCACCGCCATTCCCGGCGGCGTCAATTTTACGGTCTATTCCCATGGCGCCACCTCTATCGAACTTCTTCTGTTTCACCGGGAGGCCGGCGAGCCCTACGCCGTGATCCCTTTTCCCTCCCACTACCGCATCGGCAACGTATATTCCATGATCGTGTTCAAGCTGGACATCGAAGAATTCGAGTATGCCTACCGTGTGGACGGTCCCTATGACCCGGAGAAAGGGCTGATTTTCAATAAAAACAAATATCTTCTCGACCCCTATGCCAAGGCCGTCACCGGTCAGAGCAAATGGGGCGAGACTTCTCCCCACGAGCAGCATTATAAGGCCCGTGTCGTAAAGGACGACTTTGACTGGGGCACCATGGAGTCTCCTCTTCTGCCCATGGAAGATCTGATTATCTACGAGCTTCATGTCAGAGGCTATACCATGGACTCTTCTTCCCGTGTGGCTCATCCGGGCACCTTTGCCGGCCTGATGGAAAAGATCCCCTACCTGGTGGAGCTGGGTGTCAATGCCATCGAACTGATGCCCATCTTCGAGTTTGACGAGATGCAGGATTACCGGGAAGCCGGCGGACAGAAGCTGTATAATTACTGGGGCTACAATACGGTCAGCTTCTTTGCCCCCAACACCAGCTATGCCGCCAGCAAGGAGTATAACCGGGAAGGCAACGAGCTGAAAAACCTGATCCGTCAGTGTAACCTTCACGGCATCGAGGTCTATCTGGATGTGGTGTTTAACCATACGGCTGAGGGCAACGAGGACGGCCCCTTCTTTTCTTTCAAGGGCTTTGACAATAACATTTATTATCTCCTGGCCCCCGGCGGCAGCTATTATGATTTCAGCGGCTGCGGCAACTCTTTAAACTGTAATCATCCCATCGTACATCAGATGATTTTAAACTGCCTGCGCTATTGGGTCACCACCTACCGTGTGAACGGCTTCCGCTTCGATCTGGCATCCATCCTGGGACGCAACGAGGACGGATCCCCCATGAGTAAGCCGCCCCTTTTACAGTCCCTGGCCTTTGACCCGATTCTGGGCGATGTAAAGCTGATCGCTGAAGCCTGGGACGCCGGCGGCATGTATCAGGTGGGCACCTTTCCCGCCTGGAACCGCTGGGCCGAATGGAACGGTATCTACCGCGACGATATGCGGCGTTATTTGAAGGGAGACGGGGGCATGGCACAGGCCGCCGCTCTGCGCCTGACCGGCTCTCAGGATATCTATGAGCCCCACAGCCGCCGGAATGCCTCCGTCAATTTTATCACCTGCCACGACGGCTTTACTCTGTATGATCTGTATTCTTATAATATAAAGCACAATGAGAAAAATGGCTGGAACAACACCGACGGAAGCGACGCCAACCACAGCTGGAACTGCGGCATAGAAGGAGATACCGCCGATCCGGCAGTCCTCTCCCTGCGGCGCCGCATGATGCGCAACGCTTTCGCTCTTCTGATGTGCAGTCGGGGGACTCCCATGTTTCTGGCCGGGGATGAATTCTGCAACAGTCAGTCCGGCAACAATAACGCCTACTGTCAGGACAATATCACTTCCTGGCTGGACTGGAATCTCCTCGAAAAGAACCGGGATATGTTCCGCTTCTTCCAATATATGATCCGCCTGCGCAAAGACCACCGGGTGCTGCGAACCAGCACAGGCGACGGGGCTTGTGGTTTTCCCGATATCAGCTTCCACGGCATTACTCCCTGGCGGGCCAATTTCTCCCCGGACGACCGGTACATCGGCGTCATGTTCGCCGGAAAGGAAGACGGCGACAGTATACAGATTCTCTACATTGCCTCCAATGCCTACTGGGAGTCTCTGGAAGTCCGGCTGCCCCGGCTGCCGGAAGGCTTTGTCTGGGAGATCCTGGCCGATACCTGGGACTCGGCTCAAAAGTGCCGCTCTACCGACAAAAACCGTTTCGCGATACAGGCCAGAAGCGTGATCGTACTGAAAGCGATCCCCCATTAAAGGAAAAGGCTATGCAGGCGTTTTCGGCTGCATAGCCTTCTTTTTCGTGTTTCCGTATCCGGCGCGTCATTTCTGCCGGTTCATCGCCTCCTCCTGCAGCCGGTCAAACTCCGCCATACATTCGTCCACCGAAGCTCCTCCCAGCAGCATCCGTACGATCAGACAGGTATTCCCCCACTGTTCCACATTCATTCCCGCATTGGAACCCAGCACATAGACATTCTCTTTAATCCGGTCATTTAAGGGCTGCAGCGCGGGAACACAGTCCACCTCCACATTCCGGGAAGGTGAAATAACCCGGTTGGTCCGCGCATATATCTGAAGCGCCTCGTCGGAAAGCATCACATCCAGAGCCAGCATCGCGTCTTCGGCATGTTCCGCCTCCGCCCCCACGGCAAAGCCTGTCATAGGTATGACCGGCATCTGTCCCCGGTCACTGGGAAATCCGATGACCTGCAGCTCAAAATCCGTCTTTCCATAAGCGGTCTCCGTATTGGCCGCCCCCCAATAAGCCATGACAACCGGCGTTTTCTGTTCAAGGAAATCTTCTCCTTCACCCTCCATGGCCTCGCTGACCAGAGCCCTTTTGGCATCGATATAGCCGCGGTCAATCAACTCCTGCAAAAACTCAAAACCCGGCCGCATATAGTCGCTGTACTTCCTTTCGCCGCTGTTGAGCGCCGCAATCTCCGCTTCCATGTTCCCCCCATTGTATAAATCTGCATAGGCTATAGCAAATACAAAATTTTCCAGCCACCAGCGATTTGCTCCGACAGGAGTCTCGATCCCGTTTTCCTTAAACACCCGGCAGCATTCCAGAAACTCCTCCGGCGTGTTTGGCAACGGAAGCTCATACCGGTCAAACATATTCTTATTCACAAACAATCCGTATGCCACGACCTCCTGGGGAATCGCCACCAGCTTACCGTCAACCGTATTGGCTATTCTGATAATTTCCCGCAGGTTTTTCGCACTTTCCAGACCCGATAAATCCATCAGCCTCCCCTCGGATCCCAGCATAAGGATCGTGTCCGGATTCAGCAGATACAAATCGTCCATATTATTGCGGGCCCTGTCCAGCGCAACCTCGTCATAGGTTTTATCCTGATAGTTTTCCGCCGTATAGGTCCAGTACTCCATTCTCACTCCCACTCTCTCTTCAGCCAGAGCCACTGTCAGGTCACAGGCGCTTCTCGCCACGTTTTCCGCGTCGGGGGCTGTCTTTTCCATAGGACTGAAAAAATTAATGATTCGTTCATTGCCTCTGCCCGATGTGACAAGATTATTACCGGAATCCTTACCGTTTCCACAGGATGCCAGTATCACCGCCGTCACCCCGGCCAGACAAAGGACCACCCATCTTGCCGCTTTTTTATTCTTACTCAACCGTTTCATTCCTCTCTTTCCATGCATTGCCCGATGGCTTTTCGCAGTCTTTTCATATCAATAGGCTTCGCCACATGAGCGTTCATCCCTGCGTCCAGGGCTGCCTTTTCATCTTCCGCAAATGCATTGGCCGTCATCGCTATGATGGGAATCTCGGCCGCATCCGGCCGGCTTAAGGACCGGATTGCTCTCGCCGCGTCATATCCGTTCATCACCGGCATCTGTACATCCATCAGTATCGCATCAAATTCTCCCTCTGCCGCATGCGTAAAGCGTTCTACGGCCAGCCGGCCGTTCTCCGCGATCTCACATGCGGCTTCCTCGATCTCCAGAAGCTCCGTAAGGATCTCCGCATTGATCGCATTATCTTCCGCAGCAAGAAAGCGCATACCGGTCAGACTGTGATACTCCTCCGCCTCCTCCGCAGCCGGATATCCCTGTTCTCCCTGCATTTCCACGATTTTTTCTTTCAGAGCCGCCACGAAAAACGGATTGTTCAGAACAGCCGCATTTTCGATCGGAAGAATCTCTGCCGCTTCCTGCGCATCACAGGACATCAAAAACAGAACAGGCAGATCCGGCCAGGCATCTCTCAGCTCCCTCATCTGCCGGAAATCCTCTTTCTCTGCCATCTCCCATTCCACCAGCAGCAGCTGATATCCTTCTCCTGCCGTCCCGGATTCCCGTATCCGGCTGATACACGTTTCCATATCCGAAACCGTATCCACCCATACTCCGGTCTCTCTCATAAGAGTCCGAATATTCTGAACATCTTCCTCATCCCGATCCGCCAGCAACAGCCGGTCGATCTTATTTGCCGTCCAGAACTGCCGGTCTGCCTGGTCTTGCGCTATGCGAAGCTCCAGTTCGATCCGAAAAAGGCTTCCCTTATCCACCTGGCTGAAGACCTCGATCGTCCCCCCCATCAGTTCGACTATATTTTTTGTGATCGCCATGCCGAGCCCTGTGCCCTGCACCTTATTGGTCGTACTGTTCTCCGCCCTGGTGAAGGCGTCAAAGATCGTCTTCAGATACTCCTGCGACATTCCGTAACCGTTATCCTCCACCTCGATGCGGATGTGTTCATACTGACCGGAGCGCTGTTTCAGTCCGATAATGCGGAACCAGATACGGCCGCCCTCCTGCGTGTACTTCACCGCATTTGAGAGAAGGTTAATCAAGATCTGATTCATCCGCATCTCATCGCCCACAAGGCGCTCATGCCTGACCCCTGTTACATCCACATAAAAATCCTGGCACTTTGCCGCCGCCATTGGCCGTATGATCGCATTTACGGAGGATACCAGATCATTTAACGTAAATTCCTCGAACCCCAGTACGACCTTTCCGCTCTCGATCTTTGAAACATCCAGGATATCATTAATCAGGTTCAGCAAATGCTGACCGGACGCCATAATCTTCTTTGTGTATTCTCTCACCTTAGCCGGATTCTCCGCATCCATGGACAAAAGCGTCGTAAAACCCAGAACCGCGTTCATCGGTGTGCGGATATCGTGGGACATATTGGACAGAAACATCGTTTTGGAATTACTTGCTATCCGTGCTGCCTGCAGCGCCTCCGCCAGCTGAAGGTTATGAATCTCCCTCTCCGCCTCCCGCTCTCTGCGGACCCTGTCCTGCTGCCTCCGGTTAAAATAATACAGCAGGCAGCAGAGAAAGAAGGCAGTCAGCATCGCAAAGACAACAATCAGGATATTCTGATTGACTGTCTTCCCCTCCTGCTGAATCGCTTCCAGGGGAACATAGCCAATCAGATACAGCGTCCCGTCATTCACCGCCCACATATAGGTCAGTGCCTTGATATCCCGGATATCATGATAAAATAAAATATCGTCACCGCTCTTTATACACCGGGAAACCTCTTCCCGGAGGCCGTCCTCCTCAATACTGTTGGCCCGGTAGAAATCTGTCAGATTCAGATGGCCGGCGCTGCGCATTCCCATGCCCTTTGGCTTGAGCACAAACCGTTCACTTTCGGCATCCATTATGTACAGCGTAGCTCTTCCGTCATAAAAGCCATTGGGAAGGGACTGATCCAGCGAGTCATACACATACTCCACATAGAGCGTCGCCATCTCCACGCCGTCTTTGACCACAGGACACTTCAGAGAATATGCCCACGTCCCCATATAATTCACATAGGATCGGGAAACCGGCAACCCGCCTATGGTCCCCTCTGAAGAAAAATCCAGCCCTTCTTCGGAAAACTTCTCTCCCGTACTGGAAATTCCTTCTGTCTCCCCAAAACGGATCAATGATATCTTCACCATTGTCTCATTCTTCTGATAGGAACGGATATACTCCTCCGGATCTGCCGACGCCGCAATGTCCCGCGCCATCAGCTCCTGAAACTCCGCCTCTTTCTTAATGATCGACTCAATGGTGCTTTGGAGCAGATCCAGGCTCTCGCTCAGATTCTGAATGGCAGACTCCGACATCTCCATGGTTATTTTTCGTGACACCAGAAACACGACCGCTCCCAGCATACAGAACATCAGTATAATGGGAAAAAGCAGAGGAATTCTTTTCTTTACCTTCTTTTTATCCGGTTTCTCTTCCATCTCCATCACCTTTAACACATTCCGTTCATTTATGTCTATCTATGATTATTGTATCTTATCAGGCAATGTCTGTCTACCCCGAAGAAATATAAATTCTTCAGCGCTTCCCGGCGGAAAACGCGCCGGCCTCCCTCACCCATTCCATCAGCTCACTGTCTATCTCATCCGGACGGGATATGAGAACATGATGAGTGAAGCGGCCGGGATACGGCTCCACCGCCGCGTCGATACGGGGCGACTCCACCTGGCGCCCCAGGCCAAAGGTTATGACAATATAGACCTTCGGCCGCTCTTTTGCCTTTCTGACAGGAAGAAAAGATACAAAAGCAAAATTGTATCGGTTGGCAAAGGCAATCTGCGTTTTTTGCACCTTCACCGTCACATCTCCCATCTCTGCCAGAACCCTCTTCCAAAAAGCTTCGTATAAAAAGAACGCTTCCGGATTCCGGTCAAAAAAGCTCAAAACCTCCTGGTTCATTTCCTCTCCTTACAAAACCCTGTCTGTCATATCCACCATCTGGGCGTCAGAGTTCCCAGCGTGACCGTCTCCCTTTTTTCATAGTCCAGCATAATCTCGATATTTTGGTACTGATCCGGCATCAGCTGGACCATAAGTTCCCGGCAGGCTCCGCAGGGCGCTCCGGTGTGACCGTCCGGCATGATGGCCAGAACTCTTCTGATCCCGTTCTCCCCACTGGTGAGCATATGGAAGATCGCATTTCGTTCGGCACAGATGCCTAAGGTCGAGCAGGTGTCCACGCAGACGCCTGTGTAGATCCTCCCTGAGTCCGACTGGATGGCCGCCGCCACACCGCCTGCCTCCACATACCGTGAAACGCGTCTTCCCTGCCGGACAGCCAGAGCTCTTCTGTACAGCTCATCCCAGATCCGGCTGTCCGCAGACCGATTCCCGTACTCCTCTCTTAAAATCGAGTACCACACCTCATCGCATACGCCCTGATTATTGATCCCTGCCGCTCTCCAGGTCCCCTCATAAGTCATTTTGCACTTTCGCATCACTTTTCCTGAATTAGGATTCCTGGGATCATGGCAGGCGCTGACACAGTTCATTCCCACCTCTTCAAAAAAGAAGGCGATCACCGCGTCCAGCGCTTCCGCCATGATCCCCCGCCCCCAAAAGCGGCTGCCGATGCAGTACCCTATGGTCGCCGACTCCGTCCGGCGGTCAATCTTCACTGCGCTGATGCTTCCCACCGGCTCACCGATTTCCTTCCACTCCACCGCCCACTGGTAATTCTGCAAATTTCCGTTTTCTTTCACCCATCCTTCTACCACCTGTCTCGTCGTATCCTCATTCTCATGAGTCGGCCAGGTCAGAAACCGGGTCACCTCCGGTTGCGAAGCCCAGTTTCGATATACAGGCTCCACATCCTCCATCGAAAACGGCCTGAGCACCAGCCGTTCGGTTTCCATTCGGATTGTTCCTCTGTCCTTCATAATATCATAATATCCCCTTTTATGGAAAAATGTGTCCTGAAATAATTATAATCTATTTGGCCACTTTCTACAATCCCCGATCAGGGTAACTGCCGCTTTTTTATACAGGATTCATAACGAACCTTTATCTGTCAATCCCCCTCTCTACTCCAGGTCCTCCCCGTTTGTGGCGATCATCTTCTTATACCAGGCAAAAGATCTCTTTTTACTGCGCCTCACGGTCTCCCTGCCCCGTCACCTCACCGCCAGCTTTCCGTCCTTCACATACAGCTCGCAGCCGCCGCCCTTTTTCAGCCGTCCAAAAAGCAGCAGCTCCGCCAGCAGAGGCTTCACCTCGCCGGTGATGACACGGTCGATCTCCCTGGCGCCGTACTCCTTCGTGATCCCGGCCTCCTTCACGTAGGCCATGGCCTGGGCTGTCACGGACAGGTCCACCTTTCTTTCGGATAACAGGCGCGTCAACTCCCTAAGCTTCTTTTCGGTGATCTTCTCCGCCATCTCATCATCCATTCCGTGAAACAGAACGATACGGCTGAGGCGATTGCGAAATTCCGGCTGGAAGGTCCGCTTCACCGCATCCTGCAGCGCGTCCATATTCTCTGTCCCGTTTCCAAAACCGATTTTGCCCCTGACAGCCTCCCTGGCCCCGGCATTGGAGGTCATAATCAGAATGATATTGCGAAAATCCGCCTTCCGCCCCTGATTATCCGTCAGGGTGGCGTAATCCATCACCTGCAAGAGCACATTATAGATGTCGCTGTGAGCCTTCTCGATCTCGTCTAACAGAAGAACCGCATGGGGATGACGGCGGACCTCCTCGGTGAGCAGCCCCCCTTCCTCATAGCCCACATAACCGGCCGGCGCTCCGATCAGCTTCGCCACCGTGTGCTTCTCCGCATATTCGCTCATATCAAAGCGCAGGAAATCAATTCCCAGTTCCTTCGCCAGCGCCTTTGCCAGCTCCGTCTTTCCCACGCCGGTGACGCCCACGAATAAAAAGGAAGCCACCGGCTTATTCTCCTCATTGAGACCGGCCCGGGAAAACTTGACCGCGTTGCTCACTTCCTTTACCGCCTCGTCCTGGCCGAATATCTGTCCCCGCAGATTCTTCTCCAGTACGGCCAGACGTCCCGTCTCCCCCTTCTCCACGGTGCGGGGCGGTATCTGACAGGTCTGCGCCAGGATCTGGTCGATCAGCGCCTTACTTACGGTCTGTCTCTTCTGCGGCAGGGGGTGAAGACGGCGGTATGCTCCCGCCTCGTCTATCAGGTCGATGGCTTTATCCGGAAGAAACCTCTCGTTCACGTAGCGGCTGCTCATCTCCACCGTGTGTTCCAGCACCCCTTCTGCATACCGAACGCCGTGAAACTTCTCATAGCCCGGCTTTACCCCTCTTAAGATCTGTACCGCTTCCTCCTTCGAGGGCTCCTTCACCTCCACATTCTGAAACCGGCGGACCAGACTTTTATTGCCGGAAAAATGCTTTTTATACTCCTCGTAGGTGGTGGCGCCGATAAAGCGGATATGGCCCGCCGCCAGATAAGGCTTTAACAGATTCGCCACGTCCAGAGTACCGCCGTTTACCGCCCCGGCTCCTACGATATTATGGATTTCATCCAGGTACAGAACCGGCTTTTCCTCCCCGGAAAGCCCCTCCATGATCTCCTTGAAACGTTTCTCGAAGTCCCCGCGGAACTGTGTCCCGGCCAGCAGTCCGCCCAGGTCCAGGGCATAAAGCTTTGCCCCTCTCAACGGCTCAGGGGCCTGGCTTTCGCAAAACATTCTGGCAAGCCCGTAAGCCAGAGCCGTCTTGCCCACTCCCGGCTCTCCGATATGAAGTACGTTATTCTTATCCCGACGGCACAGAATCTCCATGGTTCTCTCCAGCTCATCCTCCCTGCCAATGAGCGGATTCTGTCTCTGACAGGTCTCGTTCATGTCCTCCAGATAGTCCAGAAAACGCGGACGCCGCCCTTTCTCCGGCTCCCCTGTCCCCGCTTCCGGGGCTGCCTGTCCCTGATCCGTCCTTCCGGTATCCGTGCCCCGCTCTGCGGCCAGGCTCTCTCTGGAGAGTTCTCCCAGCACCTCCACCATATCCACATTCTGCGAGGTCAGATAATAGGCGCCGTAGCAGTCCTTCAGAGCCAGCACCGCAGAGAGGAAATGGCTCACTCCGACCCGGTCGCGGCTGCTCTGCCTGGCCTGCCCTTCGGCGGCCTGCAGCACCAGCCCCACATCCATGGTAAAACGCAGATTTTCCCCCTCTTCCGCCTGACCGGCCTGTTCCTTTATATAGGTCAGCAGATTTTCCCGCAGCGCCTCGATCTGTCCTCCGCCCGCCTGATATTCTCTGGAAAAGCCGGCGTCAAAGGTCAGGCCGTACAGGATATGCTCGGGCATAAAGTACCTGTGACGGCTCTGCGCCGCGTATTGGAGCGCGTGCTCCATCACCTTCTGCATCGTTACGGTAAGCTCCATCTCTGTCATCCTCTTTCTGCAAAAATATCCGCCCGATAATCAGGGCTGGCACACCGCCTCCACCTTCAGCGGATACCCCTGGGCCCTGGCCCTGCGCACCGCCTCCGCCGCCTTTGTCTGGGCCATATCCCTGGGATAGATCCCGGCCACGGCATAGCTGCCATGGTGGACGGAAAGCATCAGCTCCACCGCCGCCTCCAGATCCTTGTCAAAGATCTGTACCAGTATCTCCACCACGAAATCCATAGGTGTAAAATCATCGTTATAGATCAGCACCCGGTACTGCCGGGGCAATCTCATCCCGGTCCTTACCTTCTCCTGCATACTCTCTCTGACAGCCATACTTTTCCTCCGTATCCGCCCTCTCCCTGTCCGCTACCCCCTGAAACGGTTCAGGCAGGCGTAGACCTCCTGTATCCTGGGCCTTGCCAGACCGCAGGGCACATAACTGCTGCAAAAAGGCTCCCAGCCCTTTTTATTTAACGTATCGTACACCAGCCGTACGGCCTGGCTCACAGTCCTCTTACCGTCCAGCGTCTGTTCCAGGCAAAAACGCAGCAGATACGCCAGAGCCGCCGTCTGTTCCGTATCTGTCAGCTGCTCCAGATAGCGCACACTGATACTCTCTTTATCCAGCGAAAAGGATTCCAGTCCAAAAGTCTTTATTTTCATATGCTCATGACGGCTGCCGGCTGCCTCCCGGCTATCCCGCTCTCTCATGCCTCTCCCCCGGCCGCCATGGCCCGAAGCGCTGCGGACATAGGCCGGAAGCACCCGCTGGCCGCACAGCCCGTTAAAGGGACGGGGCATAGGAGGATTTACCGGTCTGTCTTTGCACATAGCCTTTACCCTCTCTGTGATGTCCTTCGCCCGGTAGCAGTCCATTTGCAGGATCCGGTCCGCGATATAAAAGAACGCGCCGGAGCTGCCGGCCACCATGATCGTGGAGATTCCGGCTTTCTCATACAGGTCCCGCACTCTCTCGATGAAGGGCGTGATCGGCTCCTTATCCCGGCTGATCACCTGCTGCATGAATTCATCCCGGACCATGAAATTAGTGGCCGAGGTATCCTCATCAATCAGAAACAGGCCGGATCCCGCCTCCATGCTCTCCACCAGCCCCGCTGCCTGTGAGGTGCTGCCGCTGGCGTCCGCCGTGGTAAAGCGGACCGTATCCTTATGGTTGGGCAGGTCATTGATAAACAGAGAGATGTCCACATTGCGGATGCTGCGCCCGTCCTCTGCCCGCAGCTTCACCGCCGTCTCGTCCGTAATCACATATTCCCGGCCGTCTCCGGCCACATGATTATAGACCCCGGCCTGCATGGCCTCCAAAAGAGTGGATTTCCCATGATAGCCGCCGCCCACGATCAGCGTAACGCCCGCCTCCACCGCCATGCCGGACAGTTCCCCCCGGTGCGGAAGCGTCAGCGTGCGCTCCATGGACGCCGGTGAAGAGAAGGGCACACTGTCCTTCATGGGAAGCTCCGAGACACCGCTGACTCTGGGCAGCACTGCGCCGTTGGCCACAAAGGCCACCCAGCCTCGTTCCCTTAACTGATTGCGGATCTCCTCCTGATCCTCCGCCAGGAATACGGCCCGCTCTGCCTCCCGCTGGTTGATATTGCGGTAATACAGGCTGTTTTCCACACAGCGGGGCAGAAACTCAAACAGGATCTTCTCCAGCTCTCCGGCATTGATGGTCCGCCCGAATGCCGGAAATCCGATCTGAAAACGGGCCGTCACCTTCTGGCCGGTCATCTCGCAGGCACTGCGCTCCAGCACCTCCTGGCCGGGGCGGCTGATGGAAAGCAGACCGCTCTTGCCGGATCCCTTCGCCTTGAAATTATACTGGCCAAACTGACCGGCCAGCAGTCTGGTCAGATAATCCTGCAAAGCCACACGGGAACAGTCCCTCTCCAGGTAAGCGGCCGGAAATCCCGCCGCCTGTCCGGATACCTCCACATGCACGCTGGACGGGGAAGCGAAGGGATCGCCCTGTACGTGGTCGATCACCAGCGTATACCCCGCAAACTGCCAGGCTCCGGCCAGAGACTTATAGGCCGGATAGCTTTTATGGTCAATCATGCGCAGACTGGCGCGCAGCTCATTTGATGATTTCATGGCTATACTCCTCCCTTTTTCCTGGCCGGATCATTCCTCTTTTTCCCGGCGGTGCTTCTCTCCCACATCCTTTAAGTCCGTGATGCTGCCATCCTTCTCCTGAATGCTGATATTGTCCAGACTGCCCCGAAGATTCCTCCGTATGGCCTGAATATATTCCTGTCGAAGCCTGGCCTGCTCATGGGCCTCCTCCTCCGAAAGCCCCCCGGACTTTGCCTTATGGTAGAGCTCATTGATTCTCTGAATGTCCTGTTCTGTCACTTTTCATTCCTCCTCGATAAATTTCCGTATCTCCATCCATCTGGACCTGGCTGTGCGGTAGCCGTGGAGATAGAAGGCGTTGAGCTTATCCTTGTTCGTCTCTGCCCGTCTTATGACGGGCATCGTGGGACGGATCACCAGCACCCGGCCGGTCTTCTCCCTCTCCTGCTTTTCCAGGTATTCCATCAGCCGGTTATAGGCCGCATGGCGCTCGGCCAGCACGCGCAGAAGCTTCGGATACCTCTTTAGCGCCACACGGTAGATCCGCTGGAAGCGGGCCGAATATTCCTTACGGTATCCGGGATTGCGGGTCAGCACCACGATATTCTTCCGATGGCCGTTTCTCATGGCATGAAAGAGAGGTACCGCGTCCGCCACTCCGCCGTCACAGTAAGGAATCCCGTCCACCTCCACGATTCTGGTGACTACCGGCAGACTGCTGGAAGCCCGCACGACCCGCAGCAGACGCTCCCTGTCCTGCCGCTCGTCCATGTACTCCGCCTTTCCTGTCAGGCAGTTGGTCACGACGATATCGCATTTTATAGGAGACTGAAAATACGTGTCAAAATCAAAAGGATATACCTTTCGCGGAAACTCGTCAAACACCATATCCATATCAAAAAGCGTTCTGTTTTTCAGCGTTTTTCGCACACTGACATATTTTTCCGAAGATACCTTTGGGATCATGCAGTCCCTGGTACGCCCGATCTGCTTCGACACATAGTCGATGGCATTGCAGGCTCCGGCCGAAG
Source organism: Lachnospiraceae bacterium (assembly GCA_022791755.1). Classification (GTDB taxonomy): domain Bacteria; phylum Bacillota; class Clostridia; order Lachnospirales; family Lachnospiraceae; genus RGIG7193. Next base: position 134,726 of record JAAVZR010000043.1, read on the forward strand.
CTCCGGCCACATAGGGCAGATACAGCCCCTGCTCCATAAAATAATCCAGCACACCGGATGTGAAGACGCCTCTGCGGGCGCCGCCCTCCAGAATCAATCCTGTCTCAGTCATTGTCTTCTCCTTCTCTGCCTCTGTCAGTCCGGCCTGGCATAACGGCTCACGATCGTCTCCGCCATCTTCAGTCCGTCCACCGCCGCCGAGGTGATACCTCCCGCATAGCCCGCTCCCTCCCCGCAGGGGTACAGCCCCCGGAGAGCAGATTCCATATTTTTATCCCTGAGGACACGCACCGGCGATGAAGTCCGGCTCTCCACCCCGGATAAAATCGCATCCTCCCGGTCGAAGCCGCGGACATGGGTTCCAAAAGACAGAATCCCTTCTTCGATGGCATCGCCCAGCTCCTGCGGCAGGATCTCCCGCACCGAAGCAAGTCCATACTCTCCCCGGATATCGGGCTTTACCTCTCCCAGTCCGGTACTGGCCCGGCGGCTCCTGTAATCGCCAAAGAGCTGTACCGGCACCCGGCCGGATGCCTGCTCCCAGGCCCGGCGCTCCAGATTCCTCTGAAACTCCATTCCCGCCAGCACCGAATCGCTGTTCTGCCACCTGACAAAGTCCTGCGGCTGCACGGTCACCACCACGGCGCTGTTGGCATTGCGCCCGTCCCTGGCATGGGCGCTCATCCCGTTGACTGCCAGAAGACCCTTCTCTGAGGAAGCGTTTACCACGCTTCCCCCCGGACACATGCAAAAGGAATATACGCCGCGGCCGAAAGACGTCTGCGCCGTCACCTTGTAGGACGCCGCCGGCAGTACCTTTCCTCCGCTCCCGTACTGGCTCTCCTGGATCATAGCCTGGGGATGCTCGATACGAAAACCCACGGCAAAAGCCTTTGCCTCCAGAGGCGCCGGGTATTTCGTCAGCATTCCGAACACGTCACGGGCGCTGTGCCCCACCGCCAGGATGCATACCTCCGTCTCCAGCAGAACCTTTTTTCCCTTCTCCTCACAGATAAGCCCGCAGAGCCGCCCTTTTCCAAGCTCCAGATCCGTCAGCCGGCAGCCGAAGCGAATCTCGCCCCCGGCCTCTAAAATCCTGCCTCTGAGCGTCCGGACCACCTGCCGCAGGCAGTCGGTCCCGATATGGGGCCGGCTGTCATAGAGGATCTCCGGATCCGCCCCGCACTCCACAAAGGTCTCCAGAACACGGCGGATCCGCCCTGCCGGGTCCTTCACCATCGTGTTCAGCTTCCCGTCGGAAAAGGTGCCTGCGCCCCCCTCGCCGAACTGAACGTTCGATTCCGGATTCAGCGGACCTCCCTGCCAGAAAGACTCCACATCCCTCTGCCTGGTGTCCACATCCTGCCCTCTCTCCAGAATCAGAGGACGATAACCATGCCTGGCCAGCTCCCAGGCCGCAAACAGCCCGGCCGGGCCGGCTCCCACGATCACCGGGCGAAACCTGAGACGCTCTGTCCCCCCGTCCGGAAAGCAGTACCGTACCCGGGGCGCCTCAGTCACTCCTCTTCTGCCATGACGCCGGATCAGCTCCCGCTCATTCTGTGCTTCCACATCCAGACAGTAGACATACATAAGCTCCGTTTTTTTCCTGGCGTCGATGGAACGTCTGCGGATATGTACCCGGAGAATCTCCTTCACGGATACCCGCAGATAATCCGCCGCCACCTCTTCTATGGAACGTGTATCCCCCACCGGGCGCTTACACTGTGCAATCCGTATCATAAGCTTCCTTTCTTCGCACCTTTTCCTCCGCTCTCAAAGACCGCCGCTTCCCCGGCTGCCAGACCGCTGGCCCAGGCCCAATGCAGGTTGTAGCCGCCGCAGATTCCGTCCACATCCAGAAGCTCTCCGGCCAGGTACAGGCCCGGACACCGGTCCGATTCCATGGTATCCGGCCGGATTTCCCTCATATCCACACCGCCTGCCGTCACCTGAGCCCTGTCAAAGCCCAGATATCCGCTCACAGGCACGCAAAAATCCACTATTATTCTATGAAGCCGTCTGCACTCCTGTGACGAAAGAGCCGCCACAGAAATCTCCTGCTTCAGCCCCGCCTCCTTCAAGAGCTCGCACCACAGCTTTCTGTGAAACAATCCGATGCCCCACTCTCCCAGTGTCTTATGACTCAGAAGCTCCTGCCGCCGTTTTAACAGCCCGGACGCCTCCTGTTCCGTGAGACCGGGCAGGAAATTAATATGTATCTCCGGATACATTCCTCTCTCCCATGCCTGCACCGCCTGATGGCTGAGCTGAAAGACCACGATTCCGGATAACCCGTTTTCCGTCAGTTGCAGCTCCCCGGTATCCCGGCCCATGGTCTTTCCCCTGACCACCAGGCTCAGTCCGGCCCGCACGCGGATTCCTGCCAGGCTCCTAAAGCGTTTCGGATCCCCCTTCAGCCCTGTCAGCGCCGGAAAAGGCGGCTCGATCCGATGACCCAGGCTGCGGGCCAGCTCATAGCCGCTGCCGTCGGAGCCGGTAAAGGGAGCCGCCTTTCCGCCGCAGGCCAAAATCAGCCGTTGAAAGCGGCAGCTTTCCGCCTCCCCCTCCCTGCGCAGTTCCACGCAAAATCCGCCTGCCTCCGCCCGGATTTCACAGACTGTCACACCGCAGCGAATCTCTACCGAAAGCCGCCCGCATTCCGCCCGCAGGCAGTCTAACACCGCCGACGCCTGCCCCGACGCCGGATAATAATATCCGTCCCGCTCCAGAGGCTCCACACCGATTTCCCTGAAAAACTCCAGGATCCGCTCTGTGGGGTAGCGCTTTAGCAAAATCTCCACTGCCTTCCGGCTGCCTGAGAAATAGTGCTCCCCCCGGATATCCCGGTGGGTGTAATTACACCGGCCATTGCCGGTGGACAGGATCTTCTTTCCCACCCGGTCCATGTGCTCCAGAATCGTGACCCTGGCTCCCCTTCTCGCAGCAGACACAGCCGCCGCCAGCCCTGCGGCGCCTCCGCCGATGATACCTACCCTTATTGCCGCCATGGAGCCCTCCTTTCTCCTTCGCCGCTTCTGTTTCGACGGCATCCCGAATCCTTTACTCCCATCGGCCCGTTCATTTATTATACCTTATCGGACGAAGTCCGTCTACCCCTGCAAAGGGGCAAAATTGGGAAGGGCTGTTTGCAGGGGGAGGGGGAGAGGGGGAGAGGGACGCCCGGTTCCTGAGGGGATTCCCCGCCGGACGCGCTCCCGCTCCGTGCAGGAGGCAGCGGCTCTAAGTTCGCGCTTTGCTGCCGCTCGCGCTCACTAAGTGCCGGCGTCCTGCAAGGGTCCGGCCGGGAATCCCCTCAGAAACCGGGCTGTTTCTTCGCCTAATCCCCCGTACCCTGCAAGGGGCAGCCTGCGGTGGGTCTGCGGGTTTTTATTTGTTGCCTGTCGGGACGCCTCTTGTCTGTGTCCGTTCGGGAGTAGCCGCTTTATGGTATCCGGCATGATAGACATATGAAAAAGCCGATGTGATTGCCATGAAAGGTGTTTATTGTATGTTGACTCCGTTGTTCATTGCAGGGAAAAGCAAGTAAGCAGACGTTATGAATCCGGACGGCGACGGCGGGATTTGGGATTTAAGGTTTTGCTGTTTGGAGTGGAGACGCGGCAGGTCACAGCCAGGGGCCATAGGGATATCCTGGCCGGGCCTTTGCAGGACGCCGGTTCTTAGTGAGCGGGAGCGGCAGCGAAGCGCGAACTTAGAACCGCTGCCTCCTGCACAGAGCGAGAGCGTGCCCGGCCAGGATATCCCTATGGCCCCTGGCGTCCCTCCCCCTCTCCCTCTCCCTCTCCCACCCCAACCTCAAATCCCATCCCCCTCAGCTACTATAGCTCTCCAGAAAATCATAATAGTCTGTCAGCGTCTTCATAAAAATCCCTCTGGTCAGCATGGCCTGCTGCTCCAGCGGAAAATCTCCCAGGGGAATCTGCGTGTATTCGTAGACGTCGGTCCTGTCTCCCGTATATGCTGTCAGATATCCGGACTCTGCGATCAGAAAGAGGGCATAGTCTATTGTCTTCTCGGATACGGTTTTTCGAATCGTAAAGTTTTGTCTGGAGAAGGATACCAGATCGTAATGGACTTCGCTGTCCTGGAGCCTTTTATTTTCCTGTTCTGCCAGCTGAATCAGATATTCGGAAAGCTCTTCATGATTCAGGCCGTACATGGCGGAGGGGATCGTGGTCTCCTCTTGCATCATGCTGGCCGTGCGGGCGTCGTAGGTCTCCAGGGTATAACTCATCCGAGGTGTGATATAAACCTCCCGCATATCGTCCACCGGCAGAACCTGGTCGCTGTCTTCTCCGGCATGGTCTGTCACGGCGTCTGCTATGCCTGTCACGTCTGTCCCTGTGCCGGATGCCTGGCTCTCGCCGCCCGGATTATTTTCTCTCTGGGTTTGTCTTCTGTCCGGAATGCTTTCATCCTGCTCTGTCCGGTCTCTGCCGCTTCCTCCCAGGATATCATAGCCGGTTTCTTCCAGTACATGGGGGGCTGACGGCTCTGCTTCCTTCTCTGTGGACAGACGGTAACTCATGATATAAGCTGCTGTCACGATTCCGAACATCGCGGACGCTGAAATCATGAGCGCCATATAGCTTCTTCTTTTCTTCTTTCTCCTCTTCATCTCCTGATCACCTCTATCTGCCGATGCGTTTTAAAAATCCCCGGCCTTATACCTCTTTCTCTGCGCTCCGGGCTACTGCTCCTTTGACCTGCATTCACAAGTGCAGCGCCTGTTCGGCTTTACGAAAAAAGGAATGGGGATATTTTCCTCATTCCTAGTATGAACCGGATATTATTTTTTAATCATGGAGACAGGAATTTTACAACAGGTGAAGCAGCTTTCCCAGCCGCATAAGCACCCCTCCAAAGGGCATGACTGACAGCTCTACTTCGTCTACGCATCGGAACAAAAGCAGCAGCACCATATACAGTACAATTCCCACGGTCACGCTGAGCGCTATGGAAATCAGATTGCTGCTCGTCCCTGTGTGAATCAGCTGATAGAGCCCCCAGACAGCTGCTCCCATGACGCCGGAGGCGGCCAGCGGCAGCAGGAACGTCTTTTTGAGTTCCTGCTCATATTGCAGAATCCGGCGAACCGACATGGCATTCAGCACACACATGGCCGCGCCAAACACGATATTGGCCACCACTACCCCGTAGATGCCGGCATCAAAGCCCCACAGAAGCACTGCCAGCACCGCAAGATGAAAAACCAGGGCAATGCCTGCATTGACGATCGGATCTTTCATATGGTTAATCCCCTGCAATACCCCGTTGGTCACCGTGGACAGGGAAAAGAAGATTACGGCGCTTGATCCCCACATCATCATGCTGCTGGCCAGCTCATTGCCGCCATGAAACAGCAGTTTCATAATCGGCTCCGCCAGAACGCCCAGGCCCACGGCGGAGGGAATGGCAATCAGCATGGCAAAACGAATGGTCTGGTTAATGCTGTCCACCACACCGCCCCGGTCTCGCCTGGCCATGGCCCTGCTGAGAGCCGGAATCACCGAGGAGGCCAGCGATGTGGCGATGGCTACCGGCACATGCACCATGACCAGATACTTGCCGGAGAAAGCGCCCCATATACTCTTATACTGTCCCAGCTTCCCGGTTGACTCCATATAGTATCCAAACATACTGTTATCCACCAGAGAGCTGACATTGTAAACTACCGAACTCAGAATCACCGGCACCACCGTAATAACAAGCATTCTGCCGATGTCCGTATAACGGTCCGCCTTCACGCCTTTATCCCGGCGGAGCTGGCGCCGTATTACTTTATGATACATTCCGAAAACAACGATGCAGAAAATCAATGCCGTCACGGCTCCCAAAAGAGTGCCCAGGGTTCCGCCTGCTGCTCCGTAGGAGTTGGCATAGATCGAAGCCGCATGTACCCGGTCCGCTTTCCACCCGTACTGCCACAGGTATCCGGCTGCCAGGATGCTGACCACCGCATTGATAATCTGCTCAAATATCTGGGACAATGCCGTGGGGATCATCGTCCCCTGTCCCTGGAAAAAGCCGCGCAGCACTCCCAGCACTGCCATGAAAAAGATGGCAGGCGCCAGGACCTTGATCGCTACCGCCGCTTCCGGCATATTTAACACGGTCTGTGCAAAAAATTCCGCGCCAAAGAACGTGACCGCGCTGCCTGCCGCCCCCACTGTCAGGGCAAACATCATCGCACCGCAGAACACCCGGAAGGAATTTCTGTATTCCCTCAGAGCCAGCTTTGCCGCCACCAGCTTTGACACCGCCAGAGGCAGGCTGTAGGAGGACAGCAGAAGTATGATATTATAAATCTGATAGGCCGCCGAGTATACGCCGATGCCTTCCTCCTTCAGCACGTTGGTCATGGGAATCCTGTATGCCAGCCCAATCAGGCGGACCAGGATTCCGGCTGCCGCCAGAATCGTCCCCTGGACCAGAAAACTGGATTTCCTTTTTCTCTTTGCTCCCATAGGCATTCTTCCATTTCTCACAGGCCGCAGGGGCAGGCACAGATGTCTCCCACGCCTCCCGGACAGCCTTCCTTCTTTTGTAAGTTTACTTCATTCCCAGCCAAAATATACCAACCCATATCGGACAAAGTCCGCCTGTCTTGCAGGGACATGAGTTAAGGGATCCCCGACTTTTATTTCAGCTCCGTATGGTCTTTATTCTCCTCCAGAACGGTGCAGACCCAGGTCTTGCCGGGATTGATGACCAGCTCGTTGCCGTCGGCATCGTAGTATGTGGTCGGAGCATATTCCACGCCGCCCTTCCAGGTGATCGGGACAGCCTTGCCCTGCGTGATATAGTAGCCTTCTCCCTCGGTCCACAGATTGATGAACAGATACTGGGTCCCGTAGTAGGACTCCCAGTCATTGTACTGGATGATGATATTATCCACAGCCAGCTGCTCGCCGGTCATATCGTCGATCTGCTTATTCCCATACTGATAGCGCAGATATTTCTGCGTATCCTCATCATACTCAAAATAGATATCATGGGCATCGCGGAAGCCCGGGTCCACATAGGAGGCCGGAATCCCGTCAGGCAGCGTTATCTCACCGGGCTCGTCCGCAAAAAGGAACACGCCGCGGTTATAATCCTCCTCATGGTGAGTCCGGTATTCCATCTTCTCCACACCGGCTGCCAGACCTTCGGCGCTGGCATAGGCATTGTGGGGGGCCTTTCGGTCAGCGGTGCGGTAGTACACCGTCGTGCCGATCCCCTTTACGCCGTTCAGGTTATCAATCTGATCCAGATAGATATTGGCATAATCACACTGTCCGAAATGGGCGTAGACCGCGTCCCACTGCTGGGACCAGAAAACAAAATAGGTGCGGGCGCTGCGCACGGAACCGATCTTGTCCAGATCGTCATAATCCTCAAAAACACCCATCAGACGGGTAATCATTCCCTCCACAGGGGCTTCGTAGATGACGGCGGCCCGGCTGATACCGGTCTGCGGAACAGCCTGTTTCACATTGCTGAGCATAATCGCCATGGGACGGCGGTCCACCTTCTCCTCATCGGTCCACAGACCGGTGAGATAGCTCTTCTTCTGCCCGTCATGGTTCTCCTGCACCTCTGCGGTGGTTTCGGGCGCCGTGGTCTCTGCGGGGGCGGTGGTGGCCGGCTCTGTCGCTGCCTTCGTCTCCTCAGGCGCCGTAGTCTCCACAGACACCGTCGTGTCCTCCACTTCCACGCTGGCCTCGTCGCCGCATCCGGCGGCCAGTACCATCAGCCCCAGCACGGCAGTAATCAGAATCCATTTCTTTTGAAGCTTCTTCCTCATTCCTTTATCCATCCTTATCTGTTTTATTGCCGGGAGATCCCCAGCCTGTCCATAATGACCCGCTGACGCTCCTCCATCAGCAGACGGTCTTCTTCTTCCATGTGATCGTATCCGCACAGATGCAAAAGGCTGTGGACCGTGAGAAAGGCAAATTCCCGCTCCACCGAATGGCCGTACAGAACAGCCTGCTCCTTCACCTTCTCAGCGCTGATCATCATATCGCCCAGCATCAGCTCCCCGCTGTCCGGGTCGAAATATTCCCGTGCCCGCTCCTCCAGATCAGAAAAATCCGAGGGAGATTTATACTCGATCATGGGAAATGAGAGCACGTCCGTGGCGGCATCGACATGACGAAACTCCCGGTTCACCTCCCGAATGGAAGCGTTATCCGTAATCACCATCTCCACCTGCGCCTCATAGGGACATTTTTCCTCTTCCATGACGGCTGCCAGGCAGCGCCTCAGCAGCTCTTCACATGGGAGCTCCAGCGTGGCTGCGCTTTCAAACTCCACATAGCAGGTCATAAACGCCTCCCTCTCCCGTCATGATCCAGCCGGTAGCGGACCGGCCGGTCCCCGGCAGGCTTGTCTGACGGCGGCCTGCGGTCCATTGGTTTTTTCGTCCTTTCCTGCCTGGCTTCATATTCATCATAGGCATTGACGATCCTCTGCACCAGAGGATGGCGGACGATATCCAGACTGCTCAGACGAATCATGGCTATGTCCTCCACGTTCTTAAGAACCTTCACCGCCACCTCCAGGCCCGACTGTACGTCGCCCGGCAGATCCCTCTGGGTCATATCTCCTGTGACCACCACCCGGGAGCCGAAGCCAATGCGCGTCAGAAACATCTTCATCTGGGCCGGTGTGGTATTCTGAGCCTCATCCAGTATGATGAAGGCATTGTCCAACGTCCGCCCCCGCATATAGGCCAGAGGCGCCACTTCGATCAGGCCTTTCTCGGCATTATGAAGATAGGTATCCGCTCCCATAATCTGATACAGCGCATCATAAAGCGGCCGCAGATAAGGGTCGATCTTACTCTGCAGATCTCCCGGCAGAAATCCCAGTCGCTCCCCTGCCTCGATGGCCGGGCGCGTCAGAATGATCCGGTTCACTTCATTATTCTTAAATGCCTGTATCGCCATAGCCATGGCCAGATAGGTCTTACCTGTGCCGGCCGGTCCCAGTCCGAAGACGATCATCTTCTCCCGGATCGCATCCACATATTCTTTCTGGCCAATGGTCTTAGGCTTCACCGGTTTCCCGTTAACGGTACGGCAGATAATATCCTTATCAATCTCCAGAAGCTGTTCGTCCTTATCCTGAAACACCAGAGACAACGCGTAATCCACATTCTGTTCCGTGATCGCGTTGCCTCTTCTGGACAGCTCGATCAGATTGCCGAACACGCTCTTCGCTTTCTGTACGGTAGCATCCGGGCCGATCAGCTTTAACTCGCCGTCCCGGGACACCATGGTTACATTCAGCGTTCTCTCAATCTTTTTCATGTAGCTGTCAAAGGGACCGCACACGTTCTTTTCATGCTCCACGGGAATATCTATGATCGATTCCACGATACTCATCTAGCTGTCTGTTCCCTCCTGCTCTGCTGTATTGGAGGCGGCCGGCTCTTCTTTTCCGATCTCTTCGATCAGCGATAACGTTCCCTGTGCCACGCACTCGCCGCCCACCATCTCTATTCTAACATTTTTTTCAACAATTTGTACCCCTTTTTCCATTAAATTTTCAAAAAATCGCTGGCAATTTTCCTCAGCGATCTGCCTGGCTTCCTCTTCACTGTAGATCGCACTCTTCTCCTCATACTCTCTGAGCCGGCGAAATTCCCAGCGAACAGGCAGGGAAAAGTCCTCTCCGATCACCAGCTGTCCCTGCTCTGTCACCGTGTCGAACACCTCAAAGCCCCGGATATTTCCATCCAGAAAAAGCTCAAAGCCGAAGATCCACAGACTCAGCTGATAGCGCTCCCGCCCCGTATGCCAGTGGACCGGATGTTCCAGGGAAAAACGATCTTCGTACGTCATCTGCGTATCTGCCAGAATCGTCGCATCCGCCCTCACCAGATGCTCCCCTGTCTTTTCCTTGCTGTCATTATACAGCTCCACCACGCCGGATACCAACACCTGGCCTGCCGTGACCGTATCACCTGCCTTCACCTGGGGCGTACCGCTTCTGGTGATGATTTCCCGTATCACGCCGTCGCTGGCTGCCACCAGGTCGCAGGGGGTGTCGTCCACCGGCTCCACCGCCAGTATCCCCGTATTTTCCCGGATCTGGACGATCAGCCGCGTCCCCCGTATCTGAGCCGATACCCAGGTGATCTCCGGATAGGTCTCCCTGAGCATCATTTCCAGATCCTCACAGACGATATCCGCTTTTGCCATCCCCTCCTCATACCCCTTCTCGGTCAGCGTCTGCCGTAATAGTTCATCGGTAAAGCGGAGATTTCCGTCAAAGCGGATATCCCAGATCCGAAGCGACAGCAGCTCTAAAAGCAGGGCGCACAGCACGATCCCCACAGCAAAGAAATACCGTTTTCGATAGCGTCGCACAAAAAAGGGAAGACCACATTTTTTGAGCACGATCAAACGGGATTTTGATTTGCGCACAAATCCTGTCACCTTTTTAAAATCACGGGCATTGATGTAAAAACGGTATTTTCCGTCCTTACAAATCAGTTCCCACAGATCAATCCGGTTATAGCTGCAAAGATTCAAAAGCCGCTCCGGAGAGTAGCCGGTCAGCTCCACCAGCAGATATCCCATGCACCACCGCATCAGCCTTTTCATGGCGCCTCCTACCGGTAATACCGGATTTCCGATACTTTTCCCGTAATTTTGATTTCTTCTGCCGTATAAAAGGCGATATCCAGGTTTGTCCCGATAATCTGAAGCTTACAGGGCCTGGCCTGAAGCTTGATCTGCTCTCTGCCGTATTCTATGATCCCTTTGTGATTTTCTATGAACAGACAGCTGTCCCCAAAGGAGGTCAGCACTGCCGCTCCGGACACCAGTTCCCTGGGAAAGCCTAAAGAGGCCGCCAGATTTTCTAATCTATCATTCATGGACTGCCTGCCGTATGTATGGATTACTGTATTTTATGCCTGACGGCCTGGCCCATATGTCAGCTGACTGTTCGTAGGATTCCCGGTGTTGCGCTTTACGCCGAAATGAGATAGAATGATACCAGAATCAAAGAGTGTTTCAGAATTATGAGAGAACGATACGGGAGAAAACCATATGCGAAAAACCATTCGGGACAACAGGGCCGTCCTTCTCAGCGCTGCCCTGGGAAGCTTTCTTTTTTTATGTATATACGGAGTAAATATTCTGAATCCCGGCTATGACAGCTGGCTGATGCGGGGAGGAGACATGGCCCAGCACTATCTGGGCTGGGTAGCTTACCGCCACAGCCCCTGGACTTTTCCCCTGGGCATGACCGAATATCTGGAATATCCCTATCCGGTCAGCATCGTCTTCACCGATTCCATCCCTCTGTTTGCCATGCTGTTTAAGCTGCTCTCTCCCCTGCTGCCGCCGGTGTTTCAGTATTTCGGCCTGTGGGGCTTTCTCTGCTTTACCTTAAACGGAGCTCTGGCGGCAAAACTGCTCGCGCGGTATCTGAAAAAGGATTCCCACATTGTCTTAGGCAGCGTATTTTTCATCCTGTCCTTCCAGGCAGTCTCCCGCATGTTTGTCCATACCTCTCTGGCCTCCCACTGGCTGATCCTCGCAGCCATGGCAGCCTTTGTATACCAGGACGCCCTTCTGCCCACCAGGCGGGCCGGGCTTTTATGGTGGGGAATCCTCGCCTTTTTGTGCAGCACGATCCATCTGTATTTTATCCCCATGTGCGGTATCGTCCTTCTGGGCTACTGCCTTTTATATTACCTGAATAAAAAGGACTGGAAAACGCCCCTTCTCTTTCTGTTCACCTACCTGGCCGTGGCTCTCGTCACCCTGTGGATGCTGGGCAGCTTCACCGGAGAGATCTCCTATCTGACCAGTACGCTGGGGCAGTTCAGCTTTAATCTGAACAGCTTCTTTGACTCCATGGACACCGGCCTGTTCTTTCCTGCTCTGAAAAGCTTTCCCGACCAGTATGAAGGATATGCCTATCTGGGAGCAGGTATCCTCACCCTGCTGGCTATCGCTGTCTCCGGCCTGATCCGGACCTGTCTGCCGTCCCGCCGCTTTTCGCTGCGGCGCCACAAAAAAACGCTTTTTTGCGCTGCTCTGATCTGCCTGGCCGCCGTCATCGTGGCCGCCTCCCCCACCGTCACCTGGGGCCAGACCGTGCTGATTACATATCCTCTGCCCTCTGTCGTGCATAAGGTGTGGGATGCCTTTCGCAGCTCCGGCCGCTTTTCGTGGATCTGCATCTATTTTATCTTCCTCTTCGCCGTCTGCGCCGGAGCCGGGACCGCCATGCCGCGGATAAAAACCGGCATTCTCGCCGTCTGTCTGGCATTACAGCTCATGGACCTTTCCCCTTTACTGAAAGAACGGCACGACTGGCTGTCTCCCGTACTGGAATATTACGGCCCTGCTCAGTCCGGCTCCTGGGACGCCTTCCGGGAAATCGGAGCCCTGCGCCATGTGCTGGTCTATCCCGATATGGAGTGGAGCGAGCTGAAGGGCTTCGCCGAGCTGGCGCTGAAAAACGGCTGGACCATCAATCAGTTCTATATGGCGCGGGTCCAGATCGATTTTAAGACGGAAGCGCTCCCTCATATGACCAGTCCCAGGGAGGACACCCTATATATATGGAAGACGGACAACACCTTAGCCTGCACGAACCGCCTCCTGACCTACTATGAAATCAACGGCTACATCGCCGGTCTGTCCTCTCCGCTGTCCTCCCTGGAAGCCCTGAGTCCTGACAGTGAGCTTCTGGGGCGGTGCACCGCCCGCTTCGAGGGACAGAATCTCACCGCCGGTCACGACGAAGACGGCGTCCGCTATCTGGAACCCGGCGGAACCTCCTATGGCCCCTATGCCAGCGCTCCGGCCGGCAGCTATCAGGTTCTGATCCGCGGAGAAAACCTCGCCGGCGTCTCCTTCCAGTGCTTTGCCAGGGGCGGCGAACTGCGCTTTCCTGTCCAAAACATCACCAGAGACTCCGGCGAGGTCCGCTTTGAGCTTTTCCTCAGTGAAGCTGTCACAAATCTGGAGATCGCCATCACAAACCCCGAAGAGGCCGCAGAGGACGCTGTCATCCGGGAGCTGACAATTTTCTCCGAACGGTGACCCTTCAAAATGTCTTACTTCTTCTGCTTCTTCACCACGGGCACCCACACCTCGTACTGCGCGTTTTGCGGATCCGGATTGATATAGACTTCGATATCCGGTCCCTTGCCATACTCATATCCCGAGGCGGGAAGCCACTCTGCCACGATACGCCGCTCCAGCTCCCGAATCGACTGATTCGTGCCGGAGCCGGAAAAGATCGCCCAGGTGCCCGCCGGTACGATGTACTCTTCAAATTTATTCTTCCCCCGGGAAGTCGAGACGGCAATATAATACCTCCATGGCTCCTTATCGTTACATATGCTGACGCCCAGCACACCCAGGGGCGGCGTGTCCATCAGCTCGATCAGCTTCTGGAGTGTTCCGTTCATGGAGATTTCCTGCCATTTGGAAGGAATCACGGTAAAATTCTTCTCGATATCCTTATATAAGGGCGCCGACACCCCGACAATGCGAAACGCCTGTTTTGTCTCAATTCGATAATTCATCTCTCCCGCTCCTTTGTTTGTGATTTCCCCATCCATATTGCGATAATACGACAGGGCCGGCAAAAAGTCAAGACGGAAACCGTTAAGCTGCCGTTTTGTTCTGTGAAATCTTTTTCTGTCTCCCTAACTCTCTGCTCACCAGCAAAACCGACAGGATAAACGCCGCAAAATCGGCAATGGGCCCTGCAAATGTGCTGGCTGCTGTTGATCCCAAAGGGAGCCAGCTGTTCGTCCAAATAAATTTTGTAAAAACGATCCGCCACCGAAAGCTATTTCAGTATTTTCATAGATAACCTACCTCCAAACGGGAACATTACAGCACAATATGCGTGCGCACGCAATTAGTTTTTTCGGCGATGAACCATCCTGTAAAAACCTTGCCATCCCTTATGTTTTGTGGTATGATGAAGCCGTTTGCAAGAAGCGAAAGGATACGCATGGCCCACCGGCCATACACAGGAAAGGAGGATTCCGATGGCATTGGACGGAATCGTGACAGCCAATCTGCGAAAGGAAATCGAGGACTGCGTGCTGGGAGGACGCATCAGCAAGATCGCTCAGCCGGAAGCCGACGAACTCCTTCTCACCATAAAAAGTCAAAAAGGGCAGTACCGTCTCGCACTGTGCGCCAGCGCCAGCCTGCCCTATGCCTGTTTTACCGACACGGCCAGGCAAAATCCCGCCTCCGCCCCCGGGTTCTGTATGCTGCTGCGAAAACATATCGGCGGCGGCAGGATCACCCAGGTCTCCCAGCCGGGGCTGGAACGGATCCTCAGCCTCACCGTCGAGCATCTGGATGAATTGGGGGACGTGCGCCATAAGAAGCTGATAATCGAAATTATGGGCAAGCACAGCAATCTGATTTTCTGCGACGAGGATGACCGGATTATCGACAGTATCAAGCATATCCCTGCCACTGTCAGTTCGCTTCGTGAGGTGCTGCCGGGGCGTTCCTATTTCATCCCCAATACCCAGAATAAGAAAGATCCCCTCACACTCTCCTTCGACGAATTCATACGGGAAACGGCGAGCCGGCCTCTGCCCTGTGCCAAAGCCCTCTACTCCACCCTGACGGGCCTGAGCCCCTTGGCCGCCGAGGAAGTCTGCTTTCGCGCCTCCATTGACTCAGACGCCACCGCCTCCTCTCTGGACAGCTCGCAGAAGCAGCACCTCTACGGAACGCTCCGGCGCATGATGGAGGAGATATCCGGCGGACACTTCTTTCCCAATATGGTCAGCAAGAACGGCATTCCGGAAGAATTCGCCTCCATCCGTCTCACCCACCTGACCGGCCGTTCAGAGGATCCCTCCGGTGAGCCGGCGCCCTATACACAAACCGGTTATGACTCCATCAGTCAGGTATTACAGGATTTTTATGCGGCCCGCAGCGTCCGCACCCGCATCCATCAGAAATCGGCTGATCTCCGAAAAGTGGTCTCCACGGCGCTGGAACGGAATATAAAGAAATATGACCTTCAGCTCAGGCAGCTAAAGGACACCGAAAAGCGGGAAAAATACCGGATCTATGGCGAACTGATTCATACCTTCGGCTATCGTCTGCCGGAAGGCGCCAGGGAACTGACGGCTCCCAACTATTATGACGGCGACAGGGAAATCCGTATTCCTCTGGACCCCGAGCGCTCCGCCGCTGATAACGCTGCCCGCTATTTCGAAAAATACAATAAGCAAAAACGCACAGCCGCCGCCCTCGCCACCCTGACCCGCGATACGGCAGAGGAAATCGAACATCTGGAATCCATCGCCACCGCTCTGTGTATCTCCCGCTCCGAAGCCGACCTGGCTCAGATCAGGGAAGAGTTGCAGCAGTTTGGCTACATTAAAAAGCACGCGGCTGCCCGGCGCGGCCCCGGCTATAAAGGACAGAAAAAAGAGAAGCGCGCCGTCAGCAAGCCTCTCCACTATCTCTCCAGCGACGGCTTCCACATCTATGTGGGCAAAAATAATTATCAGAATGAAGAAATCACTTTCCGTCTGGCTGACGGCGGCGACTGGTGGTTTCATGCCAAAGGCATGCCCGGCTCCCACGTCATCGTCAAAACCGGCGGACAGGAGCTCACCGACCGCACCTTTGAGGAAGCCGGACGGCTGGCCGCCTACTATTCCAAAGGCCAGGGCAGCGAAAAAGTCGAGATCGACTATGTAAAGCGCAAGGAGGTGAAAAAGACAGCCGGCGGCAAGCCCGGTTTTGTCATCTACCACACCAACTATTCGCTCATCGCCGCGCCGGATATCGAGGGCCTCACCGAAGTATAACCTCGGCGACCGGGGCCGACCCCACATTCTTAACACAAGGAGGAAATTAACTATGAGCCTGATATTACCAGAACATTACGATCCGCGCCTGAACGTGCGGCAAACCGAGGCGGCAATCAAGTACATCCGGGATACCTTCCAGAAGGAATTCGGACGGGAAATGAATCTGGAGCGAATCTCCGCCCCCCTCTTCGTCCGCAAAAACTCCGGCCTGAACGATGACTTAAACGGTGTGGAACGCCCGGTAGCCTTTGACATCCGGGGCATCGGCGACGATAACGTGGAGGTCGTCCATTCCCTGGCCAAATGGAAACGCATGGCTCTGGGCCGCTACGGCTTCCATGTGGGAGAGGGGCTCTACACCAATATGAACGCCATCCGCAGAGACGAGGAGTTGGATAATCTCCATTCCTGCTATGTCGATCAGTGGGACTGGGAGAAGGTAATCCGCCGGGAAGACCGCACGGAGGAGACACTCAAAGATACCGTCCGCCACATTTTCAAAGTCATCAAGCATATGGAACACGAGGTCTGGTACAAATACCCCCAGGCGGTCAAGAAGCTTCCGGATGATATCACCTTCGTCACCTCCGAGGAGCTTCTGGAGCGTTATCCCCATCTGTCCCCCAAGGAACGCGAAAACGCCGTCACAAAGGAGTACGGCTGTGTCTTTCTCATGCACATCGGCGACACGCTGGCCAACGGCAAGCCCCACGACGGCCGGGCCCCGGACTACGATGACTGGCATTTAAACGGAGATATTCTGTTCTGGTATGACCTGCTCGACTGCGCCCTGGAGATCTCCAGCATGGGCATCCGCGTCGATGAAGCCAGCCTGATGCGCCAGTGTGAGCTGGCCGGCTGCAAGGAAAGACTTTCACTGCCCTTCCATCAGATGCTTCTGCATCAGGAGCTGCCCTATACCATCGGCGGAGGCATCGGCCAGTCCCGGCTCTGTATGCTGCTTTTGGACCGCGCTCATGTGGGCGAGGTCCAGGCCAGCGAATGGCCCGAGGATATGCGGGTGCGGTGCGAGGAGCATCGGATTCATTTGCTGTAAGGGTACGGGGACACCGGAAAGACAGGGACCGTCCTGTCCCTGTCTTTCCGGCTGTCCGGGGTTCCGTCCGCCCCCTATATGATTATGCAGATCATTCCTCCGTTGGAGTCATTGATAATCTTCTGTAAGGTATCCTGCAATTTCAACTGACAGTCATCCGTCATCTGGTTGATCTTCGCCTGAATCCCGTCCTCCACGATCTGTTCCACCGATTTGCCGAAAATATTGGCTTCCCAGATTCCGCCGTCCTCATCCCGGCTTTCTCCGATATAGGCGATCAGATCCTGAGCCTGCTGTTCCGAGCCGACGATGGGCGCGATCTCCGTCTCAATGGTAGCGCGGATCAGCGATATCGCCGGCGCCTGGGCATGCATCTTTACTCCGTATTTATTGCCGTGTTTGATCACAGACGGCTCCTCCAGGATGATTTCCTCCCTGCGGGGCGTCACTACGCCATAGCCCTTGTAGCGCACGGTTTCCAGAGCATTCTGTACCTGCTCATACTCTGTCTTCAACCGGGAGAGCTGTCCCAGCGTCTGAAGCAGCTGATATTCTCCTGTGATCGGCAAACCCGTGTAATCGCTGATGACTTCATAGTAGTAGGACGGCTCCACCACCATCTCCAGAGATACCTGGCCCGTGGACAAATCCACGGCGTTTTGTCGGATCTCCTTTAACTGCTCTGTCACCTGATCCCCCAGATTCTTTCCCACATCTCCGACCCGGGCGGCTTTTTCCAGAATCGTCCTGGCTGCTCCCACCAGCTGCTCCTTCAGCCAGTGGTCCCCGGGCAGGATTTCCAGCCATTTAGGAATCGTAAAGCCGATCTGGGTCACCGGAAATTCCTGCAGGATTGTGGACAGGACCCTGTTGATATCTTCTTTTTTCAGCTGTTCGCAGTTTACAGGCACCACACTGACGCCATAGTCCTGGGCCATCTGCCGTGCCATGCCGGCAGCCGGATCTGAGTAAGGCTTTTCACAGTTTAAGAGCACGACAAAAGGTTTCCCCAGCTTTTTGAGCTCACTGATGGTCTTCTGCTCCGCCGGTATGTACGCTTCCCGGGGAATTTCCCCGAATGAGCCGTCCGCCGTCACCACGATCCCTATGGTGGAATGATCGGTGATGACCTTCTTTGTACCCAGCTCCGCCGCCTGGGTAAACGGGATCTCGTAGTCAAACCAGGGTGTCTTAACCAGACGCTCCTCGTCATTTTCGATGTGCCCGGCCGCACCGTCCACCATGTATCCCACACAGTCGATCAGCCGTACCTTGGCCTCGATCCCATCCTCCAGCTTCACGACAGCCGCCTCCTTCGGAATGAATTTGGGCTCCGTCGTCATGATCGTCTTTCCTGCCGCGCTCTGGGGCAGTTCATCTCTGGTGCGTTCCATGCTGTAGACGTCCTCCATGCCCGGCAGGACCATCAGGTCAATGAAACGCTTGATAAATGTGGATTTTCCCGTGCGGACCGGCCCCACCACGCCGATATAGATCTCTCCTCCACACCGGACTTCAATGTCTTTGTATATATGATATGGTTCCATAAAAAGACCCCCTTGCCTATACTGGTAAAGTATATGCAGGGGGTGTGATGAATAGACCAGACCGTAACGGACGAAGTCCGCCCGCCCCGTAGGGGCCTGAATTACAGGACGCCCAAAGGGTAAGACCTTAACGGACGAAGTCCGTCAGCCCTCGTAGCCGTTCGGGTTCTGTGACTGCCATCTCCAGGAATCCTCGCACATCTCCTCGATTCCGCGCTCTGCCTTCCAGCCCAGCTCCGTACAGGCCCTGGCCGGGTCCGCATAGCAGGTGGGAATATCGCCGGCACGACGGGGTTTTATCTCGTAGGGAAGCTCTTTGCCGCAGGCCTTTTCAAAGGCATGGAGTACCTCCAGCACACTGTAGCCCTTGCCGGTGCCCAGGTTATAGATATGTACGCCATCCTTCTCCTCGATCTTCCTGATCGCCTTCACATGGCCCGCCGCCAGATCCACCACATGGATATAATCCCTGACTCCGGTGCCGTCCGGCGTATCATAATCATCGCCGAACACTCCCAGGCGCTCCAGCTTGCCCACCGCCACCTGAGCGATATAGGGCACCAGATTGTTGGGAATCCCCTTGGGATCCTCGCCGATCAGGCCGCTCTTATGGGCGCCGATCGGGTTAAAATAGCGAAGCAGAATCACATTCCATTCAGGGTCCGCCACATGCAGATCCAGAAGAATCTGCTCCAGCATACTCTTAGTCTGGCCATAGGGATTGGTAATCTCTCCCTTGGGGCACTCCTCGGTAATCGGCACAAAGGCAGGATTTCCATATACGGTGGCCGAGGAGCTAAAGACAATGCTCTTCACCTGATGACTGCGCATCACATCGCAGAGCACCAGCGTACCCGTGATATTGTTGTAATAATACTCAAGCGGCTTTGCCACCGACTCTCCCACCGCTTTAAAACCTGCGAAATGAATAACCGAATCAATGCTCTCCCTGTCAAAAATCTCATTCAGAGCATCCCTGTCCAGAATGTCCGCCTCATAAAAGGTGACCTTCTTTCCTGTGATCTGCTCCACACGCTCCAGTGATTTGCGGCTGGCATTATAGAGATTATCCACCACCACCACATCATACCCTTCGTTCAGCAGCTCCACACAGGTATGACTTCCGATATATCCGGCCCCGCCGGTTACTAATATTGCCATAGCTCCATCCTCCTGTTTTCCATCCGGCTCAGCAGCAGCCCGTCTGCCGGTTCACCCGGTCCACCACGGCCGACATCTGATCCCACTTCTCCTCCATATCCTTCACCAGCTTAAGCTGCGTGCGGCAGCGATCCAGATTCTGTCCGGCTCTGTGTGTCTTAAAATAGACATCTCCCTGGAGATAGTCTGCCAGAAAACGCATTCCGCACTCCAGAGTCATCATTTTGGCTCCCATGGGAAGCATCCGCACCTCCGCCTCTGTCAGGCTGCCGCCGCATCCTTTCAGAAATCCTCTGGTATAGCTCTCAAAAAGTTCCAGATCCAGAGACACCTTTGACAGATCCGGTTCATCCTCTGCGGCCGTGCTGGCGCCGAAACGGATCGAATCTCCGTAATCATGGGCGGCCAGCCCCGGCATTACCGTATCCAGATCAATGACACAGAGCCCCCGCCCTGTGGCATCGTCGATCATGACATTATTCAGCTTCGTATCGTTATGGGTCACCCGAAGCGGCAGTTCCCCCCTCTTTAGCATATCCGCCAGAATATGGGTGTCCTGCTCCCTGTCCAGAATAAAGCGGATCTCCTGCTGCACATCACCGGCCCGACCGCAGACATCTTCCGCTACCGCCCTGCCAAAATCAGCCAGCCGCAGAGGGGTATTGTGAAAATTCGGAATCGTCTCGTGAAGGGTTTCGGCCGGATAGTCCGAAAGCATCTGCTGAAAACGTCCAAAGGCCAGCGCACTCTGGTAGAAGTCTTCCGGATTTCGCACCTGGTCGTAGCAGGAGGCCCCTTCGATGAAATGATATACCCGCCAGTAATTTTTGTCCGGGTCTGTCCAGAAGCTGGCTCCATCCTTCGTGGGAACGATATTCAGAGTCTCCCGCTCCGGATCTCCTCCCTCCTCTTCGATCTTGCGTCTCAGAAAGGAAGTGACATTCACCACATTTTCCATCAGCGCCGACGGGGCGGTAAAAATGCTGTCGTTCATCCGCTGCAGGATATAACGTCTGACCGCCGGTTCCTCTCCCTCTTTTTCTACGACAACCAGGAGCGTGTCATTGATATGACCGCTCCCGTAAGGCTCTGCGGATATCAGCCGGCCGTTCAGAGCAAAATGCTCCAAAACGGCAGGCCAATCTGTCTTCCGTGCCATTAATTCTCCTCCCACAGTCTCTGAGGATACAGGCCGCTGTCCTTTAATCCCTGAATCGCTTTCACAACCTCCGGCTTATCCTCCTTATAGGTAACACCATACCATTTATCAAGGGACTGCAGTACATTTACCGTAAGCTTTCCTTCCTTTAACAGCTCCCCTACCTTAGAGGGCAGCAGATATTCGCACTTCATGGGATTCTTATCCAGATTGGCTGCCAGGAACGGGGCAAACCCCTCCTCCAGCCGGCGGATAATCCCGGCCGAGAAGCCCCACAGATTCATGGATACCGTGCTCTGCGCAGGAATCTCCACCCAGGTCTGCCCGTCATCCTCAGAATAGGCGGCTCCTGTCTCTGTCTTGATAATCCGGGTGCGCTCGGCGATCTCCACCAGATGACGATTCTCGTCGGTGACACAGACGCCGCGGGCCACATGACCGTTATCTGTCAGAGTATTCTTCAGTACATATCCCACCATGG
This sequence comes from Lachnospiraceae bacterium, assembly GCA_022791755.1. Taxonomy (GTDB): domain Bacteria; phylum Bacillota; class Clostridia; order Lachnospirales; family Lachnospiraceae; genus RGIG7193. Next base: position 155,978 of record JAAVZR010000043.1, read on the forward strand.
CGCACTGGCTGTCATCCTCGCCATGCTCCAGCAGATAATCGTAGATTGTCTGGAACGCATGGGCTCCATAATAGTCGTCGGCATTAATCACGGCAAAGGGGCCATCCACCACGCCCTTGCAGGCCATGATCGCCTGGGAAGTACCCCAGGGCTTCACGCGGCCCTCGGGGACCTCATATCCCTCAGGGATATCGTGCAGATCCTGATAGGCGTAGGCCACCTCGATCTGCCTGCCGATCCGGTTTCCGATGGCTGCCATAAAATCAGCCTCATTCTCCTTCTTAATAATGAAAACAACCTTCTCAAATCCCGCTCTTTTGGCATCGAAAATAGAGAAATCAATGATAATGTGCCCATAATCGTCAATCGGATCGATCTGCTTCAGACCACCATAACGACTGCCCATTCCAGCTGCCATGATTACTAATACCGGTTTTTTCATCGCTAAACTCCTCCTTGGGTTCTTTCTATACATCCGGTTTCGGGAAATACCTTCCCCCTCTATCATAATAGTTCAGAATCCCAGGATAGTCAACCAAAATCTGGGTGGGAACCGGTTTTTAAGCCGGTTTTTTACAATCCTTTCCAGTGTCTGTTTACTCCTTTAAAGACCCCTCATCGCCCAGATCCACCTTCTTTAAATCTCTGCGGAAAAACAGGTCATAGAGAACCGGAACAATATAAAGCGTCATAAAAGTGGCATAGGCCAGACCGCCGATGGTGACGATGGCCATCCCTTTCCCCATGGAAGCCGCCGCACTCTTGCTGAACGCCATCGTACACATGGCCAGAATCGTGGTCAGCGCCGTCATCAGAATCGGCCGCATACGGGTCATTCCTGTTTCCACCAGCGCTTCTCTTTTTTCTCTTCCTTCCAGGCGAAGCTGATTTACATAATCTACAAATACAATACCGTTATTCACAACCACACCGGCCAGCACCAGAAATCCCATCATGGCAATCAGCGACAATGGCTCTCCGCTGAGAAGGATAGCCAGAAGCCCGCCGGTAAAGGCCAGGGGTATCGTAAAGAGCACGATAAAGGGAGACAGAATACTCTGGAACTGAGCCACCATGATCAGATAGATAAATACCACAGCCAGCGCGATCATCAGAAGCATATCCCGCATGGAATCCATAACCGTGGTGCTCTCTCCGGCGATCTCTACATTGCAGCCGGCCGGCGCCTGATAGCCTGCCAGGCGTTCTTCCACCTGACGGGACAGAAGCGTCGTATTATAACCGTCCTCCGTCACAGCACTGACCGTAAGATACCGGGCCTGATTATCACGGGTAATGGATACCAGTGACTGCGCTTCCTCCTCTCTGGCAAACTCGGACAGGATATGGGTCTCCTTCTCACTCTCGCCGCTGTCATTCTGGACCGTAATCTCAAACTCCTGCTCCATCAGATTTTCCAGGGTCACCTCGCCGATCGTGTCCACGATGATAACAGGATACTCCTGGCCTTCTATAACCAGATTCGTGGCCGTCTTCTCCGTCGTCAGGTCCGCCGCCAGCTGCGCATAGATCTGAGCTACCGTAAGACCTTTGCTCATGGCTCTGTCTTTATCCACCACGATCCGGATCTCCGTGTCGCCCTCCTCCTGGCCGAGAATCTGCATCATATCTTCACTGGCCGCCAGCATGTCATCCAGATCCGTTCCGTAGATATTGATCTGAAGGCCGCTGGCCATCAGGCTGGAAAGATCCATGTTGGAGGTGGCCACACTGCCCTGGGCTCCCTCTTCGGCCATAATCCTCTCCATCTCGGCAGCCACGACGGAATTGTCCTGAGAGGCTTTCTCGTCTAAAAGAATGTAAAAGCTGAAGCTGGCCGGCCCGTCTGCGGAGCCGGAGCCGCTTCCCATCATACTCATCATGCCGCCCCCGGACATGGCGCCCACGGTCTCCACACCGTCGATCTGCGCAAACAGGCTCATGAGCCGGTCCGCCAGACCATAGGCCTCCTCATCGGTGGATTCTTCCGGCGCCGTGACTGACACAGACATCTGATTGCCTCCCATCTCAGGAATCAGGATCAGCCCCATCCGGGACACCTGCCAGATACAGAATACAAGAAGCAGAATGCTGAGGGCAAGAGGCACGATCTTGACACGCAGGCAAAAACGCAGCGTCTTCTCATAGCCCTTCATGAGCCGGTCAAACAGACGGTGGGACTTCTCCTTACAATTTTTAAGCACGGTGGCGCCCATGCTGGGAACAACGGTCAGCGCCACAATCAGGCTGGCCATCAGACTGTAGCCTATGGTCAGAGCCATATCCGTAAACAGCTGCCGTGTCAGTCCCTGGGTAAACACGATGGGCAGGAACACGCATACTGTGGTCAGCGTGGAGGCAAAGATCGCTCCTGCCACCTGATTCGCCCCTTTGACAGCGGCTCTCGCCGCAGGCACTCCTTCGCTTCTGAGCCGGTATATGTTTTCGATCACCACGATGGAATTATCCACCAGCATCCCTACGCCCAGAGCCAGACCTGACAGAGAGATAATGTTCAATGTGATATTGCTGAAAAACATCAGTACCACAGCAAAGAGTACGCTGATCGGTATGCTGAAGGCCACCACGATCGTAGGCTTGACATCCTTTAGAAATACGGCCAGCACAATGATGGCCAGGACCGCTCCCCAGATCAGATTGGACATAACCTCATTTACGATCATCTTGATGTAATCTCCCTGATCCATCAGAGAGATAATTTCCAGACCGCCATACTTTTCTTCCAGCTCCCCGATGGCACGGTTGCAGGCTTTGGACACATTGGAGGTGCCGGCGGTGCTTGATTTGTAGATGCTCAAAAGAATCGCATCGTTGCCGTTCATCCGGGCATAACTCTCACCGGCATTGTCGATCATGGTCACAAAGGCCACATCCTTCAGCCGTATATCTCCGATATCGTCGATACTGCACAAAAGCGCATTTTCCAGCTCTTCCATGGAGGAAAATTCGTCTCCCACCTTTAACAGATACTGATCCTCTCCCTCATAGATATAGCCCGCAGGCATAGAGAAATTCTGGGCATAGATCATCTGGGACAGGGTTTCCATATTCAGAAGCGCGTCCAGATTGGCATTCTCTATCGCTGTCTTCCGGGCATTTTTAAGCGCCTCCTCTCCCTCCTCGATCTGTGTCAGCGCCGATTCCAGCGCCGACTCCCCGGAGCTCATCTGCGCGTTCAGCGCGCCGAAGGTGGCAGCCGCCGTGATCTTGCCCGCTTCCAGCTGCACATAACCGGCGGCGGCTTCCTGTACGCTCTGATTGACCTGATCCAGCACCATCTTCGCCGTCTGAATTTCGATATTCAGATTGGCCAGTTCCGTATCAATCTGCGGGATACGGATCCCCACGATATCATGCAGTTTGGACAGCGTATCCACCGACAGCATGGCCGCCATCTCTCCCTGACCGGCCTGCTGCATCATCGTCTTCACGGTCTCCAGCTTCTCCGGATGGGCAATGGCATCGGCCACATCCACGGGCAGGCTGTCATGTATGGCCGCAATCTGCTCCGTCACCGTGCGCTGTGCCAGAGCCGGGGCCGCCGCATCCGCCGCTGCCCTGGCCTGAGAGCGTATGGTCTCAGCTTCCTGCGGGGCGATATACCCCTGTTCCACAGCCTGGCTCAGCACCTCATCCGCGTTTTCCTCGGTCACGGAATCCCGCAGCTGTATCAGAATCCCGATCACGTCGGAATCCCGGGACTCCGGTCCGTCCTCTGCCGCCGCTGCGGGCTCCGGCCCGTCATCCTCTGCCGAAGCTGTCTCCGGCTCTCCTTCCGCCGCAACACCGGGCTCCGGTCTCTCCTGTGCAAATCCGGACTCCTCTGCGCTCTCTGCCGCCGCTGTGGGCTCCGGTCCGTTCTCCGCAGCCGCCGCGCTCTCCGGCAGGCCAGGTATCTCCGGCAGCTGCTCTTCCAGGATTCTTCCCTCGATGGCCAGTCTTACCGCCGCAGCCAGCGTACCGCGGTAGAGCTGATCGCTGACCGGCGGATACACCTGCGCATAGATGCCCTCGTACATCTTATCATAACTCTCACTGCCCGGCGCCGTCGAAGTCAGGAGCTCGGAAAACGCCCTGTTGATATTGTCATAATTTTCTACGATCTTATTGTCTGTGTAGGCTTTGCGCTCCGTCTCCAGCGCCATCCTGCCTGCCTCCAGGCCGCTCACCTGAGCGCTGTAAGCAGACTGGGTGGCCATGGCCTGATCCAAAAGCCGGCTCGTCTCAGCCAGCTCATCCACCGTGTCAGACTGCTGGGATTCCAGTTCTCTTTTTCCTGACTCCAGCTCGTCTCTGGCGTCATCAATCTCCGCCCTGGCCTGGACCAGCTCCTCCTCGGCCTCATCCATCGCCTTCGTCACCTTTCTGAGCAGCTTTGCATTGATGGTATCGATCTTTTCCGGCGCCAGACGGATCTCGACGCTCTTTTCCACCAGGCCGTTCTCCTCTACCCGGGCCACGCCGCTCTGACGCTCCAGATATGGGGTCACATCCTCCTCCACAAACCGTGTCAGCTCATAGATATCCATATCTTCTCTGGATATGCTGACCATTATAGTAGCCATCATGTCCGGAGAGATCTCCAGAAGCATCGGCGTCCCTACCATCTCCGGCAGCGTCAGCTGATCGATGGCTGTGGACAGCTTGACCATGGCGCTGTCCATATTGGTATCCTCCTCGAATTCCAGAACTACCATACTGACATTCTCGCTGGAGGTACTGGTCACATTCTCCACGCCGTTGACCGTACCCAGACTGGCCTCCAGAAGCTCTGTCACTCCGCTTTCCACTCGCTCCGGAGAAGCGCCGGGATAGGTCGTCACCACCACCACATAGGGAAGGCTCATGGCCGGCAGCAGATCGGTAGTCATTCTGGTAAAGCTGACCACTCCCAGTACCAGCAGCATGATGACGCCGACCACCACGGTAAAAGGTTTTTTGACGCTAAATTTAGGCATACTCTCTTCTCTCCTTCTGTCGCCGCTTTCCTGAATTACAAAAAACTTTATTGGTGTTATTGTAAAACCAAACCTGTCTTTCTGCAATAGTCAATCTTCAACAGAATGTTGAGTACAAAACAGAGGTTTATTGACATCCCCGCCCCGGGATGATAAACTGAACAAAAATCGTTGGAGGATAATATCGCTATGGGAAAGAAGCCGGCGCAGTCCGCTGCCACCAGACAGAAGCTCATGTGTGCATTCTGGGAGCTGTACACACAAAAAGGAATCGAACAGATCTCCATCCGGGAGGTCACCGACCTGGCCGGCTGTAACCGTGGAACCTTCTATATTCATTTCCGGGATATCTATGACATTCTTAACCAGATCGAAGACTCCTTCTTTCCGGCCGGAACCTTCCCTTTTCTGCCCGGAAACAGCTCTCCCAATATGACCGTCCGCCAAATGATCCGGAAAATGGCCTCCCTGTATGAGCACTACGGCAAATATGTGACGGTTCTGCTGGGGGATCACGGAGATCCCCGCTTCGTCCAGCGTCTGAAGGAGCAGTATATGCTGATCCTGTCCAGTCTGCCCCGGGTAATCCAAATGGACGAAAAGATACGCCCTTACTTTATCGAATACTGCTGCTGCGGGGTGATGGCCATGATCCATTTCTGGCTCAATCAAAAACCTCAGCCGCCGGCGGAAGACTTTATTCTCATTGCCATTCAGATTCTGATGCCGGAGTCCGCCCAGAAGCTTCTGACCCGTCTCGACGAGCCTCTCTCTGCCTTCATCGACACCGAAGCGCTCAAAAGGCTCCGGGAACTTTCAGAAAGCTCTTGACAACAATCCCGTTTTGCAGTATTACAATACTGTCATAAAGGCCGGGGCCGGCCCGTGACCAATCTAATATTTATCAGGGAGGATTTATTATGCACGAAAAAGCCTTGCTGGTCGTGGTACTCAACAAAGTCGAGCTGCTCGATAAGCTTTTATCCGCTTTAAACAACGCCGGTATCCGGGGCGCCACCGTCTTACATTCCATCGGAATGGCTCACGAGCTGGCCGATCTGGAGGATAGCTATGTCATCGGCTCTCTGCGGGCCATGTTCACCTCCGGACACCGGGAAAACCGCACCATCTTCATGGTCATCGATTCCGCACACATCACCGATGCCACGCAGGTCATCGACGATGTGATCGACCTGCAAAAGCCGGATACCGGTATTTTGTTTGCGCTGCCGGTGCTTTTCGCCGCCGGTATCACGGAGAAAGAGAGGTAAGACCGATGCCGCAACTGAATATCATGATGTATCTGTCCTTCCTGCTTTTAGGCGGCCTGTTCTGCGGCAGGATGGTCAAGCATATCAAACTTCCCAATGTGACCGGCTATCTTCTGGCCGGCCTCCTTATGGGCCCCTGCGTCCTGAAAATCATCCCCGGGGAAATCATCGACAGCTTTGACCTGATCTCCCAGATGGCGCTGGCTTTCATCGCTTTCACCATCGGCCTCTCTTTCAAGGCCAGCTATTTCAAGCGGGTCGGCATCGCCCCTGTGGTCATCGCCGTCTTTGAGGCTCTGGCGGCCGTCTTCTTCGTCCAGGCCGTCCTGATCCTGTGCGGCTTTGAACCTGCCTTCTCCATCGTCCTGGGAGCCATCGCCGCCGCCACGGCGCCGGCGGCCACCATCATGGTCATCAAGCAATACCGGGCAAAAGGACCTCTCACGGACACCCTGTTGAGCGTGGTGGCCATAGACGATGCCGTGGCTCTCGTCGCTTTCGGTTTCGCCATCACCATCGCAAAGGGAATGGGGGATACCGGACAGACAAATCTGCTTCTGTCCCTGGCGCAGCCTTTCCTTGAAGTCATCCTGGCTCTGGCCACCGGCTCTGTCCTGGGACTTCTGATGATCCTTCCCCTGAAGCATTTTAAGAAGCAGGGAAACCGCCTGGTGATTCTGATCGCCTTCGTCTTCTTAAACAGTGCTCTGGCTTCCCTCTTCGGCGTATCGGAGCTTCTGACCTGTATGATGGCGGGAGCTGCCTTCTGCAATGTCTCTCCGGAGTCCGACCGCATGGCGGACCTGGCGGATCAGATTACGCCGCCTCTGTTTCTGATGTTTTTCGTGGTCTCCGGCGCAGGACTCGATCTGACGATCCTTCCGTCCATCGGTGTCATCGGGCTGATCTATGTGATTCTGCGTGTCGCCGGCAAGATCGCCGGAGCCTATCTGGGAGCCAGAATCATGAAAGCGCCGTCCCAGGTGGCCCGTTATCTGGGCCCCACGCTGATTCCTCAGGCCGGCGTCGCCATCGGTCTCACCATCGTAGCCCAGAGCGTCGTCCCGGAATATGCCGGTACGATTCGGGCCGTCGTCCTGTGCGGTACTCTGATCTATGAGCTCACCGGCCCGGTCATCACAAAATGGGCTCTGACCAAAGCCGGAGAGATCCGTAACGGAGCCTGAGCCCACCGGTCCTGCTCAGTCCGGCTCCCGGACCGCCAGGATCAGCCGCCGGTATCGCTTTTGATAGCAGGTGGACAGCACCAGCGTCTGCCTTTCTTCTCCGGCGGCGATCCCCACTCCCGTATCATAGAGGCTTTGCTCCATAAACCGGTCATAGTATGCCTGTGCCCTCTCCCGGCAGGAGAAACCATATTGATACCACTCCTCCTCCACCCCATCGGTCAGAATGCAGGCCGCAATGCGGTACTGCCTCACCGAACCGTCAGGCATATGGAGATAAACATACGGGTACCTCCTGTAAAAATCCTCGTTTTTATAGGAGTGAAGGGAAGCGAACATGCTCCCGTCCAGCTGGCTGTGGCCGTAGATCAGGATATTCCTGCTCTCGATCCCTTTCTCTGCCAGCCCGTCAATATGGATCGCCCCCTGTCTCCCCTTCGTCCCATCTGCCCGGTGAGTCAGATAATAGCCGGAATCACCGGCCCGAAACAGGACCGGATAGCTGACTGCCGTGCCGGGAATTTCGATCCATGCCGCCACATCGGAATTCATTTCCCACAGGATCTCGAAATCCACCGCTGCAATCCGGCTGTCACCGGATCTGTCCTCTGCCTCTGTCTTCTCCTCATCCGGCCTGCGGATCCCGGAGAGATCCTGAAGCGTCCTCTCATCCCTGTGACCGTCTTCCTCATATACGACCTGCGGGGCCTGCGTCTCCTTCGTTTTACGGCTCTCCTCCTCTTGTCCCTGTCCGTCCAGATATGCCGCCCACTCATTCGCCAGAAGAGCTGCTCCCGCCGCCATCAGCAGAGGGCCGAGGACGGCCGCCACCGCGGCCGCCCTCCTTGCTTTTCTCATGGGGAATGCCTCTGTCCTGTTTTGCTCATTCATCCCCGGCCTCTTTTTCTTTTGCTCCATCTCTGCGGAGGCTTTTGTCCTTTTTCCGGCCCGCCATTCCCAGGAACACCGCACCCAGACAGGCCATTCCCATGGCAGGGTATACCATACCGGCGTCGCCGGTATCGATATCGCCGTCTCCGTATCCGTCCTCTTCCGGTTCCCATATTCTTGACGGCAGGTCAGGAACCGGTGTGTCTTCCATGATAATCTCCTGGGTCTGCCAGTCGTCTGTCACCACAAACCGAAGAGGCTGTGCCGTCTGATATCCGGCCGGAGCCTCAAGCTCTGTCAGCAGATACCAGCCGGGAAGCAGTCCTTCCCATATCTTCTCCTCCTTCCCGGTCGTAAACTGCTCCACTACCACCGGTCCGCCGTCCTCTGGCAGATAGGCAAGCTCCAGAACGGCCCCGGCCAGCAAAGCGCCGGTTCCGGCGGCCACCTTCTTCACCGACAGACGGATCCTGTCGTTTTTCATCTCCACCTCCTGTAGCTCCTCCGTGTCCTCCACCGTAAAGGGGACACTCTCCGCCACCGAATAGACAGAGCCCTCCGGCGCCCGTTCCTCGATCAGGATATACTGTCCCACCGGCAGCTTTTCTATATAGTGGGGTTCCCTTCCGGTGATCCAGGACTCCATCACCGTGCCTTCTTCATTCCGGATTGTCAATACGGCGCCCTCCACCGGCTCTCCGGTGGCAATATCTGTCTTCGTGATCACAAGCTTCGTGCGGCCGTCATACATGATGGCCCCAGGTGTCTCCGAGGGAACCCACTCCGTGACCGTGCCGCTTCCCTTTTGTGTCTTCTCCGTCTGTGTTCTCTCCGTCAGCATCGTGATATCCGGCAGCAGTCCTCCCGCCTCATCTGTCTTCTGCGCCAGCCGAAACCTTAGATCCGGCGCCGTCACATATCCCGCGGGCGGCGACAGCTCCGAAAGCGTATAGACCGTATCCAGTCTCAGAAAACGTATCTCATGGGCAGAGCCGTCCGAGACCCATTCTTCCACCACATTTCCCGCCTCGTCCGTCACCTGAAGTCTGGCTCCGGAAAGGCCTGCATGATCCGCACTGTCTCTCTTTTCCACATGGACCGAAAAAGGTTCGTCGTAGAAATCAAACGCAAATTCCAACACCGCCGGCGAATCTGGTCCCCGGTAGGACGCATCCAGCATGATCTCCTCCTCCGAGAGCAAATATCCGTCAGGAGCCTCCAGCTCACGCAGATAGTATATGCCGCAGGGCAGATCGCCGGCGAAGCGGGCCGTACCGTCCATTTTGCTGGGAATCCGTTCCAAGAGCGTATCCGCCGCTACCAGCGCATCAGGATTTTCCGACAGAATCCCGGTCAGCGGATCCACAATAAAACCATAGATCGCCTCTTTGTTATACAGGCCAAAGACAGCCCCGGGAATCACCCGTTCCCTGGCCGGCTCCTCTTTGCCGTCACCGAAGGAGGGCTCACCGGCTCCGGTCTCCCGCGCCTTCTTTGTCACCACCAGCGAAACTCTCTGACGTTCATTTACATAACGCTCCCCTTCATGTACCACCACCGGCACCTGCTGCCCCTGATAGGCCAGGACAATCTCCGCAATCCTTTGATTTCTTACAAATTCTCCGTCTCCGGCTCCTGTTTCCGTGACGTAGTAGCTGCCCAGAGGCAGTCCTTCCAGCCTGGCATAGCCGTCCGCCCCTGTCTCGATCACCGCCACCAGCCGGTCCTTATAAAGCTCCACCGGTTCACCGCCGTCTGCATACACGGCGATCTGCCCTGTCTGATCCGGTGAGTAGATATCCTCCCGGACCCGGATCTCAAACCGGGCCTTTGCCACCCGCCCCATGACATAGTCAAAGACGGTCTCAAAGAATCCTCTGACAGCGTCCCGGACCCGTACTGTCGTACCGGTCAGCACCTCTCCTTCCTTGGTGATGATCAGATTCCCGCAGACTCTCTGGTCCTTCATCTCATGTCCGGCAATGATATTGCTGTTTTCCACGGTAAAACGGATCTCCTCCGTGGCCAGATTCTCCTCCCGGCAGGCCTCCCGCACTTCCTGCGCCGACCACCGGTAGCCCACATATCCTTCGGGAGCGGCTGTCTCCCGAAAAATATACTGCCGCCCTTCCTTCAGGCCCTCGATCAGATGCCCCTGCCGGACGATCAGTGTCTTTCCTTCCGGCAGCTCCTCCGGCGACGACAGCTCCACATAGAACGGTCTCTCTGCTTCTGCCTCCTGCTCATAAAAATAGTGCACCTCCTCTTTGTCCGAGATCCAGCTCTCCACCAAAACAGTCTCATACTCCCCTGCCGGATTTCGCAGCGGAACCCCGTTTTCATCCACACAGATCTCCCGCACTTCCAAAAGCGCGCCGTCCAGCAGAACTCCGCTGCTAAAGTCTGTCTTGGTAAAGATATGCTTCGTCTTCTGATTGACAAAGACAGCGTCCTCACCCTCTGTCGTTCTACCGGCTTTGGCTGCCTCGCGAATTACAGCATCTTTATTTGCCGGGTCCGTATTTATTCTCTCATTCCTCTGCAAGGTATAGCCTTCCGGAGCCTCCAGCTCTGCGATATCATATCGTCCCAGAGGAAGATCCACATCAAAGCGGGCCACCCCGTCCTCCCCCGTCACGGCTGTGGCGATCAGGGTATCCGCGCCTAACAGCTGCCGGCCTGCCGGATCCGGCAGCCAGGAATCCGACACAGGATCATAACGGATACAGGATACCACCGGATCCCTGTTGTACAGACCGAAGACCGCTCCCGCCACGGGAAGGCCGCTGTCCGCGTCCCTCTTCACCGACGACAGCTCCAGGCGCTTCCGCTCATTCTCATAAAAGCTCTCATGCACCTGAAAGCTCTGAGACGGCTCCATCGCCGTGATCGCGAACTCCTCCTCATAGGGATTGAGCACAAAGCCCTCCCCGGCTTCCACCTCCCGGATATAATATCTTCCGATAGAGAGGCCGCTCAGATACCCGTAGCCGGTCTCATCCGTGGTAATCCGCCCGGCCAGCTGGTCTTTTTTCAGCACCAGGTAATGGTCCGTTCCGCCGGCGTACCGTTCCTCCTGCCCTGGCTCAATCTGGCAGGTATAGATATCCTCTGCCGCATAGACCTCGAACACGGCATCCTTCACCGGAGCCAGCTTATAAATAAATACCTGATCCGCCACCGTGTACTCTTCTGTCCGCATAATGGGGCGAAAGCTTCCTTCTCCCAGCCGGTCTTTGAGGCTCTTCCCCGACGCTGTCGTATCCGCCAGCTGTTCTCCTTCTTTGCGGATCTCCACGATCCCTTTCTGCTCTTTATTTTCCTGCTCGATTGTGATAATAAGTCTGCCGTACTCATCCCTGTTGGCCTCCCCCGCCTGTCCGTCAGGATAGACCGTATCGTTAGAGATCTCGAAGATGAGCTTTTCTGACGGGGCGTCTGTGATCTCATAGCTGTTTATGCCCCCGGAGGAGGTATCGTTTAAGATCTGTTCTCTGCCGTTTAGCACAAAGCCCTCCGGCGCTTTGATCTCGGTGAGCTCATAGCGCCCCACAGGCAGCAGCTGATCCAACTCCACATAGGCGTCCGCGATTTTACCGTCTCTGTAAACACAGCTTATCGCAAAGGGATTCTCCTTCGTCCCCTGCTCTGCCCGCAGGGAAGAATTGTAGTACCAGATAAAACCGTCCTCGTCCACCTGCCAGATCCGGCTGTCAAAGTCCTCCCGGCTTCCAAACAGGCGAATCCGGTAGGAGGCTCCCGGTTTCAGCACCGTATCCCAGCCTTCCTCCACACGGTCGCAGTCCGTTTTTCTGATCCGGATATAGGTCTCCGTGGTCTCATTCCCGATATAGCGAAGAGGCTGTGCTGTGGCCGAGTCCCGGCTGACGGTCACCAGCACCGGCGCCGCCCTGCGCTTTCCCTCCGGCACCGTAGTCTCAACCAGAATATACTGGCCCGTGGGAAGCTGCGGCGTGCAAAAATACCCGTTCTCATCGCTCCACATTTCTGTCACACGGTATTCGTCCGGGCGTTCCCCCGTGGCTGCGAGCCACCTCTCGTCGCCGTCGCTCCAGGGCTCCGACTGTCTCTTATAGACGAGCGCCGTCTTCTCCTGTGTGAAATCATAGGAAGAAAATTTTTCCATATCTGCCGCCGTCCACACTGTGCCCTCCGGCGCGATCTCTCCTTTTGCCACCACGGCCAGGCTTCCCAGCCGGTAAATGGAAAATCCCGCCCTCAGGGGCTTTTGCTCCGTGTCGGTATTTTTATTCTCCAGCTTTACAAACTGCGCCGCCTGCTTCCAGACAAAATCCCCGCTGAAAATATCGTGAGACCCGTTTGCGTCGTCAATGGTCAGGCTGTTGGTATCCCCTTTCGCCTGCTCCTGTCTGAGCATCACCGCCTCGTTCTCTTTGCCGTAGCGAAACGTGACATAGTACCGTGTCTTTTCCTGCCCACGGTACTGCGTCGTGTCAGGCAGATAACCGTCCGCAGGCGTAATCTCTTCCACATAGTAGCTGCCGGCCTCCACCTGCTTAAAGGCCGTCGTCCCCGGCGTCGTCTCCCAGGCCGGTTCCCGACCGGATTCCACACAGCGCTCTCCCTCTTCATCCAGCAGGTATCCCTGCCCGTCAGACACCGGCGTCCTGCCCACCGTAGCAGAGGCCGCCAATGCGCCTCGTTCATAGAGAAGTCCTGTGACTCCGTCGGGGTGATACACCGGCGAAGCCGCATAGAGACCGTAGACGGCTCCGTCCAACGTCACTTTGTCTCCCTGTGTTACCCGGCCGCCCTCCTCATGGTCCGCCTGGGCCTCGCTGTCATATTTATGCAGGACCACCTGACCAAAGATATGCTCATTCCAGAAGGTCTCCCCTGCGCCGTCGTTGGTCACCGTCAGGATCCGGCCATGGTTGCTGAGGTCTCCCTCTACGGTAAATGCGTAACGCACCTTGTTTTCTGCCGATCCGGCTGTCTTTTCCCCTTCATCGTTATCCCAGTCGCCGTAATATCCCTCAGGGGCCTCCAGCTCCACCAGATAAAATCTTCCGTAATTGGCATGATCCAGCGTATCCGCGTAGTAGATCTCTCCGGAGAGATAGCTTCCGTCCGCCTGCTTTTCAAAGAGCACGGTCCCGGTCAGGCTTCCTGTTGCCGCGTATACGCCGAAACGGGCGTCCTCCGAAATCGGATTTTCCGTATAGCGGTCCGTCTTCGGAATCCGGATCCTCACATGGGCCGGCTGATTGGCAAAAAGATCGTTATCTCCTGCGGCGTATTCCTGAGGCGACGCGTTTCCGATGGAAAACACCTGATCCTCCGCCGTGATCCGGAAATAGCTGGGCTTCGTATCCCGGATATAGCCCGCAGGCGCCGCTGTCTCCTGAATATAGAAACGGCCTTCGTTCTTCTGCGTATAGTAGACATACCCCTGTTTCGCGCCGGGAAGGGAGGAGGCCACGGTGTAGGTCCCGTCTGTCAGCCGGATCACACTGTAGTCCCGGCTCAGAACGTAATCGCTGCCGTCCCACTCCCACAGGGCAAAAGCCGCATCCTCCCTCAGGCGGGACCCTGTCTGGCCGTCCACCTTATCTAAGGTCACCCTTGCCTTCCATGGACTGTTTTTTACAGAGACCGTAAGACTGTCCTCTCCGGAGAGAGTCCCGGACTGTTCCGATTCCCCGGTGAGCTGAAACCCCGGCGGCGCCGTGCTCTCCTTCACCGTAACGCTCCTCTCAGCCCCGGCCGCCGCGTCTGCCTGAGCCTGAGCCTGGGAAGACGCCTCCTGCTGAGCCGCCTTATAGGCTTCGTCACGACTTCGGTATGTGTCCACCGAAGCCTTCGTCTCTTCATCCAGGTCATCGTAATTGCTGCAATAGCGCTTTGTCACGGTGGCGCTTCCCGTGCCGCTCACCTCCCAGGACAGGCTTCCCTTTCCCTCCCTGTCCGTGATGATACTTCCCTTTTTATCTCCGTCCTCATAAACCTCAAAGACAACACCTTTCAGATTTTCTCCGGTGACTTGTGCATACTTTCTGTCGATCTTCACCTGATGGCTTCGGCTGGCCTGACGATTCTCCGTCGCCGACACCTCATCATACTGCGGCTCCACCGGCTCCGGTTCCGGATCCGGCCCTGGTCCCGGTTCTTCCGTGTAGACCCCTTCATACAGAGTCGCAAAGCGCTGATGGCCCGACGGGCCCCTGAAAACATATACCGTATCCAGCCCAGCGGCGGATGCCGAGGTGATCGCCCGGTATGAGCTGCCAAGTCTCAGGGCATAGGGGCGGTCCATGGCCAGAAGCGCCCCGTTTTTCTCCAGGTCATCCATGGAAGAAAGCTTCTCCGGCGTGTAGGCCGCCATATCATGCTTGGAAAGGGCATAGTCAAATATCGTCGTCACATAGGATGCTCCACTGCCCCCGCACCAGATGTACATCTGCGCAAACTCATAATTCTCTCTGGTGGGATTGGCCATGTAGAAGGCAATCGCCTGACGGACCACGCCGTCGTCCGTCGTGCCGGTCCTGGTATAGGTCTTCCCCGATGTGGCACGCAGATGGACATCCAGGCAAAACACATCATTGCCGTCCAAAAGCAGCTTCCACACATCCATACCGTTTCGGTTGAGAACAGGCAGATTCACCGTGTTCCCCAGCGTATACAGCCCGCTGGTGGCCCGGTAGGTCCCGCTTCCTGCCCTTACGGCAAACCGTGTCAGGCCGTCATTCTCTGTCACGGCGTCCGGTTTTGCTGTCGCAGGTCCATAAGCGCCGCCTACTTCTCTCCGATACCGTTCCGGCTCCCAGACCGAAACGCTTTTCTTCACATAGTCCTCCAGCTGCCTGAACTCTTCCTCACTGAGCCGTGCATTCAGTGCCGGCGCGAAGATCACCCAGTAAAAATCCCGATCCTCCAAAGCCATGGCGTCAAAGATCTCCCGGCAAAACGCCAGCTCGCCTCCTTCGCCGGCGGGAGGCTGAGGATCGGGAGCCAACGTTTTCTCCGGCGCCGCCTGTTCCTCGTCCGGGACCGGTTCCGTCTCCGGCGCTGCCTGCCCCTCTTCCGGGACCGGTTCTGTCTCCGGTATTGCCTGCTCCTCGTCCGGGACCGGTTCCGTCTCCGGCGCTGCCTGCCCTTCATCCGGGAGCGGTTTTGTCTCCGGCGTCGCCTGCCCTTCCTGCCGGACAGGCTCTTCCTCCCCGGCCAGCACGGTCACCGGCGTATAAATACCGGTAAACAGTATGCTCAGGATCAAACCGGCGCTCAACCAGCTTCTCCAATATCTTTTGATTGCGTATTTCGTTTTTGTACCTCCTTGATAATAAAATAAAACTCATGGGATTTCCGGTCAGATTATGCACGGAAAAGAACAAAACAGATGTTGCCGCAGAGCTTGATTACGGATACCGGCACAGGCCGGAAGAATCAGACGGGTCTCTTGCGGTAATAGTACCACATGTTTTACTAAAACGCAACAGGCTGAAAGTGAGGGTTATCTGTAAAACCCTCGCTTTCAGCCCGTATTTACAAAATATTTAACTCTCTTTTCGAAAAAGTGTTCCTGATGTATAAATTTTGAAATATGAAGTATATTTCTACACAGATTACATAATCTTCGACAATTTAACAGTTCTATAAACTGGAAATTACTTATCTTCCTTCAAGGCTTTGGCTGCGACAACTATTCCTATAACGGCGAGAACATAGAAAAAAAGAATAATATAACATTCAATGCCACCAAAATCAAATACATTTAAAACTGTTGACCACGCTCCTTCCTGAATGATAAATGCGCTTGCGATCAGCCAACCAGTTCCGCCAATAATTCCACATAGCATTAAGGTACAACCAAAAATCAGCTTTTTCATGCAGTCACACTCCTTTATGAAATTCCAGTTTATATATTTAATTATAAAATCTTTATCTTCCATTTACAATGTATATTAATAAGTCATTTTCCAATGGGTACACAATTCCGAAAAGGGAGATATTTAAAAAAGATATGCTACCGGTCCAGGCTTCTTCTCGCCGCCTCCGCCACATGGCTGATTAGCACTGCCGTCGTCACAGCTCCCACGCCGCCCGGTACGGGCGTCAATGCAGCCACCCGATCCATGGCCTCTTCCATGACCACGTCGCCGCACATGCGCCCTTCATCATCAAAATGAATCCCCACATCCAGCACCGTCTGACCCTCGTTTAAATACTCCCGGCCAAACATCTGTCTCTGCCCGGCGGCCGCAATTACGATATCCCCCTCCCGCATCTGACCGGCCAGATCCTGCGTCCGGCTATGGCAGAGAGTCACCGTGGCATTCCGATGAAGCAGGAGCATGGCCAGAGGACGGCCCACCACCAGGCTCCTCCCTGTCACCACTGCCTTCTTCCCACCGCAGCTGATCCCGTAATAATCCAGAATTTCCATACAGGCCTGGGCCGTGCATGGCGCAAATCCCGTCCTCTTTCCGGTGAAAACCCCGGTCAGAGAGCCGTCCGTGATCCCGTCCACATCCTTCCGGGGAGAGAGAAGGTTCACCAGACGCTCCTCATCCATATATTTGGGAAGGGGACGCAGAAGAAGAACTCCGTGGATCCGCGGATCTTCGTTTACCATCATGATCGTATCGGCCAGCTCCTGCTGCGGGGCGTTCTGTGAAAGCGTAAACGTAAGCGCCGCCACGCCCGCTGCCTCCGCTCTGCGGCAGGCTCCGTTTTCATAGGAAATATCATCCGGCCTCTCCCCCACGCGAAGGATCGCCAGAGTGGGGATCACACCGGCTTCTTTCAGATCCTGTACCTGTTTTTCCGTCTTTTCTCTGAGGGCTGCCGCCACAGGCGCTCCCTTTAATAACTGTGTCATAATTATCTTTGCCTCCGGCTAATTTACAGCTTTTCCAAAGCTCTCCGATAGATCTCGTCTGCCAGCGCCTCTCCCGTTACCAGCTTCGCCTCCATCCGGTCAAGAATCTCCTTCGCCCTCTCTCTGTCTTCCATGGAACGGGCGTTGATCCGCAGATTCAAAGCCGCCGCCATCAGAGCGCCCTTACCTAAAAGAGCCGCCGCCGCCGCATCGCTGACTGCCATGACCGAGCCCTTTTTTTCATAGATATCAACCAGGTCCAGCGTCTCCATGCAGCAGTCCATAATCTGCTCCGGTACGATACAGGCATCAAAAAGGGCTCTCTGAAGCCGTCTGTTCTTCTCTGCCTTCTCCTCATCGGTTCCCGACGGCAGACGGTATACCGCCGCCAGCGGAGCAAAGCTATCGCCGTCCTCCTGGATCAGCTCCAGAAAGCGAAGACGCAGGCGGCCGGCTCTTTCATTGGCCTCTGTGATCTCCTCCTCATACGCCGCATATTTTTTCTTTCCCACCGTCAGGTTGCCCACCATGTTTCCCAGCGATACGGCCAGCGCCCCTGCGAGAGCGCTGGCGCCGCCGCCCCCCGGCGCCGGCTCCTTCGATGCCAGGACACGGCAGAATTCCTCACACGATATCTTTGCAAAAGCAGTCTGATCCATTATTCCCATACCCTTTCCTAAAACAGTCCGCTGATCCTGCCGTTTTCATCCACATCGATCTTCTCGGCGGCCGGAGCCTTCGGAAGTCCCGGCATGGTCATAATATCACCGGTCAATGCCACAATAAATCCGGCCCCGGCCGACACCTTCAGATTGCGCACCGTCACCGTAAATCCCTTCGGCGCGCCCAGAAGAGCTGCGTTATCCGAGAAGCTGTACTGTGTCTTGGCCACGCAGATCGGGCATTTGTCAAAGCCCAGACCGGCCAGCTTCGCCGCCTGCTTCTTCGCTGCCGGTGTCAGCGCCACGCCGTCGCCGTGATAGATCCGCTTTACGATCGCATCCAGCTTCTCCTCGATGGAGAGCTCCAGCCCGTAGCTGGGCGTAAATCCGGAGGGCTCTTCACACAGGCGCACCACTTCCCGCGCCAGTGCCTCGCCGCCCTCGCCGCCCTTGGCCCACACCTCGGACAGCGCCACATTTACCCCCAGCTCATGACACTTTTCTTCCACCAGGGAAAGCTCTGCCTTCGTGTCGGTGGGGAAGGCATTGATGGCCACCACGCAGGGCAGGTGATAGACGTCCCGGATATTCGAGACATGCTGTAAAAGATTCGGGAGTCCCTTTAACAGGGCATCCAGATTTTCCGTATTCAGCTCGGTCTTCGGCACGCCTCCGTGCAGCTTAAGCGCCCGGACCGTGGCCACCACCACCACGGCCGACGGCGTGAGCCCCGCCATACGGCACTTGATGTCCAGAAACTTTTCCGCCCCCAGATCCGCGCCGAAGCCTGCCTCCGTCACCACATAGTCCCCCAGCTTTAAGGCCATGCGGGTAGCCATGACCGAATTGCAGCCATGGGCGATATTGGCAAAGGGACCGCCGTGAACAATGGCCGGCGTGTGCTCCAGCGTCTGAACCAGATTCGGTTTCAGAGCATCCTTCAAAAGAGCCGTCATGGCTCCGGCGGCGTTCAGATCCCCCGCCGTCACCGGCTCCTCCTCATAGGTATATCCCACGATGATACGGCCCAGACGCTCCTTCAGATCCGTGATGTCGGAGGCCAGACACAGGACTGCCATGATCTCCGAGGCTACCGTGATATCATAGCCGTCCTCTCTGGGAACCCCGTTGACGCGGCCTCCCAGCCCATCCGTCACAAACCGCAGCTGACGGTCATTCATATCCACGCAGCGCCTCCATGTAATGCGGCGGGGGTCGATATTCAGGCGGTTTCCCTGATAAATATGATTATCCAGCATGGCGGCCAACAGATTATTGGCGGCGCCGATGGCATGCATATCGCCGGTAAAATGCAGATTGATATCTTCCATGGGAACCACCTGGGCATAACCGCCTCCGGCTGCCCCGCCCTTCACTCCAAAGACAGGTCCCAGCGAAGGCTCCCGCAGAGCCACCACCACGTTTTTGCCGATCCGCTTCATCCCATCGGCCAGCCCCACTGTCGTGGTTGTCTTCCCCTCACCCGCCGGCGTAGGAGTAATCGCCGTCACCAGAATCAGCCTGCCATCCGCAGCTTTGCTTTCTTTTAACAGGTTATAATCGATCTTGGCCTTATACCTGCCATACTGCTCCACATAGCGCTCCTCGATCCCGGCCGCAGCAGCGATGCGCCCGATCGGTTCCATTACCGTCTCCTGTGCGATTTCAATGTCGGATTTGTAGCCCATTGGTTTTTCTCCTCGTCTTTCTACCAGATCATTGTAAGGTTCCGTATTTACTATATAATATTCTTCCGGTTTCTTCAACACCTTTCCCTGTTTTTTCATGTGAATAAATAAACAATGGTTGCCAATCATTTTTTTTCCATTTATACTAGACTCTTGTTCAGAGGTCCGGATGAAAGGAACCTCTGTCTTATCAAGCAGAAAGAGGTGAGTTCCATGTATTCCTTCCAAAACGATTACAGCGAATGCTGTCATCCCTCCATTACAGAACGGCTGAGCCTCCTGGGAAACGAGGCGTTCCGCGGCTATGGCGCCGACCGCCTCTGCGAGAGCGCCGCCGCCAAAATCCGCCGGGCCATCGCCTGTCCCGAAGCCTCCATACACTTTCTCACCGGCGGCACCCAGACGAATCTCACGGTCATCGCCTCCGTCCTCAGACCTTTCGAGGCTGTGATCGCTGCCGAAACCGGACACATCAATGTCCACGAGACCGGCGCCATCGAGGGCACCGGACATAAGGTACTGACCGCCGCCAGTTCAGACGGAAAGCTGACTCCGGAAATGATTCTGGCGCTCCTCGCTTCCCATACCGACGAACATATGGTAAAACCGCGTCTGGTCTATATCTCCGACTCCACTGAGCTGGGAACCGTCTACACCAAAGCGGAGCTGACGGCCATCTATGCCCTGTGCCGTCAGAGGGAGCTGATTCTGTATCTGGACGGAGCCCGGCTGGGAGCGGCTCTCTGCGCGTCCTGCAACGATCTGTCTCTGAGTGATCTCCCCCGCCTCTGCGATATCTTCTACATCGGCGGCACCAAAAACGGAGCTTTGCTGGGAGAAGCCCTCGTGATCTCCCGCCCGGAGTTAGCCGAAGATTTCCGCTATGAGATGAAACACCGGGGCGCCATGATGGCCAAGGGCTTCCTGCTGGGTCTGAATTTCGACACTCTGTTTACGGACGGTCTCTATCTCCGGCTGGCCGAGGCGGCCGGGCAGCAGGCCGCAAGACTTCGCCAGGGGCTCATGGACCTGGGAATTCCCCTGATGGTGGACTCTCCCACCAATCAGCTCTTCCCTGTCCTGCCAAACCATGCGTTACCCTGCCTGCGCCGCGATTTCGCCTTTGAAATCTGGGGGCCTGTGGATGAGGAGCATACCTGCATCCGCCTGGTGACCTCCTGGGCCACCACCGGCGAAGCGGTGGATCATCTGCTCACCGCCCTTGAGTCTTTCTGATCACTCTGACATTTTTACCATACTACAGGAGGAACTGCCATGTCACAACCAACAAGCGCACCCGCGGAAAACAAGATGGGCGTTATGCCGGTCAATAAGCTTATCATTAATATGTCGCTTCCCATGATTATCTCCATGCTGGTACAGGCTCTGTATAACGTGGTGGACAGCGTCTTCGTCGTCCGGGTATCCCAGGACGCGCTGACCGCCGTATCCTTAGCCTTTCCCGTCCAGAACCTGATGATCGCCGTGGGAGCCGGAACCGGCGTGGGAATTAATTCATACCTGTCCAAGTCTCTGGGCGAAAAAAAGTATAAGGAGGCCAACCGGACAGCCTTAAACGGTCTGTTTGTCATCTTTCTCAGCTACCTGTTGTTCGCCATATTCGGTCTGTTTTTCTCAAACCTGTATTTTACCAGCCAGACCGATATCCCTCAAATCATCAAATACGGCAACGACTATATGTTCTACGTGACGGTTTTCTCCTTCGGCCTGTTTTTTGCCATGACTCTCGAACGGCTTTTGCAGGCCACCGGCATCACGATCTATTCCATGATTGCCCAGACAGCCGGAGCCGTGACCAATATCGTCCTGGACCCGATCCTGATCTTCGGCCTGTTTGGCCTCCCCCGTCTGGAGGTGGCCGGCGCCGCCATCGCCACGGTCATCGGACAGATCGTCGGCATGTGTGTGGGACTCTATTTTAATCTGACGAAAAACAGGGATCTGAACCTGTCCTTCAAAGGGTTCCGCCCGCATCTGCCTACCATAGGGGCCATCTACAGCGTAGGGCTGCCCTCCATCATCATGCAGTCCATCGGCTCCGTCATGACCTATGGTATGAACCGGATTCTCCTTATGTTTACTTCCACTGCCGTCAGCGTATTCGGAGCTTATTTCAAGCTGCAGAGCTTTATATTTATGCCGATCTTCGGCCTGAATAACGGCCTGATCCCTATCATCGCCTACAATTACGGAGCCCGCAAGAAGGAGAGAATCATTCAAACCATCAAGACCGGCTGTGTCATCGCCGTGGGGGTCATGCTGATAGGCCTTTTGCTCTTCCAGCTCATCCCGGGGCCTCTTTTATCCCTGTTCAGTGCCGACGACAGCGCTGCCGATATGGCGGCCATCGGTGTTCCGGCTCTGCGGATCATCAGTCTGAGCTTTCTGTTCGCCGGCTTCTGCATCATCGCCTCTGCCGCCTTCCAGGCTCTGGGAAAGGGAATGTACAGTCTCCTCACCTCTCTGGTACGCCAGATTTTCGTGATCCTGCCGGTGGCCTACCTCTTTGCCACGACGCTGGGGCTTGACGCCGTATGGTTTTCCTTCCCCATCGCCGAGCTGTTCTCCACGACTCTGTGCGTCCTTTTGCTGAAGCGGACTTATGACAAGCTGATCAAAAACCTGTAATACCGCAAACGCGCCTGACGGCGCGGCATTCGTCCGGACAGAAAATCCGGCTGACGCAGGGAACAAAACGCTTCCCTTTCGCCAGCCGGATTTTTATTGGGTCGATCCGGTCCGTTTTCTGCTTTCCTGCTGCTCTCCCTTAAAACACCGGAACCACAGCGCCGTCATATTTTTCATTGATAAAGTCTCTCACCGTATCGCTGGTCATCGCCTTTATGAGAGCCTTCACCGCCTCGTTGTCTTCATTGCCCTCCTTGACTGCCAGGACATTGACATAGTAGCTGCGGATCACATCCGAATCCTTGTCTTCTATCGCCAGGGCATCGCTGCTGGCATTTAATCCCTCCTGGATCGCGTAGTTTCCGTTGACCACGGCGATATCCACATCGGAGAGCACCTTGGGAACCTGGGCCGCTTCCATCTCCACAAACTGAAGATTCTTTGGATTGGAGATAATGTCGATCACGGTGGCCTCCACCCCCACATCCTCCGGCAGCTCGATCAGTCCCAGCTCCTGCAAAAGCAACAGTGCTCTCGCCTCATTGGTGGTGTCATTGGGAACCGCCACCGAAGCGCCGTCCGGCAGCGCATCCAGAGAAGACGTCTTACCGGGATATACGCCCAGAGGCTCATAGTGGACGTCAGCCACTCCCACCAGATGAGTACCGTTCTCCTCATTGAACTGCCCCAGATATTTCTGATGCTGGAAATAATTCGCATCCAGATCTCCGCTCTCCACGTTCAGATTCGGCTGCACATAATCGGTAAATTCCACGATCTCCAGGGTATAGCCCTCTTCCTTCAGTACCTCTTCCACGGCCTTCAGAATCTCCGCATGGGGAGTCACGCTGGCACCCACACGGATGACCTTATCCTCGGCGCCATCCTTTTGCCCGCAGCCGCCTAAAAAGCCAGCCGACAGAGCCAGTACCAGAAACAATGCTGTGAGTTTCTTCATAATATAATATCCTCCTCTGAAATGTTTTGTTATAGAAAAGACCAAAGTCTCTGCTATCGAATTCTCTTATCCACCAGACGGGACAGACGCATTCCCACTTCCTGGAACACCTGGACGATCGCCACCAGGATGATAATCATCACCCACATGATGGTATCTTCTCCGCGGTAATACCCGTAATTGATCGCCACGGCGCCCAGGCCGCCTCCTCCTACGATGCCTGCCATGGCCGAATAGCCCAGGATCGTCGTAATGGAAATCGCCGCTCCCACTAACAGAGAGGCTCTGGCCTCGGGCAGGAGTACCTTCATAATGATCTGCATGGTACTGGCTCCCATGGACTGGGAGGCCTCGACGACTCCGGGGTCCACCTCCTTTAAGGAGGATTCCACCATCCTGGCGATGAAGGGAGCCGCGGCCACAAACAGGGCCACGATGACTGCCCTGGCTCCGTAGGCCCGGCCTACGACAGCGCTGGTCACTCCCCGCAGGGCGATGAACAGGATCAGAAACGGCACGGAGCGCAGCAGATTTACGATCGTTCCCAATGCCGCGTTGAGCGCCGGTATGGGGCGAATCCCGTTTTTATCCGTCACCACCAGCAAAATACCCAAAGGCAGTCCCACCACATAGGCTAACGCGGCGGATAGCAGCGTCATATATAAGCTCTCCCAGGTGCTGGGTAAAATCAACTGAAACAATTCCGGTCTCACAGTTCTTTCACCTCCTCAAAACGAACCTTATGGGTATTCAGATAGGCATACATGCGATGAACGGCTCTCTCGTCGTCCGGAAGGGCCAGAATGATCTGTCCCATGGCCTTTCCGTCGATATCTCTGGTGTCGGCAAACATGATATTCACCGGATATCCGCATTCCAGTACCATGCCGGAGATCACCGGCTCATAGGAGGACATCCCGTCGAAGACAATGCGCAGGAACCGCCCGTCCTTTCCGAATTTGAATTCTTTCCTGCCGCCGGGGAAGAGCAGCTGTCTGGCGATGCGGGACTGGGGCTTCACAAAGATATCTTCCACCTTCCCCATCTCCACGATATGGCTCTGGTCGATGATCGCCACCCGGCCGCAGATCTCTTCGATGACGCTCATCTCATGGGTGATTACCACTATGGTCACTCCCAGCTTTCTGTTAATATCTTTTAACAGGGCCAGAATCGCCCGGGTCGTGTTCGGATCCAGTGCGCTGGTGGCTTCGTCGCACAGCAGGACCTTCGGATTCGTGGCCAGGGCTCTGGCGATGGCCACTCTCTGCTTCTGACCGCCGGAGAGCTGAGCGGGATAGGCGTTTTCCTTATCCTCCAGACTGACGATCTGCAAGAGCTCTCTGGCTCTCTCCCTGGCTTTCGCTTTGGGCGTACCGGTCAGCTCCAACGGAAAACAGATATTTTGCAGTGCGGTCCTCTGCATCAGCAGATTAAAGCTCTGAAAAATCATACCAATGGAATGGCGCTCTTCGTTTAATTCCTTTGCGCTCAGGCCGCCCAGATCCTTTCCGTCAAAGTATACATGGCCCCGGGTGGGCTTTTCTAACAGATTCATGCAGCGCACCAGCGTGCTCTTCCCGGCTCCGCTGAGGCCGATGATGCCAAATATCTCTCCCTCACGGATCGCCAGATTCACCTGATCCAGCGCTGTCACATCTGCGTCCTTCGTATGAAAGGTCTTGTTCAGATCCTCGATACGGATGATCTCTTTCTCACTGCCCATGCTATCCTTTTCCTCTCAATGGTTTTGTGCCGTTTCAATTGGCCGGCGCACTGCTCATTGTCTGCGCGCAAAAAAACTCCCGTCCTGTAAAAGGACGAGAGCCAAATCGCTTCGTGATACCACCTTTGTTCGCCTGTCCCTCACGGGACAGACCTCATCAAGTACGGGACAGAGTCCGATACTTTTGTGCTGTAATGGGCACTCCCATCGCAGCCTATCCCGTCCGGCAGTCGGCTGCGCTGCTCCGAGACCATCTTCTGCCATAACCGCCGTGCTTCCTCTCACCATACGAAGCTCTCTGGGACTTTGTTTATGACGTACTCTTCTCTTCACCGCGTTTGCTGTTTCTATGATTCCCGATTATACCGCAGGTTTTTTCCGCTGTCAACCTGAAATTTTACAAATCCGGACCGGAGATTGTATCCGGCTGCCGGCCGCTTTCAGAAAAACCGTCACTTTGCGCAGGAGTACGCCCACAGATTTTTGATCTGTCCCTGTATCTCATCGTAGGTCCATCTCTTCTCGCTGTTATCAATGCTGTTGGGGTCGTTGACCGTAAAGGCTCCCTCTTCGTATCCCGTCAGCACGATGAAATGGCCGGTATCGGTAAAATCTCCCGGGCGCATACTGCAGATAATCGGGCAGCCCTCCGAAAGCGCCTGTGCCATACGGCCCTCGTCCAGGGGAAGCTCGACGCCGGAAAGCCCCAGCTGCTTTGCCCCCAGAGTCATCAGATCCCAGGAGGTCCCCACCTCTGTCACATACCCGTTTTTCTCGCTGAGCGCCGCCACCGTGCCCGGATCTGCCGAGGTGTCCTTCGTCAGTCCCAGGGCCACCATGGACAGGCAGGTGGGACCGCAGCCGGAGAGAGCCACGATGCTGTCTCCGTAACGGTCGTATCCCCACCGGCCGTCCCACTGATACAGCCGGGGCACGATCCCTTCCCCGATCTCACCGCTCAGGTCTACCTGTTCTTTTACATTTTTCTTCTGCGGATAGTTTCTGACAAAATCAAGAGTCTCCGGGCGCTTTAACAAAAGAGCCAGAAGGTCGTCGGGGTAATTCTCCGGATGTGCCAGGATATCCGCCGCCGCCGGGTTCCCTCCATACTGCTGCCGAAGCTGGTCTAGCAAAAGTGCGCCGGCATTCCCCTGGGGCAGGGCCGCCACCTGATCCGCCGCCACGGTCTCCCGGCTCTGCCAGTCCCCGTGGGCATCCGGTCCCTCATCTGTTTTCTCCGTGGCCGATGCGGTCAGCCAGGATCTCAGGCCGCTGCTCAGATCCAGCACAAAAACCGTGATCCGCGGAACCAGAAAAATAAGTCCTGCCATCATCATCACCAGAAGAAGAATCCGGCGGTTTCTCCTTTTTCTTTGCAGCTGCCTTCTCCGCCTCCTGGCCCTGTCATAGCCGGGATCGTATTGTCTTTTTGAATCGCTTCGCCTCCCAGTCTCCTCCTCCCGGCTCCGGGGCCGTTTCCGATACATATCGCTGTCCGGTCCTGCCGCTCTCCGGACCGGTCTGTTTGTCTCTGCCCGGCGGCCTCCTTCCATCCTTCTTCTCTGATTTGCCGGCTGTCCCATTTCCTTGTTTCCCTCTCTTCCTCTTGCCGTATTCTCAGGGTATGACAGGGAGCTCATGGCCGTCTTCTGCTTTCGTCCCCTGTGCCGGATCCGGCAGCCACACGCTGAAGACTGTGGCGCCTCCATCGCTGTCTGCCCAGATTCTCCCTCCGTGTTCCTTCACGATCTCCTTTGCGATGGCCAGCCCCAGACCGGAACCGCCGGTGTCGCTGTTTCGCGAATGGTCCAGACGATAAAACTGCTCAAATATCCTCTCCAGCTGCTCCCCGGGTATCTCCTGCCCTCTGTTACAGATCCGGATCTCCACCCCCGGAACCGGCGCCGCCTCCTGCCCTGTCATTTTTCCGGGACTGTTCTCACAGGCCCTGGCTTCTATGGAAATCTCCGTGTTCTTATCTCCATAAGCAATCGCATTTTTCAGGATATTGTTAAAGACCCTGGCAATCTTATCCGCGTCGGCACAGATAAACAGCTCCCTGGGCACGTCCACCCGAATCGTCCTTTTGCTGGCCTCCGCCATGGGATAAAACTCATCCGCCAGCTGCTCCATCATGTAAGACAGGCACACCGATTGTTTCGACAAAGGCACCTTCCCCAGATTAAAGCGCGTTAATTCAAAAAACTCATTGACCAGATTCTCCAGCCGGTACGCCTTCTTAAGTGTCAGGGAAATATATTTCTTTTGCACCGGCTCCGGCAGACTCTCTGTCTCGTCCAGCAGACACAGATATCCGATGACCGAGGCCAAAGGCGTCTTGATGTCATGGGCCAGATAAGTGATGATGTCAAATCTCTTTCTCGTATCCTGCCGCATCATCTGTTCGCTTTTCATACGCTCCTGTTTGAGCCGGTTCAGATCCTGTTCCAAAAGCGCAAAGTCCTCATCCAGCGTCAGAAAGCTGTCATCCTCCTGAAACAGGGTTCCGATATTGCGGAAAATCCGGTCCATCTTCGCTAACAGAAAGCTCTCGATGGCAAAGAAGCTGGCAAAGATCACCAACCCGATAAACGCAATGACAAAGCCGGTCTCATGGCGCATGACCCAGGTGGCTGCCTCCAGACCCCAGTGCTTCTCCACCGTGTCGATGATGACGCCGTTAAACAGGCTGTCCACAAAAAACAAAAGCAGCAGCACCGCCACGGCGCAGATCAGCGCAGCCGCCATGTGCAGGCGAAAGATCTTATGCCGGAATTCCCTGAAATACTGCTTACCCAATCCTGTACCCCACTCCCCAGACAGTCTTTATGTATTTCGGATGCTCTGCGTCCTCCCCCATTTTTTCCCGCAGATGCCGGATATGTACCATGATGGTGCTGCTGGAATTGGAATAATATTTCTCCCCCCAGATCTCCGCAAACATCTTCTCCGCACTGACCACCTGTCCCCGATGACTGCACAGCGTCCAGAGGATCTCGAATTCCGTGGGAGTCAGAGACAGCTTCTTATCGTTCAGAAAGCATTCGTGATTGGTCCGGTCTATGAAGAGACCTGAGATCTGAATGACCTTTCCCTCTTCCGTCTCCCTGATATTCCCCGTATTATACCGGGTGTAACGGCGCAGCTGTGCCTTCACTCTCGCCATGACCTCCAACGGGCGGAAGGGTTTCGTGATATAGTCGTCCGCCCCGATCGTCAGGCCGGTGACCTTGTCTAACTCCTCCTCCCTGGCCGTCAGCATGATAATCGGAAAAGAGTGATCCTTCCGAATCCGGCGGCACAGCTCAAATCCGTCGATATCCGGAAGCATCACATCCAAAAGCGCCAGATCAATCCTCGTGGTATCCACACAGTCAAGCGCATTTTGTCCGTTATAGTATTTAAACACCTGATAGCCGTCACTTTTGAGATAAAACTCAATCAAATCGGCCAGATCGGCCTCATCATCCACAATCAGGACATTCTTCGTGGTATCCATCTTTCCTCCATAACTCAAAAAACGATATACGGTTCCCCACGGTCCGGAGCTGTCATCTGCTCCGGAGCATGTATCACCAGTATATCGTATCTGTGTTTCAAAGTCTTTAACAATTCCTAAAGATTTACGATCAATTAGCGAACCGTATTAAATGCGCTGATTCCGATAATCACCACCATCAGCACCATAAACAGTTTATCCACCATCTCCGTACTCATCTTCTTGTTGCAGACACGCCCGGCCATACCTCCCGTGATTCCTCCTGCTATCATCAGCCCCAGTGCCAGGGGATCGAAAGCCGGCACCGTATGGGTCAAAAGCGTCGTGATAAACGACGCCAGCTGGCTGAACAGAATCGTGTACAGACTGTTCTGGGCCGCCGTCTTGGTATCCATACTGAAAAAGTAGTAAAACACCACCAGATTGATCGGACCTCCTCCGATCCCCAAAAAGCTGGACATCACTCCCAGAACCAGACCAATGATCACACAGGCCATGACTCCTTTGACCTGCCTTGTGCGGATTCTGGCCCGGTACACCATGTATATCAGCGTACCTATGGTCACACACATCAGGCAAAAGGCCTGCACCTTTCCCACAAAGGCCGGATCGACTGCCGATTCTTTGATGAATGAGAAGAGCTGCTTCCCTGCCACACCGCCCACGCAGGCTCCCAGCGCCAGAGGGGTGGCCGTACCGTAATCAACGCTGTTTTCCTTATCCGACGCTCCGCAGATCACATTGTAGGCGCTCATGGCCAGTACGGTACAGCCGGACAGGAAACTGATCGTGGCCGCGTCCGCCAGGGCTAAAAAGTCCAGTGTCGGCTTGATGATTACGCCTCCGCCGATTCCGCAGATCGCTCCCACCAGGGATGTAAGAAAGCTGATTACCAGATAAAATACCGCCATAATTTTCTCCTTTGTATCGTAACTGACTATACCCGGCCTTCAAAGGCGATCCTTCTGGCTCCGTCCCGGCCCAGATAAATCACGCCCCGGCGGGTAAAACCGTTTTTCTCCAGCATACGCTGCATGGAACGGTTATCCTCGTGGGTATCGATTCTTAAGCTGCCTGCGCCCCGCTCACGGCACATGTCCCGGGCATGGGATATAAGGATTCCTGCCAGTCCCTGCCCCTTATGATCCGGAGACACCGCCACCCGGTGTACCACGCCGTAGGGATATTCCCACTGCCAGCTGCCTTCAAATATCTCCCGGTAGTCCGGCTCCGGAGCCAGGCTGATATAGGCTGTGGCCAGGATACGGCCGGTGTGGGAGTCCTCCAGCACATAACTCTCTCCGCTCCTTATGTCCTCCTTAAGAGTCTCTATGTCAGGATAGCCGTCCTGCCACTGATCGATCCTTTGTTCCTTAAAATACTCCCGGGCCTGCTGCCACAGGCTTACCACCTGCTCCCGGTCACTCTTTTGCGTCTTTCTGAAAATCATCTTTCGTCTTCCTCTGTCTGTACCTCACCGGCCGGCCCTTCAGCTGCCCAGATAATTCCTCATGCTCTTTAAAGCGTTCTTTTCCAGACGGCTGACCTGAGCCTGACTGATTCCGATCTCGTCTGCCACCTCCATCTGCGTTTTTCCGTCGAAAAACCGCATATGGATGATATTCTGCTCCCGGTCCGGCAGCCGGTCTATGGCCTCCTTTAAGGCGATCTCTTCCACCCAGTTCTCTTCCCGGTTCTTCTTATCGCTGATCTGGTCCATCACATACAGCGTATCTCCGCCCTCCGTGTAGACCGGATCGTACAGGCTCACCGGGCTCTGGATCGCATCCATGGCAAAGACGATCTCCTCCCTGGTGATTCCCACCTCATCGGCGATTTCATTGAGCGTGGGCTCCTTGCAGTTTTTCTTCATGAGATTTTCCTTGGCATAAATCGCTTTATAGGCCGTATCCCGCAGAGAGCGGCTGACCCGGACGCTGCTGACGGAATCTCTCAGGTAACGCTTAACTTCCCCCACAATCATAGGAACCGCATAGGTGGAAAATTTTACATCATAGACATCCGGCTGAAAATTATCAATCGCCTTCATCAGACCGATACAGCCGATCTGAAACAGATCGTCCAGGTTTTCATTGCCGCCCGAAAACCGCTGTATCACGCTGAGCACCAGGCGAAGGTTTCCTTTGATATAGAGCTCCCTGGCCTGCGCGTCTCCTTTTTGTATCCGGCGAAACAGTTCCGTCTTCTCCGTCTCGTTTAACACCGGCAAAGACGCCGTGTTTACCCCGCATATTTCCACCTTGTATACTGCCATGCCAACTACCTCCGCGCATCATCTTGTAATCAAATCATGCACGGTTTTGAAGCGGTTTATACAGCAAAAATGCAGGGGATTTTTACCTGTGTTTTATGCAGATTTGGGCCTTGACAAGCCTTGTATTCCCATCGAAAATCCGTTTCATTAAATTATAGAAGGTTTGAAAGAGAATGTCAAGTGTCCGCTTTCTCAGCCAAACTTAACGATTTCCCGCCGCAGCCGTTTCATGATCTTTTTTTCCAGCCGGGAAATATAAGACTGGGAAATCCCTAAAAGGTCTGCCACCTCCTTCTGTGTCATCTCCTCCCCATCCTCTTTATTCAGTCCGAAACGCAGTTCCACGATTTTTTTTTCCCGCTCATCGAGACGGTCGATGGCCAGTTTGAGCATCTCCTTCTCTGCCTCGTCCTCGATATCCTGCCCGATGACGTCGCCGTCAGTTCCCAGGATATCCGACAGGAGCAGCTCGTTGCCGTCCCAGTCCACATTGAGCGGTTCGTCGATGGATACCTCCACCCTGGTCTTACTGCTGCGGCGCAGATACATCAGAATCTCATTCTCGATACAGCGGGACGCATAGGTGGCCAGCTTGATATTTTTCACCGGATTAAAGGTATTGATCGCCTTGATCAGGCCGATGGTGCCGATGGAGATCAGATCCTCCACACCGATGCCCGTATTGTCAAACTTCTTGGCTATGTAAACTACCAGGCGCAGGTTTCTCTCGATCAGAACAGCCCTTGCCTCCTCGTCTCCCTCTCCCAGAAGGCGAAGATACACGGCCTCCTCCTCCGGCTCCAACGGCGATGGCAGGATGTCGCTGCCGCCGATATAGTGTACCTCGTTCTGACCGGCAAACAGACAGTTGCGCATGGTAGGCAATATTCTGAATTTAAATTGCCCTGGTACTGAAACTTTAATGATCATCTGGGTTCCTCCTCTTCTTGTCCGCCTGTGAATGCAGCAGCATCCGGTAGCTTGCGTCACTTGACAGCGATGTCAGGCAAAATCCCACCAGAGGACTCTCTGTCCTCTCGGTGTGGACGCCGGTCATACGGTCCAGTTCCATCACCGGCAGCAGACCATGGGCATTCCCCAGGCTGCGGCAGGGTATCAGGCGGACGCTGGCCGGTCCGGTCCCCGGTTCCGCGGGACGGCCCCGGGCCAGCGCGGCGATCCTTTGGCAGGCTTCCTCCCCCAGCAAATCCCTGCAGGCAGAAAGTTCCAGGATATGTACCGCCCTTCCCGTAAACGGATCACAGAGCTGATTTCCGCTGTCCCACAGCGCGGCCACTGTCAGCTGTCTTCCCCTGTAATACAGGGTCACATCCCAAATCATCTCCCGGCTTCTCCCCGCCTCTCTCAGACGCAGAGCGCACTCCGCCGCCGCCATCCACCCGCCGGCGGCAAGGGCCAGAAGCCACACGGAGACCGCCCCTCTTTTGCTGCCTGTCAGCCACAGCCGCAGAAAATGCCCGAAGGCCGTACTCTCTAAAGCCAGGTGGAGCGTCCCTCCCAGGATTACCGCCGCCAGATACAGGTGCAGCCAGGAACGCAATAGCTGCCGCCCGCCCTTAGAGGGATAGGCCATCCACACCATCAGCGCGGCCGCCGGCCCCAGGGTCAGGACATACATCCCCCGGCCATAAAACGAGGCAGCCGCACACAGGCACGCCCAGAGGGCCCCCGCGGCTGCCGCCACGCTCAGACGTGCCGGACGGATCCGGCGTTTCAGCATCCGGCCGGTCACGAACAGAAGAGCTGAGTCCATCATCCAGTTGACCAGAAAAAAAATGTCTATGTAGAGTACGGGACCCATGTTCACCTCTGTTCGCTTCCGGTTGGTGAGATCTGTCTTGGAACATAGTACCGATTATAGATAAGAGTGGTCTAAAAGACTGTCGAACGATGGGACAGGAGAAAAAAATCTGAACGCACAGACAGCCGCTCTCCCGGTCTCTCGACCGAAAGGGCGGCTGCCCGAAGATTTCAGACGCCGGTATGCCGGCGCTTCAGATATCCAGATTGGGAGGGATATCCAACTCCTCCGATACATATTTCCCGTTCTTCTTTCTCTGCCTGACACACTCGGTCAGAAGATACTCGATCTGCCCGTTTACCGACCGGAAATCATCCTCAGCCCAGGCTGCAATCGCATTGTAAAGCTTCGCGGACAAGCGCAGCGGCACCTGCTTCTTCTGGGCATCTGCTTTTTTCTGGTTATCAGCCATACTAATACAGGCTTCCCGAGTTCACCACGGGCTGGGCGTCGTGATTGCCGCAGAGGACCACTAAAAGGTTTGACACCATGGCAGCCTTGCGCTCTTCATCCAACGTCACCACATTATGTTCATTCAGGCGCTCCAGAGCCATCTCCACCATGCCTACCGCTCCGTCCACGATCATCTTTCTGGCATCAATAATCGCGGAAGCCTGCTGGCGCTGCAGCATGACGGCGGCGATCTCCGTCGCATAGGCGAGATAGGTGATACGGGCCTCCACTATCTCGATCCCGGCCTCATTTACTCGTTTCTGAATCTCCTCGCGGATCCGGGCCGCCACCACTTCGCTGGAGCCTCTCAGGCTTCCCTCATCCGCAACCCCATCCCCGGTGGTATCCACATTGGGAGCCACATCGTAGGGGTAGAGACGTACTATGTTGCGCAGGGCACTGTCGCACTGTAAGGACAGAAACTCCTTGTAATTATCCACATTAAAGACAGCCTTGGCCGTATCCACGATCTTCCAGGTCACAGCGATGCCGATCTCCACCGGATTACCCAGGCAGTCATTGATCTTCTGCTTGTTATTATTGAGCGTCATGATCTTCATCGACAGTTTCTTACTGACCATATCTGAGGACATGGATATGCCTTCCGCGCCGGTGAAGACGGCCCTCACGGAATGGGTCTTCACGTCACCGCTCTGATTCAGCTGGGTCTTCGCCGCCGGGTTTACGCTGATGCAAAAGGGATTTACAAAATAAAATCCGTCCCCTCTGAGAGTGCCTATATACTTGCCAAACAGCGTCAGAACCAGCGCCTCCTGCGGCTTTAATACCTTTAATCCCATCAGAGGAATCCACGCCACCAGAATCACCAGAATGCCGCCAATGAGCAGCGCCGGACTCCCGCCCGCCTCCACCATAAAGCTTCCCCCTATCACTCCCGCCAATGCCAGGATATATGCCAGTATCACAAGAAGCAGCACCAGCATCCCGTTCTTTCTTCCCTTTAGTACAATCTCTTTCATCACTCAATGTCTCCTATCTTTTTGATATCAAAATCATATCATATCAATCTGTTTTTGTCAACAGAGTCTTTCCCGTATTTTTCAAACTGCCCCTTCCTTTTCCGGAGATTCTATGCTACACTAGAGCGTGTTTGCAAATTACTTTCTGACGGCTGCCTTCTCTGTGCAGCCATAAAACGGAGGATATTGTTATAAAACTGGAAATTGAGCCTTAATACCAAGAAAAAGGACAAGGCATGAAAGAATGTCCTGTCCTTTCTGAAATGTGGAGGATTGGTAAAGATTTTTGGTGCAGGCGTATATAATATTAGAGAATATGGATGCGACGGAGTGTTTAATAATATGAGTGTATATAAATACGATATTACTAAAGAGCTTGTATACAAAACAGTAGACTCATCATTAAAGATGCCAATGGCTAAAATGGAAAGAGACATGATTGTAAAAGCGTTTTCGCTATACAAAAAAGTAACATATTTTAATGCAAAAACAGTAAGGCTTGAAAATATAGAAGATCAAAATGAAAAGTCGATAATAAAATTGTCACTGATAGATTTTTTCGATTTTCTGGTAATTAATATTGTATCACTACAATTAGATGATTTTATTCAATATATAAAGTCTAATGATATGTACCATGATTTACATGATGTTATCAATAGACTTAAGCACTATTGTATGGAGATGAGAAAGGTAGACGACTTTAAAACACTAATCTACAGGGGGATGTCCTCTAATGCACTTGCAGTAAGCGTTTTGCTCTCGGATGATAATGGCGATTATTTGCTTACTCAAAGAAGCAAAAAAGTGGGAATAAGCGAAAAATTTCATAGTGTTTCCGCAACCGGAACTGTAGATGAAGTCGATTACTGTAGTGCAGATCCATTGAAGAATTGTGTAGTCAGAGAACTGCATGAAGAATTAAATATACATGTAAACAACGAAAATCTTCAAATGCATTCAATTGTTGCTGGGAAAAATAAATTACAACCTATAGTAATAATAAATGGAAGAATAGAAGGCATATTTAGTGAATTATTGAATAGAGCAAACGAGGCAAAAGATTTCACATATGAAGTAGATAAGTTGTGCATAGCGAATAGAGAATTATTAAAAACAATCTTAACTAATAACAAATTTACAGAGGCAGTAGAGTATCATATAAAAACTGTAGCAGAATTGTAGTTGCGAGAAAGATGTGGGCAATGGGGCTGTATTTGTGTGAAATACTAAAGGATTTGTTGACAAATTTAATAAAAGTAACTATAACTGGCGGAGTACTATGGGGTGTTGTTTTATTAAATTATTATTTAAAGAGAAACCAGTTGTTTATTTGCAAGGGAATCAAACCTTCCAATAGAGTATTTCGTTGTATGAACATAGCTTTCGAAGAAATACGAATTGAGGAGGATGAAAAGAAGTTTAAGAATATATTTGATGAAAAAGAAAAGAAACAGTTATTGGCACATTCAGCCGGAAAGAAAATCTTTGATGGAGATATGGTAAGGTTATCAAAAGTTAATAATAATATTTGTTTTGTACAAAAAATAAAATATTTTGATTTTTTAACAACAAATCTTATATTTAAACCAGCCAGTTCAAAATTATTATCGCCTAAAGATGCCTTGTGGCATATGATTTTTGATGAAGAATTTCGAGTTAGAAATAAGCTGGAAAATCGTCTTAAATCTAAAGTGGCATGGTATGGAAAATTAAAATCATTTGATGCTATTCTTAATGTTGATGAATTCGCAAATGCAATTGCTACCAGTGTAGTATTACGAGATAATCAGGACAGGATTCTTATTGTAAAGCGTAGCAATAAAAATGCAATATCTTCAGGAGATTTTGCTGTTAGTGCCACAGGCAGCCTTAAAATCGAAGATTTGGAGAAAGAAAACCCATTTATTTGTGCAGGCTTGCGCGAGGTAAAGGAAGAACTTAACTTAGATGTTCCATTAAAAATAACTGATATTATTATTGTAAAACAAAAATATCAACCGGTTATTTTGATGGAGGGTAAGATAGAACAAAACTTTAGCGAACTAGTGGAAACAATAAAAAAAGCAATAGATTATAATAATGAAAATACTAAAATTTATGCTGTACCCTGTAAGGAAATAAGAGGAATCGCAAGAAAATATAAGTTTACAGATACAAGTATTTATCAATTAGCGGGGACATGTAATGCTTTATCTTGGTTTTTTACTAAAAAGCGGAATATACATAAATACGAACTCAAATAATTATATACAATGATGGCTATTTTCTTTGAAACCGCTTTATGAAGCTAAACAAATTGATATCTTGTTGAAAGGAGCTTTTACTATGGATAAAATCGGATATTGATTTTGGTAATTGTACTTTGACGATTAGTCGGTCAAGCCCATTTACCGATGATGCAGCAGATATACTGTGCAAGCAGAAGCAGAAATAACTCTGAGAGACGAAAACCCTATAAAATATAGAAAAACCAAAGGAGATTAAGATAAAAATGAAACTAGGCATCGTAGGGTTACCCAATGTAGGAAAAAGCACTTTATTTAACTCGTTGACAAAAGCCGGCGCCGAATCGGCCAACTATCCTTTCTGTACCATAGATCCCAATGTAGGTGTGGTGGCCGTGCCGGATTTCCGCCTGAAGCTTCTGACCGATATGTACCATTCCAGAAAAACCACCCCTGCCGTGGTCGAATTCGTCGATATCGCCGGTCTGGTAAAGGGCGCTTCCAAAGGAGAGGGGCTGGGGAACCAGTTTCTGGCCAATATCCGCGAGGTGGACGCCATCCTTCATGTCGTGCGCTGCTTTGAGGACGGCAATATCGTCCATGTGGACGGCAGTATCAATCCCCTGCGGGATATCGAAACCATCAATCTGGAGCTGATCTTCTCCGATCTGGAGGTGCTGGAGCGCCGGATTTCCAAGACGAACCGGGCCGCCATGAACGATAAGACTATGGCCTGGGAGCTGGCCATCCTCAGGGAAATAAAGGCCTATCTGGAGGAAGGCAAGCTGGCGAAGACCATGACCTTCGATAATGAGGATACGCTTGCCTTTGTACAGAGCCTGAATCTCCTGACCTGGAAACCGATGATCTTCGCCGCCAATGTGGCCGAGGACGAGATCGCCGACGATGCCGCCTCCAATCCCTTCGTACAGGAGGTCCGCCGCTATGCCTGCGAAAACGGCAGCGAGGTCTTCGCTGTCTGCGCCCAGATCGAGGAAGAGCTCTCGGAGCTGGAAGAGGAAGAAAAGCAGATGTTTCTGGAGGACCTGGGCCTTAAGGAATCCGGCCTGGATAAGCTCATAAAGGCCAGCTACTCTCTTTTGGGTCTCATCAGCTACCTGACGGCCGGCGAACAGGAAACCCGCGCCTGGACCATCAAAAAAGGAACAAAGGCCCCCCAGGCTGCCGGTAAGATCCACTCCGATTTCGAGAGAGGCTTCATCCGTGCCGAGGTGGTGGGCTATCAGGAGCTCCTGGACGCCGGCGCCTATGCGGCGGCCAGAGAAAAAGGACTGATCCGGCTGGAGGGCAAGGATTATGTGGTGCAGGACGGCGATGTGATTTTGTTCCGTTTTAACGTCTGACCTCCTTCCTGATGTCCTAAAAGCTTTCTGACAGAGATAAATCAAAACTACAAACCGGGAGGAATACCATGGACTCCAAAAAAATCAACCGGATATGGACCGCCAGCCTGCTTGTACTAGGCGTCGTAACCGTCATATTGACCGGGGCTGAGACGGTAAATATCCATCTGTCCGATGAGGCGGTACGAACACTGGGAATCCTTGATCTGGGTGCATTTTCGGTATTGCTGTATTCCACCATAATGAGACTGAACCAGCCAAAATAAAATCAGGCTGACATGTGGACACTTTTTGCTTCCTGTACATACGATATAGTAAAAGTTCAGGAATGTTTGTATCATGTATTTTTTTATCGGCTTTCTGGTCGTCATATGTCTGATTTTCGTCTGTCTGCGTGCCCGCAAAAGACCCTGTTGTCTTAAGCGGACATGCAGCCTATCTCATGAAGAAAAATGTGAGAAGCTGGCCGGGCTCATCGAGCCCTCCGGCTTTGACTACGAGCCCTGCCAGGACATCTTTGTCTCCCGCACCGACGCCTGGCAGCGCCGTTTCGGCTACTGCTCTTTTTTCGACCGCACAGCCCCCCTGTTTCAGATGGTTTTTGACTGTGAGACCGTTTATTTTGATTATGACGGGCAAACCTGGCTGCTGGAGCTCTGGAAAGGGCAGTACGGGATCAATACCGGCTGCGAGATAGGTCTTTACACCGCCGGCCGCCTCTTAGCGCCCCATGAACGAAAGAACGCGCTTTTTCAGGTTCCTGAGGAGTTTCTGCTCCCCATGCGTGTCTCTCTCCATCGGGAGGGACATCAGCTCTTTGCCCTCTCCCGGTGTCACTGGTGGCTGGCCGGTTTTACCATGGGTCTTTTTTCGGAGCCTTCCCATCTGCAGATGATCGCCTCCGTGACCTTTCCCGAAGACGGGATGCTGTGCGCCTGCACCGGCGCTCTCCGGGAGCTGGGCTATGGGCACGGAGACCTCTGTGTGGAAGGAAGAACTGTGACGATCTGCTTCTGCCGTCCCCGCACCCCGCAGCCACAGCGCCATTTCCCGCTCACCTGCGCTTTCTCCCAGTGGAAAAACCGCCTGTTCTGCCGGATCTATGTCTAT
This sequence comes from Lachnospiraceae bacterium, assembly GCA_022791755.1. Classification (GTDB taxonomy): domain Bacteria; phylum Bacillota; class Clostridia; order Lachnospirales; family Lachnospiraceae; genus RGIG7193. The sequence continues at coordinate 194,586 of JAAVZR010000043.1, forward strand.
GTCACGCGGCCCTTTACACGAAACCTGGATCGTCTTGTGTATCTGTGTTGTTTCCTGCCCTTTGCTTTCAGAAAAACCATCTGTATCCGCAGACCCAGAAAGAGAAGGGGGCGTTTTGCATGAATTACCGGCGGCGTCTCTGTCGGGCTTTTCGGGATGCCCCCTGTCTGCCTCTTAATGAGCATTCCCGCTATCTTCTGATCAGCGACTGTCACCGCGGAAACGGCAGCTCCAACGATAATTTTCTGAAAAACCAGCACCTGTATGCGGCGGCGCTGGAATACTACTACCGTCACGGCTATACCTGTATCGAGTTGGGGGACGGGGATGAGCTGTGGGAAAACCGCTCCATGCAGCAGATCATCGAGGTACACAGCCATATTTTCCGCATCCTGGCACGGTTTTACCATGAGGGGCGGTTCTATTCCCTGTATGGAAACCACGATATCGTCAAAAAGTCCCCCCAGGCTGCCCGCTGGTTCGCCGAGGACCGCTCCGGCCTGCGGCCTGAGCCTCTCTTTGCGGATATCACCTTCTACTCCGGGCTGATTCTGAAGGACAGCCAGGAGGTAAAAGACCTGTACCTGACCCACGGTCATCAGACCGATTTTCTTAACAGCACGCTGTGGCGCTGCAGTCGTTTTCTGGTCCGTTATCTCTGGGGGCCTGCCGAACGCATGGGCTTTCTCGATCCCACCAGCGCCGCCAAAAATAATAAAAAGAAGCGTCATACCGAAGAGAAGCTTACGCAATGGGCCATCGAGGAGGGGCATATCCTGGTCACCGGCCATACTCACCGGCCCATGATCGGCACCCCCCAGGCCCCCTACTGCAATACCGGCAGCTGCGTCCATCCCCAGGGCATCACCTGCATAGAGGTCTGCCGCCGCTGTCTGACACTGGTAAAATGGTCGCTCTCAACAAGGCCCGACCAAAGTCTCTATGTCTCCAGAGAGGTGCTGGCCGAACCGGTCTGCATCGATGAATATCAAAACGGCAAGACACGGTGAATCGCCTGTCAGGATAACGGAGGACATACGGGAATGAGATAAAACGGTACGCAAAAGTCTGATCTTCGATAATACAAAAAATGTATCAAAAACAGTGAAAAAACAGGATTACAAAACGCCGGAATAATGTTATAATAGAAGGACTACCTGCTACACGCAAACTACACTATTTTGAACCGCGGAGGAAGTAAGATGAAAGAAAGCCAAACGTCCCAAAACGGACAAAATGCAAAGTACAGACGAATCGGGCAGAAGGTCGGCAATGTTGTCATTATTATGCAGATCATCTCAATCGTACTGGCCGTGACCGTCTGTATCTTAATGTTCCGCTCCCTGATCACCAAGATGCACAGGGAGCGCTGCACCAACGGCACCAATATGCTGGCTCTGGAACTCAGCCGGGCGTCCGGGGACGAGGACATGAACCAGATACTGGATGAATTAAAGAGCCGTATGGGTTGTGAGTTCACCATTTTTGAGGGGGATACCCGCGCCTACAGCACAGTAATTCAGGATGGCCGCCGGGCAGTGGGAACAAAGCTTTCTGCCGATCTGAGCGCCATCGTATTGCAGCAGGGGCAGAGCTATGTGGGAGAGACTACCATCCTGGGAGAAAGCTATCTCTGCTCCTATGTCCCCGTCAAAGGACCTGACGGCAAAATCAGCGGCCTGATCTTCGCCGGCATCTCCACTGCGGAGGCCAAGCGAGAGACGATTATCGTGATTGCTCTGGCCGCTCTGATGAGTCTCATCACTATTGGAGGCTGCATCCTGTTCCTGTCTTCTTATCTCAAGAAGCAGGTTTCGGCTCCGTTAAGAAAGATCACTCAGGCAGCCCAGCAGCTGGAAAAAGGAGAACTGGGACTGTCCGGCGGCGGAGACGTCCGCGTCGATATCCACTCCAATGATGAGATCGGTACTCTGGGACGAATCTTTGAGGATACGATCCGCCGGCTTCAATCTTACATCGGCGAAATCACCACCATATTAAGCGCCATTGCCGGCAGCGACCTGACAGTTTCCACCAGCCAGGATTATATAGGCGATTTCCAGTCCATCAAGCAGTCCCTGGAGCAGATCCTCAGGGCATTAAACAGCACCATGAGCCAGATCGCCACCAGCGCCAGCCATGTCGCCGAAGGCTCTGAGGGCGTATCCGGCAGCGCCCAGTCCCTGGCTCAGGGCGCCACCGAGCAGGCCAGCTCTGTCGAGGAGATTTCCGCCACTCTGGCAGATATCTCTGCCAACGCCCGCAGCACTTCCACCGCCGCTGTGGAAGCCGGCAGTTTCGTCAATCAGGCCGGCGCTCAGTTAGGCACCAGCATCGAGTATGTCAAGGATCTGAATGTGGCTATGGAAAATATTTCCAATTCTTCCAGTGAGATCAGCACCATCATCGCCACCATCGAGAATATTGCGTTCCAGATCAATATCCTCTCCCTGAATGCTTCCGTGGAAGCCGCCCGGGCCGGCTCCGCCGGTAAGGGCTTTGCGGTGGTTGCCGATGAGGTACGCAATCTGGCCGCAAAATCTGACCAGGCCGCCAAGGCTACCAAGGAGCTGATCGACAACTCCATCGCCGCCATCGCCGAGGGCGCCCGCGCCGTGGAGCAGGTCACCGATTCCCTGGAACGGACCAGCCAGATCGCCGGCAATGTGACCACTCAGGTGGCTCTGGTCGTGGAATCCGTGGAGAAACAGACTGTGGCCATTTCTCAGGTCGCCGAAGGCGTGGATCAGATCTCCACCGTGGTGCAGACCAACTCCGCCACCAGCGAAGAGTGCGCGGCCGCCAGCGAGGAGCTGTCCTCTCAGGCCGGGCTGCTTAAGAATCTGATTGGGGCGTTTCGGTTGAAGAGATAGGCGGGACACGGGAGATGGATTCCGCTTTGACGGAGTATATCGGTCATTACATGTAGCATGAAAAAGGCCCTGAGATCGTCCGCGTGAAGGCGGAGATGCCCAGGGTCTTTTATTCTTGGCTGTCATTTCTCTGCAAATTGCTTATTTTTGTGCGGTATAAAAAAGAAGGATGTGTTGCACATGCTTAATCTCTCAATTCTCAGTTACTTAATCTACAGATTTGCCGGGCCTCTTCATAAACTCTCATTAATCCAGCATCTGCATTACAATAATAAGAATGCAGATATTGCATCATCGCAAAGTCTTCTTCTGAGTCAATGTCTAAAACCAGATAATCGGGCATTACAGAAATACCACAATTATAGTCAAGAATTGTTTTCTCTATCTTCTCATTAAGAAACATGGGATTATAAGCATATATGCTTGCATTCATCTCGTAAGACTTTTGAGCTTGTTGTCGTGCAGTATAGTCTGATATACATATTTTTCTGTAATATCCATCCGGCTTATTTTCGACCATATTAAAATATGGGCTTCTTCTGGCTTCAACAACACTGAAAACCAAATCATATCGGTCTTTGTTGTACTCTGCCACTATATTTTCAACATCTTCTACTCTTCGCACTGGTGAAGTAATATCCAGGTCAATCACTATATCTGCATTTGCGTCAAAGCAAGTTAAATATGTGTCTTTAATTACATCCACCTTCGGAACAACATCACCGGCAAGTTCTTCTTTTCGCTTAACATATCGCACCGGTATAGTCGTCTGTTTTTTTATAATTTCAACCAACGGCTCACTATCCGTATTCAAAGCAACCGTCACATTGTCCTCTGGATGCTCTTTCATGTAGCCCGTAATTGCCGCCAGAGTATAATAAGCCAAGGGAACTCCTCTCATCTCTTTCAAGTTTTTATTTTTAAAGCCCTTGGAACCAGCCCTTCCACAAATTGTAAATAATATGTTCATAATTATCTCCGTTTCATGTTTCCCTGAGTAATATTAAGTATATCCAGCCCATGACGATAGCTATCCTCAAGTTCGGTCTTTCCTGAAATCATGTCAAGGAAGTGTTCCAGTTCCCGTTTTTGATAGTCATCTCGCTCTTCATTAAAGTTAATCGTATTACCTGAACAAAGGAAGGATATCTTATTATTAACTATATCTCCCAGAATCGTTTCCTCTTTCGTGAACAGCTCTACCTCACGGATAGTCTTCCTTCCAAAATAATCCAGATGCAATTCCACAATCTTATCGGCATATTCCGCAATATAAATCGCATAATCATCACTGTCTATCTCCAAATCAGACTTTTTTCCAACCATACTTTTTACTTTTTGGGGCCATCCAAAAAGATATGTTAAGTAATCCCATTCATGGATAAGATCAATACTGACACCACCGCCCATATCTTTATGCGCACTATAAGTTTGTCTATAGTCCTGATCCCGACGCCAATCCGGAAGAAAGCTGGATGAGATACTACGGACAGAAATCACTTCATCAGCTGAAATATAGTCCTTAATATACCGTATCACCGCATTGTAACGTAACGGACAGGCGACATAATAAACACCATTGGGGCGGCGTTCAAATTCTTTTGCCGCTTCAAGTTGCGTCAGCGATACTACGGGCTTTTCGATAAAGAAATTATTACTTTTATTATGAAATTGTTTCAGAGTATCAAGATGCTGCTCAGTAGGATTCGTTATAAAAACAACGTCATAATTACATGGCACATCTAACAGTTTTGTGTACTCTTTATTAATGCCCTCTGCCAAAACAGTGCCTGGAGTTCGCCTGAAAGCATCTATGGTTACAGATATTCCTTTCTTCGGCGCAATCATATGAAGATTGCGGATGTGTCTTTTTGCTATTGACCCAACCCCGACAAACAGTACCTTCAGCTCATTCATTCCCATTATGCTCCCAAAATATCTATCAAATCCAGAATCTTCCGATCCTGCTCAAACCCATATAAAGGTATCTTTCCAGTCAATACAACATCAAAAAATTCTTTTATCTCGTTCTTATACGCGTTTTCTACGACAAAAGAGCTATACCCTTCTATATGCTCTGTCTGCTCTGTCAAAGTAACTGGTATTAACTTCTTTGATATGGAATCAAACTCACAAATACTCTCAGGTGTTCCATTCCACGAAATATAGCAGCCTTCTGCATATACTTCAAGGTTTCTAACCGCAACAGGCGAAACAACATCAATAATAAGAGTTCCTTTATTTCCGTTTTCATGGGTCAGTTGAATCATGTAATTATCGTCGAATCCAATATTTAATCCTGTCATCTTATCGGATATTACATTTGATTTTATAACACTTCCAAATGCGGCAATGAGCCACGGCAACTCGATAGCCATGATCTCACGGCAACCGTTTGTTCGTTTGTCTCCGATGAAAAAATCCTTATAGTTCTCCCACGGATGCCAATCGGGAAGATACTGCCCGATGTGATAAATATAATTCCACTTCTTGTCCCCGGTTATCTTTGACCTGATATATTTGATCTCTTCCCTGTAAAAAAATGTAGCGGAAAGAAACAGAACACAGCCATTGTCTTTTGCTGTCTGTATATTTTCCGAATATCCGGCATCCATAAGATTTAGCTCTGTGAACACATGCCATTTTCTCTCAAGACAATCTTTTATGATCGGAGCATGGGACAGAGGAGATGTGCAAATAAAGGCACAGTCTATCTTCCTGTCAATCTCTTCAATTAAGGCGAAGGTGTCTATGTCAAGCTTCTCTGTCGCCTCGGTTCTTCTGTCCTCTCTTGCGTCCACACCAATGACAGAATAATCCGGATACATTTCCCTTATGAGACGAATCCTTCTCTTTCCCATCGAACCTAAACCAATAACAACGATGTTCATATGTTTATCCTTCCAAATCGTAAAACTTTTTCTGGAGATTAATATCTCCATTCATAACTGCTTCAACTGTTTTTCGGGCAATTTGTTCTGCCGCATGTCCTTTTCCATACGGACTAACCACCCTTTTACAGGTCTCTCTATACTCTGCGCTCATAGCTTTCTTAATCGCATGTTGGATGCTGTCGCTAGCCGTTCCACAATTGATTATGCTTTTTGACTGAAGTCTTCCTTTTTGCCTGTCTCCTATATTAATGGAAGGGATATGAAACGCTGGTGCTTCAATAATACCGCTGGATGAATTCCCCAGAACAAATTCAGCATATTTCATCAGCGAAAGATATCGTCTTACACCAAGAGAAGCAAACACATGGAGATGGGCGATCCTGCCTTCGGCCTCATCCAACAGTTCATTAATCCGCCCACCACCCTGATCTGCATTTGACTTTGTGACAATAAACCGGATCTCAGGATATGCTTTGACTGCTCCCAGAAATTCTGCAATCTCTTTATCCACATTACCTCCCTTCATTGTGGCCGGGTGGTATGTACAGACAGCATAACGGCAGTCATCAAGTCCAATACTTGCCAAAGCCTCTGTTTTGCTCATATCTGCAACTCGCATAATATTATCAATGCTGGTAGATCCATAATTAAATACTCTTTTAGGGGCTTCTCCCAGCTGAATAACCCTCTTCTTACTCCCCTCATTCGTAACAAAATGAAGAAAACTAATCTTTGTGATGGAATGACGAATCCATTCATCCAGGGCCCCTTCTGTCGTATCTCCTCCACAAAGATGAAATACAGGAGTCCTGGTGTTTCCTGCTGCTATGGCTATGGCGAGAGTCTCATATCTGTCACCAAGAAGCAGGACAGCATTATATTGTTCTTCCAGAAACAATTCGGTGAACTTCGTAAGGACTTCCGCTTGATTTGCCGAAATATCTATTTCGGAATTCGACTGAACGGATACCGGAATGCGATGGTCAACTCTGACATCAATTTCATTAACAGTCATGCCATAGCTGTCGCTCAAATGCGTTCCTGTAACAATCAGCTCTATCCCTAATCCGCCACCACGCTCATATTTTCTAAGCTCCCTAATCACAGGAGCCAACAGCCCATATTCAGCTCTTGTGGCCGTTACAACCGCAATTTTCTTCATAGTTCTATTAATTCATCCTCATCAAAATCTCTAACTGCTTTTGTTCCAAGGACTTCGTTCCATTTCATCGGACTAATGCCAGTTCCCGGACGTTTCACTGTGATATTCTCCACGGTAAGCTCATCTCCGGCTTTTATGCCGACCCTTGCCACTATGCTTTTCCGGGCAATGATAATGTTTTTCTTTTCTGACAGCGACGGTGCCTTATCGCCTGCCCCTATCGCCTTTTCAATATGCCGGATGCCTGAAACCATGGCAGCAAGCTCGTCAGGCTCAAGACTGGCTTTATGGTCAGGACCTTCCATATTGCGATCCAATGTAAAATGTTTTTCAATAATGGCAGCTCCCAAAGCAGCGGCAGCTACCGGCACTTCAATACCTTTTGTATGATCCGAATACCCCACTTCAAGGTCAAATGTATCTCTCATGGTCTGCATCGCCTTCAGATTCACATCTTCAAATGGCGTGGGATACTCCGTATTACAATGAAGAAGCTTTATCTGCTTTGTCCCATTCTCACAAAGCACCTTAATGGCTGCTTCAATTTCACTCATCTCACACATTCCTGTAGACATCACAACAGGTTTACCCGTCTTTGCAAGTGCAAAAAGATATGGATAATTGGTGACTTCTCCGGACGGAATCTTCCAGAAAGGCATATCTATAGTATTTAAAAAATCAATGCTCTCAAAATCAAATGGTGTGGACAAAAAACAGATTCCAATCTTATCACAATAAGCCTTTAACGCAACGAATTCCTCGTATGTGAGTTCCAGCTTCCTCAGCATATCAGCCTGGGAACCTTCACCGGTTGTATCCTTTTGGTATTCAGCTTTTTGAGCACTGCAAGAAACCAGATTCTTCGATTTAAAAGTTTGAAACTTTATGCAGTCAACGCCTGCTTTTTTTGCCTCTTCAGCAAGCTTGCATGCAAGCTCCAAACTGCCGTTATGATTTACGCCTGCCTCGGCTATAATATAAACGCTCATTTATTCGACCACCATACACGGATTCCCGTATGCTTTTACATGTCCCGCAATATCTTTTACAACGACGCTCCCGGCTCCTATCAGCGAGGATTCGCCAACTGTTATCTGCTGTCTCACCACTGACCCGGCTCCGATATGAGAATCAGAACCAACCCTGACCTGTCCGCAAAGAGTTGTTCCGGGACTAATATGTGCAAACGCTCCTATTTTACAATCATGTTCAATAATTGCTCCTGTATTGATAATGCAGCACTCATTTATGACCGCCCCTGTGTTAACAACAGCTCTTTTCCCTATAAAACACCCATTTTTAATAAGGACTCCTTTTGCAATAATTGCTGTCGGATCAATAATGGAAGGAATGGTAAACCCCAGCCGCTGTATCATCTCATATAAGCGTCTACGCATTTTCGTGTTTCCGACGCTCCCTACTGTGACTATCGCACAGTTCCACCCGTCTTTAACCAGCACAGGAAGATCATTATCCGTACCGATAACAGGAACGCCAAGGCAAGAACTCTCTATGTTATCAATAACTCCCAGTTCATCGTATATATCTAAAGCTATCGCACTGTCCAGTACAGAATGGCAGTGACCGCCTCCGCCGATTAACAACAATTTTCTTCTCAACTCAGCTTCCTCCGGTTCATTCTCCGTAAAGCTTTATCCTCATTTTTTCAAGTTCGGGCAACTGTCCCATATCCATCCAGTCATTTTCACTTACCGGGAATACAGCAACCCTTTTCCCTTTCTGTCTTTCCCTCTCCACAATATCAGGAAATCCAATCGGAACATCATCGATGATATCGTCTATAACTTCTGGTTCGACAATATAAATTCCTGTATTTGTCAAGAACGACATCAAAGGCTTTTCGCGCATGCTTTCTATAATGCCATTCTCACCCATCTCAACGACACCATAAGGTATATTGAGATTTTTATAGGCACAAATCATAGTTATGACGTTTCCATTCTCCTTATGAAATTTCAACATACTCTCATAATTTGCTGTTAACAATGCGTCACAATTTGCAAAGAAAAAAGTATTTTTAAGCTTTCCCCGAAGAAGGCTCAGCCCTCCGCCTGTTCCCAACGGCTTTTCTTCATCGTACCAGGTAATATTGTAATAATTATCATTATCAGCAAAATATGCTTTCATCAGATCACGCTTATAATTTACAATAACATGAAACTCATTACAGCTATAGGTCTGATATTCCTTCATGATATGTTCTATAATAGGAAGATCCCCAACAGGAATCAGCGGCTTTGGCAGAACCCTTGTAAAAGGATCCAGTCGCGTCCCTTTCCCCCCTGCATTGATAACAACCGGAACATTAATTGGATTGTGCTGTCTCTTAAAAACGCCTGACTCACCGCCATACAAGTCAACCACAACGCCATTCTTGTCCAATACCGGAATTACGATAAAATTTTTTTTATGATATAAATGCCTGGCTTCTTCAAGTGTACTGGCGAATCGCGGGTTCTTATTGGCCGCATCGAGGACTACGCCAGACATCTTCCCGCCCGAAAGAAGAAAACGCCTTATGTCACCATCTGTAATGCAGCCAACCAACTTTTGCTCTGCATTCGTAATGAACAAAATCCCGGACTGATTATGGTCAATCTTTTGCATTGCTTCCGAAACGGTTAATACTTCTCGACCGGTAAATTTTTCAATATTATCCATCTGCCAGTGACCTAAGCAATCGCTTCACCTCTTCAGCCACATACTTTATTTCTTCTTCCGTAATTTGCGTAGTGGAAGGAATATTCAAAATGCGGCTTGCATAATAAGGCGCTTTCTCCAGTTTATAGATTTCTTCATCCTCATAAGGTTTCTGCTCATTGATCAAACCCCAGATGGCGCGTGTTTCAATGCCTCTGTCATGGAGAGCAAGGATAATCTCCCTCATAGATGTGGTGATGCAAGAGCGTTTTATTTTAATTGAATAAAACCATTTATTGGAGCTCGTCCCCTCACGAAACGGCATCAGGGTTCCATAATCAAAACCATCAAATAAATTCTTGTACCGCTCATAGTTTTGTTGCTTTCGCCGGATGAATTCCGGAAGTTCTTCCATCTGCGCCACGCCGAGGGCTGCTTGAAGATTTGTCATCCGATAGTTATACCCAATCTCATCATGAATATAGTAGTGAGGATCGGTCTTTGCCTGAGTTGAAAGAAAACGAAGATGATCAACTACCGCAGGATCATTAGCAGTTACAGCTCCACCGCCGCCAGTTGTGATAATCTTATTGCCATTGAAGCTGTAGCATCCGAAATCGCCAATGGTGCCGGCATATTTATCCTGATACTTTCCCCGCGTATATTTTGTGCCCAGAGCCTCTGTCGCATCCTCGATAACCTTCAGATTATATTGTTCAGCAATATCCATGATAGATTCCATATCTGCCATATTGCCAAAAACATGAACAACCACAATAGCTTTCACGATAACACCATTATGCTTCAGAGCTACTCCATCCCACCTGCACTTTTCTTCACAAAAGCTTTTCAACTTGATGGGATCCATGCAGAAGCTATCGTCGCAGTCCATAAACACAGGTGTAGCAAACTGATATTTTACAGGGTTTATTGCCGCAATGAAGGTTAATGATGGAACGATAACTATATCGCCAGGTCCTACCCCGGCCTCAATCAGGGAAAGATGAAGCGCGCAGGTGCCACTCTGGCAAACCGCCACATTCTTAACATTAAGAAATACCGCTAATTCCTTTTCTAGTTTTGATACATATCCACCCACGGTTGACACATAAGTTGAGGCAATCGCATCTACAACATACTTTTTTTCATTTCCCTCAAAATTGGGAATCGACAGAGGAATAAACTTGCCCATCTTTGCTACCCTTTCTTCTTTTACTGCCCTATAGCAATTTTACATTTTGCTGTCAAGAGATTTACCAGCTTCGATATGCCGGAAGTTAGGCAGATACTCTTTCATTATGGCGACAACTTCTTCTTTTGTGGTCTGCTCTTTGTTAAAAACCGCATTCAGCTTCCTGAAAAGAGTAATTACTTTTTCTTTGTCCGGTATCTTTTTACCTGTAATAATACCTAACGACGCAAATCTGCCCATATCGGTTGTCTCTGTGTCCGTCACAAATTCTTCAAAAGGTTTCTCACCTGAAGTGTCAGATTCAGAATAATAGACCGGATAAAGGTTGCTTCCGTTCTTCAATTCCTCCCCCCTGTCAATCGCCTCCTCGTCGGAACTACACTCCAGAACTTCATATCCATGAGCCTTCAACAGCTCTGTTCCAATTGCGTCAAATGTCATCATCTGCGCCTTGGCAAGCTTAGGGAAAAATATAGCTCTGTTCTCTCCCAGGATGCAGGAAAGCAGGCAAATCTGTCCTGATTCCTCCGGTGAAACAAAGTACCTGCGAACATCAGACGGTGCGGACAAGGGCTGTAGCTTTTGAATGCGCGTCAGGAATCCGGCAGGAAGCGAACCATTGGAGAAGGCTACATTAGCGAAACGAGCCGTCTTCACAGGAAACTTATCAGAATAAGAGAAAATCACATCTTCCATGATCCTCTTGCTTGCTCCCATAATATTCACCGGGTTAGCTGCCTTGTCTGTGGACACGCAGAAGTACTCCTCCGGGGGAAACTCCGATAGAAGGTCCAGCAACCTTTTGGCATGAAGAACATTATTCTGAAGCAGAGCCTCTACCGAATAGATATCCTTCTCAGATCGAACATGCTTGTGCGCCGAGAAGTTTCCCACGATATCAAACCCACCACGATTGCGGAACATCTTCTCGAACACAGGAGAAGCAAAGTCCATCGGGTAAGGAATATAATTCTCGGGAATATACATACCCTTTGTGGAACGCAAATCCCTTGTAAGCTCCGCCAGCCCATTCTCGTTCGTATCAACCACTACCAGTACAGCCGGTCTAAATGGAAGGACAGCCTTGATGAAAGAAGATCCAATGGACCCTGCACCGCCAATTACCAGAACAGACCGTCCTGCAATCTTATCACTAAGAATATTCCTGTTAGCTTCAATATCCGAACAGAACATAGAAGAAGAACGTTTTGTGACATATTGATTTATAAACTGATCTAATCTGAACATAATTACTCTTCCCACACAGGATGCTTCAACACCCATTTATCAAAATCATTTTTCTCAAAGAGCTCTCTATTATACAAGGAATCAATGATGCTCCAAAATTCTGTTTCCGTATAGCCGCAGAATTCACAAAAATCTCTTACGCACAACGGATCCAGATTTCCATCACGATCTTTTACAAGCTTCTTAGCCTCCTCCCTGGTTAAATAACCGTATCTCACCATGCGTGCAGCATAGTCTGTTGCAGAGGCATGTCCGAATTTCGGATATTTCATCCAGGAATGAACAAGGTACGCTCTGCTGTCAATCTGATCAAAGTTCTCCACATGGTGAGTTCTGTCCCATTCATGGGTAAGATCATGAAAGCCATGTTTCCTTGCAAACTCATAATTCCTGAAGCTGTTCCAGGGCATAAAGTACGAAATGTAGATTGGATCAAGTTTATCCAGTTCATATTGTTTGGGGGCTCTGGTTAAAAATAAATCCTGTACTGTCACTCCAGCACCTTCAATCAGTTCTTTCTCACTGATTCCCGTAGCTACGCCATTGCTCAACTGTTCTTTTGCAGAGTATGTTTCTTTCGCATCCGATCCTCCGTACTCATAGCTAACATTTTCACCATAAACAAGTAATGGCGTATTAAACTTGGCTGCCATAATCAGCGGATATGTATAAATGAGACGGTCAATATACCATGTAGGCTTTCCGTATTTTTCAAACATGTACCGCATCAGCTTTTTCTGTGCTCTGATGTCCGGCTTCATACTGATGATGCCACATCCAAACTCCTCTGAAATGTTTTTCAGGTTATGCTTACCGGCCTCCGTCATCGGAAAATTGTCTTCAACAGAGAAAAGAATCGGATTCATATGCATTACATTCTTCATAAGATGCACCTGATAATGAGAATCCTTACCTCCCGATACGGCAATGGCGCAGTCCGGCCCATCCCCATTCATCCCACGGTACTTATCACAGATCGCCTCAAATTCCTTCCAGCGTGCATCCCAGTCAATGGATTTCCGGCGTTCGTATGACTGGCAAGCCGAACAGATTCCATCCCCGTTAAAAGTAATACCGGGCCTTGTATTGGGCATCACGCATTTTTTACAGTAAAACATGCTTATTTTTCTCCTTTCGCTGTTCGGATTATTATAGTTATCTTTCTATTTTCTTTTTAACAGATGATACAGACTTCTCACCTTCTCATATCCCCCTCCGGGTAACTTTCTGAGAAATGAATACATTGCATTTCTACTTTTTCTCCTTAATGTTTGCACCATAGTAATTACTATCCTTCTTATCATATGTTTGTTTTCCAGATAGTCATTAATAAGAGCTATATCTTCTCTATCTTTTACCGTATTTCTATTCTTCTTAAATTGAACAAGTGTTTGCAATGAGATAATCTTAAGTCCTGCATAGTAAATGTAATTGACAGGATTAAAAACCAAATCACTCACAGAATTTCCGTAATATTCAACCTCGCCAATATGGTTTGTTATAGATTTATCGTTAAAATCCACCTCACTTTTTCCCACAAAAAGGTAATCCAGATCATCAGGTTTTCTCATCCCGTACAACCCCATAATAGAACTCGAGTCTATCAGATAGTCATTAATATTTCCTCCCACTTCTTTGATAGATTCTCTATATTGATATATTCTCCGGTTAAGATGTACATAATAGAAAGGATTCGCTTTATTCAGAAAATCAACCGTATTCTTATTTAAAAGCATTTGAGCTATGAACAGAGTTTCATCAGGATAATCCGTAATATGAAGAGAATGCTCATCAATCCCAAATATTGATCTCATCTGATCTTTAATCTGCTTTACATGGACTAAACTATCTGATCGAAAAAGAAAAACTTCCAGATTTCCATTCCCACTGACTCCTTCTATCTTTGGCGCAGCTGATATAAACCGATTATCAATACTACCAACCCACTCATGACTCAGATAAATCTGTGGGATCAGATTGCTTAAACCATTCATTGACATTTCTATGACCTTATTGTATAGCAAGTCTGCCTCATCTTTTAAGATATCAACAGCCATTTTTCTTTTTGTAGAGTCAGCTGCCGGCCACATACAGCATAGATAGAGATTATCGTTCCACTTGCACATTTCTGTTAAGGCAAACTCAATATCAGCATTACTTGCCAATCTTTTTCTGTAAAGCTCAGCTCCCATAGCCGGACTGGATACATCAAATCGAATAATCGGAACTTTTATCCCTAAAAAAGCTGCTATCGCTGTCCTGTGTGCACCATCCATTATGATTCCGTTGCAATCAACCGGAATAACGCCCTCCTCGCGAAAGCCATTTGTTACAATATCATCAATAAGAACCTTAAATACGTTGCAATAGTCCTTGAATTTGTTTTTTGTTTCATTTCCATATTCATTAAATGTGCCCATTGTGCAGACTTCAAGATCTCTTTTATAGAACTCAATTGCAAACTCCCCTTCGCGCTGATTATAACAATAATCTGTATATATTATTTTAGATATCAAATCCAGCCTTTCCGGGACAACCAGTTCTTTTGCATCCACCCACTCAATGTTGTAATTGCCTATGGGGTCGATTTGATATATATTGCAGACAGTGGTTAATCCGTACTCTCTTAAATCCATAGCTCCATTCTCCTCCATCGTACTCCTCCCATTATTCATTGCTTTGCATAAACTTTCTTTCCTTGTAGAATCCAAAATACATGGATACCAGGAAATATAGAAAATAACAGGCCAGAGTAGAATAGAACAAGATGTTCACACCCATACTTTCTATCGTAAACCAGTTAACAATAAACTTTGCAAATCCTAATACAGATAAACAGATTACATTAATTAGTGTATTTTTCATAAAAGACTGATATGTTATAAGTATTGATCCCCACTGTCTAAACATCTCAGCCATAGCCAAATAACAGAACATCCATCTCATGTCAATATATTGAGATGCCCCCATTATCCAATATAATTGTTTACTTAATATTACAGTTCCAAGGCAAAGTACGGTAACTACGCCAAGGAACAACATTTTCATTATCCTGACAGCAGAGTATTCCATCTTTTCCATTCTCTCAAAATAAAATCTTGGCCAATATTCCATTATGACTCCCACGCCTATTCTTATAACATTTATAATTCTGAAACCGACAGAATAATATGTGAGAGTAAGCGGATCCATAAAATTATCTATAAGCATTTGGTCTGCTGCACCAAGAACCCATACCACAATAGCATTAAAAGACAGTGGTAAGGCATACTTAATGATTTCACTTGTCTTTACAGCAGATAAATCATCTGTTTCTGCAGTGATGCTTTTAGCCTTCCGGTTAAAAGTATACAACACAGAAACAAAAACATATGATAATCCAATCCCTATAAGCACAGTCTCGTGATTCAGTGATTCCGTTACAACCAGCCCGCCGATGATAAAAATCGAAACGACATACTGTATTACTTTAATCCGGCCATATGTGGTAATATCCATTTTGGAACGAAAAAAGTACAGCCTTTCTCTCATCCACATGTACCCGGCAAAAAGCACATAAAACGGAGAATCAAAGAAAACAAAGACTGTTATGCTAAACAGCACAGAGGCGATAAAGAGAATCCTCCTAACCAGTTTTAGAAGATATTCCTCATTATTGATACCAATAAATCGCAAATAGGCACTGTAGGCCTCCATAGAATAAACACTGGTAAACAGTACAAGAAGAGACTGCGTATAAGAATATTGCCCCAATAAGTCCGTAGGCATGTAATGGTTGATTAACACATTTTGAGCATACAATAACACATAAGCAATCGCATTATTATAAAAAAACTTCCAAATAACCAAGAATTCACTACGCAAAGACTTGTTTGTCAATCTTCCTTTTAATCTGTCTAACCTGCCCATATCCTGTCTTATCCTCTATTCGTAGAACCGTGAAAAATCCATAGGCTCCTTGTTCGTTATCTTATTAAACATATCATCAAACACCGGATCTTTGTTCATTTCATCTTCGTTTGTAATCAGATATCCCCGGGGAATTGTATCTTTAATGTCCACCAAGGTCTGAGGCATCGTCCTCATAAAAAAGAAATAATGCAAATATTTAAAAAGACGATCTTTTCGCTCCTTTGTTACAACCAACTCACCTTTCACCCCACAATCAAGAAGTCTGTTGTAATCATCCACACAGGTAATATCGAAGACTACATTTTTATCCTTAAATGGCGGACACCCACATAAAATAACAGGTACTCCCAAATAGGTAAGTTCAAGAGAAACCGTCGAACTGTATGCTATTCCAAAATTACAGTTCTCCCCCAGCGTATAACTGTTAATCTTGTTCCTGGGATCAAGAATATATACATTTTCAGGGATTACCGAATACAACTCCCGGATAATCGATTCTGTTGTTTCCCTGCCTGCATCCGTACCAATATTGACCTCCGCGGGATGGGATCTGAAGATCAATGCAACATCGCTTCGTCTTCTGAAATACTCAACTGTATAATGTAGCCATTCTCTGTATCGCGGGAATACGGTGGAGCCGCCGGTAACCTGTCCATCCCATGGAATATTAGGAAATACTCCGATCAGCTTTTTACCTGGATCAATCCCAATCATGTCGCATATTTGCCGTCTGTCATAATGTGCTTTGTTATTTTTATTATAGTCGAATGCAACCTTTTCATCTGAAATCCTGCCTAAGCGTTCATCAAGGAATCTTTTTACTCTTCCAATCTCCTGTTCTGTCAGAATCTTTTCAGCCCATTTATTCTCAGTATCATTGAGCACGCCGGTAAGATAAGAATCATCATATGTAAACTCAAGACCACAATGATTGTAGTTTTGACCATAGGTAATTACATATACGTTATGGGCTTTACAATATTCGACCACGGCCCCCCACGTCGAATACGTCCCATGAGAAGACATTACATACTTCGGATTTATTTTTTTGCATAGCTTATCCATTACAATCAGGGTAGAGAAAATAGTAGATAAAAATCCACGGGTAACTCTGTCATTTTTAATTTCCGGTTCAGCAATCAGATAGAATCGCTGCAATGCCGAATAAAGAATTTTTTCAATGTCAACGTCTAAAAAAACGCGAAGTCCCTTATTAAAGTAGTCCTCAACGCTACTGTTAACAAGCCTTACATCTTTAGAATCGATATAATCTTTATAAGGGCAGTCAACACCGCCAAACGCACTTATAAAATTTTCCTGCTGCGCCTGACACTGAATACAGCGAATGCCTCTGTGTTTTAACTCAACAGGATTCGCGTCACAATATTTAAGATAATTCCCACATCTAAGAATATAAGGCGTATAGCCATTTATCGCTGCTTTTCTTGTATAAAGTCCCTCAAACAGATGGCCATAAGCACCTCCAATGATAGTTATAAGAATGTTTCCCTTTGATTCTGTATTTTCCTTATCTAAATCTATACTACGCACAATCTTGGCATATTTTTTATATGGATCGTAACGCTTTGAATACGCTTTTATAATCTCATTAATTAATGTAACTGTACTCATATTTGCATCTCCTCTCTTTGTAAAGGTAAAAATAAATATATTATCATGGCTACAATCGAAACATACGAGTAGGTTGCAATAGAGTAAAAGTTACCGAAAACTGCCAGAGCGCCGAATGCCATAAGATACGCGTAATGTCCATCCGCTTTCTCCTTCCGGGCAATCAATCCAAAGAAGCCCACCTGCATTGCAAGAAGTACCGCCTGAATTATATAAAGCTCGCCCATTTCGTAAACCATAGGTCCAAACATCGTAGATGCATTAAAACCATTCAAAGCTTTAATGTGATAGACGGCATCCTGATATTCAGAAAGAGCAGAATATCCAAAGAGCACACGGATATATGGGCTAAAGATACTATATAAGGACATTGGATGATCTGCAGAAGTCATCGTCTGAAGCATAACATCATAGTTTATCGCGGTGTATCCATATATCCAGTTGAGCGCTCCATTGGAAGTATTAGATTGAAGCAAATATTCAATTGTATTTCCAGGATTTTTCCACCCTCTCATTCTTTGTCTGTAATTTCCAAAAACCGTAAATGCTATGAGCATTAAGACAATAACAACAAAAATATGTCTTATTACCTTCTTATTAATTAAGAGCTTATCTCTCTTCGAAATTGCAAAAAGTAATACAAGATATGTAAATATCATCATTGCATTATTTCTGCTGATAGCAAGAATTACTTCAAAAAAAACAGAGATGGCTACCGTTATGATTTTGTTTTTCTTATTTAATCTTGGAAGCAAAATCAGCAATGTCCATATACATATTTGGTATATACCAGACAATCCTCCTACTGTGTATTGATCACCCGTTCCTCCACCAATCCAATTTGCATCCAGTAATCTAATCCCGGTTTGCATTATTATTAATGTTTTTATAAACAGAATGACACATATTAATGCCGTACCTATAGTATCTGGTTTAAATTTCAATTTTCCTGTAATATAAACATTCATTTTCTGATTGTCAAAAAATCTAACAATAATCCAAAATAGAATAGGACCTGCAAGAAGATAGTATGACTCAACGATCCCTTTCTCAATCTGCAATCTGCTAATATTGAGATTATTTATGGCCAAGAAAAAGAAATAGCAAACAAGAAAAACGTTATTAATCTTAACTCCTTTATTTAAAATATCCAGGATACCATATGAGATTAAAAAAGCGGAAACGAAAAACAAGAAAACGTTTCCTATCCCTATATTCATCTGAGGTAAAAATAAGGAATAAATAATAAAAAGGACAGAGACCAAAAAGACAGCAGCCAATATTTTCTGCCTTACGCTACTTTTTTGCCTTATAATTCTTTTTTTTATTAGATCCCGATCATTTTGTATAAAATTCATTTTTCTAAAGCCATCCTAAATTATAAATTAACATCTGACAATGATTGAAATAGTCTAATATATTCTAAATATCTTTTTTTCTTTTCATAATTACTTGCCTGCAAGATACATGCATCTTCAGATACTCTAACATCGTCTGCCAGTATAGCTTCTTTCAATGCATTTACATTGCCTTGTTCGATCACAGCCCCGCAATCTCCAATCGCTTCTCCGCTTCCTCCCGTATCAAATGTAATAACCGGGGTTCCACATGCTAAGGACTCAAGGTTAACTGTAGGAAAGTTATCCCCCATTGTAGGGTTTATAAACAAATCAGCGACCGTATACCATTGAGCAAGTTGTTTTCTGTTTGTAGTATGTTCAATATGTATGATTCTATGATTTTCTTTTAACTCCCTGTCTCGATTCTCTCCGATCATAACAAATGCAAATCTGTCATCCATTATTTTAGTCAACTGATATATATATTCCGCCCCTTTGTTCTTAGTCCAAACACCGGCAACAGAAAGCAATATTATTTTATTTTGCAGATTATATTGGCTTCGTATTTCACTTTGAATCGGTTTAAAAATATTTAAGTCAATGCCGTTAGGGATAACATGGATGCCGTATTGGTTCATAAATGTATCACTCACCAGATTGGCAAGCCACTTTGAAGGCGAGACCAACCGAAGGTTTGGTACATTGCTGAAGCATTCACATTTACGAATACGATTTTTTTTTGACCTGTCAAATATAAAGCTGGCAGGATATTCTTTCTTATTGGGACATCTTCCACATCCTTCTTTCCAATGACTGCACATGCCTGTTATGCAATGCCCTGTAATACTCCAAACGTCATGTATAGTCCAAACAACAGGGAGCGCAGATTTCTTAAAAAAGTCAAATAGAATGCCAATGTTCATGGTATAGCCCAGAGGATTGTGGAGATTTATAACATCAGGTTTAAAATTATTAATATCCTCAATTAAATTTCGTGTTGATTTTTTTGTTACAAAGCCTGCATTGTCAAAAATCATAGAACCTGCTGCATGTATATATGGGGTTATTGAAGTCCCAATTTTATAACTATTGACATCTTCAGGAATCGTCTCTCTGCCATATGCAAAACGGCACTCCCAGCCTTCTTCGCCGGCCACTCTATATAGATCGGCAGCAATGCCCCCGGGACCACCTTTCCCCCAATTAGCAGTCAAGATATACAGCCGCATCATTCCATCATCCTCTTTTAGAATTTTCTCCAGACCATCTTATTTACGATACCAACATAACTCTGAATAATCTTGATTACTTTTGTGCTGACATTCTCGTCCTGATAAGCAGGAACTGTCAGCCCGTCATCTCCATTAGCATGCATTGAGACTGCCAGATCCACTGCCTGGAGAACATAGTCAGACGTAATAGAGCCAATGACAAAGATACCTTTATCCATCGCCTCCGGACGCTCTGTGGAAGTGCGAATCGATACCGCAGGAAACTGGAAGTAGGAGCCCTCTTCCGGAATCGTACCGCTGTCGGAAACCACGCAGAAAGCGTTCTGCTGAAGCCTGTTATAATCGAAAAAACCCAAGGGTTTATGTTGAATGACGCGAGAATCAAATTTAACTCCACGTGCTTCAATATACTTTTTGCTTCTTGGGTGACAAGAATACAGGATTGGCATGTCATACTTTTCGGCCATGGCATTGATCGCACTCATTAAACTAAAAAAGTTCTTCTCGATATCAATGTTTTCCTCACGATGAGCCGAGAGAAGAATGTATTTCCCTTTCTCCAGATTGAGCCGGTCCAGAATCGTACTGTTGTTAATTTTATCAATATTGGCCGTTAAGACCTCAGCCATAGTAGAGCCAACCACATAAGTGTTCTCAGGACGGACACCTGTATCCAGGATGTATCTGCGAGCATTTTCAGAGTAACAGAGGTTCACATCGCTGGTTACATCAACAATCCGGCGGATAACCTCTTCAGGAAGATTTTCATCCTTGCAACGATTACCGGCTTCCAGATGAAATACAGGAATTTTCAAGCGCTTTGCAGAAATCACACAAAGACAGGAATTGGTATCGCCAAGAACCAGAACAGCATCCGGCTTCTCCCGGTCAAATAATTCATACGATCTGGCAATGACATTCCCCATGGTCTGTCCCAGGTTATCACCTACAACGCCCAGATAAAAATCAGGCTCACGCAATCCAAGCTCCTCAAAGAAAAGCCGGTTCAGCTCATAATCATAGTTCTGACCAGTATGAACCAGCTTCAAGTCAAAATATTTGTCTGCCTTCTTTGCAATCTCAGAAAGTTTAATTATTTCCGGCCGAGTACCCATGATAATCATCAGTTTCAATTTGCTCATTGTTTGATTTCCTCTATTTTTATACCATTTCATTTCTTACAGATCATAATGCGGATACAAAGCTTTGTGTGCCCTCATCCAATCAGCAAGCTCAACAACCATTTGCTCATAGTCCGGAATTCTATAGCTAAAATTATAACGAGTGCGTTTCAGGGATTTATCTGCTGCCATCTTATCCACCGGAACAACAATCGCCTTCTCCTTACGAATATACTTGTTAAAAAGACCAAGAAGATCATATTTGGAAATGCTCGTGTCCGGAACTGTGTTATATAAACCGTATGCTTTTTCCATCGCAGCAACTTCCATTGTTTTTGCAAGCTGAAGAGTCGTCTGACCGGTCCACATAGCCTTTATATATCCAGTCACCTCTCCATATTGCTGCATAAACCAGTTCAGTAATCCAATTCCATTGGGATTTATATCAGGTCCAACAATAGAGTTGCGCAGTGTAATATTTTTATCATCATCCAATTCACCGAGGGCTTTGGAACGATCATAAAAAGTAGCGCCGTCCCTCAAATCATCCTCAGCATACTGCCCTCTTTTTCCGCTGAACACACAGTCCGTACTCATATGGATAATCTGGGTGCCAGTTCCTTCCGTAAGTCTGGCAAGCTGATGTGGAAAATAAGAATTCAAATATACGGCACTTGCCTTATTATTCTCAGCAAACTGATTAAGCAGGCCAATACAATTGATGATGCTGTCAAACTTATTGACTCCTATGATTTCTTTCATAAAAGCAGCATCCATAGCATCGCCTACGACAGAGTTAACAAAAGCAGATTTAGAAAGCGCAAATCCAAGAACATCATGCCCCTGCTCTTTCAGATAAAGACTAATCATATGGCCTGCCATACCATTACAGCCCAAAACTAAGAATTTCATTTACCTTCCCTTTACTTCTCTGTTTTTCAACTGTTCCTGCACATAATCTGTTGTAAGCAATTTCTCCACAGTACCTTTCACACTCAGCCTAAAAGTATTATGACTTGTATACCCCTCACTGGTTTGAGGCTGAACTTGCCCTTTGATAAAATACTTGTCATAATTCAGATCTCGGTTATCTGCAGATACCCTAAAGTAGTTACCCATATCTTCGGAGCGAAGTCTTTCTTCTGTTGTTAACAGGGTCTCGTACAGCTTCTCACCATGACGGGTGCCAATAATACAGGTACCCGTATCACCAAATAACTGCTGTACGGCTTCTGCAAGATCACCTATTGTACTGGCATCTGCCTTCTGAATAAACAAATCACCAGGCTTTGCATGTTCAAATGCAAACTGCACTAAGTCTACAGCTTCATCCAGATTCATCAAAAAACGAGTCATATCCGGATTGGTAATCGTAATAGGATCACCTGCGCGAATCTGATCAATAAACAGAGGAATAACCGAACCGCGTGAACACATTACATTGCCATAGCGGGTACAACAGATAATGGTATCTCCACGTTCTGCGGCCACACGGGCATTTGCGGTAATGATATGCTCCATCATAGCCTTGCTGATTCCCATAGCATTGATGGGATAAGCCGCTTTATCTGTGGAAAGGCACACTACTTTCTTCACACCAGCTTCAATAGCGGCATGTAGAATATTGTCTGTTCCCTCCACATTCGTCTTAACAGCCTGCATTGGAAAGAATTCACAGGATGGAACTTGCTTTAAGGCTGCTGCATGAAAAATATAATCCACGCCTGGCATAGCGTCTTTAACAGACTGCGGGTCTCTCACATCTCCAATATAAAATTTAACTTTTGCTGCATAGTCCGGGTATTTGGCTTGAAGCTCATGACGCATATCATCTTGTTTCTTTTCATCACGGCTGAAGATACGGATCTGTCCTATATCGCTCTCCAGAAAATGTTTAAGAACTGTGTTTCCAAACGATCCTGTCCCCCCTGTGATTAATAATGTAGCTCCGTTATATATAGACATCTAATTTATACCTCCAGCTCTTTTCCAAATATTTGAATGTATCGCTCTACCGCCGCGTCCCGTGTCAAATGATTGCAGATATATTCACGGCCTCGTTCGCCCATCTTTTTCATCTCTTCCCTATCTGACAGCATCTTTCTTATTGTCTTCTCCATACCATCCACATCATTTGGTTCAACACAGTATCCCGTTTTGTTTTCCTTTACTATGTTACACAGACCACTGTATAAGTCTATTTCACATAAAACTGCCCGACCTGCTGACATAATGTCCCACGTTTTTGACGGTAAGGCGATTTTTGTAACTCCCGGTTGAAGTGAAACCAATCCTATATCTCCAAGACTGTACACATAGGCGATGTCTTCAGTCGGCTGCATTGGAAAACAAAATACATTACTGTGATCCCCTGCCTCCAATATCCGGTCCAATTCTGTTTTCCAAGAGCCATCGCCAATTATGACAAATCCAAGCTCCGGATTAGATTCCTTGAATCTTTCCGAAACCAGAACTATCGTTTTCAGATTTTGTAAAAGACCTATATTCCCACCATAAACTATATATAATTTACTGCGATCCAGATTGAACTTATCAAAAAGGAAGTTAGCCTCTCTGTTAACCGGCAGGCACTTATTCTCATCGATCCAATCATAAATCACCGATATTTTTTCTTCAGGTACATTTCTACTCAGAAGTGTTTTCTTAAGATCGTCGGATACTGTGCATATCCTGGAAACCTTACGATATATCCAACTTTCAAGTTTTCTGAAGAATTTGACCGTGAAAGCTTTTTCATTCATATTCTTCGTATGTATTAGACTGTCCGGGAAAGCATCCTGTAATTTGTAAATGACTTTTTTCTTTTTTGACAACAATGCCGCAATATAGCCCAAAGTAGGGGGCGTGCTTACTATGAAACAAATATCAGACTCCATCTTCTTCGCAATCTTATACAGTTGAAACGATTTTATGAGAAATACAATGCCTCGTTTCACTATCCCTTGCTTATATTTCTTTGGTTTTCCTACCCTGTAGATTTCAAGATGATCGTTGATTTTCTCATACTTCTTATTCAGATATTCTTTTTGTACCTTCTCAGAGACTCCGCGTGATGGAAACGGAACGATCAGTGTTACATCCTCGCCTCTTTTCGCCAGACTTTCCACCAGATCCTGATTCAGTCTTGTATCTGCGCTCTGTTCAGGCGGATAATAACCTGCTATTACAGTAATTTTCATACGTTCTCTCCACACGCTTAAACGCTTTCTCTGATGGATTCCTTTGTATCGATTACGCAATAAGAATAGTCAAATTCTTCTGTTCCCGAATAAGTTAAGTTGGTAAACGCTTTCTTCATTACACCAGACATATTTCTAAATAAATATACCATTCCACCAAGCATCCAGCTCATATATATCTTCTTTCCTAATGTCTCAGCTACTCCTTTAGCAATTTCACAAGTACCCACTTCCTCTGCATTTTTTGGAAAGTAGATACCACTTAGTTGTTTATCTATCGCCATTTTCACGAAAGAGCTCAGATTATCTATATAAATTAAAGATCTCTGATTACGGACTCTGGGAAACACTGGTGATCTCTTAACAATTTTAATGATTTCCTGAAAATTCCCTTCACAGTTTTTTCCATATACCATAAGAGGTCTGAGTATTGCCACTCTGAATTTTTTATCTTCAAGCTTCCTTAATTCTTTTTCTGCCTCTGCTTTTGACTTTCCATAGCTAGTCCTCGCATTTAACGGAGTTTCTTTTGTAATTATTCCAGACTCCATCCCATAAACACTTCCTGAACTAAGGAATATAAACTGTTTAACACCCTCTGCTTTTGCTTTTTTTGCAACACTTATAGAAAGATCTCTGTTGATTTCAAAATACTCATTTGCATTTTCAGCTGTTTCTTTTCTATGTGCAATTCCAGCTACATGATAGATTGAATCAAAAAAACCAAAATCCTTTTCCTTCCATGTATCTGTTTTCAAATCTACAAAATCAACTTCATATTGTTCTGGCCATTGAGATACGAACCGGGCAAATGAATTGCCAAGATAACTATGCATACCCGTCACGAGTATTCGTTTCATCATAATCTCCTGCTATATTAGTTTTTTCCCTTTGGCCCTGAATTCTCTTGCTTGTTCTACTGTCGGCCAAGTGAAATATCTGCCTTTATCTGTTTCGTTCTTTTTTCTAACCGCTGTCCCATTTTGAATATCTTGAATCGCCTTAACCATCAGATTGCCACCAAGTAGTTTTGTTTTCTTCATTACCTGAAACATAGATTTGCAATCTGAAAGATCAACCTCTCCCTGCTCAATAATATCGCCATCATCAATCAATGCACTCATATAGTGTACTGTCGCCCCGCCTTTCCTTTCATCACAGTAGAGATACCAAAATGACGGAAGGCACCCGCGAAAATCCGGCAGTAATGATCCGTGAACGTTAATAATGCCATACTTTGGAGTATTTAAGAGTTCTTCTTTTATAATCTGTGGCGCAGAATAAGAAACAATCAGATCCACATTCAAATCCTTAATATGTTTCACATACTCCGGGTCATTGCTCTTTGTAATTACACGATGAGGGATACCATTTGCCTTAGCTACATCTTTTACAGAGCAATAACCATGCATAATTTTATAACCACTGATACGATCCAAATACTTTTCACACTCTCTTCCAATCGTAACAAATCCCATCTTTGCACACTGAAAGAGTCCAAACCATTTAAAGTAATTTCCTACTTGATTATCTAACGAGTATTTAGAGTCCACCTCAACTATCTCAAGAATATCGCATACCTCTGACGCTTTTTTTATATTCTTCGGTATAAAAAATCTGTCATTCTGCGTCATAACGACAACGCGAAGCTTATTGTCCATCTCAATCCTCCACAGTATTCGCTGATTTTATCAGATTGTTTAATATTCTCTTCCTCTGGCTATGTGTAAGTATACTCAAGACGGTCCACCAGATCATTTTGATATCATAGCAAAAGTTCCTGGCCTTCAGATAATAGAGGTCCAGATTCAGACGAGTGGGAAGTACAAGATTCTCATACTCAGCTTCGTCTGTGATTCCATCTCCGTATATATAATCATATAAAGCTGACGGGCCGGACAGTCCCGGTTTCAGTTGACTCGTTGCCGCATACTTTCCTCCCCTGGTTATTTCAACCTGATCAACACTTGCAGGTCTGGGCCCTATCACACTCATATCTCCAATAAAAACATTGATAAGCTGTGGCAGTTCATCAATTTTTGTATCCCGCATAATACCACCCCAACGAAATATTCGCTCCTGATCTGGCCTTAAGCTTTTTTCATCTGCATTCTTATCCACACGCATTGAACGAAACTTAAACATGCAAAACTGCTTATTATTCTTTCCTACGCGATTCGCCAAATAAAATACAGGACCAGGATCAGAAATAAATATCCCCACGATAGCCACAAGCCACACAGGGCTAAGAATTATCAGGGCGATTCCAGATGAGAAAATATCAAATATTCTTTTTACACAATGATATATCTTCTCCCTCATCCTCATTCACTCCTAAAGACACATTCAAAGGCTTCCGCATATTTACATCCTGCCTGCGCCCCCCGATATGCCGCTAACCCATCCAATGCTTTGTCAGATCTGGGATGTGGATAAGGACGCATAACACCTTTATATGCTCCAAGCGCTTTGATCTTTATGGCTATCCCTTTTTCTCCTATCTCTACAAACATATTTGGGATAAAGCGATTAGCAGATAAGTCAAAAGACCATTCTGTGGAAGATGGAATTTCCATATATACAAATTCTCTTAACTGTGGCACTCCTTTCTTTCGTTGAAATAAGTGCGATGCCGCCTGAGCAGCATAGCTTGTCATGACATGATCATTATTGGTATCTGAAGGATGGTGTGTATAGATAGCTTCCGCCTTCCAATCCTCCACACAAGACTCTATAAACTGAACAAGCTCCAAATGTGGAACCGTATTCATCTTTATGTTTGGAAATGACGCATGATAGACTTTCTCAACGCCTATTATTGACATTGCTTCCGCTTCATCTTCTGATAACGACAAGGACAGATTCTGTCTGGCGGCAACTTGTCCACACATAATCGCTACAGCCACTTCATTCCCATTATTAATCAACTTATGGATAGTTGCACCCGCTCCTAACACTTCATCATCTGGATGTGCCACCACAAATAAATACTTCATTTTAAACAACCCCCATTCAAGTGATTGCATAAAATACAATATACGTATTGAAAATTCTCATAAAGATCCTTCCCCTTTGGCAATCTTACCACGATATTATTCCATTTACATTTTTCTATTTTTTATATATTTTTTAAAACCAAATAAACCATTCACCGGCGTCTCCTCTTCCCTCTTTTACGGCTCTTCCCACGACCCTTTTCTGCTTCCTACCACTTCATCCCGATCGCCTCCAGCCGTGCCGTTCTCTCCTGTGACAGTACCCGGCTCCTTCCTTCTCTGTGGCATTTCCTCTGCCGTCCCAGCCACAGATCCAGGCGAAACCCATCCTCAGTGCTATGTCCCTTCTCCACATCCAGATGCCCGTATGCCCGGTAATACTCCTGTGCCCGTATAAAGGCGTTTTCCCACGCCCGTTCCCCTGGCGTGAGCCAGTCCATACCGATGGCGGTCAGTGCGCTGATCTGCTCTTTCGTCAATCCTTCGCCCTGTCTTTCACACCGGTAGCGCTCCCGCTGCAGATACAGCCACTTTCCCAGCCAGACCCCATCCTCTGTCACATAACTCTGGGACAGATTCAGATTACCATGCTCCTCATAATACCGGCGGGCCAGCTCCCATTTCTCCATCCAGGGATCTGTCTCCCAGATCATGCCAATGGCCGTGAGCCTTTCCTTCCGGCTGCGCCCGATCTCCGACATATTTTCTGCCATGCACTCTCCCAGAGAAGCTCTCTGCTGGTAAAGCCATCTTCCCAGAGAAAGCCCGTTCCCCGATTCATAGTAGTACGGTACATCCAGGGATCCCTTTTCATTAAAATACGCCCGGGCTGCTTCATAATACTGCTCCCAGCGCTCTTTCTGCCGGCCTTCCCAGTTCATCCCGATCCGGTCAAGCCTTTGGATCTGCTCCTGCGTCAGCGGCAATGCCCCTTTCTTCTCTCCCCGGCGGTTCTGGCGCTGGGCTATGAGCCAGTTTCCGAGGCGAAAGCCTTCCTCCGTCGTATACCCGGCTGGTACACTTATGTTCCCATGACGTTCGTAGTACCGTCTGGCCGCTTCATATCCCCGCTCCCATTTATACGAAAGCTTGTCCCAGATCATACCGATCTGCTCCAGCTGTCTTTGTCTCTGGCCGCTCAGAATCCGGCTCCCGTTCTGACGGTACTGACGGATATTGTTCAGCCACATCCCCAGGCGGAAGCCTTCCTCCGTCACATACGACGCCTTCACATCCAGATTTCCCATCCTGGCATAATAGCGGGCCGCCTGGGCGTAGTACTGGTCCCACTGCCGGTCCGAATAGCTCTCCCAGCAAATCTCCAGCTTCTCTAGCTTCTCAATCTGCTCCCTGCTCAGCCTCCCCGGTATTTTTCCCATGTAAATCCGCCTCTGTGTCAGAATCCAGCTGCCCAGAGAAAGCCCGGAAGGCGATACGTACCCCGCCGGAACCTCCAGATTTCCTTCCTTTATATAATACTGTTCTGCCGCTCTGTAGTACTCCTCCCACCCGGCGCTCAGTTTCTCCTGAAGCTGCCTGAAAAGCTTTCCCGCCTCATGCGTCTCATCCAGGATCTGAAAACCGGAAAACGGTACGGCTCTCTCCTCCCTGTCATTTCGAATCGCCCCCTCTGACAGCGCCTCCTCGTATTCCGCCTCAATGGAGCAGATGCTGTACAGGTTCTCGAAATTATTGACGATATCCAATACCAGCGGCGCTTCCTGCCTGCCGGATGCATTTTTTCTTCCGGCAGTCAATGCCCGGCCAATCTGCTGTTTATAGATGACCGGAGATACGGTCGGCCTCATCAGAATCACGCCGTCCACATCCTCCAGATGGATTCCCTCGTTGAGCATATCAATGCAAAACAAAAGCCTCAGACCGGCTTTTCCATCCTCTTTAAAATCCTGAAATTCTCTTTCACTTTCGGAATAATCCGCAAACACCGTGTATATCCGATACTCCGGACAGATTGGGCCAAACCATTCTGCCCCATGGCTCTTCATCTCCTCCAAATGTGTCACACCAGAACAGAATACGATATACTTTCCGGACGGCTGTAAATACTTTTTAAAAACTGTCTCCAGACCTCCTGCCTGTTCCAGTGCCCTCTTCAGCCGATAGAGCTGCTTTTCGGCCGCTTTGCGCCTCTTCTCGTCCTTTAAGGCCTGAACCTTTTTCTGATACCGCTTCCACTCATCCTCACAGCGATATATGGATACTACATAACGAGGTGCGCGCAAAATTCCTCTGGCGATCGCTTCACCCAAAGTCATCTCTGATGCAATATTCCCTCCGAACAGCTCCTCCGCCATATCCCTCTGCTCATCCAGATAACGAAGTTTCGTAGCGGAGAGGCCCAGTACCTTTGCCTTCGGCCAGGCCGCCAGCAGAGCCTTCACTCCCCGGCTCCATTCTGCGGCCCCGCAGCGGTGAAACTCATCTAAAATAATATACCCTATGGGAGGAAGAGCATTTTCCGAATCAGAATTCCTATGCTTCTGAGGAGAACACTCTTTTGGTATCTGAGAAACCCGGTCCCTATTCGCCATCAGGCGGGCATATGTCATAAATATGATATTATCCATCTGACCGTCCGGATCTGCTTTTCTGCGGTTTTCACACTGCTGAGCAAAGATATACCGACTGGGTGACAGCCAACAGACGCAGCTCTCCAAATGCTCCTCTGCCAGCTTAAATGCAATAAACGATTTACCTGTTCCTGTCGGGTGGATCACCGCAGCCTTATTGGCACGCTCCATCATGGCCAACGCTGCTTCATATGCTTTTCTGTTATGTTCATATAAACAGAGCGCCACTTCACCCACTCCTCCTGTTATGAAGGAGAGAATTTTTCGTAAAAAAGATTATTTTACGAAAG
>JAAVZR010000044.1 GCA_022791755.1 Lachnospiraceae bacterium
GAACTCTCGACACTACGGGTATGAACCGTATGCTCTAGCCAACTGAGCTATTCCGCCACGATGGGGCCTATAGGGCTCGAACCTATGACCCTCTGCTTGTAAGGCAGATGCTCTCCCAGCTGAGCTAAGACCCCTCGTTGCCGTCGTTTCAAGACTGCTTCGCTAGTATAACTGATTTTTGGAAAGAAGTCAAGCACTTTTTTGAAATTTTTTGGCAGTAAATTTTTTTTGGATCCGGACATTATTCCAAAAAACTGCTTGACAGAATCGTGAATCCATGCTACCTTTAAAAAGTATGAGCCGCTGATGCTCGGTTCAGGGCTTACTCCAGCCCGGGCCTGGTATCCAGTGAGTATTCTAATTTATATAGGAGGAACACAGAATGATTTCCAAAGAGAAGAAGGCATCCATTATCGCTGAGTATGGCCGTAAGGAAGGCGATACCGGTTCACCTGAGGTGCAGATTGCCATCCTGACCGCCAGGATTGCGGAGCTGACAGCTCATTTGCAGAATAATCCGAAGGATTTTCACTCCAGACGCGGTATGTATCAGATGATCGGTCAGAGACGCGGTCTTCTGGATTATCTGAAGAAGAACGATATCGAGGGATATCGTACGTTGATTGCCCGCTTAGGAATCAGAAAGTAATTATGTAAGAAAAAGGGTGGAGAAATCCACCCTTTTTGAAGAAGCGAAATGCCGGCGGGCGATGTCCTGATCCGGCGGTAAAACAAAAAGCGGCGGAAGGTATGCGAGACCACTGAAAAAATCATCGGCCAGCTCGGAGAAAGCCGGCGGCGTTTTCAGTAGTTTCGATATCTTCTGTCAGAAAAGGAGATATTATGTATAAGACTTATTCCATGGAACTGGCAGGACGTACCCTGCGGGTGGATATCGGTCGCGTGGCGGCTCAGGCCAACGGCGCAGCGCTGATGCACTATGGCGATACGGTGGTTTTGTCTACGGCTACCGCTTCGGACAAGCCCAGGGAGGGAATCGACTTCTTCCCGCTGAGTGTGGAGTACGAGGAGAAGATGTACGCCGTGGGCAAGATTCCCGGCGGCTTTAACCGCAGAGAAGGAAAGGCCAGCGAGAACGCGGTGCTTACTTCCCGTGTCATCGACCGCCCGATGCGCCCGCTCTTTCCGAAGGATTACCGCAATGATGTGACTCTGAATAACCTGGTACTCTGTGTGGATCCGGATTGCAGTCCGGAGCTGACGGCTATGTTAGGTTCGGCGATTGCCGCTACGATTTCCGACATTCCTTTCGACGGACCGATCGCCTCCACTCAGGTGGGACTGGTAGACGGAGAGTTCGTCTTTAATCCCACGGCGCAGCAGAAGCATTCGTCTGATCTGGCTCTGACCGTGGCTTCCACTAGGGAGAAAGTAATCATGATTGAGGCCGGCGCCAATGAGGTTCCGGAGGGCCAGATGATCGATGCGATCTTTGCGGCCCATGAGCTGAATAAACAGGTCATTGCCTTCATTGATACGATCGTGGCGGAGTGCGGCAAGGAGAAGCATGACTATACGAAGTGCGAGACGCCCGGAGAGCTCTGGGATGATATGACCGGGGTGATTTCTGCTGAGCGGATGGAGAAAGCGGTCTTTACCGATGTGAAGCAGGTGCGGGAGGCTAATATCCGCGGGATCGAGGAAGAGCTGACGGCCCGCTATGAGGAGACCCATTCGGAATGGCTGCCTCTCATCGGCGAGGCGGTCTACAAATATCAGAAGAAGACCGTGCGCAAGATGATTCTGAAGGATCACAAGCGCCCGGACGGCCGTGCCATCACCGAGATCCGTCCTCTGGCGGCGGAGGTCGATCTGCTGCCCAGGACTCATGGCAGCGGCATGTTTACCCGTGGTCAGACCCAGATTATGAATATCTGTACGCTGGCTCCTCTGTCCGATGCCCAGAAGCTGGACGGAATTGATACGGAGCTGACCTCCAAGCGGTATATGCATCATTATAATTTCCCTTCCTACTCGGTGGGAGAGACGAAACCTTCCAGAGGACCGGGACGTCGTGAAATCGGTCATGGCGCTCTGGCGGAGAAGGCTTTGGTTCCGGTGCTGCCTACGGAGGAGGAGTTCCCCTACGCGATCCGTACGGTATCGGAGACCATGGAGAGCAATGGTTCCACTTCTCAGGCCAGCGTATGTGCCTCCTCTCTGTCCCTGATGGCGGCCGGGGTCCCGATTAAGAGAGCGGTGGCCGGTATTTCCTGTGGTCTGGTGACCGGTGAGACCGATGAGGACTATATCGTTTTGACCGATATCCAGGGACTGGAGGATTTCTTCGGCGACATGGATTTCAAGGTGGCCGGCACCCATAAGGGAATTACGGCGATTCAGATGGATATCAAGATCCATGGCCTGACCCGGCCGATTATCGAGGAGGCGATTGCCAAGACGAAGATAGCCCGGACCTATATCCTGGATGAGGTGATGGCGCCGGTGATTTCGGAGCCCCGTAAGGAGCTGAGTCCTTACGCGCCGAAGATTGACAAGATCCAGATCGATCCGCAGAAGATCGGTGATGTGGTGGGCAAACAGGGTAAGGTAATCAATAAGATCATCGAGGAGACAGGCGTACAGATTGATATCGACGAATCCGGTCTGGTATGCGTCTGCGGTACGGACGCAGCGATGATTGCCAGAGCGATCCAGATCATCGAGAGCATTGTGACGGATGTGGAGCCCGGCATGGTGTTTACCGGCCCGGTGGTCCGCCTGATGAATTTCGGCGCCTTCGTACAGCTTGCTCCCAATAAGGACGGTCTGATCCATATTTCCAAGCTGTCCAATAAGAGAGTGGGCAAGGTGGAGGATGTGGTCAATATCGGCGACGTGGTGACGGTAAAGGTGCTGGAGATCGACGAGAAGGGCCGTATCAATCTGAGTATGAGAGAGTCGGATCTGGAAGGCTGATAGAAACGGAGCGGTTTGGAAAAACTGCCGTGGGAAAACGGAATAACGGGGCTGCGTAAGCGGCCCCGTTTTTGATGATATATACGTATGCTGTGTCAGCTGTCAAAAGCTGTAAGAAGATAGTGACATCAAAAAAACCGGAGGAAATGCCCCGGTTCTTTTCACAAAGAGTGCACCAGGAGGGATTCGAACCCCCGACACGTGGCTCCGGAAACCACTGCTCTATCCCCTGAGCTACTGGTGCAACGTCATTATTATACAACCTTTCTTTTAAAACGGCAAGTACTTTTTTGAAAAAAGAAGATACTTTTTTGCTGTAACCAGTTGACAAATCCACTTGCAATATTGTAAAATCTATAAAGAATAAACAAATCTGATCTTCAAAAAAAGAACCATTTTTATTCTTCTGAGATTCCTGTCTGTGCGAACTTATATTGCGGTCTGCGGGAGGCCGGGGCATACCCGTTTCTGCGCCCGTCCGATGTACCCATGTATCAGGACTGTAAAGCGTTTAAAGTTCATCCGTCGCAATGGCAGTTTCCCATAAAATAATAAAAGCGGAGGTAAAAAGATGACATATGAAACTTTCCTGAAGATTATTCCGGATATGGTACAGGAGCAGGTGGAGGAGGAGACGCAGGTCCGTCTGCACACGATCTATAAGAATAACGATCAGAGGAAGGAGGCTCTGTGTATTCTGGAGCCGGGATGTAATGTATCGCCGACGATCTATCTGCGTCCCTATTTTACAAGACATGAGGAAGGAGCTGGTATGAGCGAGATTCTGGATGAAATTATGGCAGAATATCAGACCAACCGCTGCGGCCTGTATCTGGATGTGGAGGAGTTTCAGGATTTTGAGAAAATCGGTTCCCGTGTGGTATTTAAGCTGATTAATTATGAGCATAACAGAGAGCTTTTACGGGATGTGCCTCACCGGCGTTTTCTGGATCTGGCAGTGGTATACTACTTCCTGATCGAGAATCACTTTATTGGCAAGGGGACGGCGATGATCCATAACCAGCAGCTGCATATCTGGAATGTGGATGAGGATACGCTGTACCGGAGAGCGCTTCAGAATACGGACAGGCTCCTGGGACTGGAGATTAAGCCCATGGGCTGTGTAATCCGGGAGCTTCTGAAGAAGGATCTGATTCATCAGCTTTCCGGGTGTCCGGGCTGCGGAGATTTCACGAAGGAGCAGGTAGACAGCTGGTCGCTTCATATTCTTGACAGCCTTATGCCGGGACAGCCCTATGAGATGTATGTGCTGTCAAACCGGGATAAATATTATGGAGCCTGTGCTATCTTAAACGATAAATGTCTGGCCGGTTTTGCGTCGGAGCATGGCAGCTTTTATGTGATTCCCTCCAGCATCCATGAGGTGATTTTGATGCCGGAAACAGAGTCGCTCTCACTGGCGGACCTGAAATTGCTTTTGGTGGAGATCAATGCGGCGGGGGAGGAGAGCCAGGAATACCTGTCTCCTGAGATCTACTATTATGACAGCAGCCAGGAATGTCTGAGAGTGTAAGGAGATATTATTGTTTCCTTAAGAAAAAAACGAAAAATGTCATATTTTAGCGGTTGATTTTTAGGACAATCTTTGTTAATATAGAGCTATATAGCATTCACAGAAGATTTAAAACAGAATAAGGAGGTTTCGTGCGTGGAAAAACATGGAAACGATAAGAAGAGAGTGAGCAGACCCAGTTCCCCGCAGAAGGATAACAAACCCTCCGCCCTTACCGACTATATCAACAAGGTTGTGACCTTTTTTAAGAATAATAAGAAATTTGGAATCGTACTTTTCGTTGCAGCAGGACTGATACTTATGGTTCTGATTCTGGACGCAGTGAATCAGAAGGAAAAACCGGAGGAAACGATCCCCTCCAGCACGGATCATGAGATTATTGTGAGCCCGCCGGAGGAGACGACAGAAGATCCGACTATATATGAATTGAAGAAAGACGCGATTCCTCAACTGAATGAGCTGGTTGGGACCTATTTCGCGGCCATGAAGAACAACGATGCAGAGGCGTATTCCAACATCGTGGCCGGTGATGATATGACGGAAGAGAAACTCCGCAAAAAGGGCGAATATATCGAAGATTATCAGAATATCAGCTGTTATACCAAACCGGGCATGACGGACGGCACCTATGTGACCTATGTATACTATGAGGTGAAATTCCTGAATGTGGATACTCTGTGTCCGGCACTGAGTCAGCTGTATATCTGTACGAACGAGGATGGTACGATGTATATCAATGCCGGTCCTCTGAGTTCGGAGCTGGCTGGTTACATCAATACCATTGGCAATGACGAGCAGGTCCTTGATCTGATCCATGAGACGGACAGAAAGATGGAAGCGGCGATGAACGGCGATGAGAAGCTGAGTGTATTTGTTCAGAAGCTCAGGGAGCTGGCAGTCTATGAGACAGAACCCGCCACAGAGGAGCCTGAGACGGATATCAGCGAGATGACCTTTGAAGAACGGGATGAGAATGTTCTGACTACGACCACCGTACGAGTTCGCAGCACTCCCAGTACCGATACGGATGACAATGTCATAGGCAGGCTGGCCGCCGGTGAGAAGGTAAAGCGGGTCGGATACAATGGAAAATGGAGTAAGATCATTTATCAGGGAGAGGAAGCCTATGCTTCCAGCGATTATCTGATTACAAATTAAGACAAGCAAAACAGGGGACGTAGTTTACGTCCCCTTTGCAGCGGGTAAAAAGAAATGAAACAGAGACAGAAAGTGGTAAAGGAAAAACGAGATGAATGTAAAAGAGTTTGATTTTGAACTGCCAAAGGAGCTGATAGCGCAGGATCCCCTGGAGGATCGGGCGGCGTCCCGGCTGTTGCTCCTGGATCGAAAGACGGGAGGACGGCGTCATGAGAGATTCAGCCATATCGTGGAAGAGCTGCATTCCGGAGACTGCCTGGTAATCAATAATACGAAGGTGATTCCGGCCAGGCTTTTTGGCCTGCGGGAGGAGACCGGGGCCGCTGTGGAGGTCCTCTTACTGAAGAGACAGGAAAAGGATATATGGGAGGTGCTGACGCGGCCGGGTAAAAAGACACATCCGGGTACGGTTCTGGTCTTCGGCGGCGGTCTCCTAAAGGCCACGGTGATGGATGTGCTGGAGGGAGGCAACCGTCTGCTGCGCTTTGCATATGAGGGGATCTTTGAAGAGCTCCTGGACAGGCTGGGACAGATGCCGCTGCCTCCCTATATCACCCATGAGCTGAAAGATAAGAACCGGTATCAGACGGTATATGCCAAATATGAGGGGTCGGCGGCAGCGCCCACGGCGGGCCTGCATTTCACGCGGGAGCTTCTGGATGAAATCCGAGCGAGAGGAGTTCATGTGGCGGAGGTGACGCTCCATGTGGGATTAGGGACTTTTCGGCCGGTGAAGGTGGATGTGGTGGAGGAGCACCATATGCATTCGGAGTTTTATCGGATCGAGCCGGAACAGGCGGCTCTGATCAACAGGGCAAAACAGGCCGGAGGCCGGGTCGTGGCGGTGGGCACGACCAGCTGCCGTACTCTGGAATCCGCATCGGATGAGAGCGGCATACTGCACCCGGGAAGCGGGGATACGGAGATTTTTATTTATCCGGGCTATCGTTTTAAAATGGTGGATGCCCTGATTACGAATTTTCATCTGCCCCAGTCTACGCTGATTATGCTGGTGTCGGC
Organism: Lachnospiraceae bacterium; assembly: GCA_022791755.1. Classification (GTDB taxonomy): domain Bacteria; phylum Bacillota; class Clostridia; order Lachnospirales; family Lachnospiraceae; genus RGIG7193. The sequence continues at coordinate 6,653 of JAAVZR010000044.1, forward strand.
TCTGGCCGGAAGAGAAAATGTCATGGCGGCATATGAGGAGGCGGTGAAGGAGCGCTATCGGTTCTTTAGCTTTGGGGATGCGATGTTTGTGGTATGAGTAAAAAATTTGATGGAAGAAAGCCCGCGAGAGCGCAGGAATACTGGGGTTTCGCGGGTTTTGGACGTTGAATTTTCAAAACAGCTTTTTGGGCGTTTTTGGGGTGAAATCGAGGGAAAAGGGGGGTTTTTGGCCAAAACTTTTGCAAAAGTTTGGGCAAGAGAAAAAATAAATATTCATGCATTAATGATGAATAAATATTTAATTTGGGTTATTTAATCCATGGGTGTACATAGATCAACGCCGACACCTCTTAGAAAATTTTGAGACGTTAAAAAGAGCATTTGGGCTGGAGATATGTGGAAATATGTAGTACAATAAATAGTAGAAAATCTATTGTAAAGAGATATACTGATTTCACTTGTACATAAGTACTTGAATGTGCGCTATCGCATATCAGAAAAATAGTAAGAGATGTTTAGATGGATAAACCTCAATTCATAAATTGGATTGTTAAAGAGGATGGAGTGGTTTTTGAAGATCAGCGGCCACAAAATTGTTATAAGCTATCTTAGGAAAAACGACCACACATTTCTGAATGGCTACTTAACAAAATAGTTACTTATCAATCACGGGTTCTAATGGCTTTTCTTCAGCTATAAGCATCCCGCTTTCTTTTAATTGGGCAATCAACTCGTCCGACAGTTCAGCTTGTTCACTGTTTCCCTGCCATATCCATTTTTCAGAAAAATTTATAGAATACACAGTACCATCAGTAGCGGTCAATAGGTATTCTGGCAATCCGTCACAAGTGTATGGCTGATATTCCGTAAGCGTCAAATAAGAACGTGTAGTGAAAAATTTGGCATTTTTCTGTAAACTTGGGGTTAGAGTTTTTAGAGTCCACTCTCAAAACTCTAAATCCAGGTAAAGGAGAATACCTATGGACATTTCCACTTTAACTCCGGACAAACAGGTAAAACTTCAGTACTGGCTGGATGTGATCCGGCAATGCAGAGGCTCCGGCCTGACGAATCAGGTATGGTGCGAACAGCATGATATCTCTTTAAAAAGCTATTATTAC
>JAAVZR010000045.1 GCA_022791755.1 Lachnospiraceae bacterium
AAATGTGAATGTACTGCGGCATATAGGAACCAACCTTTTGAAACAGGAAAAGAGCTGCCGAATGGGAATAGCGAGCAAAAGGAAGAAATGCGGTTATGATCCAAAATATCTGTATAAAGTTCTTAGAGGACTGAATACAGGAATCAAACAATAGTGTCCGAATTGGATCATATATTTTGCACTGTAAAAGCTTGCGTTTGCCGTGAATAATGGTAAGATTCCTCTTGTAATTTTTTCCTGATTGGGCTAAAATTAATGTCAAAGAGACTGGAAGTGCCTGCAAGAGGTACTTTCATGAAACAGAGGTGAAAAGATGTTTGGTAATATTTCCGGTTCGGGATCTTACTATGCGATGTCCCATTATTATTCTGCCTTTGGAAAAAGGTCTGCCCATGGCCCGCAGGGCACAGATTTGCAGGCGGCCGCAGTAACGCCTGTGCGCCCGGCTCCTGCGGTGTCCGCTGTGGCAGATGCGCCCCGGGATGCTTCTGTGCAGCAGCAGAGGCAGCAGGCATACCTGCTGTCCCGTCAGGGGGCTGGCCGGATGGAACCGGCTGTGGCCCCATCGGGTCTGTTTATGAGGGATGGCTCTGCTCCGGAGGAGCTGGCCGTGCGGATGCGTATACAGTATCCGGAAGATGTGGAAGGCGTGGAAGAGGCTTTCGACGACGGGAAGTGCAGGACCTGTGAGGAGCGCAAGTATAAGGACGGCTCCGATGATCCGGGCGTATCCTTCAAGACGGCCACGAATGTGGCGCCGGAGGCCGCCGCTTCTGCGGTCCGCAGCCATGAGCAGGAGCATGTAGTCAGGGAGCAGGCCAAGGCAGAGCAGGAGGACCGCCGCGTCGTCAGCCAGAGCGTGACGCTGCACACGGATATCTGCCCGGAGTGTGGAAAGGTCTATATCTCCGGCGGCACCACCCGCACCGCCACGATGAAAAAGCCGGACGCAGAGGACAGCTTTGACGCAGAAATGCCGCAGCCGGAGCGTCGCCCGTTCTATGCCGTGGCGTGAGAAATGAGGAGGGAGACAGCGCGCCTTATTCCAGGCGGCTGTCTCCCGTCGCGTAATCAATGACAATGCCCGGCTGGACATTATAGCAATACACATTAAAGCAGATTCCTTCCCCCTGATCCTCCACGGAAAGGGCTTCGATCAGAACTCCGGATGCGATCAGATTACTTCCTTCAAAGCATGGTGTGACACGGTATAATACATGGTTTCCCGTCTCTCTCACATAGTCCGCCACCAGATTTTCCCATGGAAGCATTCCCTCCACATTCAGATACCGGGTACCGGTAATCAGGTTTTTTTCGTTAGCGTTCTCTCCGGTCAGCTGATAACCGATGAGATGACAACGGTTATAGAGATAGCGGTCAGGGATAATATCATATTTTACGGTGTGCCAGCCTGACGGCTTGACGCTGCCGATGCTGTCGCGCTCTTTTTCCGGCATGGTCCGGGGAGAGATATTGGCAAAGGCTGCGCTGCATCGTCCCAGCAGATCCAGCTCTCCGTATTCCTCGAAAGTCTCTGTCGTTATTTCGTCTTCCGTAAAAAAGGGTATGCCGCCGTTGACGACGACATAGCTCTCCCCGGTGCAGGGGGGGACGGAAGCATACCAGGAGGGCATATCCGTGCCGGCGGCAGTGAGGCAGGCGATGAGCTCCCGCGGGAATTCCGTGAGGGGGATATTAAAGTAGAGGGAGAGAGCGGCCAGGGCAGCGGTGGCCAGGGCTGCCCATAGAGTTTTCTTTTTTCTGCGGGGCATGGGTATCACTTCACTTTCTGATTTTCCGTACTATTTGTATGTCATAAAACTACAACTATAATATACCTTATCAGGGGAAATCCGTCCAGCCTGAAACGATATGAATTATGGGGGCTTGACAAAAGTCCGAATTCAGACTATACTAACAAAGTCCGAATTCGGACTTTGTTGTTTTTCCTGGCAGAAAAGGCTTAGGCCGGAACTTTCAAAGAGCTGTCGGGTAGCGTAGCAGGGAGCGGATATCAATGACAGGAGGCGCAGAGATGGAAGATAACAATACTAAGAAGAGACTGCTGGAATATAATGGGATCATTAAGGAGAATGACGATATCTATCGCGAGATCACCAGAAGCTTTGGATTATCGGAATGCGGATTCTGGATTCTGTATTTGCTGCGGACCGTTTACCGGCCGTTGGCCCAGAGCGAAGTGTGCGCGCATATTTATTTGCCGAAACAGACGGTGAATTCGGCTCTTAAGAAGATGGAGACAGACGGCTATATCGGGCAGGTCCCGGGTGAAGATCACCGGAGTAAGCGGATCGTTCTTACGGACCGGGGAATCCGGCTCTGCGAGAGGACGATAGATCAGGTGATCGAGGCTGAGTACCAGGTGTTTGAGAGCCTGTCGGAGGAAGAGCAGAAGGCGTTCTTAGGGCTTTTTCATAAGTATACGGGACTGCTGAAGACGCGGATGAGAGCGCTCTCACGGGAGTACAGGGCGGGGGATCGCCCGCAGACAGAATAATGATATGGGAGAAAGAAAAATGAAGATACAATTGTCAGAACATTTTACGTATAAAAAACTGTTTCGTTTTTGTTTGCCGTCCATTGCGACAATGCTTTTTACCTCTCTGTACGGGATCGTAGACGGCTACTTTATTTCAAACTATGTGGGCAAAACGGCTTTTGCCGCGGTAAATCTGATTATGCCGTTTCTGATTATACTGAGCTGCTTCGGATTTATGATCGGTACGGGCGGCAGCGCTCTGGTGGGGAGGACCCTGGGGGAGGGAGCCCATGAGAGAGCCCAGAAATATTTTACGATGATGGTCGGGCTGACCGTCATCCTGGGCCTGGCTTTAACGGTGTTTGGCCTGATTTTCATGGCCCCTATAGCCCGTGCTCTGGGAGCCACGGACGCGATGCTAAAGGACTGCGTGATCTATGGCAACATCATCAATCTTTTTAATACGACCTTTATGCTGCAGTATCTGTTTCAGAGCTTTTTTATCGTGGCAGAAAAACCTCAGCTGGGCTTTGCGGTGACCATGGCGGCGGGCCTTACCAATATCGTTCTGGACGCTCTGTTTGTGGCGGTCTTTCGCTGGGGTGTGGTGGGCGCGGCGGTGGCCAGCGTGATCGGCCAGTGCGTGGGCGGTGTGCTTCCCCTCATCTATTTCCTGCGCCCCAACGACAGCCTGCTGCGCCTCAGAAAGACAGGTCTGGAAGCAGGCGCCCTGTTGAAAGCCTGTCTTAACGGTTCGTCGGAGCTGATGACGAGCATATCCGCATCGGTGGTGGGGATGCTGTACAATTTTCAGCTTCTGAAATACGCGGGGGAGAACGGAATCGCCGCTTATGGCGTGGTAATGTATACCCAGATGATTTTCGCCGCCATTTTTCTGGGATATACCATCGGGACTTCCCCCATCGTCAGCTACCATTTCGGCGCGGGAAATCATGAGGAGCTGAAAAACATGCGCAGGAAAAGCCTGTGGCTCATGTTTCTGGGAGGCGTCTCCATGCTGCTTTTAGCATGGGCGCTGGCGGCGCCGCTGTCAAACTTCTTCGTCGGCTATGACAGGGAGCTGTTTGAGATCACCAGGAGGGCAATGGTAATCTATGCGTTTTCCTTTGTCCTGTGTGGGATCAATATCTTTACATCCTCCTTCTTCACTGCACTGAATGATGGGGGCGTGTCGGCGGCGGTGGCCTTTTTGCGCACGATGGTATTCCAGACTTTCGCCGTGATGGCGCTGCCCCATTGGCTTGAGCTGGATGGGATCTGGTGGGCGGTGACCCTGGCGGAGCTGATGGCACTCAGCGTGTCGGCGGCGTTTCTGGTGGGGAAGAGGAGGAAGTACCGGTATTAATGGGGGAGACTTTTTCTCAGGAAGGAAGGGGCGTATTGTGTTATTTGGGGAAATAAATTGGCGTGAGCAGAGCAAAATATGTATCTGCTCTGTCTACTCTCCATGAACAAGGGCGTATGATAAAAACAGCCCCCCGGTTTTTTAAACAGCCTCATTGCACATATGCAAAAAACACGCTATGCTGGAGGCAGGAGGTGACCGATATGGCAAATGAGGAGAATAAGGATTTTAATGCAATGCTTCATGACAGTAAGGATATGCCCAAAATTCAAACCATCATGGACGCGAAGAGTATCGAAAAATATGGCGGAGACAGAATGTATATCGCACCGCCCATGGACTATGACAGAATCATGAAACAGATTCCCCGGGGAATGGTTATTACCATAGGGAAAATTCGGGAACATTTTGCCGCCTTAAGCGGCGCGGATTTTACGGAGCCGATCACAGCGGGAATCTTCGTATCAATCGCGGCATGGGCAAGCTTCCAGCGTGCGGCCGACGAGACACCGTATTGGAGGACATTGAAGGCAGGGGGCGAATTAAATGCAAAATATCCCGGCGGAGTGGAGGCGCAGAAGGAAAAGCTGGAAGAGGAAGGACATGTTATCATTCAAAAAGGGCGTAAGAATATCAGATATTTTGTAAAAGACTATGAAAACGCCGTATTTGATTTGAAGGAAATCATATAAATAGTATCTGGTCAAATCCATGGAAACGCCTGAAAAACAGACATCCTCATGGATCTGTCCGTTGAGAATCCCGGAAAAATCCTTTACAGTTATGTCATCAAAAGGATACGAAAGACAGCCGGGTGACAAGCGGCGGACAAAGGAGGATACAAATCATGGAAGTTTCGGCGACGATCAAAAAATTCGGCCTGGAGCAGGCATTTCGGTATCTGTATAAGGATCCGGAAAAGAATCTTATGAAGTTGATGGACTGGGCGGACCGATTCGCGGGGGAGGAATTTGAACCTCAGAGAAAGGTGGTTCGGGAGGCGATGACAAATCCGGCTCATCCCTATTATGGCTATATCCGCCGCCTCATTCAGGATATCGATCCTCATGTCATGCAGACAGCGGCGGTGAATTTTTTCATCAATGCCTCCCTGATCGGGTGGCCGAAGCAGGAGGAATACCGCAGAAAGTATGACTGCAATATCCCCTGGACGATTCTGCTGGATCCGACCAGCGCCTGCAATCTTCACTGTACGGGCTGCTGGGCGGCGGAGTACGGCAACAAGCTGAATCTGACCTGTGAGGAGATCGACGATATTATATGTCAGGGTAAAGAGCTGGGGATATATATGTACATCTATACCGGCGGAGAACCGTTAGTGCGAAAGGATGACCTGATTCGCCTGTGTGAGAAGCATTCCGACTGCGTTTTTCTGTGCTTTACCAATGCGACGCTGATCGACGAGGATTTTGCCGACGAGATGCTTCGCGTGGGGAATTTCATCCCGGCTGTTTCCCTGGAGGGCTCCGCAGAAGCCACAGATGCACGCCGGGGAGACGGCGTATATAAAAAGGTGATGAGAGCGATTGAGCTTCTGCGCCGTAAAAAGCTGCTTTTCGGCATCTCTGCCTGTTACACCAGCGCGAATTTTGAGTCCATCACATCCGAAGAGTTTTTTGAGACTCTGATAGAGATGGGAGCTTATTTTATCTGGTATTTTCATTACATGCCTGTGGGAAATGATGCGGTGCCTGAGCTGATGCCTACGCCGAAGCAGCGCAGAGAGACATATGACCGGATTCGCCGGTTCCGGGCCGAAAAACCCCTGTTTGCCATGGATTTTCAGAATGATGCGGAGTATGTGGGAGGCTGTATCGCGGGAGGGCGCCGCTACTTCCATATCAATGCCAATGGCGATATAGATCCCTGTGTGTTTGTTCATTACTCGGATTCCAATATCAGGGAAAAGACGATTTTGCAGGCGCTCCGCTCGCCTATGATGATGGCCTACCATGATGGCCAGCCTTTTAATGAAAATATGCTCCGACCGTGTCCCATGCTGGAGAATCCCGAAAAGCTCAGAGCCATGGTGACAAAAAGCGGAGCCCGTTCCACGGATCTGCAATCGCCGGAGAGCGTGGATCACCTGTGTGCCAAATGTGACGGGTACGCCAGAGACTGGAAACCGTTCGCAGAGGAACTCTGGAAAAGGAAACAGGCAGAGGAAGAGCCCCATGGGAAACCGTAAAGAAGTCAATAAGAAAGGGATTGTAAACGGAGTCCTCCTGCTCTTCATCGTTTCGTTGCTTTTGCGGGTATTTGGAAAGGATTACAGGGAGATCGCAGACTGTCTGAGCCGTCTGTCCCCTGCGGGCCTGATTCTGATTCTGGGAGCCGGAGCGGTCTGTCAACTTCTGGACGCGGCCGTGTTCCACACGGTAATTCACAGAAATCAGCCTTCTTTTCCATACGGCAGCGCTCTGACTGTGACGCTATTGACAGTCTTTGCAAATGTGACGACCTCCGGTATCGGAAGTATCCCTCTGCAAAGCTTCTATCTGTACCGTCATGGGATGCCGGTGGGTAGTGGGATCGGAGCCATGACGCTGGAATACGCCCTGCATAAGACGACCGTGTTTTTCTACGCAGCTGTCGCGATGTGCATAAAGGGCCCATGGCTCTGTGACACGATACCGGGGCTTGGAGCATATCTTCTCCCCGGCTTTATCATCAACGGCGTAATTATAACAGCCCTGATACTGGCCTGTACCTGGGAGAAAGTGAAACAGCTGCTATTATGGCTTCTGGAAAAACTTCCGAACACGCAGAAATGGAAAAAGCGCAGAGCAGAATGGGAACATAACCTGACCTGTCTCTATGAAGAAGCAGGCCGGCTCCTGCGCTCGTCATCCTGCTGTACACAGGTGCTGGCATTAAATATCTGTAAGCTTACCTGGATGTATCTGATTCCCTGGCTGAGTATGCGCGTGCTGGGAATCGGAGGACCGGAGGTGACGCAGGTGCTGTCCCTATCTGCGGTCATGCTGCTGATCACAGGGGCAATTCCCAATGTGGCGGGAGTGGGGCCGATGGAATTTGCATTTTTGATGCTTTTTACACCGTATATCGGGTCGGCCCAAGCCTGCTCCGCACTGGTCTTGTATCGTGTGGCCACATATTTCCTTCCCTTTTTGATGAGTCTCTTTGTTTTTTGGAAAGTAAGAAGATGTTTGGGTGCGCCGGGCTGAAGCAAAGGATAAATGTGCGGCGCGCCTTCTCGTTTCTTTCTCTATAACATGGAATGAAACTTATTTCGGATTTCCCCCCATAATCATAAAAAGTTTTCACATTTGTGTGGTATTATTATGAAAACGATACGGCAGACTTCAAAAGGAGAACACGATGAAACTGCTTTATGCCGAGGATGAACCGTCGCTTTCCGAAGCGGTGGTGGACATCCTTACATACCACAAATATATTGTTGACGCGGTGTACAACGGTGAGGACGCTTACGATTACGCCCTGTCCGGCGACTATGACGGGATTATTCTGGATATTATGATGCCAGAGAGGGACGGAATCGAAGTTCTCTGCGGATTGCGCGATAGCGGGTGCAAAACACCCATTCTGCTGCTCACGGCCAGGACACAGATTGATGACCGCATCCGGGGACTGGACGCGGGGGCAGACGACTATCTGCCAAAGCCCTTTGACATGGGAGAGCTGCTGGCCCGCGTCCGCGCCATGCTGCGGCGGCGTGAGGAATTCCACCCGGATCTTCTTTCCTTTGGCGATCTGACGCTGAATATGCAGTCCGGTACGCTGTCCTGCGGGGACACGGAATTTGTACTGCCAAGGCAGGAATACCGTCTGATGGAGCAGTTGATGGCAAATCGCAATATCTTTCTTTCCACTGAAGATTTGCTGGTCAAGGCATGGGGATACGATGCGGAGACGGATATCAACAGCGTCTGGCTCTATATTTCCTACCTTCGCAAAAGGCTTGCGGCCATGAATTCCGGCGTGGGAATCGTGTCAAAACGCAGTATCGGCTATCGTCTGGAGATGCCGCTATGAAGAAAATACTGCGAAAGAAATTTATTCTCTTTGCCATGTCCGTAGTCACCATTCTTTTGGCGGTATTGGTCGGGGCTATCAGTGGATTTAGCTGGATCATTCTGGACAGACAATCGGATGCCGTATTGCACACCTTAGCCAATGCTGACGGAATGTTCATGCAGATGGAGTTCCATGAGAAGCGGCCATTTGCACCGCCACTGGATATGGACACTGTAAAATCAGCCCGCTTTTTTATGGTTCATGCGGACAGGGATGGAACCATTCTGGATATCAACATGGATCACATTTCGTCAGTCGATACAAAAAAAGCGTCAGAGTATGCCGGGCAGGCCACCGGTATCTCCGGCAAAATTGACGGATATAAATATGAAGTGAAGCAGCTCGGTACAAGCCGATTGATTTTCTTTCTGGATACGTCCGGACAGTTGGGCATTTTCGTCATGATACTGAGTATTTCCTGTGCCATCGCTCTTGTTTGCTGGCTTGTCATTTTACTGGGGGTAATTCTGCTTTCCGGGCGGGTGGTTCGCCCTATCCTTGCGGGTATGGAAAAGCAAAAACAGTTTATTACCAATGCCGGCCATGAGCTGAAAACGCCCCTGGCGATCATTCAATCCAATAATGACGCCTCTACGCTGATCCATGGGGAAACAAAACACAGCAGGAATATCCGCCTTCAAACACAGCGGCTGAATGTGCTGATGACAAACCTCCTGACACTGGCCAGGCTGGATGAAGAAACAAATCTTCCCACCGAAACGGTGAATGTCAGTGAAATGTTCTTTCGTATACACCCTGTTTATGAAGATATGGCCCATGATAAACAGCTGGCCATGAGCGCAGATATTCAACCTGATATTTTTATGAAGGTACACAGAGATACCTTTTTACAGATGATTACCATTTTGCTTGACAACGCCATAAAGTACACTCCAAAAAGCGGGGCAATCCGCTTTTCCATGAAAAATGAATTCGGCCACATCTGGATCGTGGAAGAAAACGAATGCGAAGCTCCACGCAATCCGGACCCGGAACGACTTTTTGATCGGTTTTACCGCGGGGACAGCGCCAGAACACAAGACAGCGTCTCCTCCGGGTATGGAATTGGCCTTTCGGCCGCTCGCGCTATTGCGGAGGCATTCGGCGGAAAGCTGACAGCAGCGTATCCGGAAGCAGGAATAATCCGCTTTACCGCCCGGTTTTAGCGAAAGTTCATAAAAAATTCACAGACCTTCCCGTAAGTATTGGCAAGCGGGGAGGTTTTTCTAATGTTGTTCACAGGTTTGCCTTTTATAATGGGACATGGAAAGGAGGAATGCCATATGCAGTTCAGACATGAAGAAAAGCATGAGATTAACTATCCGGATATGCTGGTATTGCGGCAAAGACTGAGAGCCGTTATGGCGCCGGACAGCCATGCCCCAAAGGGGCGATATGAGATTCGCAGCCTGTACTTTGACAATTTGGAGGATAAAGCGCTGCGGGAAAAGCTGGACGGTGTGAATATCCGTGAAAAATATCGGATTCGCCTGTACAACAATGACCTCTCTGTCATTCATTTGGAGCGAAAGGTTAAGCGCGGAGGGCTCGGTTATAAGGAGATTGCCGTACTTACGCCAGAGCAGGCGCGTTCGCTTGCCGGCGGAGACATTCGCTGGATGGCGGCCAGCGCCGACGAAGTGATTCTGGGATTCCGTACCCGGATTTGTGAGTATGGCCTGACGGCAAAGGTAATCGTGGACTATACCCGTGAGCCGTTTGTATTTGGCCCCGGAAACGTCCGTGTAACGCTGGATTACAATATCCGCACAGGACTTCGCTGTACCGATTTCTTAAATCCGGACTGCACCACAGTCCCCATTCAGGACTCTCCCTGCATTCTGGAAGTAAAATGGGATAATTTCCTGCCCGATGTGATTCGCGACATGGTGCAGCTTGGGGACAGACACAGGACAGCGTTTTCAAAATACGCTGCCTGTAGAATGTATGATTAAAAATTTGAAATGTAAGGAGAACATCAACTATGACTTTTGGCGATATCTTCAAGTCCGGCTTTCTGGAAAATGTAGCTTCTGTCAGTGTCTTTGATATGATTCTGACCATCGCGCTGTCCTTTGGCATCGGAGTATTCATTTTTCTCGTTTACAAGAAAACCTACCGCGGCGTAATGTATAGTGCAGGCTTTGGTACGACGCTGATCGCCCTGACCATGATTACGGCGATCGTTATTCTTGCCGTGACCTCCAATGTAGTCCTCTCTCTCGGTATGGTGGGCGCTCTGTCCATCGTCCGCTTCCGCACCGCCATTAAAGACCCGCTGGATATCACATTTTTGTTCTGGTCTATCGGCGCAGGCATCATTCTGGCAGCAGGCATGATTCCCCTGGCGATCATCGGCAGTGTTTGTATCGGCATCATTTTGCTGGTATTTGTCAACAAAACCTCCAATACCCATCCCTATATGGTGATTCTGAGCTGCACGGATCACGACGCGGAGGTAAAGGCAAAGGAATTTCTCATAAAAAATGTGATCCGGGCCACTGTCAAGAGTAAATCCGCCGTAAAGGGCGCCGTCGAACTGAACGTCGAAGTCCGGCTGAAGGAGGATGATACCGATTTTATCAGTATTCTCTCAGAAATGCCTGGCGTCAACAGTGCGGTGATTGTCTCTTACAACGGTGACTATATGGGGTAAACTATGTCGAGAAGTAAACAGTTTGATAAAATTGCGTGGATCGTTACAGGGCTGACATTGATTCTTACGGCTCTCTTCATAAACGGAGGAGCACTTGGGATCCAGGCGATGGCTCACACCATGGGATATGAAAATCGCCTGTTTGACAACACAAAAGTTCATACCATTGAGATCGCCATGAATGACTGGGATGAATTCATTGCCAATGCAACCAGCGAAGAATACTATGCGGCAAGTGTGGTGATTGACGGCGAATCCTTCAAAAATGTGGGGATTCGGGCAAAGGGAAATACCTCCCTGTCCACCGTCGCCTCTCTGGGCAGTGAACGCTACAGCTTCAAGATCGAATTTGACCACTATGACGGAACCAGGTCCTATCATGGACTGGATAAGCTGAGCCTGAATAATCTGATTCAGGATTCCACCATGATAAAGGACTATTTGACCTACACCATGATGAATGAATTTGGCGTAAACTCGTCTTTATGCAGCTTTGTCTATATCACGGTCAATGGAGAGGACTGGGGCCTGTATGTGGCTGTTGAAGGTGTGGAAGAGGCGTTTTTGGAACGCAATTACGGCGCGGACTACGGCGAACTCTATAAGCCGGACAGCATGAGCTTTGGCGGAGGCCGCGGCCAGAATGGCAATTTCGGCTTCGACGGCGGTTTCGGCATGGGTTCTTCCGATGTGAAACTGCAATATATTGACGATGAGCCTGATAGCTATTCCAACATCTGGAACAATGCGAAGACCGATATTACGGAAGCGGACCAAAATCGCCTGATAGAGTCCTTAAAAAAGCTGTCGGGCAATGAGGACGTGGAATCGGTAGTCGATATAGAGCAGGTGCTCCGCTATTTTGTGGTCCACAATTATGTCTGCAATGACGACAGCTATACCGGCATGATGGTTCACAACTATTATCTTTATGAGAAGGACGGACGGCTGGCCATGATTCCATGGGACTATAACCTTGCTTTTGGCACATTTGGCGGTGGAGACGCAACGGGCACGGTCAATACCCCCATTGACGCCCCGGTGTCCGGCGGTTCTTCCGACAGGCCGATGCTGAACTGGATTTTTGAAAATGAGGAATATACGACACGATATCATGAGTATTTTGCGGAATTTTTAAGCAGTGTTGATATCCAGGGCATGATCGACCATGCGTATAACCTGATTCAACCCTATGTGGAAAAAGATCCTACGGCCTTTTATACCTGTGAAGAATTTGAGTTGGGCATAGAGACGCTCCGCCAGTTCTGTAAACTGCGCAGTCAGAGCATTTCCATGCAGCTCGAGAGCGGAGAAACCGCCGGCAATATGAGCTATGTGGATGCCTCCGCTATTACGCTTTCCGATATGGGTTCCATGGACGGAGGCATGGGCGGCTTCGGCGGCGACAGGCCGGAGGGATTTGCGCCGCCTGACGGTTCGGGTGAGAAAAGAGATTTCGATGGGAACCGACCCTCTGGCGGCAATATACGGCAGCCAGACGGCGCCTTCCCCTTTGATGTGAACGAAACGGATACAGCCCGGTCCGATCTGGCCGGATGGTTTGGAATCATGATCTCCGTCATAGTCCTCGGTGTGGGATTGATCGTGGCAAAGAAGTATAAAAACTGAGTCAAATTCATGAGATATTCCGGGGAGCCCCCCTGGGTTAAGGACCATCCAAAAGGTGTGCGGCCCGGTTCTTGCAAAAGGGCTTCTGATTCATTATAATTAAACAGAGACAGAAGCAGAAGAAGAGGAGGGGGAGACAGATGCCTTTTCAGATAGTACATAACGATATCACGAGAATGCACACGGATGCCATCGTCAACGCGGCCAATCAGGCCCTCAGGAAGGGAGGAGGCGTGTGCGGCGCTATTTTCCGGGCGGCGAAAGCCGCAGAACTGGAGGCAGAGTGTGCAAAGAAAGCTCCATGTCCCACAGGCCGTGCGGTGATCACCGGGGCCTGCGGGCTGGCGGCGCGCTATATTATCCATGCGGTGGGACCGGTCTGGCAGGGCGGCGGCCGGGGAGAGGCTGAGGCGCTTGCGGGGGCGTACCGTCATGCCCTTATGCTGGCAGAGGAAAATGGCTGTGAGTCGGTTTCCTTTCCGCTGATTTCAGCCGGAATCTACGGCTATCCGAAGGAAGAGGCCCTTATGGTGGCGACGGAGACGATCCGGGAGTTTCTTAAGGATCATGAGATGGAAGTGTATCTGGTGGTCTTTGACCGGGGAGCAGTCTGTCTCAGCGAAGAATTATTTGATGATGTGCGGCATTATATTAATACGTATTTTGAACCGGAGCGCAGCCGCAGTCGGAAGACGAGCGAGCCGGAGATTTTTTCAGAGATGAGGAGCACGCCGGCCCCTATGTGTGCTCCGGCCTCGGCCAGCCGCCCGGAGCATTCCGTGCTCCTCCCGCCATCCAGGGCCCGCCGTCTGGAGGAACTGCTGTCGCATATGGAGGAGAGCTTTACCGAGATGCTGCTGCGCCTGATCGACGAGAAGGGATACAGCGACGTGGAGGTCTATAAGCGGGCCAATATGGATCGCAAGCTGTTTTCCAAGATCCGGGGCAACCGGGAGTACCATCCCAAAAAGGCGACGGTTCTCTCTCTGGCTGTGGCGCTTCGGCTCTCTGTGGATGAAGCTGCGGACCTGCTGCGGCGGGCCGGGTATTCGTTCTCGAACAGCAGCAGGCAGGACATCATCGTCCGCTATTTTTTGCAGCAGGAGGAATATGATATGTTTACAATCAATGAAACGCTGTTTTGCTTTGAAGAGCCGCTTTTGGGGGCGTAACGCCCCCTTTTTAACGACGCATATTTCCCGATGGAATACGTTTTCGATTGCCCTGTTGTCACTTTTATGCTGTTTTACGAAGGGGAAATGTCGCCTTTCGGGCGACCATATTTGCCTCCGGTTCTGCTATTCTTATATCAACCAATATGGCAGCAGAAAAGGAGGCTATTTTTATGAAAAAGGGATTGACGGAACTGGTATTTATTCTGGACCGCAGCGGTTCCATGGCAGGGCTGGAGAGCGACACCATCGGCGGATTCAACGGAATGCTGAAGAAGCAGAGACAGGTGGAAGGAGAGGCCATCGTGACCACGGTGCTCTTCGACGACCGGTACGAGCTGCTTCACGACAGGATCAGACTGGACGGGGTGCCTGCGCTCACCGGGGAGGAGTATTATGTCCGCGGCTGCACGGCGCTGCTGGACGCGGTGGGACAGACGATCCGCAAGATCATAGGCGTGCAGAAAAACACGGCCGAAGCGCACCGGGCCGAGAAGGTGATTTTTGTGATCACCACCGACGGTCTGGAAAACGCCAGCCGTGAATACAGCTATGAGCAGGTGAGGAATCTCATTAAGGAAGAGCAGGAAAAATACGGGTGGGAATTCCTTTTCCTGGGCGCCAATATGGACGCCGTATCAGAGGGGGACCGTCTGGGAATCCGCGCAGAGCGTTCCGTGACCTTTGAGTGCAGCAGCGCCGGATTGGCCGATAATTATCGGGCGGTTTCCTGCTTCCTGGAGAAAGCCCGCTGTCAGAAGGCGCCGATGGGAGCAGAGTGGAAGAAACCCATTGAGGAGGGACGCCGTCGGAGAGAAAAACAGGGCAGACATGAAACAAATACACAAGGAAATAAGCTCGCCAAAAGGCGAGCTTATTAAAGATACATGTTTTTAGTCTGCTGTCAAGTTACGTTTTCGGGACAGTCCTCTTTCATGCAGTGTGACAGATACTTTTGTAAGGGGGGAGATCCTTTATGCCCGGGTCAAGGCCAGCGATCCCATGGGATCCCAGGGCTCCAGCATGGCAGGCTCCGCCTCGTACTGTTTCAGATATTCGTCCGACAGGTATTTTTTGTGGACGACGATCTGGTAGGTATACTCATCAAACCAGCGGTCGGTCATCACATAGTAGCCGTCCTTGCCGGGCTCCTTGCCCCAGCTGTTTTCCACGCGCCAGCGCAGGGGCCTTTCCTGCTCATCCAGGTCTACACCCATGAATACCATGGCATGTGTCATGAGACTCTGACCGTAATCCAGACGCTGTGCCTTAGTCATAGGAAGCTTCAGATCGAAAAGAGCCTCCCTGTTATACAGATCCAGATCCATGATGCCGCTGTCGCGGCCGGAGGATTTGCCTACGTCGCAGCCAAACCAAACCGGCTTTCCATCCTTCATCTGCGCGATGGCAGCCTGCTTTAACACATCCGCGGGCAGGTTCAGGTAGCGAACGATACGGCCCTCGGCCACATTGCCCAGAAAACGGACGCTGTAGCTGCGGTAGTAGGGCTTATCGGCGGTGGGAGCATGGATCAGGCTGACATAGTCGTCCAGATCCCATCCGATGTATTTCTCATAGAACGCGGTGGGCGTGATCTGCCGGTCGCAGAGGAATGTATCGTCCTTATCCCGGACCTCGAAGTCAAAGGTCTTAGGCGGCTTTCCCAGGCAGATGCACAGGAGGCGGTATACCTCTTCCATCATGGCTGTTTTCTTATCCTGCAGCTGTTCCATGGAAGCCCCGGCGGCATAGGCTTCCCGCAGAATGCAGGCATCGCTTCGCAGAAGCTCTGTCAGCAGGGAGACCATTTCATGGGTAGCAGAGGAGGAGAATGTCTCGGGCATGGCATCCTTAGGCACCACGCCGTATTTGCGTACCAGGTTGGCAAACATATCCCACTGACCGCCGTCCCCCACAGGACTTTGCAGCAGGAAAGAGATCAGGCGTCCTTCGGTGGGTTCGTCGAGAGTCTGCAGGATGCTTTCCAGGAAATAGTTGGATTTTTCCAGCTTGTCATAGAAGAGAGGATAATTCTGAGACAGCTCAAAGTCTTCCAGGTTCAGGCTGTGGATGATATCAAAGCGCATTACGTTCAGAGCGGCAAACATCCAGCAGCGGCCGCTGTGCTTCTGCGAGGTGATGCTGCCCTGCTTCAGGCTGATTGAATAGGTATGGCGGCTGTCGCGGTGGGCGTGACAGTTCTCTGCCGCCTTTAGGACGCCGTTATTGGTCACGGCATTCATGGCAATCGTATTGGCGCGGCTGGCGTCAAAATCGGTTTCCAGTCGGTCTAAGAATTCTCTGGTCAGTTCCATTTCGTATTGTTCTCCTTTGTGAATTATGGTCTTATGTGTGTTATATTACCTGGAAAAGATAAAATTTCAGATAGTCGGTCTCCGGTACGTTCCACAGGACGGGATGATCCGGCGCCTGCTGGCGGGCCTCGATCTGGCGGAGCTGCACTCCGGCATCCGACGCTGCGCTGTGAAGCATTCGGACAAAAAGCTCATCGGGCATGAAATGGGAGCAGGAACAGGTAGCCAGATACCCGCCCCGGGGCAAAAGTTTCATGGCCCGCAGGTTGATTTCCTTATAGCCCTTTCTGGCACTGTCCACAGTACGGCGGCTCTTGGTGAAAGCCGGAGGGTCCAGAATGATGAAGTCATAGCTCTCCTCATGGCTGCGCTCCAGCTGGGGCAACAGTTCAAACACATTGGCCGTGCGAAAGCTCATGCGGTCCTCCAGATGATTGAGAGCGGCGTTTTTTCGGGCCATGGCGATGGCTGTCTCCGAGATGTCCACAGCACAGACATGGAGAGCTCCGCCCTTGGCGGCATTGAGCGCAAAGGAGCCGGTATGAGTGAAACAGTCTAATACCCGCTTACCGGCGGCCAGACGGGCCACAGCCTGACGATTATACTTCTGATCCAGAAAGAAGCCGGTTTTTTGCCCGTTTTCCACATCGACCTCGTACCGGATCCCGTTTTCGGTGATGACGGTGAGACAGGAATCGGGTGCGGAGGGCTCCTGAGGCAGCGGATACCAGCCCTTATACTGCCTTAGTCCCTCCAGCTCCCGTATGGCCACATCGTTTCGCTCATAGATCCCCCGTATGATCTGACCGTCGGCGGTGAGCGCTTCCCGTAAGAGGGGAAAGATCAGAGGCTTCAGCCGTTCCATGCCATAGGAGAGGGTCTGCGTCACCAGAATATCGTGAAACCGGTCCACCGTCAGGCCGGGAAACTGGTCCGCCTCGCCGAAGATCAGGCGGCAGCAGTCCGTATCCGGTCCCATGACTGTCTTGCGGTATTCCCACGCATAGCGGATGCGCCGCTCCCAGAAACGGGTGTCAAAGCGGTCGTTGGCATTGCGGGAAAGCAGGCGAATCCGGATTTTGGAGTGAAGACTCAGAAAGCCGGTGCCCAGATACTTGCCTCCCTCCGTAGTCACGTCCACGACAGCGCCATTCTCCGGATTTCCGATGACCTGGCACAGCTGGGTGTCATAAATCCAGGGATGCCCTCCCAGGACAGAACGCTCAGCTTTTTTATTGACAGTGACGATGGGATAGGGGCGGGGCTGCTTCATTCTGCCTCCTCCATATCGCAGGCAAAGGTGATACCGGCGGATTCTCTGGCCTCCTCTAACAGCCGGGCGACTAAGAGCGAGTGTTCCAGGTGACGCTCAAAGGCTTCTCTGTCGCCGCAGGAGATGATGCGTTCCATCTCAGCCAGCTCATAGTCCAGACGGCAGCCCTGCACGTCAAAGTGTTCCGGCTCTTCTCCCCGGATCTCAAGCGTCAGGGAATCGGACCGGCTCACGGGTCCCTCCAGAACCAGATTGCCGTAGCGGCCCTGGATGACGCCGAAGGAGCGGCTGGCGCTGTCCTTGGCGCCCACACAGGAGGCGGCGAAGTCGCTGTACTGCAGCACAGCCACACCGGAGACATCTACGCCGCTGACGCCCATGCGGGGGAAATACCGGATGAATTCGGGTTCGCCGAAGATCTCAGTGACAAAATGGACATTGTAGGAGTTGATATCCATCAGGCAGCCGCCGGCGAAACGGGGGTCAAACATATTGGTCAGCTCTCCGTTCATCAGCTGGTCGTAGCGGCTGGAATACTGGGAATAATTACACTGCACCAGAGAGATATCTCCGATGCGGGGCAGAAGTTCCTTTACCTTCTTTGTGTGGGGCAGGTAGGAGACTGTGATCGCCTCGAAGACGAAGAGGTTTTTCTCCCTGGCAGTATTGGCCAGCTTTATGGCCTGGGCGGCGGTGGCGGTGAAGGGTTTTTCCACGATGGCATTCTTACCGGCCTGCAATATCTTCAGCGCGTATTCATAATGCAGACTGTTGGGCAGTGCCACGTAGACCGTGTCGATCCGGCTGTCGGCCAGAAAGGCGTCGAAATCATTGTATGTAACCGGTATACCGAATTTCTCTGCCAGGGCAGCGCCCTCTGTGGCGCTGGAGGGGCGATTATAGATGGCGGCAGCGGTGACATGTTCCACACGACTCACCGCATCCAGAAAACCGTAGACGATGGGACCATGCCCCATGATTCCAAGCTTCATGACAAGAATCCTCCTTTATTTGCGTGCTGTGGGGGCGAATGGAAGTTTCTCCCCGATATTATAGAGTATACCTTATCAGGGAGAGTCCGTCTACCCCGAACGGGTATGAATATTTTCTTTACAGAACGCCGGCTTTTATGATAGAATGTCACGGGAAGGAGGCGGATATCATGAATTATATCGTACTGGATCTGGAATGGAATCAATGTCCTGGCGGTAAGGCGAAGGAGAAACCGGGACTTCCTTTTGAGATCGTGGAGATAGGGGCAATGAAGCTTTCTGAAGACAGGAAGCCGTTGGATTCCTTCAATGAAATGATCCGGCCTCAGATCTACCGCAAATTTCATTACCGAACCAAAGAGATTGTTCACATGGACATGGAGGAGCTGCAAAGAGCCCGGACCTTTCCTGAGGTGGCAAAGGATTTTCTGGCCTGGTGCGGCGAGGACTGCTGTTTCTGTACCTGGGGGCCTCTGGATCTGATGGAATTACAGCGCAACATGAAGTTTTACCGGATGAGGAACCCTCTGCCTTTTCCGCTTCTCTATTATGATGTGCAGAAGCTGTTCAGCCTTCTGTATGAGGACGGTAAATCGCGCCGTTCTCTGGAGGATGCGGTGAATTATCTGAAGATCGAGAAGGATATGCCTTTTCACAGGGCTTTTGACGATACCTACTACACGGCGGCGATCATGAGACGTATGGACTGGGAGCAAATCGCGGTATACCGGTCTGTGGATTACTATCGGCTGCCGTCCGGCCGTGAAGATGAGATCCATCTGAATTTCGGCCGCTATGCCAAATATGTGTCCCGCTCCTTTGGGGGCCGCGAGGCGGCGCTGCGGGATAAGGAGGTGGTCGCTGCCCGCTGCTATGAGTGCGGCGCGCAGATGAAACGGCTGATTCCCTGGTTTGCCTCCGGCAGCCGCCAGTACCTGTCCTTGAACCGCTGCCCGGAGCATGGGCTGGTGAAGGGAAAGCTGCGGCTGAAAAAAACGATGGATGACAGGATGTTTGTGGTAAAGACACTGAAACAAATCGGTGAGGAAGAAGCGGCACTGATTCGGGGTCAGCATGAAAATGCGAAGAAAAAGGGATAGGAGATCCGGTATTTCCGGATGGTCCTGTCCCTTTTTGGCGGCAAATTTTACGGCGTCCGTGTCAGCGCAGTTCTCTGCGCTTTTTCTTTTTTTTGCGCTCGTCGCTCATATAGATACGGCGCATCTGTCTGGCTTTTCTTGCCCGGCGCTGTTTGGGGCTGTAATGATGAATCAGCACACCTAAAACCAGGGCCCCCGCCACGGCCAGAAAGATCCAGCCCAGAAGATGCCATACATTGATGACGATTCTTTTGGACCCGGCGTCGGAGGCCGGGCGGGTCTCCGTATTGTCGCCGGCTGACTGTGAGCTGTCCGCGGGATAGACAGAGGCGCCGTCGCTTTCCGAAAGGCTGTCAGAAACGGAAGGAGCCGTATTTTCCGTCGGAGTCTGGGAAGGCAGGCCGGGAAGGGAGGTGGTCAGCTCTTCCGTGACCAGCCGCAGAGCCGTTCTTCCCACGGGGATTCCCTGATATTCGTATGTGACATAGCCCAGGATATCCATGTCTTCCCCGTCGGCGTTTTCTTCCAGATAGTCCAGGTGGGAATCCAGGGCGGAAAAAGGGATGGCGGAAGGCAGTATGACATAGCAGTCGTCCAGCTTTACCGATACCGGCATCGGTTCAAAGGCACTGCTTAAAAAGGAGAAGAAGCCGTTGCCTTCGGTATGGTAGGTATTATCCTCTGTGGCGGCGTTGTAGCAGGTGAAATTGCTGAACCCATAGTCGCAGAGAGTGCGGGTATCGCTGTAGTGCGTCTGAATGGAGTGGAGAATGACGCAGATCAGCTCCATATTTCCGTTTTTGGCATAGGTGACCAGGGTATTGCCGGCCTTGGAGGTGTAGCCGGTCTTACCTGCCACAGCGTACTCGTAGTATTCGGTACGGTTTTTATTCAGCATCCGGTGTCCGGTAGAGAAGCTGTAGCCCTCGGAATTAATATTGGTAGGTGCGATCTCATGTCTGACTGCGGAGGCGATCTCCAGAAAGGAGTCATTGTGGACCGCATCCCGCATGATCATGGCCATATCATGGCAGGTGGTATAATGGTTATTATCATGAAGTCCATTGGGATTGACAAAATTGGAGTTGGTGGCTCCGGCCTGGCGGGCTCGTTCGTTCATCACTTCGGAAAAGGCTTCCACAGAGCCGCTGATGTGCTCGGCGATCCCCAGGGCGGCTTCGTTGCCGGATTTGAGCATCATGCCATAGAGAGAGTCCTTCATGCTGACGGCCTCGTCTTCGCTGAATCCCACGGTGGTACCGTCATAGGGAACGCTGTAGACGGCATTGTGGGAATAGACGATGGTATCGCTGAAGGCGCTCTGTTCGCAGGCGATCAGAGCGGTCAGAATCTTAGTGATACTGGCCGGCGGATAGGCCGTATTGCTATCCTTGGCGTAGAGGATATTGCCGGTACGGGCATCGATCAAAATGGCTGCATCCGCCTGGATCTCAGGACCTGCGGGCCATCCGGGGAGAGTGGTCAGATCGTCCTCCGCAGCGGATACGGCGGCAAAGGATACGCCGCAGAAGGGCTGACAGCACAGAAGAAAGGCCAGTCCGGCGGCCAGGGTCTTTGCGGCTTTGATACGGCGCAGCCGGGAAAGAATCAGCAAAAATGCTTCAAAAGCGATCAGAAGCAGGACAAAAATCGTAAGAATCCGAACAGCGAAATCCATAAAAAGTCCTTCCGGCAGCATATTTATCATTAAATCGGTGGCAGGGTCGAAGAGCCACAGGTCGTTGTCAAAGAACAGGTGATGAAAGATCACAAAGGCATTGGAAAAATTGACGGCGATGACGATTCCCAAAAAAGCGGCGATTCCGAGAAAAATCCCCAGACCGGCCTGGAAACACAGAAACAGAGTGCGCCCCCGGGCCTTCGTGGCAAAAAGAACAGCCAGCGAGACGGCGAGCACAAGAAGAGCTGCCAGGCGCAGGCGGAACATTCCCAGAAAGAGAACCTTGACTTCTGCCATGTGAAACAGATCCTGCTCATTAAAGAAATCCCTGGTCTGCCCGTCCACTGTGGCGGAGATCTGCATGGATTCCTCCCGTCCCCGCAGGTACTCCATCATGTGGCGTGTCACGTCCATGACATCATCCATCTCCATGGGGAGATCATCAAGGATCTCATACTTTTCGTATTCTTTTTGAAAATAGCCGTAATCGGAATAGCAGGCCACATCAAAGGCTGTGACCAGCAAAATCAATATAACAGAGATTGAATACAGAAAGCCAAACAGTCTGTGCGTTATTTTCATCGGTTCCTCCTGAATTGCCTGAAGCGTACCTGTCTATTATAAATAGAAACAGGGAAAAAAATCAAGGGTAAGAGTTCGTATTCTTTATAAAGCCTTGAATTCGTTTGAGATTTCTGGTAAAATCAGTCTCACAGACAGCGAAAGTCCGAAAGGGAAGCAGAGGAAGATAAGATGCGGTTACGTAATATTCCCAGGGCAAAGGAGGCAGTGCCGGCCAGCTCCTTTGTAATCAATGAACCAGAACGTTACAGAGGCAGCTGGCAGCAGCTTTTTGGAGACAGCCATCCTCTCCATCTGGAAATCGGGATGGGGAAAGGTCGTTTTCTGAGGGATATGGCGGCGCGGCATCCGGAGATCAACTATATTGGGATCGAGCGTTATACCAGTGTGCTGCTGCGTGCCATCGAGCGGATCGGGCAGGAGGAGGCGCCTTCCAATTATCGTTTTCTATGTCTGGATGCGACCCGGCTGGGAGACATCTTTGCTCCCGGGGAGGTGGACCGGATCTATCTGAATTTCTCTGATCCCTGGCCCAAGGAACGCCATGCCAGACGGCGTCTGACCTCGGCATCGTTTCTGCACTTGTATGAGCAGGTGTTAAAAAAGGGCAAAACAGTGGAGTTTAAGACAGACAATCAGGAGCTTTTTGACTTTTCCTTAGAAAGTGCCAAGGAAGCCGGATGGCGGATTCTGGCTTTCACAAGAGACCTGCATCGAGACGCCATGGGAGAAGGGAATGTGATGACGGAATATGAGGAGAAGTTCTCACAGAGGGGAAATCCGATCTGCAAGATGATCGCGGCCCCGCCGGAGGAGATCCATGTCCGGTAAAGACGCCGGGCCTATACTCTGTAATAAGAGGCGCTCTGCAATACAATAACAGGAATACATAACGGTATCATAAATTCGGGTATATAAATGACAGACGTCATACATATTCTCTCTGCAAAAGGAATATACTGTAGGAAAAGTCTCGGGTAAAGGAGCGCCATGGCAAAGAAGGGCCTGCGGTATCAGCTGGATAAATCGGCTGCCGGCAATAATGACTGGAACAGGGTGATTCTGCAAATGGAGAAGTCGTGGAAGGAACTGAACGCTTTTTTGGAAAAAGGAGCGAAAAAGAAAGGGAAGTCCTGACGGGATGCCCTTTACGCAATATCGGGGTCAAAGGACCTTTTGGCCCCGGCATTTTATATATACCAATAAGGAGGAAATAAAAATGGCACAGATTATCATGCAGGATGTTTTTGAGAAGAAGGTTCTGAAGGCGGAGAAACCGGTTTTGGTGGATTTTTATGCGGACTGGTGCGGTCCCTGTAAGATGATGGCGCCCGTGTTGGACGAGTTGTCCGCAGAGAAGGCGGATCAGCTGACGATCTACAAGATCAATGTGGATGAGAATCCTGATATTGCCCGGCAGTATCGGGTCATGTCTATCCCCACCATGATTCTCTATAAAGGCGGCGAGGCTGCTGTCACGGTCATGGGAGCCATGTCCAAGGCCGATCTGTGGAAGAAGCTGGAGGGAGCGCTCTAAGAGGGTCACTCAAATGTCTTGAACCCATAGAGTATGCTTTCTGCCTGGCAGCCCGTCCCTTCATTACCCTGATACCGGAGAATTGGAGGGACGGGATAAGTGGCAAAGGGGAGACGAAGACAGATAATATGTGATTACATATTGAATTAAACTGAAATAATTAACGAAAAAAAGTAAAAGTTTCTCGATTATTTTTTTGAAAAGTGCTTGCTTTTTTATGGTTGGTGGTATATAATATCTCTTGCGTCGCGAGAGAGACGCTTAACAGGAAGCACCGCTAGCTCAGTTGGTAGAGCACCTGACTCTTAATCAGGGTGTCCAGGGTTCGAGCCCCTGGCGGTGCATAAGGGGTCGCAAACTTAGCATTTATGCAGGTTTGCGGCTTTTTCTTATGCCCGGATACTTGATGCATTTTTTTTACAGGATATCCAGCAAATCCAGGTGCGAAATATGGCCTTTTCCGGCCAGGATCTCACAGGCAAAATGCAGGTAGCGATTCGTGGTTTTGATATCTTCATGGCCCATGATGTACATCAGCCGGTAGATATCCACCCGGCCCGACTGCTCCATCTGATCCACGCAGTAGTTCGTGGCAAAGTTATGCCGGAGCTTATGGGAGGAGAGGTCAAAGGGGAGCGAAGAGGCCGTTTTCCGGATCATCAGCTTGACCGCATTCCGGGAAAGATGAAAGCCGGACGCACTGACAAACAAGAAGGGCAGCTCATCCAGAGGGAACGGGCACAGGCGGAGATACTCACTGATAAAAAAACGGGTTCGGGACCCCATCGGGACAATCCGGTCTTTCTTAGGCCAAAGTTTTTGTACAAATTTACTTAGGCCATAGGAGAGGGAAATGACAAAAGCAGAATACGATAAAGCGTACACAAAAGAAAAACTACACATAATAAAAGTAGCAGTACAAAAAGATGAAATGCCAAGAATTAAAAACAGAGCAGACCAAACAGGAATGAAAGTTTCTACTTACATTAAATCTCTAATGGAAGCAGATTTACAAAGCGCAGAAGTTACTACAGACAGTAGGGGGCAAAATCGGAAATATAGATTGACTTTCCGGTATCAGATATGGTATAGTAAAAACAAGGGAAAACCAGAGAAGCGGCCTACCCTCAATAATGTATAACTGTTTTAACAACAGCCGTCACTAGTGCGAATAGTGGCGGCTACTTTTTTCCCTTGAAGATCTGATAACACAGACCTACGAGGGCGACGATAAAGATACAAAACTGGAATAAATCCGAGTATGTAACGTTCATCGGCAATCCCTCCTTTCTTTCGACTGGAGGGTA
>JAAVZR010000046.1 GCA_022791755.1 Lachnospiraceae bacterium
ACATGTAACGGAGAAAAGATGGTTATCGTTAGCCATCTTTTTTCTCTTTTTTGACAAAAATCTCAGAGGAGGGGCAGTGACATGCACACGTCACCATCCCTCCTCTGATTTTGTTGGACTATCTATTTCCCGACAGCCCCCTTTTCACTGCGTTTTCATCAGAAATTTACAGGCGTCATCGTCTTTCCCGCCAGTACCTCCTCATAATCCTTCAGATTGCGAAGCAGCAGTTCCGGCGTATTCAGGCCATAGGGACATTTACTCATACACTGATTACAGTGCAGGCAATCCTTGATCTTCATCATTTTAGCCTGACCTGCCTCAGTCAGATGGGACGCCGACGGAGAGCGGCGCAGAAGCAGCGACATTCTGGCACAGGTATTGATCTCGATCCCCACGGGACAGGGCATACAATAACCGCAGGCCCGGCAGAAGCTGCCGCTGAGCTGTTCTCTGTCCTCCTCTATGACAGCCCGCAGCTTCTGTGTCATCACCGGCGGCTCCTTTACATAACCCAGGAATTCCGACAGCTCTTCCTCCCGCTGGATTCCCCAGATCGGCAGCACGTTGTCATACTGATCCGCATAAGCATAGGCCGCCGCCGAATTGGTGATAAGACCGCCCGACAGCGATTTCATGGCGATAAAGCCCACATTTTTCTCCCTGCACATCTCCACCAGACGGATATCCCGTTCGCTGGCCAGATAGCAGAACGGAAACTGCAGCGTATCATAGAGGCCGCTCTCCACCGCCTCCTCCGCCACCGACAGACGGTGATTCGTGATCCCGATGAACCGGATCTTTCCCTGCTCCCTGGCCTTAAGCATGGCGTCGTACAGCCCGCTCTCATCTCCCGGCTTCGGGCAAAACGCCGGGTTATGCAGCTGATAGATATCAATATAATCCGTCTTAAGCAGGGAAAGGCTCGTCTCCAGATCCTTCCAAAACCCTTCCGCCGTCTGTGCCATGGTCTTCGTCGCTATGTAAATACGGTCCCGCACATCCGCCAGCGCATACCCCAGCTTCTCCTCGCTGTCCGTATAGGCCCTGGCCGTATCAAAAAACGTAATACCGCCCTCGCAGGCCCGCCGCAGAAGCTTCGCCGCCTCCTCCTTCGTCACCCGCTGGACCGGCAAAGCGCCGAATCCGTTCTTATTCACCGTAATCCCTGTCCGCCCCAATGTCACTGCCGTCATAGTCCGTCTCCTTTCCTCTCCCTTAATTCCATTTCTCTCTCTGATCCTCCTGAGCCTTCAGGATCGCCTCCACCTCATAACAGCCATCCTCCTCATTCACGATCACCGCCATGGCATTCATAAAAAAGAAAAACTCCGGAAATCTCTCCTCCAGACTCTTCTCTGCGATATGCCTTACCAAAAGCGTCAGCGATAACCCGTGCCCCGCGATCAGGACCGTCTTTTCCTCCTTGCCCGCTGTCAGCTCACGCAGAAAATCCATCTCCCTCTCGATGACATCCTCATGAGACTCGCCGCCAAAGGACCGGTAATCTTCCACTCTCATTCTGTTCTCACCGGACGGATAGAGCTTCCAGCGCATCACATCAGAGCTCCCCTCATAGTACCCGAAGTTCAGCTCCTTCAGCCTCTTATCCCGGCGAATCTCGATTCCTCTTCCCTCCAGGATAATGTCCGCCGTGTCATACGCCCTCTCGCTGGTAGAGCTGTAGGCTTCATCAATCGCAATATCTTTCAGATTCTCCCCGGCTGCCCGGGCCTGTTCGATCCCCTGCTTCGTCAGCGGCGAATCGCACCACCCCTGTGTCAGTTTCAGTTCATTAAATAAGGTCTCCCCATGCCGCACAAAAATCAGTTTCATCCCGCACACTCCTTCCGATCCGGTACTAAAGCTCACCCGCCCCCATGCACCATACCCCAAAACAAAAATCCTTTTTCACACCACTATTTTATCAGCAAAAATCCATTTCATCAATAGCCTTAAGGCCGGAACAGTGAGTTTTCCCGGCCCCATATTGATCTGCGGGGCTGTTGGCAGTATAATAAAGCAGTCACCGGTTCCTGATTTTCAAACAACTTTCAGCAATCGTCAGAAAATACGCAGAGGAGAATAAGATGCTTAATAGGAAAAGATTTGATTTGTGGGCGGATGGATATGACAAAAGTGCAGGTATGTCAGACAAAGACGGCGCCGGATGATTTGGTGAAGCGCAGATCCGACTCCGGAACCAGCTGTCCCTGCAAACCTGCGCCCACCATATCCGGCGCCCTTATTTATTGTATGGCCGCCATCTCTGCCCGCCTACAAATTCTTAAACTGTGCCTGATACAGATTATAATACTGCCCTTTCTTCTTAAGCAGCTCCTCGTGCGTCCCCTCCTCTAAGATGGCCTTATGGTCCACCACGAAAATCCGGTCCGCCTTCTTGATCGTGGACAGCCGGTGAGCGATGACGAAGGAAGTCCGGCCCACTAAAAGCGCCGCGATCCCTCTCTGCACCATCAGCTCCGTATGGGTATCAATACTGGAGGTGGCTTCATCCAGAATCAGGATTCTGGGCTGGCTCACCAGAGTTCTGGCAAAAGCCAGAAGCTGGCGCTGTCCCACCGACAGACTGCCGCTGCCCTGAAGCTCCGTATCGTATCCCTTCTCCAGCTTCATAATAAAATCATGGGCGCCCACAGCCTTCGCCGCCCAGACGATCTCCTCCTCCGTGGCATTCAGTTTACCATAACTGATATTTTCCCGCACAGTACCCGAGAAGAGGAAATTCTCCTGTGTCATAATGCCCATCTGGCTGCGCAGGCTGTGCAGCGTCACCGCTCCCACCGGATGGCCGTCGATGCGGATCTGCCCGGTCTTTGCGTCGTAAAAGCGGCTGATCAGATTGATAATCGTCGTCTTGCCGGCTCCTGTGGGACCCACCAGAGCGATGGTCTCCCCAGGTTTGATATCAAAGTTAATGTCCTGAATCACATCTCTGTCCGGCTCATCCGGATAGGCAAAGGTCACATGGTCAAACTCCACCCTGCCCTCTATGGAAGGCAGCTCATAGGCCTCCTCCGTATCCTTCAGCTCCGGCTCCGTGTCCAGAATGTCAAAGATACGCTCCGCGCTGGAAATATTGTTTACAATCCGGTTATAGAGATTGGCCAGATTGCGGATCGGACTCCAGAACATACTCAGGTAGGTGGCAAAGGCCAGAAACGTACCCACATCCATACTGCCCATATGAAGAATCCGGATTCCGATATAGTACAGAAGGAAGCCGCCCAGACCCCAGGTCACATCAATCAGCGGCCCAAAGGCATCGGCCAGCTGTACGGCGCGGATGAAGGCATTCTGATGCTCTTCCAGTACCGTGTCAAACGCCGAGGAAGATTCCTGCTCCGCCGAAAAGCTCTGTACCACCCGGATTCCGGAAAAGTTCTCATGGACATAGGCATTGATATTGGAATTCTTCTGTCTCACCACCTGCCAGCGCCTGTGGCCCCGCACCATGATCACATACATGCCCACTCCCAGAACCGGCAGAGTCGCCAGCGCTGCCAGAGACAGCCAGGGGCTCTTCACCACCATGATCGCTATGACGGCCGCCACCGTCACCGCATCCGGGATCAGCGTGGTCACGCTGTCCGCCATCATGTCCTTCAGGGAGTTCACGTCGCCGATGACTCTGGCCAGGATCTTGCCTGTGGGCCGGCTGTCAAAAAACTGAAGGCCCAGCGTCTGGATATGCACATACAGCTCCTCCCGGATCTTCAGTACGATCTGGTTGGACACCCGTGCCATGATCACCATCCGGATCTTGACTCCCACCAGCCAGATGACGTTCAGGGTAAGCGCCACGGCAGCCAGCTTAAGCAGCCCTTCCACATTCCGGTTGGCCACATGCACATTGACCGCTCTCTCGATGATAAGGGGATTTAACAGAGCAATGGCCACCGTCACCGCCATGATCCCCAGCACCAGAATAATGTCTTTTTTATAGGTAAACAGGTAGCGGTACAGTCGGATGAGCGTCACCCGCTTGGGCACCTCCCGCTGCAATTCGTCCTGTTTATAAGAATTTACTGCCATTCCTTCACCTCCTCCGGCTCCTCATACTGAGCCACATAGGTATCGTAATACAGACCCTTCTTTGCCAGAAGGCTCTCGTGAGTGCCCCTCTCGGCGATCCCGCCATCCTGGAGAATGATAATCTCATCGGCATGGCGCACAGCCGAAATCCGGTGCGCTATGATCAGCTTGGTCACGCCGCTCATCTCTTTTAGCTGCTGCTGAATCTCATGCTCCGTCTCCATGTCCAGAGCCGAGGTGGAGTCATCCAGAATCAGGATCGGAGCATCCTTGGCCAGAGCTCTGGCTATACTGAGCCTCTGCTTCTGTCCTCCGGACAGGCCCACGCCCTTCTCCCCGATCACCGTGTCATAGCCCTCCGGCAGAGCGGACACAAATCCATGTGCGTCTGCCGCCATCGCCGCTTTCTCCACCCTGGGACGCTCCATCCAGTCCCGGCTTCCGATACGGATATTCTCTCCCACCGTGTCAGAGAAGAGAAAAACGTCCTGCATGACTACCGCCGTGCTCTTTCTGAGCTGGGAAAGATCCAGGCGGCGCACATCCACCCCGTCTAAGAGTATCGCCCCCTCTGTCACATCATGGAAGCGCTCGATCAGGTTCACCACCGTGGTCTTGCCGGACCCGGTCATTCCCATGACTCCCAGTGTCTTTCCTGCCGGCAGGACAAAGCTCACATCCTCCAGAATCTTCTGATCCTGAAGCGTCAGGGAGACATTGCGAAACTCCAGGTCGCCTCTGACCTTTGTAAGAATCTCCGGCTCCTCCGGCGAGACGATCTGCGCCTCCTCAAAAAGGATCTTGTTGATTTTCTTATTGGAAGCCACAGCCGCCGCCATGGAGTTGGTCACCCATCCCAGGATCTCCATGGGCCACACGATATTGTTGGCATACTCGATAAAGGCGCCCAGCTGTCCCAGGCTGATCCTCTCCTGTACGACGAAAATACCGCCCACCGTCACTGACAGAACCAAAAGCGTCTTTGTCAGAAAAGAAATATTGGGATTGTATTTGGCCATGGTTTTAGCCAGCGCCATATTCAGATTGTAGTAGCGTCCGTTGCTCTTGCGAAATTTCTCTATCTCGTACCGCTCTCTGGAAAAAGCCTTCACCGTGCGCACGCCGGTCAGGTTCTCCTGCGCCACCGTATTCAGCTTGGCATTTTCCTCGCTGATATCGTCATATACCTTATCCAGCCCTTTTTCCAGACGTATGGCGATGTATCCCACCATGGGCATGATGCAAAGCGGAATCAGAGTCAGGACCGGACTGATCTTCACCATGCAGATAATGACGATCGCCGTATGTACCACAGCTTCCACACACAGAAGCCCCACAAAGCCCACGGCCTCCCAGATTCTCTCCACGTCCTCCTTGACTCTGGCCATCAGCTCTCCGGTATTATTTTTCTCAAAGAAGCCCATGGACATGCCTTCGATATGTGTAAAAAGTTTTTTGCGGATATCCACGGAAATCTTCAGTCCCACCACGTCGCTGATAAACTCCTGAAGATACTTAAACACGCCCCGGCCTGTTCCCAGTAAAAACAGCGTCACCAGCAGACTGATCAGAATCCCCTGATTGCCGCCTACGATCACATCGTCTATGATTCTCTCGATCACCCGGGGCGCCGCCACGTCCAGCAGTATCCCCATCACCAGACAAGCCATGGCAAACAGGTACAGATACCAGTATTTTACCATATACTTTCCTAAACTTTTCATTTCTGTTAATCCTCTTTCTGCTCATTTTGACCGGTGTTCCACCTGACTGTCTGTCAGGTCCCGGTATCCTGCTTCCTCTCGAAACCCGCTGCCGCAACTGCCCCCTCTTTAAAAAAAGAGCCCTGGCCTTTCGTACCGGCCAGAGCTCTGCCAAAGCAGTATACTCCATCATAGCACAAAAAAGCCGCAATCCGGACAGACTGCGGCATTTTCTCTCAACAGCATAGATTGATCAAAAACGGATTCCGAGGCAGGCTGTCAGTTCTGTCATTTCGTTTCTCTTTGTGATTCCAGCTCTCATAGACATGTTCCTACCTCCTTCTTCTATTATTTATGAATCGCTTGTCACTGCGTATTACTATACCTCTATTTTCCTGATTTGTAAAGGATTATTTTTACAAAATAACGTTAATATTTTACCGTACTTCTATTTAGTCCAGGGCGCCTCTTCCAGTCTCACAAAATATCCCTGATCGTGCTGACATACCGGACATTTTCCCGGAGCTGCCGGCGCCTTATGAATGTGACCGCAGTTTAAGCAAAGCCAGTATGCTTCGCCGTCTGCCGCGAAGAGCCGGTCCTGCTCCATCCACTGGGCATAGCGCCCGAAACGTTCGGCATGGCTCTTCTCGATCTCAGCGATCTGGTAAAAGGCATAGGCAATAGCCGTAAATCCCTCCTCCTTCGCCTTATCTCCGAAGGCCTTATATACCACGCCGTACTCTTCCATCTCATTGTGCTCGGCCATACGCAAAAGTCCTGCCAGGCCGGGGTCCACATCCACCGGATAACCTCCGTCTATGTGAATGGTCTCGCCGGCCATCTCCTTCAGAAAATCATAGAACACCTTGGCGTGCTCCTTTTCCTGGTCAGCCGTATACTTAAAAATTCTCTCCAGCACCTGGAGCTTCTGCTGCTTGGCCTGGGACGCCGCAAAAGTGTAGCGGTTTCTGGCCTGGCTCTCCCCGGCAAACGCCCTCATCAGATTATTCTTCGTCTCGCTGGTTTTAAAATCCACTGCCATATAGAATGCCTCCTGATTGTTTGATATTACCAGTATGACAGTTTTTTCGGGGTTTATTCGTAAAGGATCCCCTTATGCTATCTACGGCATATTTTCGGATCAGCCCCCGACTCCCGCCACTTTTCCTCCGGCTTTTCCGGGCCGCCATCCCGGACCGGCCGGCTCTCTTCACACAGGCGCCCTATCCCTAAGGCCGCTCTGTTCGTCTCAAAAAATAATCACCAAATCCGCAATTATTTTCCCGGTAAAAGTTGTCAAACTCACCAAAAGCATATATAATAGATCTATGGTTATTGGCCATTTGGCCAAACGTCAGAAAGGAGAAGCTATGGAAAATAAGGTCGTCAAATTCTACTCCCGGGCGGGAAGCAATATCATCCTGCGCGTGATACCGGGGCACTTCGCCACCAGCCATTCTCACATTAATTACTATGCCGATATGACCGGGCTGAAGACCCGCCGGTCCGAGGCTGCCGCCGTGGGAAAAGCGTTTGTACAGCGGCTTCCGGGAGATACGGTGGTAGATACCATCTGCTGCCTGGACGGCTGCGAGGTGATCGGGGCCTATGTGGCCGAGGAACTGGAGAAGGGGAATTTTCCCTGTATGAACATGCATCAGACTGTCTATGTGGTGACGCCGGAATTTAATATCAACAACCAGATGATTTTCCGCGATAATATGATCACGGCCATTCAGAATAAAAATATCATCCTGCTTTTATCCACCACAACCACAGGCAAGACTCTGCGCCGGGCCCTGAACATGCTCGAATACTACGGAGGCCATGTC
Organism: Lachnospiraceae bacterium; assembly: GCA_022791755.1. Taxonomy (GTDB): domain Bacteria; phylum Bacillota; class Clostridia; order Lachnospirales; family Lachnospiraceae; genus RGIG7193. The sequence goes on from JAAVZR010000046.1 coordinate 7,595, forward strand.
CAGGCGATATTCTCCGCGTTCAGCGCCGTATCGTCCATAAACGGCCTGAAGGTGGAGTCCATGTTTGATACCAGCGATCTTCCCGGCTATCAGGCCTACGAGGTACATAACTGTCCGTTGTGCAGGCAAAAACAGAAGCTGGACGCCATGGTAAACGGCTACGGCTACTCTAAGCTCTGATCCTGCCTCCGGGGTTCTCCCCGTATAAAAGCCCCCTTCCCGATGCCGCACATCGCAAAAGGGGGCTTTACCCGTCTATTCTTATGTCTCTTTATGATTCCAGCCTGACAGACTCTCCTTTCGCCGTAGCCGCCAGTCCGCCCAGCCCGGTTTCCCGCAGAGAAGCATCCATCTTTTCTCCTACCTCCCGCATGGCGTCGATGACCTGATCGGCCGGAATGAAGCTGCGGATTCCGGCCAGCGCCTGATCCGCTGCTGTCATGGCTCCCACCGCGCCGATCACATTGCGCTTGACACAGGGGACCTCCACCAGACCTGCCACCGGATCACAGACCAATCCCATCAGGGCCTTCAGCGCGATGGCAGCGCCATCGCAGATCTGTCCGGCGTCTCCGCCCCGCAGAAAGACCAGCGCACCGGCCGCCATGGCCGATGCCGATCCGATCTCCGCCTGACAGCCGCCTGTGGCCCCGGCAATAAAAGCCCGGGAGGCGATGACCTGCCCGATTCCGGCTGCCACATACAAGGCTTCCACAATGCGATCGTCAGAGATGGCAAATTTCTTCTGACAGGGCAGCAGGACGGCAGGCAGCACGCCGCAGGAGCCCGCCGTGGGCGCCGCCACGATCCGTCTCATACAGGCGTTGGATTCCGCCATCTGAATCGCTCCGGTCACCACCTCTCCTATGAATTCCCCGCACAGCGATCCGCCCGCCTCATAGTAAGCGGCCGCACGGCCGCCGTCGCACCCGCTTAAGCCGCTGGCCGAGCGCAGGGCCGGATCATAATCCTCTGCTGCCCGAACCATGGCCCGCCACATCTTTTTCATCTTACTGCGGGACCCCTCCTCGGAGACCTCCCGCTCCTTCATGTCATCCTCCAGGATCACATGATAAAAATCCTTATTCTCCTCCCTGCACAGACGGCAGATCTGTTCCAGCGAATGAAATGCCATTACCAGTCCTCCTCCGAAGCGATACGGATCACCTTCAGCACGCCCTTTTTCTCACGCAGCTGGCACAGGACCTCCTCGCTGATATCGGAATCCGTCTCCGCTATGATAAACGCGTAGCCACCCTTTTGATTCCGGTACATCTGCAATGTCGCGATATTCACATCCTGCGCCGCCAGCGTATAGGTGATGGCAGACAGTACGCCGGGGGTATCCTCATTCTGCACGATCAGCGTCGGTTTCTCACCTGTGAAATCCACCCGGATCCCGTCGATCTGATTCACCATGATCCGCCCGCCGCCCAGGGAGGACGCCTGTACCTTAATCCGACGCCCGTCGCCGGCTGTCAGCGACAATACCGCCGTATTGGGATGGGCATCCCGCAGATTTCCACTGACAAAGCGATAGGAAAGACCGGCGGCAGCAGCATGGGTACGGCTGTCCGGAATCCGGCTGTCATCCGGCTCCATGCCCAGAAGTCCTGCCAGGATCGCCCGGTCCGTGCCATGACCGCTGCCGGTGGCCCCAAAGGAACCGTGCAGCAGGATATCGGCCTCCGCCGGGGTCTCTCCCAGTATCTTCCTGGCCATATAGCCGATCCGCACGGCTCCCGCCGTGTGGGAGCTGGAGGGACCCACCATCACGGGCCCCAGGATCTCAAAGATATTCATCAGCCTGCCGCAGGAGAGTCGATCTCCATATATTCCGACGCATCGGGAGCCTCCACGGTCACAGCCTGACCGGGATTATTGTAGGTGATTGTCATCTCCATCTCGAAGCTCAGCTTCGTTCCCTCCAGGTCTGTGGTGCCTGTCATGTGCGCCTGATTGGTCAGGATGTTGCCGTTCTTATCCACCGTCATACTTCCTTCTATCAGGTCATACGTCATATCGTCTCCCGCCATATCCCCCAAACCCAGGTTTTCCAGGATACCCAGATATTCTTCCGAGCTCATGTTCTCGCTCATCTTGGACACATCCACCTGGTAGGTCAGGGTCCTGATTCCGTCCTTCTCCTCCATATTGATCTCGCCCATGGCGCTCGTATCCATCTCCTGAAGAACGGAGGCCTGCGCCACCGCCTCCTCCAGAGGCATCTTATACTTCACCTTCTGGCCCATCATATCCATCAGGAAATAGCCGTCCACATAGTATGTCTGCAGATCCATGGAGATCCCCATCATGCCTATCGACATTTTCATATCCATCAGCATGGATTCCTTGTTCAGATCCTGTATCTTAATCTCTGACTCCATGCTGATCTCCAGCGCCTCTGTCCCGTCTGTCATGCTCATGGTCATTTCCATATTTCCGTCCAGGCTGCTCATCTCTCTGAGTTTTGCCAGGGCCTCATTATAGACATCCTGAGGCGTCTGCTTTTTTCCTCCGCAAGCCGTCAGTCCCAGCATGAGCACGAGCGCCAGCACCAGTGCCAATCCTCTTTTACTTCTCTTCATCTTCTCTTTCCTCCTGTATCTTTTTGGGCCGGATGACCCTGTATGAGAAACCGCCTGGGCGGTATCCTCCTCACCACCTGCTCTCTCACGATCCGCAGCGTCTTTCTCTCGCCATATTTTGCCAGCAGCCTCAGCATTCGCTCCAAAAGCGCCGCCGACTCCGGATGGATGGTCACCATATGTATGTTTTTTTCATAGTATTCCAGCGGGCTTCTGTCTGTGTACTTTTCCTTCAGATAGACTTTACAGGCGGCAATCCGGTCACAGAACATTTCTACCACATATCGCGTGGGCATAGGCATTCCCACAAAGGTGGGATCCCCCTTCCCCCTGATGTCTATCCAGTACTCGAAATGGTGTTTGTTGCGTCCCTTATGATGCAGCCATGCTTCCGAATAGCCGGTCGCCTCCCGCTCCGCCGAATTCGGACTCTTAAAGCCCTGATAATAGCGAATTCCTGTGCGAAATTCCGCGGGAGAATATTTGGACAGATCATGAAGCAGCCCCTGCCGGTATAAGCCGGCCTGAAAACAGTAATCCATCACCAGAAGCTTATGGTGAGTGATCGTCAGAAAATGATGCCATCCGTTATACAGCTCTCCGGCCATGATCACACCTCTCCCGCCCTTCCTGCTCTGCCCCGGTCCAGAATGGCCTGCATCTCTTCCGGGGTAAAGGTATAGCTGGTATTACAGAAATGACAGTTCACTTCCATGGGCTCTCCCTCCTCCACCAGCTCCTTCAAATCTTTCTCGCCCAGGCTGACGATGGCTTTCTCCACCCGGCTCTTACTGCAGCTGCAATGAAAACGCGCCGGACGCTTTTCCAGTATCTCCAGGCCAAATTCTCCCAGGACCTCTTTAAGGATATCCTCCGGTGTCATTCCCCGGTCAAGCATGGCGGTGACCGAAGTGATTTCCGACAGCTTTCTCTCCAGCCGGCCGATTACACTCTCATCGGTCCCCGGTAAGAGCTGTATGATAAAGCCGCCTGCCTGGCGCACCGTATTCTCCCGGTTCATCAGAACACCCAGCGCCACGGAAGACGGCGTCTGCTCGCTGGTGGCATAGTAATACGTCAGATCCTCTGCGATCTCGCCGCTGACTAAGGCGATCTGCCCCACGTAGGGCTCCTTCAGACCCACATCCTGGATCACCTGGAGCATCCCTGCGCCGATGGCGCCGGACACATCCAGCTTGCCGTCCGCTCTGGCCGGCAAAAGCACCTCCGGGTCATAGACATATCCCTTTACATTTCCATGGGAATCCGCTGTCACCACGATACCGCCGATGGGACCTGTCCCCTCTATCTTCAGTGTCAGGAGGTCTTCCTCCCCTTTCATCATGCTGCCCATCATGGCGCCCGCCGTCAGCAGGCGTCCCAGAGCTGCCGTGGCTGCCGGGCTGGTATTGTGCGCCCTGCGGGCAGTCTCCACCATATCTATGGTAGTCGCAGCAAAGGCGCGGATCTGATAGTCCGCAGCCGCCGCTTTTATGATATAATCTTCCATCCTGTTTCTTCTGTCCTCCGTATGTTCTGTTTTATGTAATGCTTTCGCCCTGAGCCGCTTTCCGGCATTCTCTCAGGATCACATGAACCCTCTCGCTGTCCGGACGCACAGGCTCCTTCGTGAAGGCGTCGTACACCGCCTCCCAGGAAAGCCCAGCAGCCTCCGCAGCCTCTTTTACCTCCAAAAGGTCATAGGCTCTCTGAAAATGCGTCTCCTGATAACGGCGGTATTCCCCTGTTCTTTCATTGCGGATAAACAGCGTCAGATCATATTCATTGATCCGCTCCTCTCTGTCGTAGAAATTCTCCCAGATAAATCCGGCATTCTCTCTGACCTCCGCAAAGGTTTCCTCCGCCAGAAGCTCTTCGTACTTCCATACCGTATTCATATCAAAGATAAATACTCCGCCCGGATCCAGATAATTATTGACCAGACGAAACACTTCCAAAAGCCCGTCCCGGTCTGTGATATAGTTCAGGCAATCGCAGACGCTGACCACCGCCGCCACCGTTCCGTAGAGCTCGAATTCCCGCATATCCTGGCACAGGTACAGAATCGGAGAGCCTTCCTCCCCGGCTTCTCGCCGGTCCATGGCAATTCCCAGCATCTCCTGGGAGGAATCCACGCCGGTCATATCGAAACCTCTTTCGCTGAGAAGCCTGGTCATACGTCCCGTGCCGCAGCCTAAATCCAGCACCAGCCCGTCCCGGACGCCACAGTCAGCCAGCAGCCCCACCAGGTAATCGCACCATTCTTCATAAGGGATGTTATCCTGAAACATATCGTATACTTCCGCAAAACCTGTGTAGGCATCCATCCTGCTTTTCTCCTTTATTATACTCTATCCGACCAGGTCCGTCCAGCCCCGTAAAGGGACAAAAGCCGGGAAAGCCCCGAAACCAGAGCCTTTTCTGTTATATTTATTATATTATTATGTGCCTGTTGTTGTCAACAGGGGGAAACGGCCGCCCCTTCCGCTTTGATACGCTGCTCCTCTGGCTTTCACCACGGAGCGCAGCGCCTTCCGTCCCGCGCAAAAAAAACGGGCCCGCCGTCAGGTCTGACAGCGAGCCCGCCTTTCAAAAGGGGAGGATAAGTATTCTCATCTTTTGTATCTGGTCATAGTATGGCCAAAAAAACGCAGGTTATACCAAAAATTTGATTTTTTTAATTCAGATGACACGGGGGCCGTCTCCGATCTCCACCACATAGAAATCCGCATCGTATCCGATCTTTTCCCTGTATGCCTTCCCGACAGCGGAAATAAACCCGTCAATGTCCTCATCCTTCACGATGTTCACCGTGCAGCCGCCGAATCCCGCCCCGGTCATTCTGGCGCCGATGACGCCGGGCTGCTGCCAGGCCGCTTCCACTAACGTATCCAGCTCCATGCCTGTCACCTCATAGTCATCCCGCAGGGACACATGGGATTCGTTCATCAGGCGGCCAAACTCTGCCAAATCGTTTTCTTGCAGCGCCTTCACGGCGCGGATCGTGCGCTGATTTTCATACACCGCATGACGCGCTCTCTTTCGGCGCACCGGGCTGGCGATGGCCGGACTGACCGCTTCAAACTCTTCCCCGGTCAGATCGCCCAGGGAGGCGACCGGCTTTACCGCCTGTATCTCCCGCAGGGCTTCCTCACACTCGGCACGGCGCTCATTGTACTTGGAGTCTCCCAGCCCTCTCTTCTTGTTCGTATTGCCGATGACGATCTTGGCTCCGCTCAGACGAACCGGCGCATATTCATATTCCAGCGTGGCCGTATCCAGAAACACCGCATGATCCTTTTTCCCCATGGCGATGGCAAACTGATCCATGATACCGCAGTTGACACCCACATACCGGTTCTCTGCCAGCTGAGAATAGAGGGCCACATCCGCCATGCTCTCCTCAAAACCATACAGATCCTTTAGAATCGTACCGGTCAGCACCTCCAGCGAGGCCGAGGAGGAAAGTCCCGAACCATTGGGAATCGTACCCAGGCACAGAAAATCAAAGCCTGTGCCGATCTCCTTCCCCTTCTGCCCGAATGCCCAGATCACGCCCTTTACATAGCGGGTCCACAGAGAATCCGCACCGGGCTTTATCTCATCCAGGGAGGTCTCCACCATACCGGTATTCTCAAAATTCATGGAATAGAGACGAAGCTTTCTGTCCGTGCGCTTCCTGGCAATGCCATATGTACCGATGGTCAGAGCACAGGGAAACACATGTCCGCCGTTATAATCCGTATGCTCGCCGATCAGGTTTACACGCCCCGGTGAAAAATACTGACGGATCTCTCCGCCTTTACCAAATTTCTGTTCAAACACTTCTCTGCATTTCTCAATCATATGGGAACCTCCCTGTTTTTTATCGTGCCTGCCGGATCGGGGCGGCCTCTGTTTTTAGTTTAACCCCAGTCCGAAAAAATGGCAATGGGAAAAACAAATTTTTCCCAAAAACAGAGGAAATACGGCTGCTCTCTCTTTAACAGACGCCGCCCTACGGCCCGTACAGTCAAAACGGGCCCGCCGTCCTTGACCGCGGGCCCATCTATTAAGGGGAGGATAAGTATTTTCATCTTTCGTATCTGACTATAGTATAACCTGTTTTGGAGAGGCTATACGGAAAATCTCAAATTCTTTACGGATTTTCATTTTCCTGCTCTGCCGTTTTCTGAGCCGCCTTCTTTCTGCGTGTAATCATACCGCCGATACGGCCGCTCTCCTTGGCTGTCAGGGAACGCCAGCCGCTCTTTAGAACCTTATCATACACGCCGATCTCCGCAGCGATCTCCAGCTTCAGAGCTTCCTCCGGCGTCAGGTTATCCAGATCGATCTTTTTTTCCTTTTTCGTCTTCATGACAATACTCCTTTCTTCCGTCTGCCTTCCCTTGGAGTATTGCCGCAAATCAGACGTTCATTCCTCTCTTTTTGCGAAAACATCACTCATAAGGATCGCTGGGAATAATCACCGCCGCCACAAAGTACATTACAATCCCGATGATCGTACATCCAAGCAGCGCCCATACCAGACGAATCACCGTAGGGTCCAGCCCGATATAGTCTCCAATCCCGGCACACACGCCGCAGATCATCCCTTCTCTTTTCTTGCGATACAGTCTCCTTGTCTCCATTTCCACACTCCCTTTCTGTCCGGTGCTATCTGTCAAACATCACTGTGACGCTTCCCATATCACAGTCGATGGTGCCCGTAAATTCCGCGTCGTTCAAAAGATTTTTTGTATTGGACATGCCGGAAAAATCTTTGCTGCCCACCTGGACGCTTCCCATATCATTGTCAATCATATAATTATAGTCTGTTTCACCCCGCGTCAGCCAGATCTCCATACTGCCCACATCACAGTCTGCCTTCCAGTTGCCCTCTATGCTTCCATTAAAGACCAGATCGCCGGCATCCACATCAAACACCGTGTCTGCCGCCAGGAAGTCATACAGCCATGCCGAGCCGGCATCCACATCCACTGTCAGCTTTCCCTGGCAGCTGCCGTACAGTATCTCCGCCCCGCCGGCATCCACATCGATCTCGATTTTCTCCGTGGCCTCCAGCTGGCTGCAGGAAAAGCTCCCCGCATCCACGTCGATTCTGACTGTCTTTGCTCTCAGCCAGTCTGCCGTCAGATTGCCTATTCCCACTTTGCAATCTACCTTCCCAAGATCTGCATCCTCCGGAACCGTCACCACGACAGTCGGACAGGCGCTTTCATAGGACGCCCCACTGCTTATCCACCCAAACAGGTCGTATGCCTCGCAGTCTACGTACAGAGTACGGTTCCTTACCTTCACGTTCACCCTCTCATCAAAACCCCATACTTCCACCTGATAATGATCGCCCGGCTCTATCCTCAGCGTACCGGCCCCCACATCCATAGACAGGTTCTCGATGGTCTCCGCGCTAAAATCCCAGCTTTGGTAATCCTCTCCGTTCATGATCGCATCCTGCTCTATTACCGCCACTTCATTCCAGGCCGTATCCTCCGCCGGATCTGCCTGATACTCCGCTTCTATATTCATCTCTGCCCTGCTGTTATGATAGGGATATCTCAATGCTTCCCACGACGCTCCCAGTATCAGGCAGACCACGCTCATAATACCGCCTGTCAGAATCATGATCACTGCCAGAAGCAGCGTTGCTTTCGTCCCTTTCTTCATGCCCTTCTCCTTCCACCAAACAGATTACCCATCCAGCGAAATGCGCTTCCCACTGCATGGAATACCATGGGAAACAGCCGGCCAAAGACGACCCGGAACATCCATCCGCACAGCAAAGCACATAACAGCCCGATCCCAAACAGCAGAATCCCCACCGATATGGAGAACATCCCGCCTAAAGGATCCGCAAACATTCTGGCAATCCCATGAATGATACTCCCGACGCCGCCTCCCATAAATCCGGCCAGACAGCCCACCGCCGCCCCGCACAGACCGACCAGCACACCGATAGCACCGCAAGCCAGACCCAAAAGCCCGCCGGCCAGGCCGATCCACACCGGAAAGGTCACCAGAAGGATCAGGACGATGGCTATGCTTCTCCAGCCGCTGTCCTTATCTCCGCTTTTCTCATAGGGCGACTCATAACGGCGGTCCGTCCGGCTCTTCTCACTGTCCTGCCCGTCGCCCGTGTAGCTGCTCCCGCGGCCCTCGTAAGAATACTCCCGATAGGTTCGGTCATCTCCCCGCTCTTGAGTACCATGCCTGCCGCTGTCCTGGCTGTGGCTCTCCTCATATTCATGGACCGTCTTCTCGTCGTCCACACCCTTTTCCGTAAATTCCATGTGCTCCGCCAGACTCTCGTCCATCCCTGCCTTCACGGAGGCGGCCACTTTCGCCGGGCTGCCCAGCTCCTCGATGATCGCCGCCTCATTCTCCTCGCCGGCATCGTCAAAGTAACCGTTATAGTATTTCAGTATCTCAATCTTTTCATCCTTGGGCAAATCCTCTAAGAGGCTCGCCAGCTCTTTCATAAACTCTAATCTGCTCATCTCTCCACCACCTCTGCAAATATCTTCGATATCTTACCGGAATAGTCGTCCCACTCACTGCAATATTCCAGAAGCTTCTCACGGCCCGGCCCGGTCACTTTATAGTACCGCCGGTTCCTGCCGCCATACTCCATATCATAGACCTCCAGATAAGTCTCCTTTTGCAGCCGCCTCAGCACCGGATATAATGTCGACTCCGATACATCCAGCGCTTTACGCACATCCTGGGTGATCTTATATCCGTACGTCCCCTCCTCCTCGGTGGAAACGACTGCCAGTACGATGGCGTCCAGCAGGGCTGCGCCAGTATTAAATACCATTCCATCATCTCCTCATCTTAACTGTAATATTGATACCGCGTACAATATTGTTTTATGTTTAATACTATATATTATATAATATTATATGTCAAGAAAAATATGCGGTAGAAATTATTAAGAGAGTCTTAAGGCTATGCTTGGGGGGTGGGGAGGGAGGGGAGAGGGACGCCCGGTTCCTGAGAGGATTCCCGGCCGGACGCGCTCCCGCTCCGTGCAGGAGGCAGCGGCTCTAAGTTCGCGCTTCGCTGCCGCTCCCGCTCACTAAGCGCCGGCGTCCTGCAAGGGTCCGGCCGGGAATCCTCTCAGGAACCGGGCTGCTTCTTCGCCTTCCTCCCCGTACCCCGCATGGGCAGTCGCGGTGGGCCTGCAAGTTTTTATTTGATGCTTTTGGGTTCTTTTTTGCGGTTTTTACAGACCTGCCGCGTTACTGTCGCTCAGTGTACGCGTCCAGGGCAATATGCGAAGAGAACCGCCGGAACGGGAGATTTGCCTGCTATGAAAGGGGGCGTTTGCCGGTTCTGGTGTTTGTTATGGGACGAGACGACAGCTTAAATGGATTAGGATTTGACGTTATGACGCCAGGCTGTAACGGCGAGGTTTAGGATTTGAGATTTGAGTTATAGAGGAGGCGCAGGAGCTCACAGCCAGGCGGCATAGGGATACCCTGGCCGGGCCTTTGCAGGACGCCGGTTCTTAGTGAGCGCAAGCGGCAGCGATGCGCGAGCTTAGAACCGCTGCCTCCTGCACAGAGCGGGAGCGTGCCCGGCCAGGGTATCCCTATGCCGCCTGGCGTCCCCTTCTCGACTCCCCTCAACTATAAACAAGCAGGTATCTTCCGGATTCAGGAAAACAGCTCCCTCACCAGCTGCTCCAGGGCCCACTGGTCGGCAGCTCCCATCAGCTCTCTGGCCGAGTGCATGGCCAGAATGGCGATCCCGGCGTCCATGGTTTTCATCGGCAGCGCCGTGGAGGCGATGGATCCCAGCGTCCCTCCTCCCGGCTGACCGGAATGATTAAAGAAACGCTGAAACGGCACGCCGGCCTTTTCACAGAGTAACTGGAGGGTGGCTGCCGTCTCGCAGTCACCGGCATAGCTCTGGGAAGCGCTTATCTTCAGAGTCACGCCGCCGCCCGGCGTCGGCCGGTTGACCGGATCCGCCTTCTCCGGCGCATTCGGGTGAACGGCATGGGCCACGTCCAGGGACAGAAAGTATCCGTCGGGCAGATCTGCCAGAAGATCCTCCCTGCTTCGGTTAAATGCGCCGTATATCCTCTCCAGTACGAAGGGCAAAAGAAACGAGGCCGCTCCCTGCTTCGAATGACTGCCCACCTCCTCGTTGTCAAACAGGGCAATCAGATTCAGTCCTTCTCTGCGCCCGCCTTTTAATAAGCCCTGCACACAGGCCCGCACCGAAGTGATATTATCGAGCCTGGGCGCCGACAGAAGCGTTTCGTCGAAGCCCACAAAGGAGCCTTCCTCCCATGGATAGAGAAACATCTCATAGTCCAGGATTTCCTCCGGCTGCCGGTTCGTCTCTGAGGCCAGCGCTTTCTTAAAGAACTCTCCGTCCGGAGCTTCCCCTGCCAGGCCCGCCACAGGAAGCATATCTTTCTGAGGATCCAGACACACTCCGTCATTGACCTTTCGATTCATATGAATCGCCAGGTTGGGGATGGTACATACCGGCCGGTCGAAGTCCACCACCATGGTCTCCGGCTGAAAGGGATCCCGGCTGCGAAATGCCACCTTTCCCGCCATGGACAACGGCCGGTCCATCCAGGCGCTGCGTATCATGCCGCCATAGGGCTCCACATTCAGCCGGCCACAGCCAAAGGCCGGCAGCTCCGGCGCATATTTTACCTTAAAGCACGGAAAGTCCGTATGTGCCGCCGCGATGCGGATCTTCTGGCGCTCTGCCTGCCGCTCTCCCACCGCAAAGGCAAAGAGCGTCCGGCCATATGCCGGCACATAGTAACGGCCCCCGGCCCTAAGCTCCCACCGTTCGTGCAGTTTCAGAGGGATAAATCCCTCCTGCTTTAACTCCTCTTCCACATACCCCACAGCCGTAAAGGGACATGTGGAGCGGTGAATCTGCCTTAACAGCGCTTCCGCCGCCTGTCTCTGCTCCTTCCTTTGCCGCTCTTCTGTCTTCTGCCTCTCCATTTTATTTTTTCTCCTTCGGGATTTTTTTCTGATCCGCCGGTATCAGACGCAGTATTACCAGTTCCGGCGGATTTCCAAAGCGTGGCAGCTTCGGATACTTATAGCACAGGCCGCAGCTGACTAAGAGCTGCCCCTCTCCCCGGGGATACAGGCCGCCCGCATACCGGGGGAAGAGTCCCTGGCCCGGGGCATAGACGCCGCCCCGTATTCCGGGAAAACGCCACTGGCCTCCATGGGCATGGCCGCAGACCACCAGATCGCCGGGAAAATAACGATAGGCGCCAGCTGCCTCCGGCCGGTGGCTCAAAAGGATCGTATACTGTCTCTCCTCCACCATCCGGCAGCAGTGAAGGTACTGTCGGTCCCACTCCTTTTGTCCGGTCAGCTTGTCGTCTATCCCCATTATGGCGATCCGGCCGCTGCTTACCGGGAGGATTTCTCTTTCCCCTTCCAGTACATGGATTCCCAGCTCCCGAAGCCTCTCCTTCTGTCTTCCCACTTCCTCCCTCGGAATCCTTCTGTGGCTGCCGCTGTACCAGCTGTAGTCATGATTGCCCGTCACATAATAGCAGGGTCCCAGCAATGCCGCTCCCTGCGCAAAATCCCAAAACGGCGTGTCATCATCGCGCACATCGCTCATATCTCCTGCCATCAGAACCGCTGCCGGCCGGTATCTCTCCATAGCTGTCAGAAGCCCTCTTTGCTTTTCACCGTAGGGACAGCCGTGCAGGTCGGATACGATGGCCAGATTCACCGGTTTTTGAATCTTCACGCTGGCTATGGCGTAGGTCTTTGTCTGAAATCTGTGCATACTCAGTTCTTTCCCGTGCTTTTTTCTTTCAGGCGCACATAAATCTGCTTCTGCCCTCCCATGGGAACCTTTCGCAGTTCGTAATCCCCCAGGGACCGGATAAAGGGCGTCAGCTTCGAGAAGCCGTAATTGCGCACGTCAAACTCCGGCATCCGCTTGGACAGCTGATCTCCCAGCTTGCCGGTGGACAGCCATCCGTCCTCATCCGACATCTTATTGAGAATGGCGTTGATATTTCTTCGGACTGTCTTCACTGTCTTCAGCTTCATATTCTGTCCGCGTCCGGCCTGCGCATCCGCCGCCCTAAAGCCTGTGCTCCGGTCCGGCACGGTTTCCTTCTTTTCCTTCTCCGCCGCCTCCCTGGCTTCCTTCTCTGTCTCCTCTTTCTCCTCCTTCTGCTGGGCGGAATAGAGGAGATCCAGATATTTGAACTGATTGCAGGCAGAGATAAAGGGCTTGGGAGTCTTCTCCTCCCCCATACCAATGACCTGCATCCCCGACTCTCTCAGCCGGGCCGCCAGACGGGTAAAATCGCTGTCGGAGGACACGATGCAGAAACCGTCCACATTGTCCGAATACAGAATATCCATGGCGTCGATAATCATGGCTGAATCCGTCGCATTTTTTCCTGACGTATATCCGTACTGCTGGATGGGTATGATGGAATTCTCCAGCAGGATATTCTTCCATGAGGCCAGACGCGGTGTGGTCCAGTCTCCGTAGATCCTCTTATATGTGACGATCCCGTTATTGGCCGTCTCATCCAGTATAATTTTGATGTATTTGTCAGACACGTTATCCGCGTCCATCAGTATGGCAAATCTCAGTTCATTATCCATTCTCTCTCCTGTTCTGTTTTTCAAAAAACCCCTTTGGATACCCCTTACACCATATCCCTTTGGGACTGACATACTTCGTCCGATAAGGACAGCATCATATCACCGTCAGAATCCCCAGTGACTTAAGCAGTAAAATCACCAGCAAAACCGGCGCGATATACCGGATCATGACAATATACAGGCTCTTTCTGCCAAAACGGCAGCCGGATTTCTCCACCTCTTTGGTCACGGTATCCGGCCCGGTAATCCAGCCGATCAGAATGCAGGTTCCGATGGCCACCAAAGGCATCAGACAGTTATTGCTGATGTAATCCATGATATCCAGTATCTGAGCCGTCGCCCCGTTTGGCAGCGTAAATTCAAAGTACAGCTTATTATATCCCAGGCATACGATCACGCCGCCCACCAGCGCGATCGCCGTCTCCAGAGCCGCCGCCTTCACTCTGGTCATATGGAATTTATCCATAAGGCTGGACACCACGGCCTCCATGACCGACACCGCGCTCGTGAGCGCGGCAAAGAGCACCATGGCAAAAAACAGGCCGCCCACCAGGTTCCCCACGCCTCCCATGGCGCGAAACACCTGGGGCAGGGAGACAAACATCAGGCTGGGACCGGAGGCCGCCATCCCTTCTCTCCCCATAAAGGTGTACACCGCCGGAATAATCATGACGCCCGCCAGAAAGGCCACCGCCGTGTCAAAGAGCTCGATCTGGTTAATGGACCGGATCAGATTAATATCATCTCCCACATAGGACCCGTAGGCCACCATGATGCCCATGGCCACACTGAGACTGAAAAACAGCTGTCCCATGGCATCCAGCAGCACCGTGAAGAACCCCTTTACCGTCATTTGGTCCAGATTCGGAATCACATAAATCTGGAATCCCTCCAGCCCTGTCCTGGTGACGCCGGCCTCATCCTCGTAATGGATGGTCAGGGAAAACACGGCGATCCCCACCACCAGCAGAAGCAGCACCGGCATCAAAATCTTTGAAAACGACTCAATCCCCTTATTCACTCCGCGGAATATGATAAAAGCCACCACAAACAGGAAGATCACCATCAGCAGGACCGGCTGCCAGTCTCCTGTGATAAATCCTGTGAAATACCCGTCCGATGCCGTGACGCTGCCCGTGCCTGTGAGATAGGCCAGGAAATATTTCACCACCCAGCCCCCGATCACGCAGTAATACGGCATGATGATGACCGGTACCAGGCTGGCCAGAGCCCCCAGAAATCCCCACTTGCCATGAATCTTTCCGTATGCGGTCAGCGGGCTCTGTTTGGTCTTTCTGCCTATGGCAATCTCCGATGTGAGCAGCGTAAAACCAAAGGTCAGCGCCAGGACCAGATAGACCACCAGAAAGAGTCCTCCTCCATCCTTCGCCGCCAGATACGGAAACCTCCAGATATTTCCAAGTCCGACAGCGCTCCCCGCCGCTGCCAGCACAAAACCAATGGAACCGGAGAATATGTTTCTGCTTTTTTCTTTTTTCATCTCTCCCAGGGGATAATCCCCTCCCTTTCTACGATTTGGCGATATTACCTCTTTTGAGAATTATATCCTCCCTCAAATGATCTGTCAATTCCATAAACCGGTCACCGCATAACCTTTTCCAGCAGTGACTGATAGCTGTCCGCCACATCATAGACCACATTTTCGCCGGAAATGGCTTTAAAGTGCTCCCTTGCGCAGTGGATTTTTGACTGTTCGATCAGGCGCAGCTGCATGGAGCTCATAGACCCCTTTGTCTCCGCCACAAAATAAATATGCTTGACCGTCCCCTCATAGAAAGCGATGGCCCAGTCCGGAGTATAACGGCCCACAGGCGTCGAAATGTAAAAACCGTCCGGCAGCTTCACATAGACTGCCACATTGGTGTTCGTATCCAGATCAGCGGCGAAATCGCGCTCCCTGGTGGAATCATAGACAATATGGTCATACAGATGCTTTTTGGCTTTCATCGCATTGACGCCAAGCCGGCCTTTGATGGCGGGAGCGGTGAAAACTTCCGTACCGTAGCGCTCCTCCAGCACATCATAGGTGATGTGCTCAATAATCGCCGTGGCCTTCTCATCGTTAATAAGGGCCGCTGCTCTGATGATAAACTCCTCCGGATTATCCCTGAATTGGCCGAACACGTCAGGCCGGATGCCTTTCAAAATAGCAGCCACTGCCCTGCGGGTCAGACTGGTCTCATCCACCAGCTTCCCGATCAGGTCATACTTCACATTGGAATTTGCCGTCATGGTCACACCGTAGCTGCCGGATTTTTCTTTTACGAAGGAAGTGCCAAAAAGCAGCTCCTCTTTGGATCTGATCTCTTCCATCGCACCGGTCTCCACCTGAAAATAATTCCCGGAAACATGCAGCCTGCGATCCAGCGATGCAATCGCTTTCCGAATCAGCTCGTCCGTATCGAAATCCACCACATAGACCGATCTGGCATTGATTCTTGACCACAGCGCCTTGAACTGGGGCATGGAAAGCTTTTCCTCATCTACCAGCAGCTCCACGTTATTGCTTCGGGCATTTTCCGGCTGCATATGGTAAACGTCATAAACAGAATCCACGATTGCCAGCACAGAGGCCGCTGAATCCGCGACTTCTTCTGCCACCCTGATATCTCCGTTTGCCTTGTCCTCATAATATTTATCCGTCAAAACGCCTTTGCGGAGATATCCGTTGATAATCAACTCCTCATAGATTGTCTGCGCCAGCTGGCTGTCCACCACCTGTTCGTTGCCCTGGTTGTCCTTGATGACCTTACCGGTAAAAAGATCCGCCGTAACCGTACGGGGACGGCCGGCCACGGCTTCGGCCATTTCCGTTTGCAGGCTCTTCACAAAGGAATCATAGCTTTCACTGGCGATGACGGTCAGGATATTAATAGTATGCACATCCTTTCCCAGCATATTAGTATCCATCCGCTCGCCGTTTTGGTTGACACACAGGCGCAGGCCCCGGCCCACCTCCTGACGCTTACGGACATCGCTGCCGCTCTGCTTCAGCGTACAGATCTGAAAAACATTCGGGTTATCCCAGCCCTCCCGCAATGCGGAATGGGAGAAGATAAACCGCACGGGAGAACGCGCCGGGTCGCGGTCAAGCAGCAGCTCCTTGTTCTTCATAATCAGTTCATAGGCGCTCACGTCATCCGAGGTGGTTTCCCTGCGGCCAAGCCGGGAATTGACCATTTTCCCCCTGCCGTCCACTGAGAAATAACCGGCATGGGTCTTTGCAGCGGGGATCGCCTGCAGGTATCTGATATACTCGCTCTCCCTGACAGTAAGCTCCATACTGCTTATGATATCCTCGTACTCTTCCTCAAACATGGCGGCATATTTTCCGTTTACCGGCTGCCCCGCCTCATCGTATTCCCGGTAGTGCGCCACCTCGTCGATGAAGAACAGGGAAAGCACCTTGATGCCCTTATGAAACAGCTGCCGCTCCCGCTGAATATGGGAAAGGATGGTTTCCCGGATCTGAATACGGCGCAGCTGATCCTCATCCACCGCGCCCATCACATCTCCGGCATGAATCCTGATCCCATTCAAAAATTCCACAGAATCGTCCCGCCCGTCGATCTGTTTGACCACAAAGCCGGTCTTATATTCCTCCAGACCGCCGGAACAGTCGTAGAGATTATCGCCTGCTTTGACGATACGGCTCTTTTTCTTCAGCCGGCCTCCGGCTGTCTTTACGTCAAATTGCAGGGTGGCTGTCGGATCGCTTTTGGAGAGGTTGACGCTTTCCAGATACAGAAAGCTGCCGGTGGCCGTATTACCGGACTCGGCAATCCCCTTCACGGCGATTTTTTTGACCAGCCGCCGGTTATAGGCTTCCATGGCGTCCAGCCGGAATACCATATTGTAAATGCTGTCCTCTTTATGAGTTGCGGAATAGCGCAGAGTCAAAAGCGGGTGAAATTCTTTCAGGCGCTCCTTAGTCTGCCTGCCTTCTACGGACTGGGGCTCATCAATGATTACGATCGGATTGGTCTTTGCGATAATGTCAATCGGGCGGCGGGAGCGAAACTCGTCCAGCTTCATATAAATTCTGCGGGCATCCTTCCCCCTGGCATTAAACGCCTGGGAATTGATAATCATTACATGGATGGAGCTGTCCGAGGCGAAACGGTCGATCTGTGTCAGCTGGCCGGAATTATAGATAAAGAAGCGTATCCTCTTTCCATACTCTTCGGCGAAATGCTCCCGGGTCATCTCAAAGGACTTATACACGCCCTCCCGGATCGCCACACTGGGAACCACAACGATGAATTTACTCCAGCCGTAGTGTTTATTCAATTCAAAAATGGTCTTGATGTATGTATAGGTTTTGCCGACGCCTGTCTCCATTTCAATCGTAAGATTGTAACCGTTTTCCCGGCCTTCCAGCTCTTCTGACGGTTTGATCTGATTGGCACGCTGAATTTTGTTCAGCTGTTCCAGTATCCGCTGTTCAGAAAGCTCCGGCACGATTTTCTGGTTGCTCCAGCCGGTATAGTCTCTGTCCTCATTTATGCCGGTCTGATAATTGCCGCTGCCCCGGTCCATCATGTAGGTGGGAGTCAGATATGGCTGGCCGGCGAATACATCGACAACGGCCCTGGCGGCATCCGCCTGAAATTTCTGGTGTCTGTATCGGATCTTCACGCTTATTCACCTCCTTAGAGGACCTTCACTCTGGTGTCCGGAGCCAGCATCTTGAAAATCTCGCCCATATTGATTTTAGCTGGACTGCCAGTAAAGCAGCTGTCCCGAAACACTGCCCGCAGGGGACGGCGCACAGCGATCTCCTTGATTACGGTATCGGAAATGTTATCGTCAAAGCAAGCGATCAGGTCTCCGTTATTGCAGGTATAAACAGTGCGGTTCTCGATTTTCTCACAGGTGCAGGTCATAGAGAGGGGCAATCCCCACTCCAGCAGACAGCCAAACAGCAGGTCCATATCGGTGCGGTCGGGCTTGATGTTATCTTCCATCTGGGACAGCAAATCCTGCATGTACTCTCCGGCACTGTAATATACATCTGTCATATTGGTGTCGTCCAGCCTGAATACGCGGAAGCCCCCGTCAAACTTTTTACCGGGATTGTCATCGGCGATCTTCTTAGCAGCACGACGAATCCTTTCTTTGCCGATGTCACAGATAGTCCGATAACCAGCCTTATAAGCTTCGCTCTTTTCATCACAGAGCTCCGGCAGCTGAACCATGATAAACTTCCGGCCTCTCCCATCCTCAGCGTTCAACTGCATGAGCGCATGGGCGGTGGTGGCAGAACCGGAGAAAAAATCAAGAACAAGATCGTTTTCTGTCGTCGAATACCGCATCAGTGTTTTCAACAGCAGGGTAGGCTTTGAATAATCAAAAACACTGCTGCCAAAAAGCTGAACAAGATTTTTTTTGGAGTTATCGTTAGAGTATTCATTCTCAACAAACTCCAATGTAGAAATGGACCTTGTTCTCCGGATGTATTCTATATCAAATCCCGTATCTGTTTTTATGATCCTACAGTTCTGATAAGTCTTTGTATATATTCTGGAATAGCCGTCATACTTCTTTACAACGATGAATCCATTCCTGTATCCAAACTCAAACAGCTCCCTGCTCCATCTCCATGCCCAGTCTGCCCGCGAATGTTTACCGCTTTGCCGCTCGAGATAATTTTCATATGACTGACCGGGATAAATTGTTTCGCCATCAATCGTAATGGGATAATCAAGACTTGCACTGTACTGTAAACTATCATAGTCAAGCGTCTGGTTTAGCTTATATTTTCCTCTCAGATTTTCAAATTCATCGCTATATTTGAAGCCTGCGTCCGTGTGAGCAGGAAGAAAAAGGGTGGGGCTTCCCGCCTTGCCGTAGGCCAGCACATAGTCATGGTTCTTCGCAATGGCATCGGTAGTTTTACCGGCTTTCTTTGTCACCCTGGGAAAAAGAGCAAGAAAATTGTCCTTACCCAATAATTCATCGCATATTTTCATCAAATCATCCACTTCATGATCGTCAATACTGATGAAAATGATACCATCGTCCGTAAGCAGATTCCTTGCCAATATCAGCCTTGAATAAATCATGCTGCACCAATCGGAGTGAAACCGTCCGTTGTTGTCGGTGTTATGGAACAGCCTGTCTCTCGTCTCCTCGTCATAGAAACCTGCCTTCTCCTCATATTCCTCGCTGCTCATGGCAAAATGGTCCCGATAGATGAAGTCATTGCCGGTGTTGTAGGGCGGATCAATATAGATCATCTTCACCTTGCCCAAATAGCTCTCCTGCAACAGCTTAAGCACCTCCAGGTTATCGCCCTCGATATAGAGGTTTTCGGTGCTGTCCCAGTTCACGCTCTCCGATACACATGGACGCAGCGTCTTGCGGATGGGGCGGTTTGCCTCCACGATCGCAGCCTTCTTGCCCACCCAGGTAAACTCGTATGCCTCGTCTCCTTCCAGGACCTCATCCGAGAGCAGCTGCCGCAACAGCTCAAAATCCACAGCCTTTTTCAGGCGCCCGTTGGCATCTCGTGTTTCGATCACACAGGCAGGAAATAGGGCCTCAATTTTATCAATGTTTTGTCGAGTCAAATCAGGAGTTTCCATTTTCATTTTATCCAATCTGTACCTCCATATCCATGTGCCATTCTGCGTGGACGGTTGCAATCAGTATATACCATCCTGATACAATTTACAACCGCTTACCTGCGCCAGCAGTAAAATAGCTCCGGCGTGGCAGCGCACCGCACCGCCATGCCAGAGCCAGATTGATTTTTATGCACAATCACAGAAAAGCAAAAAGGTCCGTTCTCCGAAAATCATTCCTGCCTCTATCTCTTCTTCGCAGGCAGATGGATACAGCACCCCAAAGCGTCCGCGCAGGCCTCGGCAAAGGCCTCGGAATAGCTGGGGTGACCATGTATGATATCGCCCGCCACTTCGTTGACCGTAATCTCCATGGCCATCAGCGCCACCGGCTCGGCGATCATCTCGGAGGCCATGCCGCCCACCATATGGACGCCCAGGATCTGCCCGTACTTATCGTCCACGATGACCTTTATAAAGCCCTCGGTCTCGCCGGAAGCCAGGCTCCTGCCATTGGCCACCATCCGGAACCGTCCAATCCGGATTCCCTCCGGATGAAGCTCCCTGGCTTTCTCCTCGGTCAGACCTACGCCGGCGGCCTCCGGACTGGTGTAGAGGCAGCTGGGGACATAGCGAAGATCACATTTGCGCCCGGCCCCTGTCATACAGTTCTCAGCGGCCACCTCGCCCATCTTAAAGGCGGCGTGAGCCAGCATCACCCGTCCGTTGATATCGCCGCACGCATAGATGCCCGGCACGCAGGTCTCCATGGTGTCATCCACCGTCACCTTGCCTCTCTCGGTCCGGATCTCATCGGCCAGAGCGCCCAGACACTCCAGATCCGACGCCCGGCCGATGGACAGAAGCACCTTATCGCACTCCACTCTGCCGCCGTCGGTGACGATGACCGGATGGCCGCCCTCATCGGCGATCTCCTCCACCTTACGGCCGCACATCACCTTGACGCCGTTCTTTTGCAGGCTCTTATCAAGCTCCTCGGACACATCCTTATCAAACATGGACACCACCCGGTCCATCATCTCCACGATCGTCACCTCACAGCCGAAAGCGCTGAAAGCTGATGCCAGCTCACAGCCGATGACGCCGCCGCCGATGATCCCCAGACGCGCCGGCAGCTCTGTCAGGGCCAGGATATCGTCGCTGGTCATCACATCCTTATGGTCCACGCCGGGGATCGGGATACGGATCGCCCTGGAGCCGCCGCAGAGGATGATCTTCTGCGCGTCGTAGGTCTTCCCTTCGCATTCCACACAGGTGGCTGTCTTTAACCGGGCGGTCCCCTTTATGACCTCCACGCCGTTGCTCTTTAACAGCCCGGCCACACCGCCGGTCAGCGTCCTGACCACCCTGTCCTTATAGGCTACCACTTTAGGCATATCCACCCGGGTCTCGGCATTTACGATGATACCGCGGTCCGCCGCCCCTTTGATGTGATGGATATACTCCGCGGTCTTTAAATATGTCTTGGTGGGAATACACCCGCGGTTCAGACAGGTGCCGCCCACCGTATCCTTCTCAAAGAGGATGACCCTGCCCCCCAGCTGAGCCGCACGGATGGCCGCCACGTAGCCGGCAGGACCTCCGCCGATGACCGCCACATGGTATTCCCCTGGCCTTAAAGGCGTGCCGGTCTCAGGCGCCTTTGTCCCGGCGGCAGGCTTTGCCGCCTCTTTCGCCTCCGTGGCGCTCCGGGAAACGGCGGAAGGCTCCGCCACGCTTTCCTTCTCGGGTATCTTCTCCCCGGCTTCCCCGATATAGCCCACCGTAGTCAGGACAGGAACCACCGCTCCGTCCTCATAGAGCTTCGCTAACAGCACGCCGGAGACCGGAGATTCGGATTCCATGGTAATCTTGTCTGTCTCGATCTCCATCACCGCCTCGTCCTTATCCACCGCATCGCCCACATTTTTCAGCCAGCGCACGATGGTGCCCTCGGTCATATCCATACCGTTTTTCGGCATATATAATTCTGTCGCCATTCTTTTTTCCTCCATACAGCATGCCGGTTGCACGCTTTTACAGCAATATGGTCACCGGGTTCTCCAGCAGCTCCTTCAGACGGGACTCGAAGCTGCACACCTCCGTACCGTTTAAGATCCTGTGGTCAAAGGTCACGCACACCATCATCTTCTTGCGCACCACCACCTGGCCGTCCGCCAGAGCCAGCTCATCCTCCGTACCGCAGACGCCTACGATGGACGCCTCGGGCTGATTGATGATGGGGGTAAAGCTGTGAGTGCCGAACATGCCGATATTGGAGATGGTGATCCGCCCATTTCCCATATCATCCGGCATCAGCTTCCCTTCTCTGGCCTTCTTTGCCAGATCCTTTGCCTCCCTGGAAATCTGCAAAAGCCCCTTCTTATCCACATCACGGATCACGGGAACCAGCAGGCCGTCAGGCAGACCCACAGCCATGCCCACATGGATCTCCTTATGCAGGACAAACTCGTCGCCCTCCAGGGTCATGCAAAAACGCTCCTGTTCCTGGATCACTTTGCCCACTGCCTTGATAATCATGTCGTTGACCGACACCCGGTCCGCCTTTTCCTTCCCCTTGTTGATCGTCTCCCGCAGAGCCAGCAGCTCTGTCACGTCGATCTTGATATTCTGCGTCACATTGGGGATCTCGTTATGGCTGGCAAACATGCGCTGAGCGATCACCTTGCGCATTCCGTTCATCTTATAGCGCTCGATCACCCTCTCGATCTCCGCCACGGCCGCATCCACCCTGGCCTCCTCTTCGGCCTTTGCCGGATTCACTGCCTGCAGATCTTTACTCATGATCTTTCCCCGGTATCCGCTTCCGGCCACAGTCTTCAGGTCGATACCCAAATCCGCCGCCATGGCCTTCGCCAGCGGGCTGGCTTTCGGCATCCCCCGGACAGCCTCCTCCACATCCCGGCCTCTCACCTCCCCGTGACGGCCGGTGGGAACCACGCAGCGAAGGTCGATACCGTTGTCCTCAGCCAGCTTCCTGGCATAGGGAGTCGCAGCCACCATGCCGTTCTCCTCTCTGACCGGGCCGGCGGATACGGCGGGCGACGG
Organism: Lachnospiraceae bacterium; assembly: GCA_022791755.1. Lineage (GTDB taxonomy): Bacteria > Bacillota > Clostridia > Lachnospirales > Lachnospiraceae > RGIG7193. Next base: position 30,470 of record JAAVZR010000046.1, read on the forward strand.
CGCAGCCGCAGAAGGCGGCGCAGAGGCTCCGCTCTCAGGGGCAGCGGCCGGGGCGGCTGTCGGCGCCGTATCCGGTATCTTCTCTCCCATCTCGCCGATATAACCGATGGTGGTCAGTACCGGCACCACCGCGCCGTCCCCGTAGAGCTTCTTTAACAGGATGCCGGATACCGGAGCTTCCGACTCCATGGTAATCTTGTCTGTCTCGATCTCCATGATGGCCTCATCCTTCTCTACCGGATCGCCTTCCTCTTTCAGCCAGCGGATGATGGTCCCCTCAGTCATGTCCATACCGTTTTTCGGCATATACACTTCTGTTGCCATATCTTCTCCTCCTTATAGCGTCTCTCTGACTGCCGCTTCGATCTTCTCCGGTGTGGGGAAGGTATTGGCCTCCAGAATCGGGTTAAAAGGTACGGGGCAGTACAGGGCGCCGACCCTCTTGATCGGAGCATCCAGATAGTAAAACGCCTCGCTGTCCGCGATGGTGCTGACCACCTCGCCGCCGAAGCCGCCAAACTGCACCGCTTCATGGACCACCACCACCCGGTGCGTCTTCTTCGCCGTGGCAATGATCGCCTCCGTATCCAGAGGGCTCAGGGTGCGCAGATCCACCACCTCCACGCTGATTCCTTCCTTCTCCAGCTTCTCCGCCACCTGAAGGCTCATCTGTACCATACGGCCATAGGTGATGATCGAGACGTCTTTTCCCTCTCTCTTTACATCGGCCACGCCCAGGGGGATCGTATAGTCCTCCTCCGGCACCAGCCCTTTGGTCTTGTAGAGCCTTTTCTGCTCCAGAAAAACCACGGTATTATTATCCCGGATTGACGCCTTTAAAAGTCCCTTGGCATCATAGGCTGTGGAGGGCACCACCACCTTAAGCCCGGGTACATGACAGTACATCTGTTCCAGAGACTGGGAGTGCTGGGCCGCCGCGCCCGTACCGCCGCCGGAAGCCGTGCGGATCACCATCGGCACGCTGACCTTGCCGGCAAACATGAAATGCATCTTCGCCGCCTGGTTCATGATCTGGTCATAGCACACCGCCATAAAGTCCGAAAACATCAGCTCCACGATGGGCCGCATCCCGGTGATGGCCGAACCCACGCCGGCACCCACGAAGGCCGTCTCGGAAATCGGAGGTTCCAGAATCCTCTCCGGGCCGAACTCCTCCAGCATCCCTTTGGATACGCCGAAGGCCCCGCAGTATGCGCCGATATCTTCCCCCATGAAATAGACGCTCTCGTCCCGGCGCATCTCCTCACACATGGCTTCTCTTATTGCATCTTTATATGTGATCTCTTTCATCTTACCCACTCCTCCTTTTACTGTGCATATACGTCGGCTTCCAGATCCTCCACCACAGGCTGAGGCTGGGCCTTGGCATACTCGACAGCCGCGTTTACCTTGTCATCCGCAGCCTTCTGCATGGCATCAATCTCTTCATCCGTAAAGATGCCCTTCGTTGTCAGGAATTCACGGAAACGTTTGATCGGATTGTGATCTTTCCAGTACTGAATCTCCTCCTTGCTGCGATACAGATTTCCGTCGCTCTTGGAGTGGCCGGAGGTACGGTAGGTATGCTCCACCACCAGGACCGGGCCATTGCCCGCCACCACGTATTCTCTGGCCTCCTTCACGGTCTCATAGACGGCCAGCACATCGTTACCGTCGCACTCATAAGCCTTAAAGCCAAAGGCCGCCGCTCTCTGCTTCAAGTCCGTATTCTTCACCACACGGTCCAGAGGAGTAGACATGCCGTAAGTATTATTGGTCAGAATAAACATCAGGGGCAGATCCCAGGCTGCCGCCAGATTCATGGATTCCAGAATCGCCCCCTCGTTGGAGGCGCCGTCGCCGAAAAATGCCGCACAGACACGGTTCGGGATCTTCTTCATCTTAATGGTCATGGCCGCGCCGCAGGCGATCGGGCCATTGGCTCCCACAATGCCATTGGCTCCCAGGATGCCGTTGTCAAAATCACAGATATGCATGGAGCCGCCCTTACCATGGTTCGTACCGGTGGCGCGGGCCAGGATCTCCGCCATCATCGCGTTGATATCCACACCCTTACCCAGAGCCTGGCCATGACCGCGGTGGGTCGCCAGCATATAGTCCTCCTTCGTCAGCGCTGCCGTGGTGCCGACGCCGGTGGCCTCCTCCCCGATGCTCAGATGCATGGTGCCATGAACCAGTCCCTGTCCGAACAGCCAGAAGGCCACCTCTTCAAACTTATTGACGGTCATCATCCGGACCATCAGTTCCTGAAGAAACGCTTTGTTTTCCAGTAAGCTTTTGTCTTTGACTTCCCCCATGATTTTAACCTCCTTAAGATGGGTTTCTTATTACTGTTTACTTTTGTAAACACGGTTTGTTTTTGAAAACCATACGGTATAAGCGTACCATTTTTTATGGATTCTGTCAATCCTTTTCCCGTGAATAACTTGCCAAATTTAAAGTTCTGTACTATAATAATTTACAAATGTAAGCTCTGAAGAATGCCTCGCCCGTATTCTTCCCAAAGCAAAGGAGGATGCCATGCCGATTCCGCCCGACCAGCGTTATTACATGAAACTGAAAGCGCTCTATTACCTGTATGAGAAAAATTATACCCAGACGGATATCGCCAAACTTCTGAACATCTCCCGCGTCACGCTGGGAAAGCTGCTGGACGAAGCGCGGGAGGAAGGAATGATCAAAATCGAGATCGTCGATGTCCGCGGTTCCATGCGCATTCTTCAGCTGGAGGAGACGCTAAAGCAGCGTTTCCGGCTACAGGATATCAAACTGGTAGACTGCCAGAGTCCGGAACCGGACAGCATTATGCGCCGCATCGCCTCGGAAGCCGCCGTCTATTTCGAGCACCAGTTAAGAGACGGCATGTCCCTGGGACTCACCTGGGGCAGGACGTTGAACTCCATGGTGGAGCATCTGCCCGATAATCATACCATCCACGATCTGTCCGTCTACACCCTGGTCGGCGGCTCTTCCAGCAGCGCCGATTTTCAGCCCAACATCCTGGCCCAGAAAATCATCCATAAATACAGCGGCAGCACCCGCATCATCACCGCCCCCTTCATGTGCCAGAGCGCCGAGCTGTGTCAGGCCATCAAGAAGGAACCTCCCATCGCCAGTATCCTGAATGCCTCCCTGGATCTGGATCTCACCATGGTGGGGATCGGCGAGGCTCCGGTGAGAGACGCCGGCCATTTAAGCGACTACCCCTTTGACACAAACATCATCAATGAACTGGCCGATGCCGGGGCCGCCGGCGATATATGCGGCAATTTCTTTGACATCAACGGACATCTGTGCGATACCTCTTTGCGGGACCGGATCGTGTCCATTGATATCCGGGACCTGCACCGTCACCGGAAGGTGATCGGCGTCGGCGGCGGCCCCGCCAAGGTAAAATCCGTGCTGGGCGCTCTGAACGGCCATTACCTCAGCGTATTGATTACGGATGTACAGACGGCATCCCAGGTGATCGAGCTGGCAGACCAAATGGCGGTTCCGGAGGATTCCGCCTTTTCCGAGCAGACCGAAAGACAGACGGAGAGCTGAGAATCGTTTCAGCTCCCCGTCTGCCATATCACTCACAATCTGCCCACAATCTCTGCCGGCACATACCCGGCGATGGCGATCCCGTCCTCCAGATACTCCTCCTTCTCCACCTGGCCATACTGATGGAAGCTCTGAACCTTCCCCGCATCCTGATACAGATAAAAGCGCTCCACATAGACCCTGCGGCTGCGCAGGATTTTCTCCAGCAATTCCTTGAGCTCCGAAAGCCCCTGCCCGGTTGCCGCCGATATGGACAGCGTGTCATCTGCCTGTAAGTCCCGTATCGTCTGGCCGCAGCCGGGGCGGTCACACTTGTTAAACAGCGTCACCGTCACCTTATCCGTGACCCCCAGGCTCTTAAGCGTCTCGTACACCACATACATCTGTTTATCCGCCTGCGGATTTGAGCCGTCCACCACATGGAGAATGATATCGGCGTAGCGGGCCTCCTCCAGAGTGCTCTTAAACGCCTCGATCAGATGATGGGGAAGCTTCCGGATGAAGCCCACCGTATCTGTCAGAAGAATGTTCTCTCCTCCCGGCAGCTTCAGAGCCCTGGTGGTCGGGTCCAGGGTGGCAAAGAGCTGATCCTCCGCCAGGATGCCGGACGATGTAAGACTGTTTAAGAGCGTCGACTTACCGGCATTGGTGTAGCCCACGATGGCCGCCACCGGCACCTGGTTGCTCATACGCTTCTTGCGGGCCAGCTCCCGGTGACGTTCCACATCCCGAAGCTCCGACTTAAGCCAGGAGATCCTCTCATGGATCCGCCGCCTGTCCACCTCCAGCTTCGTCTCTCCGGGCCCTCTCGTGCCGATGCCGCCGCCCAGACGGGACAGGGAATCCCGCAGGCCCACCAGATGCGCGGCCCGGTATTTTAGCTGGGCTAACTCCACCTGGATCTTTCCCTCCCTTGTGACGGCCCTGGAGGCAAAGATATCAAGAATAACCAAAGTCCGGTCCATGATCTTCATATCCAGGCCCTTCTCCAGACCGGACAGCTGAGACGGCGACAGCTCGTCGTCGCATATGACGCCTGCGGCCTCCGTCTCCCAGGCCAGCTGTTTTACCTCATCAAGCTTCCCCTTGCCCAGATAGGTCAGCGGATGGGGCTGCTCCCTGTTCTGTATCACCTGCCCCACCACCTCTGCCCCGGCTGTCTCTGCCAGCTGGGCAAGCTCTGCCAGGGAATCTCTGGTATCGTCTCCATCCGCCAGCTGAACCCCCACCAGAATCACCTTCTCACGCACCGGTTTCGTTTCTATCATAAATCTCCCTTCAGCGCCTAGCGCGTTCTCAGAAAGGCCAGCTCTCTGTCAATCTCCGGCGTGGATCCGTAGAGGGCCGCATAGGACTCGAACGCCCGGCAGGCCTCCTCAAAGCGCCGCAGCCGCTCATAGCACAGCGCCTGCGTATAGAGCATCTCCTGCTTGTGAGCGCCGCCTCCCAGCTCCAGCCCCTTCTCCAGATCCAGAAGAGCCGCCTCGTAATCGCCCATGCTGAACATGCACATCCCCATCTGGTAGTACACCTCCGCATTCTCCCCGCCGGATTCCAGGGCCTTTGTAAATGCCTCGTTGGAGCGTTCATACTCTCCTGTGGACTGGTAGCACAGCCCGATATAGATCAGCGTCTCCACATCTGCCTTGTCCTTCTCATACTCGAATTCCGACAGAGCGGCGCTGTAATCGCCCAGAAGGAAATGCACGGTCCCCCTGGCCTTATGGTTGGTATTCGTCTCCCCGATCATCAGAGCCTTTTGCAGATACCGGACGCCGGCCTCCTCCTGCCCGGCGTCTGCCAGGCAGTAATAGCAGTTCAGATACAGGCTGTAATCCGCCTGATTTAAGGCCACCGCCTTGTCCATATCGGCCGTCCCGGCTTCCGCATCGCCGTTTTTCACATAAGCCGTGCCTCTCAGATAGTAAATCTGGGCTGTCTCCCCCTTCGTGTCCAAAAGTACCGTATAGGTATCAATCGCCCCGGCATAATCCTCCATGCGAAGCTGCGTTTCTCCTCTGTACAGCAAAATATCGTACTCTGCCTCCCCGGCCCGGCCCGCTTCGCAGGCCAGCGCCGCGTTCAGAGAATTCATGGCCTCCTCGTAGTTCCCGGCTTCCATATGAGCGATCCCATTGCCCCGATAGGCCGCCTGACACTTGCCGTCCAGTCGCAGGGCGCTGTCAAAGCTGCTGTGGGCATTCTCATAGTCTTCCAGCTCCAGATAGGCCATACCCTTATTTACATAATATTCCGGATTGCGGTTATCCGCCACGATGGCATTGTTAAAGGCGGCCACCGCCTCCGTATATTCTCCTTTGTTATAGGAAGTCAGACCCTGCTCATTGAGCGTCTTTGCCTCCGGGGAGCCGCAGGCTCCCAGCCAAAGAAGCGCCGCCATCCCTGCCGTCAGCAGGAAAATCCGTCCGTATTTCACCCTGTCCCTCCTCATTTACCTTCTGCCTGTACTGCCAAAGCCGCCTCTGTCACAGCCTTCCAGATGGGCCGTCTCCTCAAATACGATGCGTGGCTGGTTCTTCATGATCCGGAACTGACAGATCCTGTCTCCCACATGGATCTGCGTATCCCGGACAGCCAGAGCGCAAAAATGCCAGATATCGTTATCTCCCCGGTAACTGCTGTCCACCACACCCATATGATTCGCCTGAATCAGTCCGAAATTTTTAAAGGTACTGCTGCGGGGAACCACATGGGCCTCATAGCCTTCGGGAAGCTCCATGGCCACTCCCAGGCTGATCAGGCGAAATTCCCCCTTCTTCATCTCCACATCCTCCGCCGCCCTCAGGTCGATCCAGTCGGATTTTCCTTCTATATAAGTCAGGCGCTCGATCTGGTCATTTACATAACGAATCCGTATCGTCTCCACCGGTATTTCCCTCCTGTCATGAAACAGGCGCCCTTTGAGCACACAGTTCACGTCCGTTCTGTGAACCATAATCCGCCGGGCACCTTTCAATCACGTTTTTTGTGGCGAGCCGGACGATAAGCCGGGTTCTGTCGTGAATGATCATCTATCTAGGCCTGACGTTACCGCCAGGCTCCAGCGACCTACCCGAAAGCAGACGGGCCGCCTTATGCTTTCTGTTTGGTCTTGCTTCGGATGGGGCTTGCATGTGCCCG
>JAAVZR010000047.1 GCA_022791755.1 Lachnospiraceae bacterium
GCTAGTAAGACCCCTTGAAGACGACGAGGTAGATAGGCCAGAGGTGGAAGTGCAGTAATGTATGGAGCTGACTGGTACTAATCGGTCGAGGGCTTAACCGAGAGGGTTAGGTCTGGGGAGAGAAGAAGAGAGATGATGGTTGCTCAGTGTGTAGTTTTGAAGGTGCAAGCCTTCCGTACATAAGAAAAATTACATAATTATGGTACAAAGGATCGTATTGTAAAATACGTAAAGTACATAAGAGATTGCCCCGATTCATGAGAACCGGGGCTTTATAAATTCTACCCATTTAGGCCAGACGGCTTCGTCTGACAAAGTATTTTCTTTTGGAGGCCATTGATTTATCTTAACTCTATATGGCTCAGGCCGTTTGCAGAGGTGAGGGGAAGGAGAATAGAGAACTGTAAAATGCGTATTTTATTTGAAATGGACAAAAAAGATTATAATCCTGGTGGAAACGTTTTTAAAAGACCTTCAGCCAGAGCTATCATTATTAAAGACGGCAAAATAGCAATGGTACATAGTAAGAAAAACAATTACTATAAATTTCCGGGCGGGGGAATAGAAAGCGCTGAAAATATAGAGAATGCTTTGATAAGGGAAGTTTTAGAGGAAACGGGTTTATGTGTTATTAAGAATTCTATTCAGGAATACGGACAGGTTCGTCGAGTTCAGAAAGGAGCAAAAGAAGATATATTTGTACAAGATAATTATTACTTCTTCTGTTGTGTAAAAGAAGATTTAAAACAGCAAAACTTAGATACATATGAAGCAGAAGAAGATTTTACGCTTGAATTTTTAAAACCGCAGCTGGCAATAGATGTAAACAGAAAAACGATAACGGATGATTTCAGTCAGACAATGGTAGAACGAGAGACGCTTGTGTTAGAATCACTGATACAAGAGGGATACTTTGACCGTAAATGCACTGAATTGGTACGATGATGTAAATAAATCCCGTATATACCCGTGACAACACTTTTCTCTCGAAACAGATATTTACTCTGACAAAGCAAATCTCAGCTTGTCGAGCAGTCATCCATCGACTGTTTGCGGATCTACACTTTGTTATGGACGAAAACAAAAGGGACCAGAGATTATAAAATCGGACAGTAATGGCAGGACACAGAGGTTGCCGTGGATCGCAAAGACGCGGGAGCTCACAGCCAGGGGCCATAGGGATCTCCTGTCCGGGCCTTTGCAGGACGCCGGTTCTTAGTGAGTGCAAGCGGCAGCGCCGCACGAGCTTAGAACCGCTGCCTCCTGCACAGAGCGAGAGCGTGCCCGGTCAGGAGATCCCTATGGCCCCTGGCGTCCCTTCCCTCCCGCATCTTCCCCCCTAAGTCCCCATATTCCCCACAAACCCAGCGTCCCTCACCCAATGAGAAAAACAGCACAGTCTACGGATTGCGGAAGATCTGCTTATCGGCAAGGATTACCTTCACCCCCATGGCCTGGATCTTTTTCAATTCCTGAGGATCGGCGCTGCTGTCTGTGACGAGGATATCGACACTGGCGATGGGAGAAGAAGAAAACTTGAAGATTCGTCCCACTTTGGAACCGTCTGCCGCGATAATGTGACTGCTGCGGCAGCGCTTCAGCATCTCCTCGTTAATCATGGTCTCCATATAATTGGAGGTAGTGATGCCTTCGTCGCAGGTGATGCCGTTGACTCCGAGGATACAGGTGGTGGCGTTCATCCGCTGTAGAGGAGTGACCGCCATGAGCCCGGTATAGGACTGATTGTCGGGATTGTACTCACCGCCGGTGGAAATCAGGGAGGCGCTGCATTCCCCCATGATGGTGCTGGCCAGTGCATTGTTGGTGACGATGACGACGGACTTCTGCCGAATACGGCGGATGACTTCCAACGTCGTGCTGCCGGCATTCAGAAAAACGGTATCTCCGTCGTGGACCAGCGAGGCGACATAGGCGGCGATTTCCTGCTTCTGGCGTTGGCCGATCTGGTGTTTGTCCTTGAAATGCTGAGGTTTGGAAAAATTGTCCGGATGGTCGGTCCGCAGCAGACCGCCGCCGTGGATGCGTTCGATGAAACCTTCCTGTGCCAGGGCGTCGAAATCGCGGCGTGCGGTCAGCTGGGAGATCCCCAGTAGCTCGCTGATCTGGGAGACCTGAAGGATCTGCTGCTCGGCGAACAGGTTTTTAATTCTCATTCTGCGTTCTGTTACAACACTCTTTTTCTGTTTCATATGAATAATTCCCCTTATCGTAATCCAAATATAATATGAGAATCTATTATTATATGAGCATAATAGCATATAAAATAGAGAAATACAATCATAAAATACATTTATACGCCCTTTTATCCTGGGTTTTGTGAATAATGCATAAAAAACCTAGGGAATTTTTGTGAGCATAAAAAATCATAAAAAGTTTTTATGAATGAATATATACTTTACATGCCGTAGAAACATTGCTATAATACAGAATATAAAACGTAAAGGGAGGGTATACCGATGAAAAGAAAACTTTTTATGATTCTTGTAGTTGTTATGATGGTTGCCATGCTGGGCGCCTGTTCAAAGACTCCACAGGAGACACAGGGAGGAGGATCAAACAGGGAGACGGAAGGCGTCACCCAGGGCGGCACGCAGTCTCAGGGAGGAGAGCAGACGCAGGCCCCGACCGGTACCGGGGAGTGGAAACCGGAAAAGGATGTGACCTTTGTCGTCGGTTTTGATGCCGGCGGTACGGCGGATATTCCTGCCAGAATCGTGGCCAAGTACATGCAGAAGTATGCCGGCGTCAATGTGATCGTCAGCAATATCGTGGGATCCGGCGGACAGGTGGCTGCAAAACAGGTGATGGAGATGGATGCGGACGGCTATACGCTGCTCCATGTTCCGGTGGGATATTATCTTCAGGCTGCGCTGGGCAATGCAGACTTTACTTATGAAGATTTCACTCCCGTGACCATGTGGTGTGATTCCTGGGTGGGCCTGGTGGTCCGTGCGGATTCTCCCTATGAGACTTACGAGGATTTCATTACAGCGGTCCGCGAAAATCCGGATACCATCCGGCTGGGGTCCGTATCCGGCACTCTGCCGCAGCTGGCGGCACTGGAGATTGAGAAAAAGGAAGAGGTATCCTTCAAGATCGTGGATATCGGTTCCAATAATAAGGCCACCGAGCTGTTAGGCAGCCGGATTGACGCCTATATCGACGGAGTGGGCCAGGTGGCGCAGTACGTGGACAGCGGAGATTTCCGCATCCTTATGGCATTCTCGAAAGAAGGAACGCAGATCCCCGGATTCCCGGATCTGCCCTCGGCGCAGGCTTTGGGGTACTCGGATTTTGATTATCTGTTACAGTCCTTTGGGATGTGGATGCCGGCCGGCGCGGATGAGCAGATCGTCCGGTATTATGCGGATCTGATCAAGACCTGCTCAGAGGATCCGGATTGTATTGCGGAGCTGAATGCGCTGGGGTACGGCGCCCGCAGCGAAGAGCCGGAGAGCTACGCAAAGATCTGCGAATCCGTTCTGAACGGGACAAAGGACGCGGTGGCTGCTATCATGGAGTAAGCTCTCAGGTGACGGGATCAGGTCTGTCTGCCCGGCAGAGGGATGGATGAAAAAGCACCTGTAAGGACACAGGCTTCGACAGAGAAGTGCACGCCGCGAGACATTGGGTTTCCTGCATTGTTTCGCGGCGGTTTTTGGGAAAAGGAGGGAATCGGATGGGTGAAATATTCTTTTTGGCGTTACTGCTTTTGGTGTGCGGCGCCTGCTTTGGGATGAGTTTTGATTTTAAGGTAAGCGCTCTGGATACATCCGGCGGCGCGGCGCTGTGGCCTCGCATTGTGATTGGCTTTCTGGTGATCTTTCTGGTGATACGGATTTTCCAGGTGATAAAAGAAAAGAGCCGGCAGCCCTTTGTCTTTTGGGAGCTGTTTCGGGGACCGCGGTTATTCCTGCTGCTATCAATGATCCTTTATATCGCCTTTTTCAAATATCTTGGCTATATCGCGTCTACGATGCTGTTTCTTTTTGTTACGGTTAACGGGTTTTATAAGATTGCGAGAGACGGATTTGGCAGTCTTCGCTCCATCGTCATACGAAATGCGGCAGTGGTTGCTTTTACTGTTGCGGTCTATTTCTTCTTCGGAAAAGTGGTGCACATTATGCTGCCGAAGGGAACGATCTGGACGATATTTGGCTAAAAAAGGGAAAGGAGATAGAAAGTATGTTTGCAGAAGTGTTGCAGAATATATGTAATCCGGCCAGCCTGCTTCTGATTCTGGGCGGCGTGGTCATGGGCAATATTTTCGGCGCTATTCCCGGTCTTAACACTCCCATTGCCATCGCCCTAGTGCTTCCGATTACCATGGTCATGGAACCGGTGCCTACCGTGTGTCTTCTGATGGGCATCTATATGGGCTGTGTCTCCGGGGGCTTGGTGTCGGCTGTCTTATTAAAAATACCGGGGACTGCCGCTTCCGTGGCCACCGTATTCGACGGATATCCCATGGCGATGAAGGGACAGGGAACGCGGGCACTGACCGTCGGAGTGTTTGCCTCATTTTTCGGAGGCATTTTCAGCTCTCTGATGCTTCTGATTCTGGCGCCTGTTCTCTCGAAGATCGCCATTACCTTTGGCCCGTGGGAATATTTTGGAGCCAGTATGCTGGCGCTTTCGTTGGTATGCGCCCTGGCGCGGGGAAACATGGTGAAGGGCTGTATCTCGCTGGGGATCGGACTGCTGGCCCGGTGCGTGGGTCAAAGCTCCATTGACGGAGTGGCCTACCGCTATTCCTTTGGCAGTACCTGGCTGCGAAACGGATTTGCCCTGGTGGCTGTCGTGATCGGAGTGTTTGCTCTGCCGGAGATTATCAATAATGCAGCGAAGATGAAGGAGGTTCCGGTTGTCAATAAGGTAGAGAAGAAGATCTTTCACATCCTGGATCTGAAAAGCATAAAGAGACATCTGGTTAATCTGTTTCGCTCCTCTGCCATCGGCACGATGATCGGCATTCTTCCCGGTCTGGGCGGCGGTCCGGCGGCGCTGATTTCCTATGCGGCGGCCAAAAAGGGCTCGAAGACGCCGGAAGAATTCGGCAAGGGCTCAGAGGAGGGGATCGTGGCGGCGGAGAGCGCCAACAATGCCACCACAGGCGGAGCTCTGATCCCGTTACTGTCACTGTCGGTACCGGGAGATACGGCTACGGCCGTGATGATGGGAGCCATGACGATCCAGGGCATCGCCATCGGGCCGAATCTGAGCCTGACACAGCCGGTTCTCTTCCGGTCGATTATTCTGGCCGTCTTTGTGGCGAATATCTTCATGTTTCTGTATCAGAGCACGACGCTGGGACTGATGGCTAAGATTATCAGCATACCGAAAATGTACCTGATGCCGTTTATTGCTGTTTTCTGTATCACGGGGATCTTCTGCCTGAATTCCAATCCCTTTGATCTGTACTACACCGTGGGATTTGTGATCCTTGGCTATCTGCTTGACAAAAACGGATATCCGACGGCTCCCCTGATTATGGGAATGATCCTGGGAAATATGGTGGAAGAGAACCTGCGTCGATCCATCGTCTACTATGACAGCTTTTTAAACTGTGTCACCCGGATGTCGGTGGGAACGGCCTTTTTTGCCGTCGCCGTGATGGTGCCGGTGGTGATGGCGGTGAAGGAACTTCGCGGGAAACAAAAGAAACAGAAAGGAGAGGCGTAAGTATGCGGGCGGTTATGGTTATGTTTGATTCTCTGAACCGGCGTTTTCTGGAGCCCTACGGCTGCGATTTTAGCGAGACGCCTAACTTCCGGAGGCTGGCGGAAAAAACGGTCTGCTTCGACCGCTTCTATGTGGGAAGCCTGCCCTGTATGCCGGCGAGAAGAGACTTGCAGACGGGGCGATACAGCTTTTTACACAGAAGCTGGGGGCCCATGGAGCCCTTTGACAATTCCATGCCGCAGATGCTTAAGGAACATGGGATCTTCACCCGTCTGGTCAGCGATCATGGACATTACTGGGAGACCGGAGGCTGTACCTATCACACGATGTATTCCAGCTGGGAATGTCATCGGGGGCAGGAAGCCGACCCCTGGAGCGGGCGCAGCGACAGCCCGGAGATTCCGGAGCATGTGCCGGTCATGCGTGAATTCACCCATCCTGAGTGGTGGAGGAATAACTGGTGTAACCGGGAACGCTACCGCAGGGAAGGCAGATGGCCTTCTGACAGGGTGTTCGACGACGGACTGGAGTTTCTGGCAGAAAATGCGGGCAGGGATAACTGGTTTTTACAGATCGAGACCTTCTCTCCTCATGAGCCTTTTGACGTGCCAGAGGAGTGCGATCCGGATTACGCCGGACCTCATTTTGACTGGCCGTCCTATGCGCCGGTTACGGAGAGCAGGGAGCAGGTGGCCCATATCCGCAGGCGCTATGGGGCTGTTCTGAGAAACTGTGACCGGAATCTGGGCCGTGTGCTGGATTTTATGGATGAGCACGATATGTGGAAGGATACCATGCTGATCGTCAATACGGATCACGGCTTTATGCTGGGAGAAAAGGACTGGTGGGCCAAATCCGTGATGCCCTGCTACAATGAGCTGGCCAATATTCCATTCTTTCTCTGGAATCCGAAGATTCCGGTTTGCGGAGAGCGCCGGCAGGCGCTGTGTCAGACCATAGACATACCGGTGACGCTTTTGGACTTCTTCGGCGTGCCGGCCGCGCCGGAAATGCAGGGAAAATCCCTGGAAGGGGTGCTCCGCTTCGACGAGGCGGTCCGGGAGTATGCTGTCTTCGGTTTCCATGGTTCTTTTGTCAATATCACGGATGGGAAGAACCTGTATATGCGTGCGGCGGCCACTGTCAGCAATACGCCGTTGAACGAATATACGCTGATGCCGGCGCATCAGGAGACGCTGTTTGCCCCGAAGGAGCTGGCACAGGCTGAGATGTGCGGGCCTCTCTCCTTTACCAAGGGAGCGCGGGTGATGAGGATACCGGTGGAGAGCCGTCTCGCCAACGCCACCTTCTGCAATTCCTTCCAGTACGGCAGCTTCCTGTTTGATCTGGAGAGTGATCCGGAGCAGATAAATCCTTTGGATGACCCGGAGAAGGAGGCGCGGATGGCAGAGGCCCTGATCTGTATGATGAAGCAAAGCGACGCGCCGGAGGAACAGTATGAGCGTCTGGGACTGAACCGCCGGGTCCGCTATGACGGGGCGGCCATTCTAAAGGAGAGGGAAGGACGGCCGGGATTTTCCAGCTTCCCGGTCACGGCAAAGTATCAGTGGGAAGAGGATGCCAGACAGATCTTTATCGGAATGCTGTCTCTGGTGGGAGAAAAGCGTGTGGAGGAGTATCTGGAGGCTTTTGACCAGGTGATGAGGCAGACAGGGGATCGGACGGTGACCAGAAAGCATTTTGAAATCCTGGCCCGACGGTTTTATTCCGACAATGAAGGAAAGGTTTTCTACTTCATTAACAAGCTGGCGAGACTGCGATAGGAGACCGGAATGCTGTTGATTCTTGATATAGGGACCTCCAGTATGCGGGGGCTGTTAATAGATTTGCAGGGAAATATCCGCAAAAAGATACAGAGATCGTACACCCTGACCTGTCTGCCCGACGGCGGTGTAGAGATGGAGATGGAAAAGCTGGATCGGGCGCTGTGGGAATGCCTGCAAAGGATGGGAGATTTCTGCACGGAGGAAGGGGTGACGCTGGAGGGGATATCTGTCACATCGCAGCGATCCTCGGTGATCCCCATGGGACCGGACGGGAGAGCGCAGGGAAATGCGCTGATGTGGCAGGACAGGCGCTGTGCGAGGCTGCTGGAAAAGCAGCAGCCGGGAAGCCGGGAGATCTATGAGATCTGTGGGATGCGCCTGTCGCCGGTGATGTCCGCTCCGAAGATGGGGTATATGAAGGAGCATATGCCGGATCTGTATGACCGGGCGGTAAAGCTGATCGGCTTTCAGGAATATGTCCTGCACTGGCTTACAGGAGTGTATGCGACGGATACCTCCATTGCCAGCAGGACCGGTCTGTATGATCTGAAGAAGGACAGGTGGTCGCGGGAGCTGCTGGATCGGTTTGGTGTGGCGGAGAAGAAGCTGTGCCCGCTGGTGCCGGTGGGCAGCGTGGTGGGCGAGACGGCGGGGTCTGTAAACGGTCTGCTGCGGACCGGCCGGAATGTCCCGGTGGTATCTGCCGGCGGCGACCAGCAGTGTGCCGTACTGGGCATGAAGTGCGGAGATGGGAATGATATGATCTGCAATATGGGGACCGGGGCCTATGTGATCGCGCTGACCGATCATCCTGTCATCGACAACCGGATGCGGGTAAACTGCAATGTGAGCGCAGTCCGGGGAAAATGGATCCTGGAGGGCATGGTGTTAAATGCGGGAACTACTTTAGACTGGCTATGCGCCCTGTTTTACGGACACCTGACAAAGGAGGAGGCGCTGAAAGAGCTGATCGCAGAAGCAAAAGCTTCTGAGACAGGGGCCAGAGGACTGCATTTTAAGAATGCGCTGACCGGAACGGGGACGCCGGCCTGGGATACGCAGGTGCGGGCGGAATTTACCGGAATCGAGCTGCGCCACCAAAGAGAGGATTTTGTGCGGGCCGGCCTGGAGGGAGTGATCCGGGATGTGGCCGCATGTGCGAAGAGCGTGGAAGATCTGCTGGACACTCCCTGCACGGCAGTGAGAGTGGCGGGAGGGCTGTCAAAATCGGAATGGATCGTGGATCTGCTATCTGAACAGCTCCAAAAGCCGGTCTGTGTGGCCGCACAGAGGGAAGCCACCGGTCTGGGAGCCTTTCTGTCCGGAATGAAAGCGCTTCATATGCAAACAGAATCAATCGCTGACGGACTGTGAGTGCAGCGGGAAGGAGAGAATATGCCTGATATTAAAAATATTTCCAGAGAATCCTGGATTATGAATACGTTTCCGGAGTGGGGGACGTGGCTGAACGAAGAGATCGAGGCGGAGGAGGTCAGAGAGGGAACGGTGGCCATGTGGTGGCTGGGATGTACCGGCATCTGGTTTAAGACACCGGGCGGCGCCAACATCGCGGTGGATGTGTGGTGTGGAAACGGAAAGAGGACCCACGGCGACGGAAAGATGAAGCCGGGGCATCAGATGGCCAATATGTGCGGCGCCCGCAGGATGCAGCCCAATCTGCGCGCCATCCCCTTTGTATTTGATCCCTTTGCGGTGCGCAAGATGGATGCCGTCCTGGCGACCCACTATCATCAGGATCATATGAGCGCTGAGCTGGCAGCCTGTGTGGTGAATGAGAAGCTTCAGACAGTGGATGAAAACGGGCAGGAGATTCCGGTACCTTTCATCGGCCCCCTAAAAAGTGTGGAGCTGTGGAGGAAATGGGGTGTTCCAAAGAATCAGTGCGTGACGGTAAAACCCGGAGATGTGATCCGCTTAAAGGACGTGGAGATCGTAGTTTTAGACAGCTTTGACCGCACCTGCCTGGTGACGACGGATTCTCAGGGGGAAGACCGGGAGGAGCTTACCGGAATCTGCCCCACGGATATGGATGAGAAGGCTGTCAACTATCTGATTAAAACTCCCGGCGGAAATATTTATCACAGCGGAGATTCCCATTACTCCATCTATTTTGCCAAACACGGAAAGGATCATGAGATCGACGTAGCCTTTGGTTCCTACGGAGAAAATCCTGTGGGGATGGCCGATAAGATGACCTCCTGTGATATCCTGCGTATGGCGGAGGCGCTGCGGTGTAAGGTGGTGATTCCCATCCACTATGATGTCTGGACGAATTTCATGGCAGATGTGAACGAAATCCGTGTACTGTATGAGATGAAAAAGGATCGGCTGGACTATGGGTTCCATCCCTTTTTCTGGGAAGTGGGCGGTAAATATGTGTATCCGACAGAGCAGAACAAACGGGCGTACCATCACAGAAGGGGATTCGAGGACTGCTTTGAGGCGCCTCAGAACATACCGTTCCGCTCCTGCCTGTAAGAAGAATACCGGCGAAAGGTGGACAAAATGGAGAAGAAATATGCGTTGGGCTTATATGAGAAGGCCATGCCTTCGGAGCTGTCATGGGAGGAGAAGCTGGCGGCAGCAAAAACGGCCGGTTTTGATTTCGTGGAGATGAGCATCGACGAGACGGAGGAAAAGCTCTGGCGGCTCGATATGCCGGATGAGGAGAGGAACAGACTGGTTCTGGCGATGAAACAGGCAGGGATCCCCATACGGAGCATGTGTCTAAGCGCACACAGAAAGTATGCTCTGGGCAGCAGTGACCCTGCGGTCTGTGCCAGAGGAATGGAGATCATGAATAAGGCCATAAAGCTGGCAGACGATCTGGGGATCCGGATGATTCAGCTGGCGGGCTATGACGTGTATTATGAAGAGTCTACATATGAGACAAAGAAGCGATTTTTAAAGCATCTGAGAGAAGCGGTCCGCCAGGCGGAGAAGGCCAGCGTGCTTCTGGGCTTTGAGACCATGGAAAACGAGTTTATGAACACGGTGGAAAAGGCCATGAAATATGTGACGCTGATCGGTTCCGGATATTTACAGCTCTATCCGGATCTGGGCAATATCACCAGTGCTGCCAGACATTATCAGAATGACGTCCTGGAGGATATGGAGCTGGGAAAGGGACATTTTCTGGCATTGCATCTGAAGGAGACGGCGCCGGGAAGATATCGGGAGGTGCCCTATGGGACCGGTCATGTGGCCTTTGAGCCGGCGATCCGTCAGGCGTGGGCGCTGCAGGTGCGCCGGTTCGTCACGGAATTCTGGTATACGGGAGATACGGACTGGCAGCAGGAGCTGATTCGCGTAAACAGGAGGTTTTCCGGCATTCTGGAAAAAATGGAGTAGTCTTATGAAAAGGGGAGTCAAGGAGAGTGAAGATCACAAAGAAAGTCATTGCCCGTCTTACGAAATGTTATTCCATCGCGCCCTTGTATTATCATGGGCAGGAGTGTATACTGGTAGCAGCGGAAAAAAAGGATCCCTGCCTTTTATTTGACCGGGAGGGAAACCTTCTGGATACCGTCTGGGAAGGGCCCGGAGGGACCATGAGCATGGTGCAGATCCCGGGAAGCGACGGCATGTTTCTGGCCACGCAGAAATTTTATTCCCCCAATGATTCCAAAGAGGCAGAGATTGTCCTGGCGGCGCCCCGGCAGGAGGGCGGCTGGAAGGTGCAGACGCTCTTAAGGCTGCCCCATGTGCACCGCTTTGATATCCTGCGAAGAAACCAGGTGAATTATCTGATTGCCTGTACCATAAAGTCCGGCCATGACTACAGGGATGACTGGACCATGCCGGGAAAGGTCTACGGGGCGGTACTGCCAAAGGACATTGGAGCCTTTGATGAGGAGCATCCTCTTACGATGCAGGTAATAAAGGATGATCTGTTAAAGAACCATGGATACTACCGGATCTCGGAGGCTGGGGAGGACAGCTGTGTGATCTGTGCGGCCAGCGGCATTTTTCGCTTTTGTCCTCCCAGTGTTCCTTCGGGAAAATGGGAGGTGGAACGGCTCTTGGACATACCGGCCAGCGACGCGGTTCTGGTGGATTTTGACGGAGACGGGGAGAAGGAACTGGCGGTGCTGTCTCCCTTTCACGGAGAAAGAATCTGTATTTATAAAAAAAGGGGACCGGGCTGGGAACCGGTGTACGTCTATGGGAAACCGGCGGAATTTTGCCATGCGATATACGGAGGTCCTCTCTGCGGCCGCCCGTCTCTGATCGTGGGTCACAGAAAAGGGGAGAGAAATCTGATCGCTTTCTGGTGGGATGAATCTTCGGCCGGTTACGGTTTTCAGGTGCTGGATGAGGACTGCGGCCCGGCCAATGTGTTTCATTATGAGAAGGACGGAAAGGATATCGTGATCTCGGCAAACAGGGAGACCGATGAAGTGGCCATGTATACCCTGACCCGCGAGACAGGAGGAGATAACCATGTTAGAGGAACTGAAACAGGAAGTATATGAAGCCAATATGCTCCTTCCCCGGTATCGTCTGGTGACATTTACCTGGGGGAATGTCAGTGGGATCAACCGGGAGAAGGGACTGTTTGTCATTAAGCCCAGCGGGGTGGACTATGAGAAGCTGAGGCCGGAGGATATGGTAGTGGTGGATCTCATGGGAAATAAGGTGGAGGGGGCCTGGAAGCCGTCCTCGGATACGGCGACTCATGCGGTCCTGTATCGCTGTTTTCCGCAGATCGGAGGGATCGTGCATACCCATTCCTCCTGGGCGACCAGCTGGGCGCAGGCCGGACGGGGGATTCCCTGTTATGGGACGACCCATGCGGACTATCTGTATGGAGAGGTGCCCTGCGTCCGGAATCTGACCAAGGAAGAGATCGATGAGGACTATGAGAAGAACACAGGAGTGCTGATCGCCGCCGAGTTCGAGGCCAGAGGGCTTTCCTATATGGCCACACCGGCAGTGCTGTGCAAAAATCACGGCCCCTTTACCTGGGGAAAGGATGCCGGGGAGGCCGTGCATAACGCGGTGGTGCTGGAGGAGGTGGCAAAGATGGCGGCTCGCTGTGAGATGCTGAATCCGTCGAACCGCCCGGCGCCGCAGGAGCTGCAGGATAAGCACTATTACCGTAAGCATGGGTCCGGTGCATATTACGGACAGGATCACTGAGAGGACAGCTCTGTGAAAATCATGGTTTTCGTCAATTCCACCGGTCAGTATGTATATTTATACGATTATTTATGCATATTTATTCTTGAACAAAAGATCCTTCTGTGATATAGTATTAGACATCGTAAGAACGATGCACAGGAGGAGAATTATGAAGAAGATATTGACAATGATGATGGTATTGGCCATGATGGCCGGTCTTGTGGCAGGCTGCGGCAGCAAGGACCAGGGTGAGACCGGCGGTAACGGCAGTCAGGCCGGCGGCAGCGAGGCGGTGAAGGTCATCGACATCGACCTGACCGACGAGCTGTATGCCTTCGGTGTGGACAAGGATCAGCCGGAGCTTCTGGAAGCAGTCAATGCGTTTGTGGCAAAGATCAAGGAGGACGGTACGTTGGATGCCATCTGTGAGAAGTATTTCGGAGACGGCGAACCCCAGGCCGTACAGTCCGCTCAGCTGGACCCTTCCAAAGATCAGCTGGTGGTGGCCACCAATGCTTCCTTTGAGCCCTTCGAGTATATGGACGGGGACAATTATTACGGGATCGATATGGAGATCGCGGCTCTTTTAGCTCAGGAGCTGAACCGGGAGCTGGTGATCCAGAACATGGATTTCGAGGCGGTGTGCCTGTCGGTGGGCCAGCATAAGTGCGATGTCGCCATGGCCGGTCTGACCGTAAACAGCGAGAGAGAAGCCTATGTGACATTCTCGGATTCCTACTACAGCGCATCCCAGAGGCTGGTGGTAAAGGGCGACGATACAAAATTTGACGGATGCAGCGATGCGGCGTCGGTGGAAGCGCTTCTGAATGAGCTGACAAACAGCGATAAGATCGGCGTGCAGGGCGGTACCACAGGCCAGTTCTATGTGGAAGGCAATGAGGAGTGGGAGTTCGCAGGACTTCCGGCGACCTGCGTTCCCTATAAGAACGGTTCCCTGGCCATGCAGGATCTGATCAACGGCAATATTCAGTACGTGATTATCGATGCGGCTCCGGCGGAATGTATCGTAAAAGCGATCAACCAGATGCAGTAAGAAGGATAACAGAGCAAATAAAGGATATCGGAGAAAAGGCGCGGCATTTGCCCGCCTTTTCCTCTCAGGTGCGGGTGAGTGTAAATGGGAAAAATCGGAATCGGATGGACGGCGTTAGGAGACGGCTTTGATCTCAAATGGTCGAAGTTTGTCGAGGTGTTTATACAGAAGAATGGTTATGTAAAGGTGCTGGAAGGTCTGCGCAATACGCTGACTATCGCCATATGCGGCCTTGTGATCGGTATTCTGATCGGGACACTCATCGCCACGGTGCGGGTGCTGCCTAAGTACAAGCGGCTCCCCAGGGTATTAAACGGGTTTTGCAGCTTTTATGTGGGACTGTTTCGCGGGACGCCCATGGTGGTGCAGCTTTTGGTGTTTTATTATGTGCTGCTGCCGCTCCTGGGGATCCGGATGAGCGGCGTACAGGTGTCCGTTATGGTTTTTGGCTTAAACAGCGGCGCTTATATTTCGGAGATTATGCGAAGCGGGATTCAGTCGGTGGATCCGGGGCAGCTGGAGGCGGGCCGGGCCGTAGGCCTGGGCTTTGCGCCGGCTATGATGAAGATCGTGATTCCCCAGGCAGTGAAAAACATCCTGCCGACGCTGGGCAATGAGTTCATCGCTCTGATCAAGGAGACGTCGGTGGTCAGCTTTGTGGGCGCGGCGGATCTGTACGTGGCTTTCAGCTATATCGGCAGCAACAGCTATGAATTTATGGTGCCCTACCTGGTCATGGCGGTCATCTATATCGTGTTGGTGATGATGATTTCTCTCTTGGTTAAAATCATGGAAAGGAGCCTGAAGAAGAGTGATAGACGTAATTGACCTGAAGAAAAGCTTCGGAGACGTGGAGGTTTTGAGGGGGATCAATGTCACGGTCAATAAAGGGGACATCGTCGTGGTCATCGGTCCTTCCGGCTCCGGAAAAAGCACATTTTTGCGTTGTCTGAACTGCATGGAGGACCCGGACAGCGGCAGTATTATTTTCAATGGCGTGGATATCGCGGACATGAAGGTGGATATCAATGTCCATCGCCGCCATATGGGGATGGTGTTTCAGCATTTCAATCTCTTTAACAATAAGACGGTGATTGAGAACATCATGCTGGCTCCGGTCTATGTCCGCTGTCAGGAGCGAAAGAAAGCGGGGCGGGAAGGCAGGGCCGTGCTTACGAAGGCTCAGATCAAAGCCCAGGCAAGAGAGGAGGCCATGGGACTTTTGAGACGGATCGGCCTGGAAGATAAGGCGGACGCGTATCCCTCCACCTTGTCGGGAGGCCAGAAGCAGCGAGTGGCCATCGTACGGGCCCTGGCCATGAACCCGGACGTGATTCTTTTCGACGAGCCCACCAGCGCCCTGGATCCGGAGATGGTGGGGGAGGTGCTGGATCTGATGAAGGATCTGGCCCACGAGGGGATGACCATGGTGATCGTCACCCATGAGATGGGATTCGCGAAGGAGGTGGGAAGCCGTGTCCTGTTTATGGATGAGGGGCAGATTCTGGAGAGCGCCCCTCCGGAGGAGTTCTTTTTAAACCCGCAGCATGCCCGGGCAAAGGAGTTTCTCTCGAAGGTACTGTAATCCTGCACAAAGTATGATAGAAAAATGAAAAACCACTTGACAGATTGGTCATTTTGTGGTAAAAAATACACAAAGATAATATAAAGGGCTTGTTACTTAATCACAGTTATTAAGGCAAATTCTGTACGAAATTGTTTGAGATGGCAGTTTCTATTGAATTTGCCTTATTTTTTTGCGTAAAAAGGGGGTGTACATATGAAATCAGTGACCCGGTCATTTCATAGAAAGGTATGTTAAATGACCGGCTGAAAGTGAAACGGGTGATAAACAATAACATCATTGTTGCAGAGGACTTCAGGGGTCATGAAGTCATCGCAATCGGGAAGGGTCTGGGGTTTCGCGGACAGAGAAACGCAGTGATCCGGAAAAGTGAAGTTTCAAAAACCTATTCATTGGTAGAAGGCAGTAACAGAGGCTATATATTATCTTTATTTGAGCAGGTTCCTTTTGAGATTGTGGAATTGACACAGAGAATCATTGACATGGCCTCGAAGGAGCTTCAGGCATCCTTTAACATTAACCTGCTGGTGGTGCTGTCGGACCACATTCATTTCAGCGTGACACAGCACAGGGCCGGCGTGGACCTGCCGGTACCGGTCAGCGAAGAGGTAAAGAGACTGTACAAGGATGAGTACAGAATCGGCTTAAAGGCGCTGGAGATGGTAAATACGGCGCTGAAGGTTTCTCTTAAGTCGGATGAGGCGGCTTCCATTGCCTTTCATCTGATCACGGCCACCGAGGGACGCAGTAACCAGGAAGCCAGAAAGGTCATGCAGGGAGTCAGCGGGATTCTGAGACTGGTGGAAGAGGAAGTGCTCGCATTGGAAGAGGATTCGCTGGCCTACTCCCGGTTTGTGATCCATCTGAAGTTTTTTATGAGGGGCGTTCTGTTCGATCAGCCGGTGGAGAGCGGGATTCCTGCCAGCGAGCTTCTGTCCGGCCTGACAGCGGGGAATAACCGGGCCCAGGACTGTGTGGACCGCATCGCCGCATATGTTCATGAGAATTACTGTTATACCTTAAGCGATGAGGACCGTCTCTATCTGACGATCCATGTGATGCGGCTGATTATGGAATCCAGAGAAAAGAAGACAAAGGAAACGAAGGAAACGTAAAGAACTAAGAGGTGTTTTGCCATGCCCAAGGGGCGTGGAAGAAAGGAGAAATTATGGCTAAAATAGATGTGCCGGCTTTGGCGGCGGATATTATGAAGCTGGTGGGCGGCCCAGCCAATGTCCATACGGTATCGCACTGTGTGACCCGTCTGCGATTTATGCTGAAAAACAGGGAGGCGGCTAAGGATGCCGAGATTAAAAAACTCCCCGGCGTGCTGGGGGTCGTGTACGGGTCCGGCCAGTATCAGGTCATACTGGGGGAGAATCTGTTTCCCGTGTATGACGAGATCGTGAAAAATTATGAGGTGGAGGAAGGCGATGCGGTGAATGAGATGCATGAAGAGGATCTGAAGCTGCAAAAGGACGCCGGCCCCAAAAATGCGAAGTATTATTTTATGAAAGTGATACAGTTCATGTCCCAGTCGCTGGCGCCCTTCATCACGGTGCTGTACGGAGCCGGTATGCTGCGGGTGGTACTGTCGCTGGCATCTTATTTTTTCCCGGAAGTGACAGGGAATACCACGTACATGCTGTTTAACTATATGTCCCAGACGGCGTTTTACTTTATGCCGGTTTTGGTGGCTTATGGAGCGGCCAGGGTATTAAAATCCAACCCGGTCTTTTCCATCACTATCGTAGCAGCCCTTTTATATCCTGATTTTACGGCTATGGTAAGCGCCGGAGAGGCCGTGACGCTTCTGGGGCTGCCGGTGAAGCTGGTCAGCTACTCCAGCTCGCTGCTTCCGGCTATCTTTGCCACGATACTGGTGGCCTATCTGGAGAGATTCTTCTATCGGGTGATTCCGGGCCTGCTGCGCTCCGTATTTGCACCGCTGTGTGTGTTCCTGGTGGGTTATCCCATCACCGTGCTGATCCTGGGACCGGCCGGCGTGGTGGTAGGCGGCTGGATCGTCACCGTCATCGTATGGCTGCAGGCCCATGTGGGAGGCGTGGCTCCCGGCATCATCGCGGCGGCTCATCCCTTCCTTGTGATGATGGGCGTGAATATGCTGATGGTTCCTCCTATGACGGAGCTGTTTACGGCAGTGGGATACGATAATGTATTCCGTCCCGGCTGGATCCTGCATAATATCGCAGAAGGCGGCTCCTGTCTTGCCGTCATGGTAAAGACAAAGGATAAGGATTTAAAGTCCAGCGCCCTGTCGGCCGGCATTGGCGCCATCGTCTCCGGAGTGTCGGAGCCGGCCCTTTACGGTATTGGCATGCGCTTCCAGACACCTTTAATCGGCGTGGTGGCCGGCGGTCTGGTGGGTGGAGCTGTGGCAGGTATCATGGGAGCCAAGGCGTTTTCCATGGGCTATTCCAGCATACTGGGTATTGTGATTTTTGAAAATACGATGGCAGCGATTATTGCCGGTGTGATTGTTGCCTTTGTCATTTCCTTCCTCGCCACCTATTTCCTCTACAGCGATAAGCGCGGGGAAAGAAGATAAGGACGCGGGCGTGCTGTTTTTTAACAAAAAGAAAAGAGAATTGCCGGACTGCTGCATAGCGGCTGTGGTCAGCGGGCGAATCATTCCATTGGACCAGGTAAGGGATGAAGCTTTTGCGCAGAAAATGCTGGGGGATGGCGTGGCCATCCTCCCCGGCGACGACTGTATCGTGGCCCCCTGCAAAGGAAAGGTTACGATGCTGTACCCTACGCTTCATGCCTTTGGAATGAAGACGGCGGACGGTCTGGAAATCCTGGTTCACATCGGCATTAATACCGTCGCTTTGAAGGGAAAAGGCTTTAAAGCCTTTATCGAACAGGGAGACGAGGTAGAAGCAGGAGATAAAATCATTCGTGTGGACTCTCATTTTATGCAGAGGGAGGGATACGATCTGACAGTTATGACGCTTTTTCCCAACGGGGAGGAGTATGAGCTGGAGATAAGCCGGGACGGCTATGCCAGTAAAGGCGCCACGGTGGTCGCCAGGTATAAAAGGAAATAGTACCGGGACATTCTTTTCCGTCTCCGGTATCAGGAAAAGAAAAAATAAAGAAGAAAGAAGGAGCAGTTATGAAAAACACGAGAGACAAGAAGGCCCCCAACGGTTTTCCCGAAGGATTTTTGTGGGGAGGCGCCACGGCGGCCAATCAGTATGAAGGCGCATATATGGAAGACGGTAAGCTTCCTTCGGTGGCGGATGTACAGCCTCACGGGATTTTCGGCGGGCCTCAGGAGAATCAGCCTTTTTATCCCACCCACGAGGCCATTGACTTTTATCACCATTATAAAGAAGACATTGAGTTATTCGGCGAGATGAGCTTTAACATTTACCGGACTTCGGTGGCCTGGACCCGGCTGTTTCCCACCGGAGAGGAGGAAGAGCCCAATGAAGCAGGACTGGCCTTTTATGATTCCATGTTTGACGAGCTTATAAAGCGGGGCATGAAAATCATGATTACGATTTCCCACTATGAGATGCCTCTGGCATTAGTAAAGAAATACGGCGGGTGGGAGAACCGGAAGTGGATCGGCTTCTATATGAAATTTGTGAAAGCGATGGCGGACCGCTACAAGGGCAAGGTGAGCTACTGGCTGACATTTAACGAGATCGGCAACAATGTAAACTATCCCATGATGTGGATGACCGCCGGAATCCGGGCGGACAGTCCGGATCTGGAGCAGAAATGCTTCCAGGCCTCCCATCATCAGTTTGTCGCCTCTTCTCTGGCCACCAAATATATCCATGAGACGGACCCGGAAGCCAAGGTGGGTTCTGTGATCGAGTATAAGACCATGTACCCCATAACCTGTGATCCCAGGGATTCGGTGGTGGTTTCCAAGCTCAAACAGAAATCTTATTTTTATCCGGATGTGCAGGTACGCGGCTATTATCCGTCCTATATCTGGCAGTATCTGGAGGATAACGGCATTGTGATCGAATATGAGGAGGAGGATATGGAGATCATAAAGGAAAATCCTGTGGATTTCCTGTCTTTCACCTATTATCGTTCCCGCATCGCCGGCAAGGATTATGTGGAATCGGTCCAGAAGGATACCAATAAGTCCGACGCCGTGGTGGAAGGAGACAATCAGGAAATCGGCCGCAATGATATCGTCACCACCGGCCAGACCAATCCCTATCTGAAGCTGACGCCTTCCGGATGGTCCATTGACCCTGACGGACTGTATCTGGCCCTGGTAGATCTGTATGACCGCTACCAGATACCGATTTTCATCGCGGAAAACGGACTGGGTCTGAAGGAAGAGCTGGTAAATGACACGGTAGAGGACGACTACCGTATTGAGTTCCTGACGGATCATTTTAATGCCATGAAGCAGGCCATCCGAAACGGAGTGGACCTGTTCGGCTACACCTACTGGGGTCCCATCGACCTGGTATCCAACGGAACGGGGCAGATGTCAAAGCGCTATGGCTTTATCTATGTGGATCGGAATGACGCGGGACAGGGAACCAATAAGCGCTATAAGAAGAAGAGCTTTTACTGGTTCAAGAAGGTCATCGAGAGCAATGGGGAGGATTTGAGTAACCGGTAGGTTTATGGAACCGATATATGGAGACTGCCGCAGAGGAAGGCTTAGGCCCTGCGGCAGTTTTCTTGTAGCGGACCTGTCCTAAATTTATACCCCTACGGGGTAGACGGACTTCGTCCGATAAGGTATCCCCTGCGGGGACCCCTAAATTTATACCCCTAACGGGGTAGACGGACTTCGTCCGATAAGGTATAATATAATACATTGGGCAGGAAGGGGAGACAGGGATATATGACGGCGATTATTGATTATGATGCGGGAAATCTGAGAAGTGTGGAGAAAGCTCTGATTTCTCTGGGAGAGACGCCGGTGATTACCCGGGATCCGCAGGTGATCTGCGGGGCGGACAGAGTGATTCTGCCAGGAGTGGGCGCTTTTGGCGAGGCGATGAACCGGCTTTCGGAATATGGACTGGTGGAAGTGATCCGCCATGTGGCAGGAAAGGGGATTCCGTTTCTGGGAATCTGCCTGGGATTGCAGCTGATGTTTGAGAGCAGCGAGGAGAGTCCCGGGGTGGAAGGGCTGGGGCTTTTAAAAGGGAAGATACTGCGTATTCCCGATACGGCAGGTCTTAAGATCCCGCATATGGGCTGGAATTCCCTTGCCATACGGCCAGGAGCCAGACTGTTTGAGGGGATAGAAGAGGGGGCCTATGTCTATTTTGTCCACTCCTATTATCTGAAGGCGCAGGATGAGGCCGTGGTGGCTGCCGCTGCGGAGTACGGGGTTTCGATTCATGCCAGTGTGGAATCCGGCCATCTGTTTGCCTGTCAGTTTCATCCGGAGAAGAGCGGCAGTATGGGTCTGCGGATTTTGAAAAATTTTGTCGGATTGTAAGAAAATCTTTCGTAGTATTTTTGGACCTCTGTTGGTATGATATAAAGTGGGAGATTATGATGCATACAAAACGGATCATTCCCTGCCTGGACGTGAAGGACGGGCGTGTGGTAAAAGGTGTGAACTTTGTCAATCTGCGTGATGCCGGAGATCCGGTGGAGATCGCATCAGCCTACGATAAGGCCGGGGCGGACGAGGTGGTTTTTCTGGATATCACAGCCTCCTCGGACGCCAGGGCTACGGTGGTGGACATGGTGCGCCGCGTGGCGGAGAAGGTCTTTATCCCTTTTACGGTGGGAGGCGGGATTCGCACGGTGGAGGATTTTCGGGTGCTGCTCCGGGAAGGAGCCGATAAGATTTCGATCAACTCTTCCGCACTTATGACGCCCCGGCTCATCAGCGAAGCGGCGGATAAGTTCGGCAGCCAGTGCGTGGTGGTGGCGATCGATGCCAGAAGACGTCCCGACGGCGGAGGCTGGAATGTGTATAAAAACGGCGGCCGTGTGGACGTGGGAAGAGATGCCGTGGAGTGGGCCATGGAGGCGGACCGCCTGGGAGCCGGGGAGATCCTGCTGACCAGCATGGACTGCGACGGCACGAAGGCGGGCTATGACAATGAGCTGACCCGGCTGGTGGCTGAAAATGTATCGGTTCCGGTGATCGCTTCAGGAGGAGCCGGTGCGAAGGAGCATTTTTATGACACGCTGACAGAGGGAAGGGCAGATGCCGCTTTGGCTGCCTCATTGTTTCACTATAAGGAGCTGGAGATCATGGATCTGAAGCGCTATCTGGCCGGTAGAGGGATACCGGTACGAATCTGAGAGAGGATATTGAAAATGGGAGCGATTACAAATGACTGGCTGAAGCCGCTGTCTGCGGAGTTTAAGAAGCCCTACTATGCGAAGCTGTACGAGACGATTAAGACGGAATATGAGACACGCCAGATTTTTCCGGCGGCCGACGATATCTTTAACGCCTTTGACTTTACACCGTTGTCGGAGGTAAAGGTGGTGATTCTGGGGCAGGATCCCTACCACAATGTGGGGCAGGCTCACGGGCTGTGCTTTTCCGTGAAGCCGGATGTGGCGATTCCGCCCTCTTTAGTCAATATATATAAGGAGCTGCAAGAGGATCTGGGCTGCCGTATCCCCAATAACGGCTGCCTGGTCAAATGGGCCAAACAGGGAGTGCTCTTGTTAAATACGGTGCTGACGGTTCGGGCTCATCAGGCCAATTCCCACAGAGGGCTCGGCTGGGAAGAGTTTACTGATGCCGCCATCCGTATTCTGAATGAAGTGGACCGCCCCATGGTGTTTATCCTGTGGGGGCGGCCGGCGCGGATGAAGAAGGCCATGTTAAATAATCCGGCGCATCTGATCCTGGAGGCGGCGCATCCGAGTCCTCTGTCGGCGTATAACGGATTTTTTGGCAGTCGTCCCTTCAGCCAGACCAATGCATTTTTGGAATCCCATGGAGCAGAGCCCATCGACTGGCAGATCGAGGATGTGTAGGAGGCTGTTCATAGGACGGGATCTTTGCGCATAAAAAATAGATAGGACAGAGGATAGTTCGGAGGAGAGAATGGAAATTATTGAGCTTATAAAATCAGTCATCTATGGTATCGTGGAGGGTGTGACCGAGTTTCTGCCGATCAGCAGCACAGGGCACCTGCTTTTGCTGGAGGAGTTTCTGCCCATGAAGGCATCGGAAGCTTTCATGGAAATGTTTGATGTGGTGGTACAGTTGGGAGCGATCCTGGCCGTCGTGGTGCTGTATTTTAACAGGCTGAATCCCTTTGCTCCCCGCAAATCCCCCAAACAGAAGCAGCTGACCTGGGGGATCTGGGCCAAGGTGGTGGTAGGCTGTCTGCCTGCGGCGGTATTTGGCTTTTTGTTTGACGACTGGATGGATGAGCATCTGTACAATGCCTACGTGGTGGCCGGTATGCTGATCCTCTACGGCCTTCTGTTTATTATTCTGGAGAATAAGAACCGCAAGCGTATTTTCTCCGTGAGAAATGTGGCGCAGCTGTCCTATGTGGGAGCGGTGATGATCGGATTGTTTCAGATACTGGCCATGGTGCCGGGGACCTCGCGTTCCGGTGTGACGATCCTGGGAGCCATGCTTTTGGGAGTGTCCCGCACAGCGGCGGCGGAGTTTTCCTTCTTTTTATCGATCCCGATCATGTTTGGCGCCAGCGGACTGAAGCTGGCAAAGTTCTTCATGGGAGGGAATCTGCTGGTGGGCTCGGAGGGCTGGATCCTGGCAGGAGGGCTTATATCCGCCTTTGTGGTGGCTCTGATCGCGATCCGCTTTTTGATGAATTATATCAAACAGCATGATTTCAAGGCTTTTGGCTACTATCGCATCGCCCTGGGCGCACTGGTACTGGTCTATTTCCTGATGCAGGCCTATGTCAACGGGCAGCTGGTTCCTCCTGCGGCTTAGAGACCGGTGGAGGAAGAGAATCCATATGGCGGTCTGGACAGTAACCATAGGAGGCACGCCGCATAAAATCCGGGTGACCTATAAGAGAATGCGTACAATCCGTCTTCGGGTAATGCCCGGCGGGGAGCTTCGTCTGTCTGCCCCCATGGGAGTCCGGACAGAGAGGCTGGAGAGCTTTTTAAAAGAGCATGAGAGCTGGATTATGCGGCAGATGGAAGTGATGAAGAATGAGGCGGCAGCAGAGAAGCTGCCGCCTTTGTCGAAAGAGGAGAGAGAGGCGGCTCTGGCGTATCTGGAGCCCATCGTGGACCGGCTGCATCCCATCGTGGCAGCCTGCGGGGTGGCGAGACCCCATGTGACGGTCCGGGCCATGCGCACCCGCTTTGGCAGCTGCAGCGTGGGAAGAGGGCGGATTACACTGAACGCGGTGTTAATAAAGGCGCCTTTAGCCTGCGCGGAGTATGTGGTGCTTCATGAGCTGGCACATTTTCTGTATCCCAATCACAGCGGGGAGTTCTATGCCTTTATTGAGAGGTATATGCCGGACTGGAAGGAGAGGGAGAGGATGCTTCAGAGGGAGGAATGGAGGTAAGGCCGGTTTCTGCGGGGCATGATCGTATTCCTCGCAGGGCGTGTTTGGCGTCACTCCATTCTCTCCATGGCCGTCGCAAGCATCAGCTTGATCCGGTTCAGCTGGTTGACCTCGCTGGCGCCGGGATCATAGTCCACAGCGATGATGTTGGACTCAGGGTAGGCGTTTCGCAGCTCCTTGATGACGCCCTTTCCCACGATATGGTTCGGGAGGCAGGCGAAGGGCTGGGTACAGACGATATTGGGGACGCCGGAATGGATCAGCTCCAGCATCTCTCCGGTCAGGAACCAGCCCTCTCCGGTCTGGTTTCCCAGGGAGACATACTCCTTTGCATAGCCGGCCAGCTCTTTGATGCGGGCCGGGGCAGTGAAATGGCGGCTGCGCTCCAGCTCCTTTCTGGCGGTCCCCCGCAGAAATTCCAGGGCGGAGATCCCGATATTGCAGAGCCTGGCAGTGGATTTCCTGGTTCCCAGGTGCCTGGCCTTGAAATTGCTGTTGTAAAAGCAGTACAGAAAAAAGTCCATCAGATCCGGCATAACGGCCTCGGCGCCTTCGCTCTCCAACAGCTCCACCAGATGATTGTTGGCTTCGGGGTGGAACTTTACCAGGATCTCGCCCACGATACCGACGCGAGGTTTTTTCAGATCCTCACGGACAGGCAGAGCGTCGAAGTCCCGGATGATACCGCGGACATTTCTCTTAAACTGTCTGGGAGAGGATTTTCCCCGCAGAGTTTCGATGCAGCGTTTTTCCCAATGATCGTGAAGGGCGTCGGCTGAGCCGGGAGCGGCCTCGTAGGGGCGCATCCGGTACAGAACTCGCATGAAAAGATCGCCGTAGACGATGGCCTGCATGGCCTTTACGACCATATGGGGCGTCATGGTCCATCCGGAGTTGTTTTCCAGCCCCTGGACGCTGAGGGAAACCACAGGAATCTGGGCCATGCCGGCTTTTTCCAGGGCGCGGCGGATAAAGCCGATATAGTTGGTGGCCCGGCAGCCGCCGCCAGTCTGGGTGATGATGACGGCGACCCGGTCCACATCATAGCGGCCGGAAAGCAGGGCTTCCATGATCTGTCCCACCACGATGAGGGAGGGATAGCAGGCGTCGTTATTGACATATTTAAGTCCCATATCCAGCGATTCCCGGCGGGAGCTTTTCAGCACTTCGATGTGATAACCGCAGGAATTGAGGGCTGCCTGTAAAAGGCTGAAATGGATCGGGGACATCTGGGGGCAGAGGATCGTGTAGTCCTTCTTCATGGCCTGGGTAAATTCTGCCCGGTGATAGCTGGCGGAGACCACCGTCCGGTCCATCCGGCTTCTGGTGCGCAGATTGAGGGCGGAGATCAGGGAGCGTACGCGGATTCTGGCGGCCCCCAGATTGCTGACCTCGTCTATTTTTAACACGGTATACAGCTTGCCTCTTTGGGACAGGATATCGCCCACCTGGTCGGTGGTGACCGCGTCCAGGCCGCAGCCAAAGGAGTTGAGCTGGATCAGATCCAGATCTTCCCTGCCGGCCACGAACTGCGCCGCCCGGTATAAGCGGGAGTGGTACATCCACTGGTCCACAGCCATAAGGGGCCTGTCGGGATGGCCCAGGTGGGAGACCGAGTCCTCCGTGAGCACACAGAGACCATAGGAGGCGATCAGCTCAGGAATGCCGTGATTGATCTCCGGATCGATATGGTAGGGCCGGCCGGCCAGGACGATGCCATGATGACCGGTTTCTTCCATATAGCGAAGCGTCTCTTCCCCCTTTCTTTCGATATCCTGTCTGGCACGGTCCAGCTCGGCCCAGGCATCCTGACAGGCAGAGCGGATCTCGGAGGCAGGGATGGCAAATTCCTCATGAAAGATCCGGATCAGCTGCTTGCGGAGCGTCTCTTCGTCGGTGAAGGGCAGAAAAGGATTCAGAAAACGGACGGAATGAATCTTCAGCTCTTCCATATTATTCCGGATATTTTCCGCGTAAGAGGTGACGATGGGACAGTTGTAGTGATTGGAGGCCTCCGGCGTCTCATTGCGCTCATAGGGAATACAGGGATAGAAGATGAAGCGGATTCCCTGCTCGATGAGCCAGGCCACATGACCGTGGGCCAGTTTGGCCGGATAGCATTCGGATTCACTGGGGATGGACTCAATTCCTTTCTCATAGATTTTATGGGTGGACAGAGGGGACAGCAGGACCCGGAATCCCAGTTTTTTAAAGAAAACAGCCCAGAACGGAAAGTTTTCATACATATTGAGGACACGGGGAAGTCCCACGACGCCGCGGGGAGCTTTCTCCTCGCTCAGTGGTTCATAGCAAAAGAGACGGTCCAGCTTGTATGAGAAGAGGTTGGGAATGGTTCTGTCCGTTTTGCTTTCTGCTCCCAGCCCTTTCTCACAGCGGTTGCCGGAGATGAAGCGGCGGCCTCCGTCGAAAAGGTTGACTGTCAGCAGACAGTGGTTGATGCAGCCCTGGCAGCGGGTCATGCGTGTCTGGTAAGACAGATGAATGATATCGTCCAGGGGAAGCATGGAAGTCTTCTGGCCCTGATGGCGTTCCCTGGCGATGAGGGCGGCGCCGAAGGCGCCCATGATACCGGCTATGTCGGGACGCACCGCCTCACAGCCGCTGATGCGTTCAAAGCTTCGCAGCACGGCGTCGTTTAAAAAGGTGCCGCCCTGGACCACCACATGGCGGCCCAGATCCTCCGGCCCGGTGATCTTCATCACCTTATACAATGCGTTGCGGATGACCGAGTAGGCCAGACCGGCGGAGATATCGGCCACCAGAGCCCCCTCCTTCTGTGCCTGCTTTACATTGGAATTCATAAATACGGTGCAGCGCGTTCCCAGGTCAATGGGATTTTTCGCAAACAGAGCCTCTCTGGCAAAGGCCGGAGCCGTATAGCCCAGGGAGATGGCAAAGGTTTCGATGAAAGAGCCGCAGCCGGAGGAACAGGCTTCGTTGAGCTGTACACGGTCCACCGCGTGATCTCTGATATGGATACATTTCATATCCTGGCCGCCGATGTCCAGGATGCAGTCCACCTCCGGTTCAAAGAAGGAGGCGGCATAATAGTGAGAGATCGTCTCCACCTCGCCCTCATCCAGCATCAGGGCGGCCTTAATCAGAGCTTCCCCATAGCCGGTGGAGCAGGAATAGGCGATACGGGCCGCATCCGGCAGATCTTCGCGGATTTCGCGGATGGCCTCGATGGCGGTGGCCAGAGGGCTTCCGTTATTGTTTTTATAGAAAGAATAGAGAAGCGTCCCGTCCCTGTCGACCAGAGCGGCTTTTGTGGTGGTGGAACCGGCGTCGATACCCAGATAACAGTCTCCCCGCAGGCCGGAGAGAGAGGCGGTATGTACACGGTGTTTTGCATGACGGCAGTGAAAGGCGTTATATTCGGCCTGATTGGCAAAAAGCGGTTCCAGACGCTTGACTTCGAAGCGGATCTTAACGCCGGAATCCAGGCGGTTGCAGAGCTTTGTGATGGAAATGCTGTTTTGCTTTGGAGAACCGGAGGCGTCTGCGGTGGACGGGGCGGCTTTTTCGGCGTTCAGGGCGGCTCCGATGGCGGCGAACAGATGAGAGTGCTCTGGTGCGATTATCTGTTCCGGCGAGAGCTTCAGAGTTCTGACAAAGGCGTTTTTTAACTCCGGCAAAAAGTGGAGCGGGCCTCCTAAGAAGGCCACATTGCCCCGGATCGGCTTGCCGCAGGCCAGGCCGCTGATGGTCTGGTTGACCACGGCCTGGAAGATGGAGGCGGCCAGATCCTCTTTGGTCGCCCCCTCGTTAATCAGGGGTTGGATATCGGATTTGGCAAAGACGCCGCAGCGGGCTGCGATGGGGTATATAGCCCGGTATCCGGAGGCATACTGATTCAGTCCGGCAGCGTCGGTCTGCAAAAGAGCTGCCATCTGGTCAATGAAGGACCCGGTGCCTCCGGCGCAGATCCCGTTCATCCGCTGGTCGAGCCCGCCTGTGAAATAGATGATTTTGGCATCCTCGCCGCCCAGCTCAATGGCCACGTCGGTCTGGGGAGCGTGGTTTTTTAAGGAGGAAGCCACCGCCACCACCTCCTGGACAAAGGGGATATCCAGAAGACCGGCCAGGGACAGTCCGCCGGAGCCGGTGATGACGGGAGTAAGGGAGATCTCTCCCATGAGACCGGCGGCTTTCTTTAAAAGGCCGGACAGGGTTTCCTGTATATTGGCAAAATGCCGTTCGTAATCGGAAAAAAGAAGCTGATGATCCTCACCCAGAATGGCAATTTTTACTGTGGTAGAGCCGATATCAATTCCGAGAGCATAGTGGGTTTGGGGCAGTTGCATAGTATCCTTCCCTTCTGTCATAATTCAAAATGCACTGATGCGATTATATAGCTTTCCTATTTAAAATGCAAGGAGACTCCAAAGAGAAAAGTGTAAAGAAAGTGTGAAGAAAAGATGGAATTCTTTGGACTTTCGACAACGGATACTATTTGACAAACGATCATATACTCCCTATAATGAAGAGTACAGAATAGATGGAAGAGAGGAAACGAAGAGCAGCATGAACTGGATGAAAAAGCTGGAAAGCCGATTCGGGAAATATGCCATTCCGGGTTTGATGCGGTATGTTACGGTTTTGTATGCGGCCGGTGTGATTTTCAGTATGGCATCGCCGGAGTTTTTAAGTCTGCTGTCCCTGGATTTCGGGGCGGTTTTGCACGGACAGATATGGAGGCTGGTGACTTTTATCGTATATCCGCCGCCCAGCAGCAACCTTTTCATGGTGCTTTTGGCCCTTTATATGTATTATATGATGGGGACAAATCTGGAACGGCGCTGGGGAACCTTTGCTTTTAATCTGTATTTTCTGATGGGAGTGCTGTTTCATATCCTGGGAGCCATACTGACCTGGCTTATTTTTGATCAGAGCTTTACTCTGGGGACATACTATCTGAATATGTCGCTGTTTTTTGCTTTCGTGACGGAGTTTTCCGAGGTACAGTTTCTGCTCTTTTTTATCATACCGATCAAGGCCAAATGGCTGGGTATCATCGACGGGATTTATTTTGCGGTGACGATCATCGGCGGTTTTATCAGCATATGGAACCCCATGATTTCGTATCGGCTGATGGGTCTGGGGATCATGGCTTTCCCTCAGAACAGCGTGGCGGCCCTTGTCTCCATGCTGAATTATATCCTGTTCTATTATGTATATCGTCAGAGCTTCCGGCCTTCGAGGGATCAGCGAAAGGTACAGAAAAAATTCAAGGCTCAGGTAATCGAGGTGAAGAAGGAGCAGGAGGCCAGAAGGGGAAGGCCGCGGCACTGCTGTGCCATATGCGGACGCACGGAGATCGATTCTCCGGAGCTGGAATTTCGGTATTGTTCCAAGTGTGAAGGAGAGTATGAGTATTGCGAGGAGCATCTGTATACCCATCAGCATGTAAAAAATAAGACAGGAGGCACAACAGAACGATGAAGAGAACAAAGATTATCTGCACTCTGGGACCGGCTACGGACAATGAGAAGGTACTGGGAGCTTTAATGGATCACGGAATGGATGTGGCCCGCTTTAACTTCTCCCACGGAACCCATGAGGAGCAGAAGACCCGTCTGGAGCTTCTGAAAAAAGTCCGTGAGGAGAAGAATATACCTGTGGCGGCTTTGCTAGATACCAAGGGGCCGGAGATACGCACAGGGCTTTTGAAGGACGGAGTAAAGAGCGTGACGCTTGTGGCCGGGGAAGAGTATACGCTGACCACCAGGGAGATCGAGGGGGATGAAAAAACCGGTTTTATCAATTATGCCGGACTCCCTGCGGATGTGAAGGTATCGGACCGGATTCTGATCGACGACGGACTGATCGAGCTGTCGGTGAAGGAAAAAACGGATACGGACATTGTGTGCCAGGTCGTAAACGGCGGGGTGCTGGGTACCCGAAAAGGAGTCAATGTGCCCGGTGTCAAGGTTCGTCTGCCCGGCATCACGGAGCAGGATAAGAAGGATATCCTGTTTGGAATCGAGAATGATTTTGACTATATCGCGGCCTCCTTTGTGCGGTCGGCAGAGTGTATTCTGGAGATCAAGGAGATCCTGATGGCTCACGGATCGAAGATCAAGGTCATCGCTAAAATCGAGAATCGGGAAGGGATCGATAACTTTGAAGAGATTATGAGAGTCTCCGACGGCATCATGGTGGCCAGAGGCGACATGGGTGTGGAGATATCTCCGGAACAGCTTCCCTATCTGCAAAAGACCATGATCCGTATGTGCAATGATGCGTTTAAGCCGGTGATCACGGCCACACAGATGCTGGATTCCATGATCCGCAATCCCCGTCCCACCAGAGCGGAGGTGACGGATGTGGCCAATGCCATTTATGACGGCACCGATGTGGTCATGCTGTCCGGCGAGACGGCCATGGGCAAGTATCCGGTGGAGGCGGTGTCGATGATGAGTCAGATCGCCGAGACTACGGAATTTCATTTAAACCATAAGGAGCTTTTGCTGTCCAAGGCAGATCATCAGAGCGGCAGCGTTTCCTCGGCGGTGGCGTATGCGTCTGTGACGACAGCCCAGAGCCTGGGAGTCAAAGCCATCATCACTCCCACCATCTCCGGCCACACGCCCCGCATTGTGTCGGCGTTCCGGCCTGCCGCCGCGATCATCGCCACATCGCCGGATGCCCGGGTTCTCCGACAGATGCAGCTGATCTGGGGTGTGAAGGCGATCTACGCGCCTTACAGAAACGGCAGCGACGAGGTGGTTGAGAGCTCCATGGAGTTAGCCAAGCTGCGGGGGCTGGTGGATGCCGGTGATCTGGTGGTTCTGACAGCCGGCATGACGGGGAGCCGCAGCAGAGAGAGCGGGATTACCAATGCCATGCGTGTGCTGACGGTGGGATGAGCCGGCGGATTTATTGAAACGCGAAAAGGATAAAGAAAGAGGAGGCGCCTGGCTGTGGCCGGCTGCCTCCTCTTTCTGGGTGCAGGGATGCTGACGTACGATTACCGGATATCGGTCATCAGGGCCAGCACGCTTTCATAGCCTCTCTCGATGGCGATCTGGGCGGGGGTTTGGCCGCTGTTATTGGGTCGATTATAATCGGCTCCTTTTTTTATAAGGTAGCGCGCCGCGCTTTCCGCGTATTCCATCAGAGCATAATGCAGGACCGTGTTGCCGTCGTTGTCAGTGAGGGAAAGGTCGGCGCCGGCCTTCAGTAGCAGCTTGATAATGTCCTTGTCGGGATTGAGCATCATGGCCGTCATGCCATTGTTGTCGGCGTGGTTGACATCCACGCCGCGCTCCAGAAGCAGAGAGGCGAGCTCTTCATCTCTGAATGTAAGCAGAAGAAGAGGCGTTTTTCCGTCGTTTCTGGCAATATCCAGGTGCTTTAGTTCGCGCAGCAGCTGCGCCTGCAGCTCCGTATTCAGAGGCTTGCCGAAAGGCTTATGTATGAGCAGGGTATGGGCAGGGGTTTCGCCGTCCAGGTTTTTCAGGGTATCGTTCGCACCGGCGGCGATGAGCAGCTTTGCGGCTTCGATCTGGCCATAGGCGCAGGCCTCATGAAGAGGAGTGATTCCGGCGGGAGCCGGCGCATCCTTTGCCAGATTTATGTCAACCCCTTTTTCGATCATGACTTTCAGCATGCCGGTATGGCCTTTGCGGGCGGCAAGATGGACGGCTGCCTCGCCGGAATTGTCCAGCTGTTCCATGGATTCCCTGGAGAAAAGGGCGGCAGCTTCCTCAAAGTAGGCTTCATAGCTGCTGTCGTTCGACGAATCCTTACGGGCGATGAGATTGGCCGGAGTCTGTCCTCTGACAACGGCCTCGTTCATATCCACACCCAGTTCTATGAGCTTGTGGATGACGCCCGTGCCGTAGCAGGGTAGCAGGCATTTATCCCGGAGACAGATAGCCTCGCCGTGATAATAGACCGGCATGGTAAAATCAAAACCGGCTTCCTTACACAGCTGTAGCACATGGGCTTCCTCGTCGGAATTGAGAGCGTTGTGAAGGATATAGGTGATTTCTCCCAGATCATCATCATCGTCCGGGTCCAGCTGGCAAAGCAGCTTTCGGGTCAGAAAGAGCGCGAGGCTCAGTGCGTCACGGTTGTCTTTACGGATATCTGAGAAAGAGTTGCTGGTGATCTGGCTTAAGGGGAACAAGTCAAAGTGGTCCTGGTCTCCGGGCACGGCCCCATGGTCCGTAAGGGCGATATACATGGCCTCGTTGCGGAAAGAAACCGCATGGGCAAGGGGAGTCACACCCTGCTTGTTGGCTTTATGTAGCATTTCCGGACACTGTTTCATCAGGGCGAGCGCTGCTGTCTTATGGCTGTTGCGCAGGGCCATCATCAGGAGCGTATTACCGTTTTCATCGACGTAATCCGTGGCAGCGCCATTTTCCAGAAAAATTTCGGCCAGAGGCCAGGTGTAGCTGGAACTGTAGTCGGTGGACAAAAGATGTTCAAGAGGCGTGAAGCCCTTTTCGTCTTTTTGATTGATATCACAGTTCAGGATACGGACGATTTCCCTTCTCTGCTCTACACTTCTCTCCAGACAAGTAAAATCATGCGACAGACCTTCAAACCGGGGATAGGCAAGGAAGTGGTAGGCATTCATTTTCCGCTTGTCGCAGGCACAGCTGTCAGCCCCGTGGGCAAGCAAAAGTTTGACCATGGCGAGATTGCCGCGCAGGCAGGCCAGCAAAAAGGGAGTGAGGCCGTGGCCCTTGTGGTCAGGCTGATTGACTTCTTCCCTGTTTATGCGTCCGTCTTCGAGCATCTGTTCCACGGCCGGATAAAAATTGTGCCATACGGAAAGGTGAAAAAGGGTAAGGCCGCAGGAGCCGGCCGGCGAGAGCAGTTCTTGTCCGGAGCATTCTGCCAGGCAGGCCTGGGCATCGCGCACGGTTTCCTGCGGAAAGATATTGTACTTGTAAGTGAAGTTTTCATAATCCTCCACCCACCAGGGGACGAATTTGGCCTGGTTGGGGTGTTGGCTGGAGGTTACCAGCAAATCGGCAAGTTCCTTTTGGTTCATAAGTCCCTCCTTGTTTTTTGATCGGAATATATTATTACGGATATTGTAGCACCTTTTTGCGGGTGTTACAATAGAGCGTTTATTGACTTTTATTTTGTACGGTGGTAGGATGAAATCATATAGAACAGGGTATGGAAGGAAGAATGGAAACAGGCTTTCTTTCCGGATAAAGGAGGAGAATCATGCAAATTGACAATATGCTTTTGCAGGCCTGCAAGAATAATAATAAGGGCGTGGCACAGGCGTTTTTGAAGCGGGGCGGCGTGGATGTGAATAAGAGGGATGAATCCGGCAATACGCCGCTGATATATGCCTGTTTAAAAGGCGCCAGAGATTTAGTGAAGCTGCTGCTTGACAATGGAGCGGACGTCGGTCTGGGGAACCAAAAAAACAGGATGCCGATCCACGCGGCGGCGGAGAACGGTAATTTTCAGATCATTTCCATGCTGTTAGACGCAGGGGCGGATGTAAACAGCACGGACAACGGCGGCGTCACTCCTCTGATGATACTGGCGCAGAGAGGGAAAACGGACGCAGCCTTAAAGCTTATGGAAAATGCGGATATCGATATCTCCATCAGGGAAAACGACGGCCGTATGGCTATTGATTTTGCCACAGCTGCCGGCCTGCGGGAGCTGGTGAAGGCGCTTTCACAGGCAAAGGAGGCCCATGCCGACACCTATGGGAATACGTCCTTACATCACGCATGCTGGAATGAGCAGAGTGAAGTGGTGAAAGTCCTGTTGGAGAAAGACACGGACAGTGTAAATAAACCGAACGACGAGGGGGAAACCCCTCTGATCCTGGCCGTACGCCGGTCAAATCTGGTGATAACGGAGCTCTTGCTGGCAGCGGGCGCGAAAACCGATGTGGCCGATACCGACGGTGTTCTGCCGTTACATATCGCGGCCGGTCTGGGTGATCTTTTTGTGGGAAAGGCCCTGTTAAAAGCCGGAGCAGGAATTGATGAGAAGGACTCTGACGGGGAGACGCCTCTGATCCTGGCGGCCAGAAACGGCAGGAACGATTTCACGGCCATGCTGATCGAGAAGAAGGCCGATGTGAACGAGGTGGACAACGAACAGCACAGCGCCCTGTACTATGCCTCGGAGGAAGGATATACGGAGATTGTGGAGCAGCTCTTGATGGCCGGAGCGGAGAATTAGGGGAGGAGGCGTTGAGAGACTGTGTCGACTGACGCGGGACCATCCCTGGTGTTGTCCGGTTTTGGTACAAAAAAAGAATGTGAAAAACTCCACATTCTTTTTTTGATCGGATTATTTCGGGGCGGCTGCCTTGTCAAGGGCGGTCTGAACGGCCTGCAGCAGTATGTAGGATGTATATTTGGTGTTTTCTGTGTAGGTGATATCCTGGGTGGACTGTTTGGAGAGGATCTGTTCGGCCAGGGAGGCGAGAGTGGGCTCCATCAGGGGGTACATGGTGGCGACGGCTTCATCCAGATTCAGCAGGCGGATGCCTGTGATCTGCGAGGCGTCCACGACGACCTCCACGTCCACATTCTGGCTGCCCAGGGCCAGGGAGGCCGTATAGACGCCGGGTATGTAGCTGGCGGTGGGGGCGGCTTCGGGATCGTCCGCATCCTTCTTTTTGCCGCTGAACATGGTCAGAAACAGTACCACCAGAAGGATGGCCAGCCCTACGAAGATACCTGTGTAGATCAGTTCTTTCATCCGTAAAACCACGATTTTCGTTTTTGCGCTCATAAAACCCTCCAAAGGTTTTTTATATAATTTATGAACATCCCTGACAATCCATGCAAAAAGAGTGAGGAAAAGATTTGCATTTCCCATTTTCCTGTGTTATGCTAGGAAAGGATTTTAGCATAGTACAAGATTAATTCATCAAATGAGGAGGACCTGATCATGTTTTCTTTTGACGAGGTAATAAAATGTGACCCGGAGCTGGCAGAAGCCATGCAGAGGGAGCTTTACCGTCAGCGCGATAATATCGAGCTGATCGCTTCGGAAAATCTGGTGAGCCGTGCCGTTATGGCAGCCATGGGAAGCCATCTGACCAATAAGTATGCGGAAGGATATCCGGGGAAACGATATTACGGCGGCTGCGAGCATGTGGATGTGGTGGAAAACCTTGCTATCGGGAGGGCAAAGCAGCTGTTTGGCTGTGAGTACGCCAATGTACAGCCGCACTCCGGCGCCCAGGCGAATCTGGCCGTATATTTTGCCATGTGCAGGCCCGGCGATACGATCATGGGCATGAGTCTGGACCAGGGAGGCCATCTGACCCACGGAAGCCCGGTGAATATGTCAGGAGCCTACTACCATTTTGTGTCTTATGGTGTGGATGGAAACGGATATATTGACTATGACAATGTGCTGGCTGTGGCCAGGGAGTGCCGGCCTACGCTGATCGTGGCCGGGGCCAGCGCCTATCCCCGGGCCATTGACTTTAAGAGATTCCGTGAGATCGCCGACGAGGTGGGGGCTTATCTGATGGTGGATATGGCTCACATAGCGGGGCTGGTGGCGGCAGGCGTCCATGAGAGCCCGATTCCCTATGCCCATGTGACCACGACGACGACCCATAAGACGCTGCGCGGTCCCCGGGGCGGCATGATCCTGTCCGATGAAGAGAATGCGAAGAAATTCAATTTTAACAAGGCGATCTTTCCCGGCACCCAGGGGGGCCCTCTGGAGCATGTGATCGCCGCCAAGGCCGTGTGCTTTAAAGAGGCGCTTACGCCGGAGTTTAAGGAGTATGGCAGGCAGGTGGTGAAAAATGCCAAAGCATTGGCGACGGCGCTCACAAAGGAGGGATTTGATCTGGTTTCAGGCGGTACGGATAATCATCTGATGCTGGTGAATCTTCTGGGAAAGGGCGTCACCGGCAAGGCCACGGAGAAGCTGTTGGATTCGGTCCACATCACCTGTAATAAGAACGCGATTCCCAACGATCCGGCCAGCCCCTTTGTGACCAGCGGGATCCGCCTGGGGACGCCGGCTGTGACCACCAGAGGAATGGTGGAGGAGGATATGAAGGTAATCGCGAGAGCCATGGCGCTGGCTGTGGATGATCCGGAGGGCTCTGCCGGGGAGGCCATGGCGCTGGTGAAGTCTCTGACGGAAAAGTATCCTCTGTACCAGTGAGAGAAACCGAAGGGAAAC
The DNA here is from genome assembly GCA_022791755.1 of Lachnospiraceae bacterium. GTDB lineage: Bacteria > Bacillota > Clostridia > Lachnospirales > Lachnospiraceae > RGIG7193. The sequence goes on from JAAVZR010000047.1 coordinate 35,950, forward strand.
CGAAAAACAGGAAGACTGTTTTGAAGACGGATTGTGAATATTTTTTTAAACTTGAGAAAATCGGGGCGGCCTGCGTTGACAGGGGCCGCCCTTTTTGTGTATAATGGTATTCGTGCAAGTTTGGAAACACGAGGAGTACCTATGAGAAAAAAATTACATGCGGTTGTTTTTGTAATGTTGCTGGCGTTATGTACGGCCGGAATGACAGTGGTTTCTTATGCGGAGCCGGAAAGCGGCGCCAATGGGGAGACGGCGGAGGCGTCATCGGATAACAGCCTCTCTTCCCTTCGCATCGCTCAGTCGTCTCTGAGTCCGGAGTTTTCACCGGAACAGTTGACATATACGGCATCGGTGCCTTACGATGTGACGAGGATCGCCCTGAAGGCGGATACGAACTCCCCCCTGGCCAGAATGGCCATAAGCGGTACGGGGGATCTGGCTGTGGGAGAGAATGTGGTGACGGTAGCGGTGACGGCGGGGGATGGCTCTGTCAGGGAATACCGTATTACCGTGACCAGAGAGGAAGCGCCGGAGGGCGCAGAGACGATTCCTCCAAAAGAGGAAGAGACCACGGCGCCGGAGGGCACGGAAGCGGAGCCTTCGCAAGGAGAAGAGACCAATGCTGCGGAGGGCACGGGGACGGAGTCCCCGGGAGGAGAAGAGACCAGCGCCCCGGAGGGCGGGGAGATGGAATCCCCGGAGGAGGGCGACACCCTTTGGTCTCAGGAGGAGACCGAGTCTCAAAGTGGTGAACCGCCGATCCAGACAGCGCCTGCGGATTCTGAGGATGACGGAAAGCAAGATGGCGAGACAGCCGGAACCACCGGCGTCAACAGGACCAGCCGGCCGAAACGGTGGGCTTTTTTTGGCGGAAATAAGCTGCTTACCACACTGGGGATCTGTTGTGTGGTAGTGGTGCTCATGATTATAGCGGTCCTGTTCCTGCGCAGAAGCTTTGAGCGGGATGAGGACGATGAGGATGAGGCGGAATTGGATGAGGCTGACGCGGACGACTATGAGGATGACGAAGAAGCCTATAAGGCCGCCGCGACGGATACGGGAAAGAGCGCTGCGGACCGCGGTGACAGGAGAGAAAAGCCGGGACGAAAGACGAAAGACGATGCGGTTACACCGGAGGAGCTGGCGCGTTTTTACCATGCCCTGAATGAGACGGAGAACGGACAGAACGACAGGGAAGCTTCCGGGCGCAACGGCTTTTCGGAGGATCCGGATCTTGACAGTTTGGACCTTGACGATATGGATGATGAGGATTTTGACAAAATAGATATAGATATGGACGATCCGGATCCGGATGAGAATATGGACGAGGATTTTGAATATATTGAGACGGGAGACAACAGAGAGCTTCTGGAGGAAGACGATGATTTTGATTTACTGGATTTCTGAGGTTGAGATCCGGTCTGGAAATCTGACAGAAGCAGGTTAGGGAGTCTGCCATTGGAGGCGATCATATGTTATGTGAGAGGTGTAAGATTCGCGAGGCGAATATCCGCTATACGGAGGTGGTAAACGGTGTGGCCACAGAACATAATCTGTGCAGCCATTGTGCCAAGGAGATGGACTTCGGACAGTATACCGGTCTGGCCGGTCTGTTCGATTCGGAATATCCTATCGGAAAACTGATCTCACAGCTTCTGGGGCTGGGAGGCGTGGAAGCTGTGGAGCAGACCGATAAGCTGTCCAGTCTGGTGTGTCCCACATGCCGGACCAGTTATGGAGATTTTGTGAAGGACAGTCAGTTCGGGTGTCCGGACTGCTATCATATGTTTGATCTTTTGATCAGCGATAAGCTCAAACAGCTCCACGGCAGCGATACCCATACAGGAAAGAGACCGGCGGGCCGGGACGAAGAATCGGAGGAGACGGTCTTTGAAAGGCCTTTGAATCTGACGGAGAGGATCGAGCTGCTTCGCTCTAAGCTGAAGGAGTCCGTGGCGGAGGAGGACTACGAGGCGGCCGCAGCGTATCGCGATGAGATCAGGGCGCTGGAAAATAAGGCGTCCGGGGGAGAGGATCAGGATGAAATGGTATGAGGAGACAGACCAGATGCATGATGTTTTTGTGATGAAGCGTCTGCGTCTGGTACGAAATATAGAGGGGAATGTTTTTCCGGGACGTCTTAACCGGGAGGAACGCCTGGAGCTTTTGAAGCAGCTGGAGGAGAAGCGGCTGCCGGAGCTTATAAAGGGGGATAAGGATTATTCCTATTGCCGTCTGCATGAACTGGATGAGGTGAGCCGCAGCGCCCTGTTTGAGAGGCGCGCCATCAATTACAGCCGTGTGGAGGATCCGGCTCCGGCCGGCCTGGCTCTTTTGGAGGATGAGTCGGTGAGCCTGGTGTTGGGAGGAGAGGATCATCTGCGCCTGCAATATCTTTCCGGCAGTATGAGTCTGGAGAATATGTGGAGCCGTATGAGCTCCCTGGATGATCTGCTGGGTGAGAACGTTCCCTATGCGTTTGACAACAAATACGGTTTTCTCACCGCTTTTATGACCAATGTGGGAACCGGTCTGCGAGCCAGTGTGATGCTGCATCTGCCGATGCTGTCGGGAGGCTCGCAGTTTCGGAAGTTGGTTCAGGAATACAGCCGTTTCGGAATAGCGATCAAGGGGATGGCCGGAGACAGCAATGAGAATTTCGGCGGTCTTTTTGAAGTGAAAAATCAGAAGACTCTGGGACAATCAGAGGAAGAGCTCATCGGCCTGGTATCTCAGGCGGCCGGGCAGCTGGCGGCTCAGGAGCGCAAGGTCAAATCTCTGGCGCTGCGCAGTCACCGTTTGCAGCTGGAGGATGAGGTCTGTAAGTCCTACGGAGTATTGAAGTACGCCAGAAAGCTGTCCTACAAGGAAGCTATGACGTATCTGTCCCAGCTGCGGCTGGGCCTGTGTGAAAATCTGGTTCAGGCTGAGGAGCCGGTGAACCTCTTCGGCATCATGTTGCAGATCCGGCCGGCGAATTTAAAGAAAAAGGGATCTGTGGAACTGGAGGGCGATGCGCTGGACGAGGCCAGGGCCCGGTATATCAGGGAGCATCTGCCAATAATCCGATAAGGAGGTTTTCGATGAAGGAACATTTTTCCGATGAACGATTTACGAATAAAGCCAGGCGGGCGCTGGAGATAGCAGCCACGGAGGCGGAGGAATTCGGCCATCATTACGTGGGGACGGAGCATTTGCTTTTGGGGCTGGTGGAGGAAGGCAGCGGCGTGGCGGCCAGGACACTGGAGGCTCACAATGTGACCGCAGAGCGGGTGAATGATCTGATCAATCAGCTGATCGCACCGGCGAATCCGGTACAGATCATGGATCCGGGCGGCTATTCGCCCAAGGCCAGGAGAGTGTTGGAGAGCAGCTACCGGGCGGCGGTGCAGTTCAAATCTCAGCTGATCGGCACGGAGCATATCCTGATCGCCATCATCAAAGAGGGGGACTGCGTGGCGGCCAGGCTTTTGAATACGATGAATGTAAATGTCCGCAAGCTCTACATCGACCTTTTGTCCTCCATGGGATTGGACGTGTCCGCATACCGGGACGAGGTGGAGAATACCCGCAGGCGGGACGGAAACAGCAGTACCCCTATGTTGGATAATTACAGCCGGGATCTGACGGCCTTAGCCAGGGAGGGGAAACTGGATCCGGTCATCGGACGGGAAAAAGAGATCGAGCGGGTGATTCAGATATTGAGCCGCAGGACTAAAAATAATCCCTGCCTGATCGGCGAGCCCGGCGTGGGCAAGACAGCCGTGGCGGAGGGACTGGCAGCAGAAATTATACGGGGCAATGTGCCGGATACCGTGAAGAGCAAGAGAGTGCTGACGCTGGACTTATCGGGAATGGTGGCGGGGTCCAAATACCGCGGCGAGTTTGAAGAGCGGATCAAGCGGGTAATCAGCGAGGTGATTCAGGACGGCAATATACTGCTGTTTCTGGATGAGCTGCATACGATCATCGGCGCCGGCGGCGCGGAGGGAGCCATTGACGCCTCCAATATCCTGAAGCCGTCTTTGGCCAGAGGAGAGATCCAGCTGATCGGAGCCACCACCACGGCCGAATACCGCAAGCACATTGAGAAGGATGCCGCTCTGGAGCGCCGTTTCCAGCCCGTGGTGGTGGAGGAGCCTTCGGAGGAGCAGACGGTGGAGATATTAAAGGGACTGCGGGGAAGCTATGAGGAGCATCACCGTGTGACGATCACCGATGAGGCGCTGACGGCGGCAGTGCGGCTGTCGGCCCGCTATATCAACGACCGCTTCCTGCCGGACAAGGCGATTGATCTCATCGACGAGGCGTCCTCAAAAGTGCGCCTGACCACCTTCGTGGAGCCGGAGGAGATCGGAAAGCTGAATGCGGAGATTGCGAAGCTGGAGAAGGACAAGGAGCAGGCGGTCCGGAAGGAAGCCTTTGAAAAGGCCGGAGATATCAAGCGCCGGCAGGAAAAGAAGCGGGAGAAGAAGCAGAAGCTTCTGGAGGCCTGGGAGAGAGAAAAGACAGAAAAGAAGCTGTATGTGACAGAAAACGAGATCGCGCAGATCGTATCCGGCTGGACCAGAATCCCGGTTCAGAAGCTGGAAGAGAGCGAGGGCCAGCGGCTGAGAAATCTGGAGCAGATTCTTCATGAGAGGGTGGTGGGCCAGGAAGACGCTGTCACAGCGGTGGCCAAGGCCATACGCCGGGGGCGTGTGGGACTGAAGGATCCAAAGCGTCCCATCGGCTCCTTCCTGTTTCTGGGCCCCACCGGCGTGGGAAAGACCGAGCTGTCCCGTGCGCTGGCAGAGGCATTATTTGGAAAAGAATCTGCGCTGATTCGCGTGGATATGTCGGAATATATGGAGAAACACAGCGTATCCCGGATGATCGGCTCGCCGCCCGGCTATGTGGGCTATGAGGAGGGCGGACAGCTCAGCGAAAAGGTGCGCAGGAATCCCTACTCGGTTATCCTCTTCGATGAGATCGAGAAGGCCCACCCCGACGTCTTTAATATCCTTTTGCAGGTGCTGGACGACGGCCATGTGACGGATGCCCAGGGGCGGAAGATTGATTTTAAGAATACGGTGCTGATCATGACAAGCAATGCCGGCGCCCAGAATATCGTGGAACCCAAGAGACTCGGCTTCTCCACCGTCGTAAGCGGGGAGGAGGATTATAAGCGCATGAAATCCGGCGTCATGGATGAAGTGCGGCGTATTTTCAAGCCGGAGTTTTTAAACCGCATCGATGAAACGATCGTCTTCCATGCTTTGAATAAGGAGCATATGGGAGAGATCGTGGATATCATGTTACGGACCATGGGAGAGCGCATCCGCGGCCAGATGGATATCTGCCTGGAGGTGGATTCCGGGGCGAAGGCTTTCCTGGTGGACAAAGGGTACGACGAGAAATATGGAGCCCGTCCTCTGCGGCGCACTCTGCAAAGCGAGATCGAGGACCGCCTGGCCGGAGAAATTCTGGATGGCAGGATCAAAGACGGCGACGCCGTATTCGTCACTTGTGAGGAAGGTAAGTTAATATTCAGGAGGAAAGAAAGATGTCAGTCGTAGCGGAACTGATCCAAACAGAGGACAACGGGAGCCTGAGCTTTGGCAATTATGAGCTTGGCGCCAAGGCAAAACTGGATAACTATGAGGTGGGCGGAGACCTGTATAAGGTAAAGACCTATGGCGATATTACGAAGCTGGAGAAAAACGGCCTCTTCGTATATGAGTCTGTGCCGGGTACTGCCGTACACCAGTTCATGGCCGATGAGTCCGGAGTCAGCTTTCTGGTAGAGGCGGCAAAGGATTGCCAGATCACTCTGGAGCTGGAGGAAAATCAGGAATATACCGTCACAGTGGACGGCGCGGTACTGGGTCAGTTCAAAACCAACCGGGGAGGGAAGCTGTCTTTGAGCCTGGAGGTGGAAGCAGGCAAGGGTCAGACTGTCACGATCAGAAAATAAAGGATTAACCATATGGCAAAAGCAAAAAACACCATATTTTTCTGTAAGGAATGCGGGTATGAGGTCTCCAAATGGCAGGGGCAGTGCCCCGGCTGTAAAGAGTGGAATACCTTGGTGGAAGCGCCTGCGGCGCCGAAAAAAACAGCCCATACAGGAATCAGCAGCCGGAGTACCCCCTCCGGCTTTGCTGTACCGGGCAGCCTCAGGCCACAGACTCTTAAGGAGATCGCAGCGGACACGGCGGCGCGCATCAGGACCGGTTTTCGGGAGCTGGATCGGGTCCTGGGAGGCGGGATCGTGGCAGGATCGCTGGTGCTGGTGGGCGGTGATCCGGGCATCGGCAAATCTACGCTCCTACTGCAGGTCTGTAAAAATCTGTCCGGGGCAGAGACCCGCGTGCTCTACATATCCGGGGAAGAGTCGCTGCATCAGATCAAGCTGCGGGCGGACCGCATGGGGGAATTTTCAGATAATCTGTCTCTGCTGTGCGAGACCAGTCTGGATGTGATCGAGCCTGTGATCAGGGAAGCCGGGCCGAAGGTGGTAATCATTGATTCGATTCAGACCATGTTCCGGGAATCGGTGGATGCGGCTCCCGGCAGCGTGAGTCAGGTCAGAGAGTCCACGATGGCTCTGTTGCAGATCGCCAAAGGAATGGGCATATCCATCTTTATTGTGGGACATGTGACGAAGGAGGGAACGGTGGCAGGTCCCCGTATGCTGGAGCATATGGTGGATACGGTGCTCTATTTCGAGGGGGATCGTCATGCCTCATACCGGATTCTGCGGGGAGTAAAGAATCGCTTTGGCTCCACCAATGAGATCGGAGTCTTTGAGATGTGCGGCGACGGACTTCACGAAGTGCCCAATCCGTCCCAGTACCTGCTGAGCGGACGGCCCCAGAACGCATCCGGATCGGTGGTGACCTGTGCCATGGAAGGAACCAGGCCGCTGCTTCTGGAGATCCAGGCGCTGGTGTGCCGGACGAATTTCGGCCAGCCCCGCCGCACGGCGGCCGGTACGGATTATAACCGGGTAAACCTGCTGATGGCAGTGCTGGAAAAACGTATGGGCCTGCGTCTGGGGGAGTGCGACGCCTATGTCAATATTGCCGGCGGTATGCGGATCAATGAACCGGCGCTGGATCTGGGGATCATCATGGCCATCGTATCCAGCTATCGCGACCTGTGTATTCCGGATGATACGATGATCTTCGGCGAGGTGGGACTGTCCGGGGAGGTGCGCGCCGTGAATATGGCGGATCAGCGGATCGCAGAGGCGGAGCGGCTGGGTTTTACCACCTGCATTCTGCCGCGGGTGTCTTTACAGGGGATGCGAAGGACGGGACAGATGCGGCTCATCGGCATCAGCAATGTGGGGGAAGCGCTTAAGGTACTGTGAGAAAAGAGAGGAGTTCCATATGTCTAACATATATTTTGCCGGCCCCATGTTCAGTCAGGCGGAGCTGGCCTTTAATGAGACGGCAGCGGATTACCTGGAGTCGCTGGGGCATAAGGTCTTTCTGCCGCAGCGCTCCGGATTTCAAATGGATCAGCTGCTGCAAACGATGTCGCAGACGGAGGTATCCCGCCTGATCTTTACGAGGGATTACGAGAACATCCAAAAGAATGACCTGTTTGTGATCGTGCTGGACGGGCGGGTGCCGGACGAGGGAGCCTGTGTGGCGCTGGGGCTGGCTTATGCGTCCGGGAAGCCCTGCTATGGACTGAAGACAGGCTCACGCTGTGAGTTTACAAGCGGCAATAATCCCATGATAGACGGGAGTCTGCGGGAGATATTTCTTTCTCTTGAAGAGTTGCAGCGATTGCCCGATTAGAGAGAATATCCGTAAAAACCCCGGGGCAGGGCCGCGGACCGCAGATGGTTTGGTGAAAATTTTTCGTATGGCTATTGACAGAGCATCTGTCCTGTGGTATAATTATTAAGCGGTCGCAAGACCGGTACAGGGGCATAGTTCAATGGCAGAACAGTGGTCTCCAAAACCATCGATGTGAGTTCGACTCTTACTGCCCCTGCTGAGTGAGAAGCCTCGCGGATATCAGATTCGCGGGGTTTTTTGCATTTTCCGGATATAATGGAGAGGGACGCCCGGTTCCTGAGGGGATTCCCGTCCGGACGCGCTCCCGCTCCGTGCAGGAAGCAGCGGCTCTAAGTTCGCGCTTCGCTGCCGCTCGCGCTCACTAAGTGCCGGCGTCCTGCAAGGGTCCGGCCGGGAATCCCCTCAGGAACCGGGCTGTTTCTCTGCCTTCTCCCCGTACCCTGCAAGGGACAGCCTGCCGTGAAAGGAGACTGTCTGGCAGCACAGATGTTTGTCATGAACAGAGGCAAGGGATGAGACGTTATGAATCCGACCCGTGACAGCAGAATATAAGATATGAGGTTTACCGTTTAAAGCGGAGACGTGGGAGCTCACAGCCAGGAGGCATAGGCATACCCTGTCGGGGCCTTTGCAGGACGCCGGTTCTTAGTGAGCGTGAGCGGCAGCGAAGCGCGAACTTAGAACCGCTGCCTCCTGCACAGAGCGAGAGCGTGCCCGGTCAGGGTATGCCTATGCCCCCTGGCGTCCCCCTCCCACCCTCCCCTTTACCCCAACTGCAAACCTCCCCCCTTTCTATCGGTATCTGCAAAACCATACCTTGTCCAAGAAAAGCATTATTTACTTGACTTAAACCCCACTTCATATGGTAAAATGACAGTCAGAGAACAAATAATCCTATTCCAAGGAGGCGCGAAATGGAGAAAGCAAAGGTTTACTTTACCAAAGAGATCAGTGCAAAGTCTCTTCAGGACATTTATCATGCGATGGGAGTATCTCTGAAGGGAAAGGTGGCGGTCAAGATCTCCACCGGAGAGCCCGGCGGGCATAATTTTTTGCAGCCGGCTCTGATAAAGGACCTGGTCGGGGAGCTGAACGGAACCATTGTGGAGTGTAATACGGCTTATGAAGGGCGCAGAAACACATCAGAAGAGCATTGGAAGGCGATCAGAGAGCACGGCTTTCCGGATATCGCACCCTGCGATATCATGGACGAGGACGGGGAGATGGCTCTTCCCGTGACAGGCGGCAGGCATCTGAAAGAGAATTATGTGGGAGACCACCTGAAAAATTATGATTCCATGCTGATGCTGTCCCACTTTAAGGGACATATGATGGGCGGATTTGGCGGCGCGCTGAAAAATATGTCCATCGGCGTGGCTTCGTCTCACGGAAAGGCTCATATTCACGGGGCCGGTGATCCTGAGAAGCTGTGGACGGCGGATCACGATTCGTTTCTGGAGAGTATGGCGGAGGCGGATCAGTCCGTCATGGCCTACATGGGAAAAGAAAATATTGTCTATATCAATGTGGCGAACCGCCTGTCGGTGGACTGTGACTGCGACAGCAATCCCCATGAGCCGGAGATGGCCGATATCGGGATTTTTGCCTCCACAGATCCGGTGGCAGTGGATCAGGCCAGCGTAGACGCAGTGTATCATTCCCCTGATCCGGGCAAGGCGGCCCTGATCGAGAGAATGGAGTCACGGAACGGGATTCATACGGTGGAGGAAGCCGCGGCCCTGGGACTGGGCAGCAGAGAGTATGAGATCATAGAAATCTGATGTCCTGGAGCTGCCTCCAGATATCAAAAGCGATGGACGAAAGCATATCCTGGGATTGCTTTTTGTCCATCGCTTTTTTATAACAGCCGCTCGTCATAGACGGCACGGCTGCCGCCGGTGAATTTGGGTCTGGTCCTGGCACAGAGAAGAATGGCATTGCCGATATGGCCGGTACTCAGGCGTACCGGGACAGCCACCTCTTCCAGGTGCATACCGATGAGGGTGCCTCCGATATCAAGGCCGGCCTGGGCCCGGATATGCTCCACGGCGGCCGGATCTGCGAAGCGCCGGTAGGCCATGGTGGCAAAGCTGCCGCCGGCCTTAGGCTGAGGAACCACATTCAGCCGGGGCAGGTGCAATGTCCGGCGCAGTTCGTTTTCGATAATCAGTGCCCGGTTTAAATGCTCGCAGCACTGAGCGGCCAGCCAGATACCCCTCTCTCTGAGGATGGGCCAGATGCCGTCAAACAGCGCTTCGGCGATATCCGGACTGGAGGCGGTGCCGATGCGGCTGCCTCCCACCTCGCTGGAAGAGCAGCCTACGACCAGAATGTCGCCTGCCTCCAGCCCTGCTTTTTCGAGAAGTTCTACAGTAACGGCCGCTGCCTGAGCGCGGATGTCGTCTGTCTTCATCTTATGTTACCTCCACATCATGCAATATCTTCCATGTGACCGGCGGCCTGTTCCCTGTCTGTCCGGCCAGGTGCGTCAGCCAGCATCTGACGGATCTGGTCTAAGGATAAACCGCTTTCTTTTACGATGGAGTACAGGCCCGCCATATCCTCTTCCCGCTTCTGCTTTTGCAGTTCCTTCCATTTGGCCTGCAGCTTGGACAGCTTATTCTGGACTGTGCGGATATCCTCCTCCAGTATATTGATCTGCTCATCTAAGGAGCGTTTGATGACCTTGCCTCTGGGCATAATCCTACCTCCTGTATTTTGATACTAAGAGTATATGGACAAGATCGCCTTTTTATGCAGAAAATGTTAAAAAAATGCAGTGAAAATGGTGTTGTGTTCCAAAAAGGAGAGGGGCCGGTCTATTGGCTCAGCTGTAGCAGAACCATTTCCGCGGCAATCTGACCGGAGAGACGGCCGCTTTTAAAGGAGGCTTCCGCATCGACACAGACCGTTACGGCATCCGTAAGCTCCTTGACCGAAAACGTGCGGGACTGGGATCTGACCTTTCCCGCGATGTAAGGGTTCATTTTCAGTGTTTTTGCGATTTCGCCGGATGCCATCCCCTGGTCGGACATCTGGCGGATCTGTAAAAGCTGGTTAAACTGACGTGTAATCAGGGCCAGAATCTGGGAGGGGTCCACCTTGAGCAACAGCAGGTCATGGTAGAGGGACAGGGCGCGGCGCCGGTTTTTGGCGGAGACCGCCGAAATCATATCGAAGATATGATCGCTGATCTGGACAGAGCAGATCTGTGCAATGTCCTCGGCGTTTATGACGCTCCGTCCCCAGGTATAGGCGAGCAGCTTGTCTAACTCACTGCGAATCAGCTCCATGTTATTGCCGGTGAGCTCCAGAAATCGGGTCATGGTATCGCGGGTGATCTGTTTTTGTTCTTTTTTCAGGATAGACAATACCCATTTTTCGATATAGGCCGGAGTCTGGCGTCCCAGCTCGGTGATATAGCCGCGGGCGGCAACGGCCTTATACAGCCGGTTGTTTTTATTCACATCCTCCTCCACAAACAGGAGGATCGTGGTTTCCGGCATGGAGGGCAGGTATTTGACCAGCTCCTCGGCGCTCTTTTTGAATAGCCCGGTATTTTCGGCGATAATCAGCCGGTAATCGGCAAAAAAGGGCAGCGTATCCGCCGCGTCGATGATGGCCCGCGGGGTGGCGTTTCGCCCCTCGAAATGATGGTAATTCATGGAATCGCCGTTCACGACAGCTTCTTTTATGCGCAGCTTAAAGCTGCGCAACAGATATGATTCCTCACCGTAGAGACAGTACAGCGGACGAAACGTCCGGTTTTGGATATCCTGATTCAGTGTCTTCATGAAAAACCTCTTTTCAGTATCGTGAACAGGCTAAAAAGACGGCGCTGTCTGCCGCAGCCTGATAATAGTATACTCGTGAAAGAGAAAAACCACAAGCAAAAAATGTGTGACGGCTCATGGGGAGAAAGTGCATGACAAGACCGTATATTTGTGATATGCTAATATGGGCGGGACAGTTAGAGGTCCTGTGATTTCAAATGGACGAGGAGGAAGGATGCAATGGGAGTGATTCAGAGATTTGCGGATATTATGTCGGCCAATATCAATGCGATGTTGGACAAAGCGGAGGATCCGGCCAAGATGATCGATCAGTATCTTCGCAATCTGCAAGATGATCTGGCTAAGGTAAAGGAGGAGACGGCCACGGTCATGGCGGAGGAGAAGCGCTGCGAGAGAGAGCTCAAGGAGTGCAATGCCGAGATCGCTAAGCTTCAGACCTATGCGGAGAAGGCTGTCATGGCCGGAAATGATAATGATGCCAGACAGTTTCTGACGAAGAAGACCGCCATGGTGGAGAAGCAGGCCGGCTTGCAGCAAGCCTATGAGGCGGCGGCAGCCAATTCCTCGAAGATGAAGCAGATGTATGATAAGCTCTGTTCCGATATCTCCACCTTAAACGCCAGGAAGGATGCCATCAAGGCGAAGATAGCGGTGGCTAAGACCCAGGAGAAGATCAATAAGATCGGTTCCAGCATCCAGGGCGCGGCGGAGAACCTGTCTGCCTTTGACCGGATGGAGGCCAAGGCCAATCAGATGCTGGATAAGGCAAATGCCATGGCGGAATTAAACGGCGCAGCGGGTACGGAGAGCAGTGTGGATGATCTGATGAATAAATACGACGCGCAGCCTTCCGTGGCAGTGGAAGATGAGCTGGCTGCCCTGAAAGCGCGGATGGGTAAATAGGCAGCCGGTCTGCGGAAAAGACAAGGGGATTTGGATGAACCAGATTTATGACACATTAAATCCGATGCAAAGGGAGGCCGTCTTTACCACAGACGGTCCCTTGTTGATTCTGGCGGGAGCCGGTTCGGGCAAGACCAGGGCGCTGACACATCGGATTGCTTATCTAATAGAAGAAAAAGGCGTGAGACCCTGGAATATACTGGCCATCACATTTACCAACAAAGCGGCGGGGGAGATGAGGGAGAGGGTCGATTCTCTGGTGGAATATGATGCGGCCAGCATCTGGGTATCCACCTTTCATTCGCTGTGTGTGAGGATTCTCAGGCGAAATGCCGGTGACCTGGGCTTTGATCCGGGATTTACCATATATGACACCGACGACCAGAAGGTGCTGATACGTCAGGTCATGAAAAAGCTGGAGATGGACCCGAAGATGTACAGAGAGCGCTCGATTCTGAGTGTGATCAGCGCACAAAAGAATGAGCTGGTAACGCCAGAGGCGTACTATGCACAGGTTTCCGGCGATTTTCGTGCCATGCGTATGGCGGAGGCTTATACGGAGTATCAGAATGAGCTTCAGAAGAACAATGCCTTTGACTTCGATGATCTGATCATGAAAACGGTGGAGCTTCTTCGGAATCACTCGGATCTGCGGGAGCACTATCAGGAGCGGTTTCGCTATATCATGGTGGATGAGTATCAGGATACGAACACGGCCCAGTTCGCTCTGATCAGCCTGCTGGCAGGGAAGTATAAGAACCTGTGTGTGGTGGGAGATGACGATCAGTCGATTTACCGCTTCCGCGGCGCCAATATCGGCAACATCCTGAACTTTGAACAGATATATCCGGAGGCTCACGTGATTAAGCTGGAACAGAATTATCGTTCGACGAAGAGCATTCTGGATGTGGCCAACGAGGTGATCCGCAACAATGAGGGGCGCAAGGAAAAAAAGCTCTGGACGGCCAATGAGGAAGGAGCTCCGGTGCGCTACGCCCAGTACGACACAGGATACGATGAGGCCGGCGCGATTGTCCGGGAGATTCAGAAGGCCAGGGATGAGGGAATGGCGCTTCACGACTGTGCGGTGCTCTATCGTACCAACGCCCAGTCCCGCCTGCTGGAGGAAAAATGTATCCAGTATAATGTCCCCTATCGTCTGATCGGAGGAGTGAATTTCTACCAACGCAAGGAGATCAAGGACATTCTGGCGTATCTGAAGACCATAAACGGCGGCAGGGACGACTTATCGGTACAGCGCATTATCAATGTACCCAAAAGAGGGATCGGAGCCTCCAGCATCGGGAAGGTCATGCTGTATGCCACGGCCAATGACCTGAGCTTCTTCGAGGCGGCATCGCGGGCGGAGAGGATACCGGGGATCGGCCGGGCCGGGCTCAGGCTTGAAAGCTTTGTAAAACAGATCAATGCCTATCGGGCAAAGCTGGAATACCGGACTTCCATTGAGGAGCTGATTCGTGATATTCTGGAGACCAGCGGCTATGACCAGGAGCTGGAGAAAGATAGCGAGGAGGAGGCGGAGGCCCGTCGGGAGAATCTGGAGGAGCTGATCAGCAAGGCGGCGGACTATGAGGCCACGGCCGCGGAACCCTCTTTGGACGGATTCCTGGAAGAGGTGGCGCTGGTGGCGGAGGTGGACAACCTGGATCCCTCGGAGGACCGTGTCACACTGATGACGCTGCATGGGGCGAAGGGACTGGAGTTTACGAAGGTTTATATGGCCGGTATGGAGGAAGGGCTGTTTCCCGGAAGCATGGCTGCCGATTCCGATAATCCGGAGGACCTGGAGGAAGAGCGCCGCCTGTTCTATGTGGGCGTCACCAGGGCGAAGAAGGAGCTGACGCTGACCTGTGCCCGGCTGCGCATGGTCAACGGCGAGAACCGGTATAACCGCCGCTCCCGTTTTATTGACGAGATACCTGCTGAGCTTCTGGCAGACAGGCGGGCGGTCCGGGCGCCTGAGAGAAGGGAGAGAGAGAATTCTGTGCCGGCAGGAGGCGGCAGCGTGCGCCGGGGCTCTCCCTCATATAAGGCGCCGGCAGCGGGAGGCTTTGGCCGTCTGACAGAGAGCGATATCCGTATGGGCCGGCAGTTCGTCGTGACCAAGGAGGAGACCCTTCCCTATGGGACCGGGGACCGGGTGGTCCATATGAAGTTTGGGAAAGGCACGGTTGTGGAGATCACCGAACAGAAACGGGACTTTGAGGTGGCCGTGGATTTTGACGGATACGGCATCAAGCGGATGTACGCCTCCTTTGCAAAACTTACGAAAGCTTAAGAAATTGTAAAAAAACGCATTTTGCCATGGTAATTTTTTGGATAATATGCTATGATAATTTTTGAAAAGCAGCGCATAATATTTTCAGATCAGAAAGGAACGGATGCGATGAAAAAGATGGAAGAGCTGATGACGACATTAAAATTAGAAGATATCCTGTCTAAGAGGGACTGCGAGAAGAAAAAGAAAACGGTTCTGTGGGTTTTGGCCATAATCGGAGCTGTGGCGGCCATAGCCGGGATCGCCTACATGGTGTACCGCTTTGTTTCTCCGTCCTGCAAGGATGAGGACGATTTCGAAGATGATTTCGACGAGGATTTCTTTGAGGATGAAGACTTCTTTGAAGACGAGGACGAAGAAGAAGTGGAAATCAGGATGGAAGAAGAGGCAGAGGAAGCATCGAAAGAGGAGGCCGGAGAGGAATAAATCCGGATATGCTGTGACGGAAGGATTTCAAAAGGCTCACCGTCTTACCGAAAGGTAGGGCAGTGAGCCTTCCTGATGTGAGGAAGGAAAGACGAGAAGAGACAGAGATACGGAAAGGGAGCGAAATGAAAAAGGGAGAGATATTGGAAGGCATAGTGACGAAAACTTCTTTTGGAGCCAAAGGGATGGTGGAGGCGGAGGGGCGCCTGGTGGCAGTAAAGGACGCCCTGCCCGGACAGACGGTCCGCTTTTCTGTCAGCAAGCTGCGCGGCGGCCGGGCGGAGGGACGTCTTCTGGAGGTACTGTCTCCTTCTGACCGGGAGGAACCGGGGCGGGCTTGCAGGCATTTCGGGATCTGCGGCGGTTGTGTGTATCAGACGCTGCCCTATGAAGATCAGCTGCTTCTGAAGCAGGAGCAGGTGCGGGAGCTTCTAAAGCCGGTGCTTTCCGAAGTACCCATGGAGCCGATCCAGGCAAGTCCCAGGATATTGGGCTACCGCAATAAGATGGAGTATTCCTTTGGCGACGAGGAGAAGGGAGGCCGTCTCTCTCTGGGATTACATAAAAAGGCCAGCTTCTATGATATCGTGACAGTGGACGGATGCCGGATCGCGGATGAAGATTTTGCGTCGCTGGTCAGCGCCACACGGGACTATTTTGAGAGGGCGGGGGTATCCTTCTATCACAAGATACGTCACAGGGGATATCTGCGTCATCTGCTGGTGCGAAAGGCGACGAAGACCGGCCAGATCCTGGTCTCTCTGGTGACCAGCAGCCAGGTTTTGGAGGAAGGCTTTTGGGGACAGCAAGGACAGGAGGATGAAGCGGCGCTCTTAGCAGGCTGGAAGGATATTCTGCTGGGACTGAAACTGGAGGGACGCTTTGCCGGGATTCTTCATACGGTCAATGACAGCCTGGCGGATGTGATCCAAAATGACCGGACGGAAGTTCTCTACGGACAGGAGTATTTCTATGAGGAGCTGCTGGGGCTGCGCTTTCGGATCACGCCGTTTTCGTTTTTTCAGACGAATTCTCTGGGGGCCGAGGTGCTGTATGAAAAAGTGAGGGAGTATGTGGGCGGCACGGAGGGCAAGGTAATCTTTGACCTGTACAGTGGGACAGGCACGATTGCACAGATCCTGGCTCCTGTGGCCAGGCAGGTGACCGGTGTGGAGCTGATAGAGGAGGCGGTGGAGGCTGCCAGGGAGAACGCCAGAATGAACGGGCTTTCCAACTGCCGTTTCCTGGCAGGGGATGTGCTGCGTGTGCTGGATGAACTGACGCAAAAGCCTGACCTGATTGTGCTGGACCCGCCCCGGGACGGCATTCATCCGAAGGCCCTGCCGAAGATCATAGCTTACGGTGTGGAGAAGATCGTGTATGTGAGCTGCAAGCCCACGTCCCTGGCCAGGGATCTGCCGGCGTTTCTGGCGGGAGGATATCAGGTGGAGCGGATGTGCGCGGTGGATATGTTCCCGGGGACGGCGGGGGTGGAAAGTATCGTGTTGCTTTCCAAACTTAAATCGAATAAGTTGAAGCATATCAATGTGGAATTAGAGCTGGATGAGCTTGATTTGACGGCGGCGGAGAGTAAAGCCACTTATGAGGAAATCAAGGATTATGTTCTGAAACAAAGCGGATTGAAAGTCAGCAACTTGTATATCGCACAGGTAAAGCAGAAATGTGGGATTATTGAGAGGGCAAATTATAACCTGCCAAAATCGGAAAACTCTAGACAGCCGAAGTGTCCGCCAGAGAAAGAAGCTGCTATAAGGGTAGCGTTGGAACATTTTAAGATGATACAGTAAGGAAGGTGTAAACGAAAGATGGCAAATACATGCCATATTTATACATACAGGAAATCAAAATGCAAATGATTATATATTGCGCCCAATTTCGCAGCTGATGGGAAAAACAAATGATGAGATAAGTACGATTTTATTGTTTGACGAGCTTAATTTTAAGGATATATATACTTTTTTGGCGAATGGGCAAGAGCAACTGGGAATTAATATTGATGATGTTATTTTATCCAATTGGGGAAAAGTGGATGTTCCTTTTGTTTCTTATTACGGAACTATTTCAGCAGCAACA
>JAAVZR010000048.1 GCA_022791755.1 Lachnospiraceae bacterium
AAACAGAAAAGGAAATGAAGCGCGGGAAGCGGGTACAGAAAGTAGCTATTGTTTTCAACTTTGCAGGGGAAATCAATTTCCTTTCTGCCAGTCAACCGAAGCGGCAGGGCGCATAGGCACTCAAAAAGACGATACAGCCCTTGTAATCGGGGCTATACCGCCTAATCTGAAATTACTTCCCTCTAACCGTAAATATTTGATTTTACTGGGTTTATTTGTCCACAGTTTTCATGGTCGGAAACAATAAAACATCCCGTATCGCCGGCGAATTCGTCAGCAGCATCACTAACCGGTCAATTCCATATCCGATACCGCCCGTCGGAGGCATTCCGATCTCCAGCGCGTTTAAGAAATCCTCATCCGTATGGTTGGCCTCCTCGTCACCCTGGGCAAACTGCTTCTCCTGCTCCTCAAAACGGTGTCTCTGATCTATGGGATCATTTAATTCCGAATAGGCATTGCACATCTCACGCCCGTAGATAAAGAGCTCAAAGCGCTCCACATACTCCGGCTTATCAGGCTTTCTCTTCGTAAGCGGCGAGATTTCCACCGGATGATCCATGATGAATACCGGCTGAATCAGATGCTCCTCCACATACTCCTCAAAGAACAAATTGAGAATATCGCCTTTCGTATGGCGGGCTTCATAGTGGACACCCTTCTCGTCAGCCAGCCGTTTCGCCGCTTCGGTGTCCGCCACCTCGTCAAAATCCACTCCGGCGTATTTCTTCACCGCTTCGATCATGGTCATGCGCTCAAAGGGCCTGCCCAGATCGATCATAGCTTCATTGTAGGGGATCAGCGTCGTACCGCAGACCTCCTTTGCCACATGGCGGAACATATTCTCGGTCAGATCCATCATGCCGTTGTAATCGGTATAAGCCTGGTACAGCTCCATCAGCGTAAACTCCGGATTGTGCCGAGCGTCCAGCCCCTCGTTGCGGAATACGCGGCCGATCTCATAGACCCGCTCCAGACCGCCGACGATCAGGCGCTTCAGATACAGCTCCAGCGAAATCCGCAGCTTCACATCCTCATCCAGCGCATTGTAGTGGCTCTCAAAGGGACGCGCCGCCGCGCCGCCGGCATTGCTCACCAGCATCGGCGTCTCCACCTCCATGAACCCCTGGTTATCGAGGAAATTCCGTATCGAGCGCAGAATCGCTGAACGCTTCACAAAGGTATCACGCACCTCCGGATTCATGATGAGATCCACATAGCGCTGACGGTATCTGGCATCGGTATCGGTCAGCCCATGGTACTTCTCAGGCAGCACCTGCAAGCTCTTGGAAAGCAGAGTGATCTCTGTGGCCTTCACTGAGATTTCTCCCGCATTGGTACGAAATACTTCGCCCTGCACTCCCACCAGATCGCCTATGTCCATCTTTTTAAATGCCTTATATGGCTCTTCGCCCAGAAGATCACGGGCCACATAGATCTGGATATTGCCATTTCTGTCCGCCACATTGCCGAAGGATGCCTTACCCATGACACGCTTGGCCATCATACGCCCTGCTATGGTTACGCTCTTTCCCTCGTAGCTATCAAAATCCTCTTTGATATCTGCCGTATGAGCCGACACCTCAAAACGGGTGATCCGAAACGGATCGTTTCCCTCTGCCTGCAGGGCAGCCAGCTTCTCCCGGCGCACCTTCAGAAGCTGCTTTACATCCTGTGTCCCGGCATTCTGATTCTGCTTTTCCTGTGCCACTTTCTATCCCTCTTTCCTCATACGAAATCTCTGTCAGGAGACTCTCTGTATCTCCAGTACCTTGTATTCGATGGCGCCTGCCTGCGTCTCCACCGTGACAGACTCTCCCACCTTCTTTCCGATCAGCGCATGGCCCACCGGCGACTCGTTGGAAATCTTGTTCATCAGGCTGTTGGCCTCGGTGGAGCCGACGATGGAAAACTCCATCTCCTCATCGTATTCCACATCATATACCTTCACCCGGCAGCCCACATTGATCTTCTCCAGATCAATCTCATCCTCTACCACGACCTCCACGTTCTTCAGGATCTTCTCCAGTTCCTCGATGCGGGCCTCGATATCCCGCTGCTCATCCTTGGCCGCGTCGTACTCCGCGTTCTCCGATAAATCCCCCTGCTCTCTGGCTTCCTTGATCTTCTGCGCCACATCCTGACGCCGGACCACTTTCAGCTCCTGCAGTTCATCCTCCAGTTTTTTCAGCCCTGCATATGTCAGGATATTTTTCTTCTCTGCCATACTTAACACCTTCCTTGACTGGTCATCTGACCTTTTAGCATGAGGAGTATGATATCACAGTCTGCTGTCAATGTCAAGCGATGCGACCGGATTTTATTAAAGCAATACCGAACATATCACAAAGCGGTACGGCCGGCCTGTATCACCCTTTCTCTGATCAATTCCTCCAACGCAGCCGCCGTCTCCACCTCGTTTACCAGCCGGCGCACCGCAGCGCTGCCGGGCAGACCGGCCGTATACCATGCCACATGTTTTCTCATCTCACGCACCGCCACCGGCTCCGGCTTAGTCTCCATCTCTCCCTTCAGATGCCTCACTATCATCTCCCCTACCTCCTGCGGCGACGGCCGCCCGGGAACAGTCCCATTCTTCAGATAGCTGCGGATCTCCCGGAAGATCCAGGGATTCCCTTTGGCCCCGCGGCCCACAGCGATCCCATCGACGCCGGTCTCGTCAAACATGCGGGCGGCGAGGGCGCCGGATGTAACATCTCCGTTGCCGAAGACCGGAATCCGCACCGCCTCCTTCACCCGCCGGATGCACTCCCAGTCCGCCCTGCCGCCGTAATACTGTTCTCTGGTCCTGCCATGGACCGTCACAGCCGCGGCGCCGCCCGCCTCCGCGGCCCTGGCCGCCTCACAGGCACAGTCGTCCCCCAGCTCAAATCCCTTTCGGATCTTTACGGTCACCGGCTTACGCACTGCCTTTGTCATGGCCGACACGATCCTCTCGATCCGCGGGATATCCTTTAACAGGGCGGATCCATCCCCGTTTCGCACCACCTTTGGCACCGGGCAGCCCATATTGACGTCGATGATGTCCCAGGGACCATCCTCCACCTGAGCCGCCATCTCCCCCATCAGCTCCGGATCCGAGCCGAACAGCTGAAGCATCAGAGGTCGCTCCTGCGGGCAGGATTCCATCAGCTCATCCGTGGCTTTATTCTTCATCCCCCGGGCATAATACAGGGCCTTGGCGCTGACCATCTCCGTGCATACTAGACCGGCTCCCTGCTCCCGGCACAAGAGCCGGAAGGCCAGATCCGACACACCGGCCATGGGAGCCAGCATCACAGGAAAAACAATCTCACAGGAACCGATTCTCATAGCTTTCCTTCGCCTCCTCCTTCTCCTGCACAGAATGTCCGGTAAAACAGCTCCAGTCCCTCTAAAAGTTCCTGCTTCTCCTGCCGCAGCTGTTTGATTTTCAGCACGCTTCCAATCTCGTCGAAGAGATAATCGCTCTCCTCTGCCTCCACCCGGAATTCCAGACTGCCGTCTTCGTCATACTCCAGTGTCAGAATGCCCCCCACATCCTCCACATAGAGGACGCACAGGATCCGCAGCTCCTGTTTAATCTGCTCCGGCAGTCTCTCAAACTGCCGCCCCAGATAAAATTTCTGTGTATATGAATTGGCTCCGCAAAGCACCATCTGTCTATCCTCCCTGTCTCACTCCGGACCGGCCTGCTACACATAGCCGTAGATTCCCCGCACGGACACCTCCCCGGCATCCACCAGGATCTCCTCTCCATCTTCGGAGCTTACGGACAACCGTCCCCGGGCGTCGATTCCTCCGGCGATTCCGTCAAACTCCGCTCCGGGACGGCACACATGCACCCTCTGCCCCCGGTTTACCAGACAATTTTCATATTCCTCTCTCAGCACACTCAGATCGCCATCTGCCAGAAACTGCCCGTATACGGCTTCAAACTCCTGCCAGATACGCTCCATCACCGCTTCCCGGTCCACGCTTCGTCCCCACTCCCGACAGAGCGAGGCGGCCTTTTCTTCCAGCTCACCGGGAAAGTACCTGGTATTTACATTTACACCGACTCCGATGACCACATAGTAACCGCCCTCTCCGTCGAGCATCAGCTCTGTCAGAATACCGCAGACTTTACGGGTCCCCAGCAGCACATCATTGGGCCATTTGATCCGGACAGCAGGAAGGCACGCTTCCTGTTCTCTGCAACCGTTCTTTTGCTTTCTGATCTCATCCCTGATTCTCTCCAGCCCCCGGCACACTGCCATGGCTGTCACGATGGTCAGCATAGAGGCTTTGTCGGCAGCAAAGGAGGGGCGCAGAAGGAGCGACATCAGCAGATTCTCCCCGTTTCCCGACTCCCAGGAGCGGCCTCTGCGCCCCTTGCCTGCTGTCTGCCTCTCTGCGACAATCAGGGTGCCGTTCTCGGCACCCTGACTGGCATATCGTTTCACTGTCTCATTGGTGGAATCCACCTCTTTCAGACGGACCGTAGGACGGCCCACCCAATTCGTATTCATAGATCTATCTCCATATGGTTATGGCACTCACCGCCGCCAGAGCCGCCAGGATCACACCCAATATGCAGATTCCCACACCTACTGCCAGGACCTTCCTGTCTGCGCCATGATTTTTACGGTAAACCACTATCTTCGGAACGCCATGCAGAAACTGCATCAGCGACGATGCCAGAAATACCAGCGGAAAGAACTGCCGGTATCGGACCGGATTCAGAAAAATCATGACTGCCAGTACCACCACTCCCACGCACAGTACGATGTGTGTCAAGTCAAGCAGAAAACCCGTCATGTGGGGATTTCTGTTCTTCTTCCTCGTATGCATATTATGCGGTTCCTCAGACCTTCTCCGCTTTGGCCAGCTCGCCGATGGCGGTCACCGCACCGGCCAGTCCCTGAATCTCCGAAGGGATGATGATCTTCGTCGCCTTTCCGTCAGCCGCCTTGGCAAAGGCTTCCAGGCTCTTCATCTGCAATACGGCGGCATCGGCGCCGGCCTCCTTGATTACGCGGATACCGTCCGCATTGGCCTGCTGTAATTTCAGAATCGCCTCCGCCTGACCTTCCGCCTCGCGGATCGTCGCCTCCTTCTTGGCTTCCGCCCGCAGGATCGCAGCCTCCTTCTCAGCCTCCGCCTCCAGAATCGCCGCTTCCTTCTTACCCTCGGCCACCAGAATCGAAGACTTCTTCTCGCCTTCCGCCACTAAGATCTTCTCGCGGCGTTCACGCTCGGCCTTCATCTGCTTCTCCATGGAATCCTGGATCTCCGCCGGCGGAATGATATTCTTCAGCTCCACACGGTTGACCTTGATCCCCCAGGGGTCGGTGGCCTCATCCAGGTTAATTCTCATTTTAGAGTTAATCAGCTCACGGGAGGTAAGCGTCTCGTCCAACTCCAGATCACCGATGATATTACGCAGGGTGGTGGCCGTCAGATTCTCGATGGCCATCAGAGGATTCTCCACGCCATAGGCGTACAGCTTCGGATCTGTAATCTGGAAAAACACTACCGTGTCTATCTGCATGGTGACGTTATCCTTGGTGATAACAGGCTGAGGCTTAAAGTCGATGACCTGTTCCTTTAAATTTACGCGGCGGGCCACACGGTCCACAAAGGGCATCTTGAAATGCATACCCACCGACCACGTAGCCAGATAGCCTCCCAACCGCTCCACGACCATCGCCGTAGCCTGAGGTACGATCTTGATACAGGATCCTGCTGCAATTAAAAGCACCAGACACAGAATCAGGATACCTACCGCTCCTCCAATACCAATCGCCAGAATCATAGTTTTAATCCTCCTTCTTTTTCTGCAGAATCAATTTGACGCCGCGGATTTCCTTTACCACCGCCAGTTCCCCCTCTGCAAAGGTAACGCCGTCACTGACTGACCGGGCCGTCCAGGTCATACCGCCGGACCGGGCCGCTCCCCGCTCCATGATATTATCCACCGGTTCCGTCACCCGCACCACCATGCCTACCATACTCTCCACATTGGTACGGGTCGTCCTGCGGTTCAGATAACGCATGGCCCAGGGCCGGGTAAACAGCAGAAGTACCACCGAAGCGATGATAAACACCGCCACCTCGATCTCCAGCATATTTCCCAGAAACAGAGAAACCACAAAGGCTGCCAATGAACCGCCGGCAAACCATATGGTCGTCAGACCCATCGTCAGCACTTCGATGACCAACAGGATGATAAACAATACAAGCCAATAAAAAGAATTCACTCCTATCAGCCTCCTTTCTGCCTGCGTCCCTATTGTCAGGACGCAACGAACACTCTTGCGGTGCTTCTTCCGTTTATTTTAACCCATTTCCATAAATAATACAAGAATAAAATGATGACCCGGAGGATTTTGGATATTTTCCTGACGTTTTACGGCAGGACCCCGCAAGGCCCTGCCGCATTATTCATCCTCTATTTATAGAAGCAGTTTCCCGCTACGATGGTGTAGGAGGAATAGCTGTCTATATTTGCTGATCTTTCCGAACGGAAATGCATATAGTTTCCGATATTATTCACTCCGGCCAGTGCATCCGAGGCCGCCTGCAATGCCGTATCGCTGGGGCCCTTCGCCAGACGCGCCGCCAGCTTTCCGCTCTTGACCGGGCTGAACTGTCCGGCTGCATAGATGACGCCGCTGATTGAATTCGGATACTTGGAACTGTTCACCCGGTTCAGGATCACATTAGCCACTGCCAGCTGCCCTTCATAGCTGCCGGACTCGCACTGAATCAGACAGGCCAGCAGCGTCAGATCGTCCACAGAGGCGTCCGTGGCGCCGCGCTGGCTCTTTCCCACCTTGACGCGCTTTTTCGCCGCTTCCGCTTCCTCGATGGCCTTGCGGGACATGGCATCCTCATAGCTGTAATGGATACTTCCGTATTCGCTGACTACCCAGCCTGTCTTACCCTCGGAATACTCGATCTCCACCCAGCCGTCCTGCACCGACTTCACCGTATAGCTCTCTCCGCCGTAGATGGCGCGCAGCTTGTTCTCCTCTTCCGTGGTGGGGGCCGAACGTACCTTCAGCGCGTCGGATTCCACCTCAAACACCAGCTCGCAGAGCTCCTCTGTCTTCGCCTTACCGCTCTCGCCGGTCAGAATGTAATCATTGCTGACCCACCCGGTCACCTTACCGGACTTGATCTTCGTCCATCCGTCGCCGGTCTCCAGAATATAACCGCCGCTGCCCGTATACATCTTGCCTACCCACTTACTGTCGGTCGTAGGCTCTTCTCTGACATTCAGAGCCGTCTTTCCTTCCACCGTGACGATAAACTGATTTTCAAAATAATCAACCGCCTCTAAGGAAGCGCTCTCCGGCTCTGTTCCCTCTTCGGCTGCCGGCTGCGCCTCAGCGGAAGTCTCTTCGGGCACACTGCCCTCCTGAGTTTCGGCGCTCACGGACTCTGCGGCTGTCTCCCCATCGCCCTGTGATTCCTCTTCCCCGACGCTCTCGGGCAGGGACTCTTGTGCACCTGTAGTCTCCGGACCGGATTCCCCGGCGCCCGTACTCTCAGGCGGAGCTTCCTCTGTGCCTGCATCCTCCGGCAGGGATTCTTCCCCTTCCGTGCTCTCGGGTGCGGGGGCTGTCTCACTTTCCGGTACGGTGGCTCCTTCCTCCATGCCGTCTTCCGGCATCTCCCCGGAAGCATTCTCTTCCACATGATTTGCTGCCACCGCTCTCGTCGCTGTCAGCGGTGACATAACAGAGTCTGCTGCTGTCTCAGGCATATCCTGTTCCGAGGTATTTACAATACTCTCCCCATCATCCGGGGGCAAAGCGTCAACACCTGAGAAGGCCGTCAGAAGCAACAGTACAGCGCCAGCCACTATGCCGGCCACTGTAAAGCTTTTCTTAGCTTTCATCACAATCTCCTTATTTACTTCATTTATTTTGTAACCTCAAATATGAGAGATGTTAACACTTTATTCTACTTATTACGGAATTATTACACCTTTATTACAGCTTCAGTTTAACAGATATTTCCGCTCTTGTCAACCCCCCATGGGCAATACCATCACTTTATCCCCACTTTTTACCCTTTTTTAACGGTTTTTTCATCTGTTAACCACCACATTGCGTTCTAAAAGCCTTTATTGACAACAAGATAATTATCTTATGTCACCTTTTATTCTTCGCTGTCTGGCCGCCTCGTACATCAGCAGCGCCGAGGCTATGGCTGCGTTGAGCGATTCCACCCGACCTGCCATGGGAATCCGGACCAGACAGCTGCTCTCCGAGGCCAGCTCCACGCTGAGCCCGGCCGCCTCGTTCCCGATCAGGAAAGCCGTGGGTCCCTGATAATTTACCTCATCATAATTTTGTTTTCCTTCCAGATGAGCAGCGCAGACATGGACGCCTTCCTCCCGCAGGCAGCGCACTTCCGCCCTCAGATCTGCCACATATGCAAAAGGCACACGGTATATGGACCCCATAGTGGAGCGGATCACCTTGGGATTATAGATATCCACCGTATCCCGGGACATCAGCACACCGGTCACCCCGGCCCCTTCCGCCGTGCGCAGGACCGTCCCCAGATTTCCCGGGTCCCGGATCCCTTCCAGGACCAGAATAAGTCCGTCCTGTGCCCTGCGGATCTGTCCGGCCTGCGCCTCCTGACACCGCACCACCGCCAGAATTCCCTGGGGCGTCTGGGTATCTGACATGGCTGCCATCACATGATCCGCCACGATCTCCGCCCTGAGTTTAAGACACAGCTCTCTGTTTTGCTCCTCCCCGGCAAAGCTCTGTGACGCATATGCCTGTATCAGCCGCTCCCTGGGCAGCTCTGCCGCCATCCTGACGCCCTCCACCACAAACGCCGCCTGCTGCCTGCGGACCGCCGACTTTTTCTGCAGCTTCACGACAGCTTTGATTTTTTCGTTGGACACACTGGTTATCATTCTATTTTTCCTTTATCTTCTCCAGGCTCTCGTTGCTGCCCACCAGGATACAGATGGCGTCTGCATCCATGACAGCGTCCGGATTCAGTGTGATGGTCACCTCATCGCCGTATTTGCGCGCGATGATATTGAGTCCCAGCTTTCTCAGATTCAGCTCTCTCAGCGTCTTATTCTCCCATTCCGAAGGGATCTTCATCTCCACCATACTGAATTTCGACGACAGCTCAATGATATCGGTAAAGTTGCCTGAGGACAGATTCTGCCCGATACGGATGCCCATGGCCCTCTCGGGAAATACCACCTCATCCGCCCCCACACGCCTGAGCACCTTCTCCTCGATACTCTCTCTGGCCTTGGCTAACACATAGGGCACGCCGCATTCCTTGGCTGCTATGGTGATCAGGATGCTGGCCTCCAGGCTGCCTCCGATCCCCACAATCGCTCCGTCCATGGTATCGACTCCCAGACTTTTCATCACCTCCATGTCCGTGGCATCCGCCCGGATCGCTCTCGTCACATGATCCGCAATTTCCTGGACACGGTCCGTCCGTTTATCCACCGCCAGCACATCATATCCGTTTTTCGCCATGGTCAGAGCCACACTCTGACCGAATTCACCCAGTCCAAATACTACAAATGACTTTCTCATCATATCCGTTTCCTCCTGTCTGTTTTCACCCTATCCGATCATGATTTTGCTCTCCGGCAGTTCCATGGCCCCGCCCTTTTTGCCGGTAAAGAATAAAAATGCCACCGTGATCGGGCCGGTCCGCCCGATATACATGATCACTATGACAATCAGCTTTCCAAGCGTCGACAGCTGCGGCGTGATTCCCCTGCTCAGTCCCACCGTGGCCACTGCCGATACGATCTCGTAGAGCGTATCCTCAAAAGAAAAACCATCGGTGAGAAACAGCAGCGTACTGCCCACAAACACCACGCCCAGGGCCACCATCACCACACAGAGCGCTGTTCTTAAGCTGTCCACGGCCAGCCTGCGCCCGAACATCTCCGTGCTGCGCCGCCCTTTCATCACCGCGGCCACCGTGAGCACCAGCATGGCGATGGTCGTCGTCTTGACGCCGCCGGCCGTCCCCATGGGAGATCCTCCGATGAACATCAGAATCAGGGTCAGCAGCACCGAAGCGCTTCTCAAAGCTCCCTGCGAAATCGTGTAAAAGCCGGCCGTCCTCGTCGTCACCGACTGAAACAGCGCCGCCGTCAGCTTGCCGCCCACACCAAAGCGCCCCAGCGTCTCGGGGTTGCTCCACTCAAAGAGCAGATACAGAAGCATTCCTCCCGCGATCAGGATCAGCGTCGTCACCAAAGCAAGCTTGGAGTGCAGCCGAAGTCTGGCAAACAACCGGTAATTTTTGATGCCGCTGTGCTTCTTCTCCCGAAAGACGCGGACCAGATCCCACCATACCAGAAAACCGATACCGCTTACGATAATCAACACCACCGTCGTCACATTGATCACCGGATTCATCACATAGGGCGCCAGGCTGTCCTCGCTGACAATGTCCATGCCGGCATTGCAGAAGGTGGAGACCGCGTTAAAGATCGAAGCCCCCACGCCCCGCACCAGACCAAACTGCGGCACATAGACCAGCGCATAGAAAAAAGCTCCTATGGCTTCCGCCGCAAACGTTCCTGCGATGATCTTCACCACCACCTGCCGGATTCCGGCCAGAGAATCCAGACTGTAGGTCTCCTGTACCATGACCTGCTCCCGCAGGTTCATCCGCTTGCCCATAAAAATCAATACCGCCATCGAAACCGTCATGATTCCCAGACCGCCCAGCTGTATCAGCACAGTGATAACCACCTGTCCGAACGCACTCCAATGGCTCATGGTACTGACCGTCACCAGCCCTGTCACACACACGGAGGTCGTCGCCGTAAAAAGCGCATCCACAGGCGCCGTCATCCGGCCGTCCGCCGAAGAGCAGGGCAGCATCAAAAGCAGCGCTCCGGCAAATATCGTCGCCAGAAAGCTGAGGGCAATCAGCTGCGTCGTCGTCCATTTCTTCATAATAGATAAAACCCTTTCCTCTATGCGGCCGAAAGGCCATAGTGGAGCAGGCCGCCGCAAGACATTGTCTGCCGCAATATCGCTCCCGGCATATTGCAGTGACATTGCTTTGCGGCGGCCTGCCGTCAATCAAAAACCGTATTATTTCCCTTCATAGCAGATCACGCTGTCCACCTTGTATCCGGCCAGCTTTTCACGCCCCTTCAGGCCGGCCAGCTCCATGAGAAAGCAGATCTTCACCACTTCCCCTCCCAGACCCTCTACCAGCCTGACAATGGCCTCGATGGTCCCGCCGGTGGCGATCAGATCGTCTACGATGACTACCTTCTGCCCGGGCCGAATTGAATCCTTATGCATCTCGATCACCGCGCTGCCATATTCCAGGTCATACTCCATGGAAACGGTCTCGCAGGGAAGCTTTCCCTTCTTGCGCACCGGCACAAAAGCCTTGTGCAGATTATAGGCCACCGGCACGCCGAAGATAAATCCGCGGGACTCCGGTCCCACCACCACGTCAAAATCCACATCCTTCAGCATATCCTGGATCCCGTCGATGGCCAGCTTAAGTCCCTCCGCATCCTGTAACACGCTGGTGATATCGCGAAAGATAATCCCCTCCTCCGGGAAATCCGGAATACTCCTCACATATTCTTCCACTTTCTTCATGAAATCTTCCTCCATTCCTGCGCCCGAGAGAGGGCCTGTGCCTTTTGTCTGCGGCCATAAACTCCGGTATGGCCGCTTCTTTATTATACCCCTGTTTTTACCGGGCTGCAAGCTTTTTTCATCCGCCGGCACATGGCCCGGTGCACCGGTCAGGGATCTCACGATCTGGCAATCCGACAGTAATGCTTTATCACGATCTGAAGCGTCCGCGCTCCCCGGTACTCGTTCACCGACGGATAATACACAAATCCCAGATCCACCGGATTAGGCTGTCCCCGGTACACAGCCTCCATGGCGCCTGTCCCAAACTCCTGTTCCACATATTTTTCAAACGTTTCGATATCGTCATAAAACAGGGCGTCCATGACGCATCCCTCGCTATTTTGTACCTGAAGCTTCAGGACATTACGGTTTTTGCCCATGATCCGGCCTGACCGCAGCGCAAAATGCTGCTCCGCAAAGAGAGGCTTTCGGTTAGCCTTGCCGGTGGGTTCCAAAAGCTCCAGTTCCCCGATTCCCTCCTCCGAGAGCATACTGATGGGGACTGCTGCGTCGATACGCACCACCGGATGGAAATCCTCCTCCACCAGCCCCGTATCCTCGTTGATTCGCCGCACAAAGCTGTCAAAGTTCTCCTCCGGCAGAGAGAGGCCCGCCGCCATGGGATGGCCTCCGAAGCGCGTCAGCAGATCGCCGCAGCGCTGCAAATGCTCAAACATGGAATACGCCTCGATGGAGCGCCCGGAACCTTTTAACCCGGTCTCCCCGTTCGTAATGACATAGACCGGATGGCCGTATGTTTCCCTGAGCCGCCCGGCTATGATCCCGGCCAGACTTTCGTGACAGGACAGACGGACTACGATCACCGGCAGCCGGTACAGCTCTTTCTCCTCAATGAGCCGTTTTCCCTCCTCCACGCCGTCTGTCGTCATATTCTTGCGGCTCTCATTCAGCTCCTTCAGTTCCAGGGCAATCGGCATGGCTTCCTCCATGGTCCCTGCCAGAAGCAGGGCAAAAGCCTGCCGCACCGTGGCCAGACGCCCGGCCGCGTTAAAGCAGGGGCCCAGCACAAAGCCGATATGATAGGAACTCAGCCCGGCCGGGTCCACCCCGGTCACTGCCATCAGGGCTTTCAGTCCCACATTTCCCGTCTCTGCCAGAGGCCTGAGCCCGAAGCGCACAATGATGCGGTTCTCTCCGGTCAGATCCATCACATCCGCCACCGTGGCCATGGCCGCATATGCCAGAAATTCGTCCAGCTCCTTCTCTGGTATCCCCGCCTCCCGGTACAGAAGCTGCACCACCTTGTAGGCGACACCGGCGCCGCACAGGCCCTTCCAGGGGTAAGAGCAGTCTGTCCGGCGGGGATTCACCACCGCATGAGCCGGCGGGAGATGATACTGCCGCTTCCCTCCGTCCTCCTCGGTAAACGGCACCTCGTGATGATCGGTGACCACCGTTATCATTCCCTGCTCCCTGGCCCACGCCACGGGCTCCGGCGCTGCGATTCCATTATCGCAGGTGAGAAGCAGAGACACATCGTCATCCTTTGCCTCCGCCACGATCCGCATATTCAGGCCGTAGCCCTCAGCCACACGGTCCGGCGTGTAGATCTTCGCCCGACCGCCCAGACGGCAGATTGACCTGTACAAAATCAGTGCCGAAAATATCCCGTCCACATCAAAGTCCGAGGCAATCCCTGTCCGGCCGCCCCTTCGGATATTTTCCAGGATCAGACCTGCCGCCTTTTTCGCATCCTTCATCAGCTCCGGATCGTACATGGACTGACGGCTTCCGAAGAAATATTCCCTGATCGCTTCCTCCGACCTGGCTCCCCGGTTTATTGCAAGTTTAATCAGCAGAGGGCTGACGCCCACTTTTTGGGCCAGCCCTCTGAAATCTGCTTTCTTATTTTCCAGAATCCATTTTTCTCTCATCATTCTCAGTTCTTTGCAGCGGAATTATACTTAACGTTCAAAAATTCCTGGAAGTTCTTCTGATACAGCTTCTCCAGCTGTGCATCGTAACCCACGATCATATGCGGCTGCTCACCGGCATAGTACCCCAGCGCTTCCTTGGTCTCGCTCTCCGACATTCCGATATGATACAGCTTCTTCTCCCTGGTATACAGGCGCATCTCGCTGACACTGTTGCGGCCCGTTCTTCTGAAATAATATCCCCAGACCAGATCCTTATTCGGCAGAATATATGCCTTGGGTCCGCTCACATATATCGTCCAGTTCCGGCCGATCCAGGCGTCTCCGCCCACCGCATGCGCCTGCTCAAAATCCGCTTCGATCGCAGACATGGATGCGGAGGAGTCCTCCCTGAGATACTTATTGATATTGGCCAGATACCCGCTGCTGAAGATTCCGATCATACTGAAGACAAAGAAAATTGTCAAAAGCAGAGCCGCTCCCATCAGAACCCAGAAAAAGATCGTACTCTGACCGCCGATCTTACCCGTATCCAGCGTATAGAAGTGCATCACCGTGGTCTCGTCATCCCCCACGACTCCCATATCTGCCAGGGCTTCCCTGTAGTAGCGCTCCAGCTGCGCATCCATCTTGGTCCAGGTACCCTTTACCTCCACAGGCTCCGGCGGAGCCACGGCCCCGGTCTGATCCTCCATGTAGTCCCAGGTGTCATTTATTCTGCTATGTATCAGCGACTGCTCGCCCCGACTCATATAGACACTGTAAAAATATAATGTGGAAACGCCGGTTTCATAGTTATATACCGGTTCAAACGCCACATAGCTGTTTCCGTCCACCGTCGTGCGGCTGCTTCCGTATTTATTCGTCGTCTTCGTAGAATTGTTCCACATAGTCTGACGCAAAGAAATTTACATTCGTCTTAACGTATTTCCCCTCATAACTCGAGGGATCTTCGGTAAAATCAATCTGCTTCGCTCCGGTTATGACCTGAAAAACCGCAAACTTGGTCCAGACCAGTATCGCGGCCACGACGATCAGCGACAAAATCACCCGGATCGTATAAGACTTTCTGGATTTTTTTCTCAGTGTTTCAAGCATTCTTTTCCTCCTGTTCCCCTGGGCCTGTCGTTGTTTCCGGCCACAGGCTGCGTATTTTTCCTCCGTCTCGCATTATACCATCAAATATTACCAAATACAATATCCAATTCTTCCCCGTCCATTAAAAAACAGCTAAAAATTTCGTATACCCGGCCTGATTCAAATGCGTCATTTTCCTAATCGAATTACGCCTTTCTCTGTTCAAGCTGCCTGTAATATGATACGCTTTCTCTGTCGTTTAAAAAATAAATCCCAAAAATACCGTTTTAATGTCCGTTTTATTCATTTTCTCACGTTATATATATGAAAGAGAGACAGGGCAGATAAAAAGCCGGCGCTCTCTTCCATAGCGGCCGCTGCCATCTGAAACAAAGGAGGACCTTTCGATGAGCCTGATACATGAGATCGCACAGGGTAACACGGATGCCCTGGAACAGTTATATAAACAATACAAGGACCGTGTCTACCGTCTGGCTCTGTCTCTGTCCCACGACATGCACCTGGCGGAGGACATTACACAGGACACCTTTCTGCACGTTCAGGAGCGGGCCCGCACCTACCGCAGGGAAGGCAGCGAGGCCGCCTGGATCATCGCCATCGCCCGCAACCTCACCTATGATTCCCTGCGCCGGAGAAGCCGGGAAGTCACAGGGGATATCCACTCCTTTGAGCCGGACGGTATGCTCCCGCCGCAGAGCGCCGCTCTTTTGAGACAGGACTCCGGGCAGCCGGATCCCGCCAGCAATCTCTATTTTCTCGATCTGCTGGCATTCTTAACCGGGGACGAGAAAGAGCTGGTCTGCCTGCGGATCCTGGCCGGTCTCTCCTGGAAAGAGATCGGGCGCATCACAGGACAGTCCGCGGGCGCCTGCCGCAAACGATATGCACGTTCTCTGGAAAAGCTGCGCAGAAATCTCGTTCAGCCGTCACCATAACATTATATATGCCTGATATCACACCGTCACAGTATGAAAGGATTTGCATATGAATAACAAATATAACAAAAAAGATATAGAAAGCATACTGTCCCGGACAGCCAGCCGGCTTCCCGGCCCGCGCAAAGCCGCTCCCATATCCCCCTGCATGGCCGGCTACCGCATGCAATACCCTGTCCGCAGACGTCTCAGGCTGCATGCTCCTGTCTGGCGGACTGCCCTCATCGTCTTCTTCCTGCTCTGTGCCGGCGCCACCACCGCGCTGGCCGCCAGCCCGGCCCTGAGAGAAGCCGTGATCCGCTTCTTTACCCACGGCACTGTGGAAGCGCCTCCCATAGAGCAGCTTTCTCCCGCCCCTTCTCAAGGAGAAGAGAGCTCCTCCCTGACACCGGCCAGCGATACGGATCCGGATAAAGCCGGCAGCCAAACGCAGGATAACAGTCAGGAGCCTTCGGCTTCGCCGGAAACCGACTCTTTTCTCTCCCAGACTGCCGGCAGTCTGACCATCGTACGGCCTGCTGCCCTGGATTCTTCTTTTACGGCCTTTTATGCCAGCAGCAGCGATTATCTGGATCTGCTTCAGACACCGGACGGTTCTTTCCTTCTGGTCACATACCCCGCCGGCGGTGATCCGGTCTACTACAGTCTGGAAAACGGCCTTCTCCGTGAGATCCGCCTCAGCTCCCACTCCCGCACTGCCAGCGTGGATCTGGGAATGCTTCCCGGAGTCATGAGCCATGACGGGGATACCCTGCCCTGGCAGGTCACGCTCCCCACTCTCTCATTCACCGTGGTCTGGCAGCAATATGGGGACGAGATCCTGATCGGCTATTCCGACTCCGAAGAGCGTTTTGATATCGGCAGTACCTTCGGCGGGCTGGAAGGCGACTATGACGGACGTTTCTACTTCCAGGCTGTTCCGGGGCACAGGAATCTGGTTCAGGTATTTTTCAACTTCGACGGCCAACTCACCGAGTATCACTATCCCTTCCTGTTTAACGTGGCCACGGGAGAGGTGAGCGACCCTCTGGCACAGGTGAATCTGTCCGCCTGGCCCTGCATCACGGATCTGTCCATATCCTCCGATCTGTGTCATGCCACAGCCATGGCCGGTGAGAATCACGATTCCCTGGTTCCCATCGACATCAACCTGCAAACCGGAGCTGTCGCCGTACCGCCGGTGTACGAGCCCCCCGCGGAGGACTGCTTTGTCTGGTTTGCCACCGGAGAACACACTCTTTTCTACGGAATGGGAGATTCCTTCTCCCTGGACGGCTATCTCTATGACGCGCTGACGCAGACGTCCACGCTCCTGTTTTCCGGTGCCTGCTACCGGTCTCTGGCGGACGGCTCTCCTGACTCTCCTGCCTATGATTTTATCGGCGGAGGGTATGCTGTCTTCTACAATGCCGGCTCCGTCTCCCTCCTGCGTCTCTCTGACGGCAGCTTTACCCGGCTGGAGGGGGTCTCAGACAGCGAAAACATCATCTTCTCTCTGAATGATGATCATTCGCTGTTAAACCTGTCCGTCCTCGATGAGAACGGCAACAGTACCCGGCTGGGATTTGTAGTTCTCGAAACCGGGGAAGCCACCTTTTTTGACCGCAATCCGCCTCAGGGGATCAGGGAATACGCTTCCTTCTGGTACAGTCCCCGCGGCTTTGTCATGCAGGTCTGTGACGAAGAAACAGAGCGCAATTATCTGTATCTCTATGAATATACACCCGAAGCCCTGCGGTGACGGTAAAAGAAAAGCGCCCGGATATCCCCTCTTTGAAAGGATATCCGGGCGAATCCTGCCTGTATGTGAACGTAAGAAGAAAAGCCTTCCGCGTGCGTCACATAGTCCGCATCTGTCATCTCATCAGCATGGCATACGCCTCATCGCGCACATTTCTGCTGAAAAATCCCATGGCCGCATCCGCCAGATCATCATCGCTCCCCGTATGGCTGTGAAAAAAGAAGGCGATCGTATACAATGTATAATGATAAATCCTCCGGGTACGCCCATTGTTCTGCGTCATGGTCTTCCTCTCCTCATCCTGCCTGATCTGCCCGCAGTCAGAGAGTCTCACCAGATTGACCAACGGATAACCGCCCCTCAGATAGGCATAGTGCTCCGAGGCCATGAAACTGGCCGGCGTATCACTGGAGCCCGGCCCTGACATGACGAAATCCAGATGACAGCGAGGATCCTTCGCCGCCGCCAGCATCTCCCGGCCCAGCTGTTCTGTCTCCTCTTTCGTCAGGGAATGTTCCTTTATCTTCTTGCGGATTCCCTTTTCCATACGCCCGGTACGCAGTCCCGGCAGCATAAACAAAACGATGAGCAGTGTGATAAACGCACCGGCAAAGACACCGGACGCCGCCATCAAAAGCGCCTCCTGCATATCGCCGCCGCCCACAAACCCCATAGCTCCCATCAATAGTCCCAAAATGACAGCCGTGGCCGGAAGCGTCTTTTTCACCATCCGCTTCAGTATCAGGTTCCGGTAATCCCCCATCCACTTTTTTTCCTGCTGTAGCCACTGTTCAAAATACGTATCCATCCCTGTCTCTCCTTTTGTCTGTCCTATTGAAAAAAGCCGGCCAGCCGGCAGGCTTTCTTATATTATCATACAAAATCTGTTCCATCCTTGTCAACATATATCTCCGTATATCTTTTTTCAGTACGTTTTGTCGGTTTTGTCAAAATGAACGCCAGGAAAACGGATCGTCACCTCTGTCCCCTCTCCCATGATACTGTGCACTTCCGTCTGCCCGTCATGTATTTTTACCGCATGCTTTACAATGGAAAGCCCCAGCCCCGTCCCCCCCACTCTTCTAGAATGGCTTTTATCAATCCGGTAAAAACGTTCAAATATGCGTTCCCGATGTTCGGCGGCAATGCCTATCCCCGTGTCACGGACCGAAAGCAGCGCCTCTTTGCCCGCGCTTTGGATTTCCACCGTTACCGTTCCGTTTTCCCGGTTATATTTCACCCCGTTGTCGACGAGGTTATAAATAATACCGTATAAAAGCTGACTGATACCATAGATACATGTATGCGTCCCCCGTAATTCCAGTGTGACGCCGGCCGCCTCTGCCTGCGGCTCCAGACTTTTGACCGCCTCTTGTGCCAGTTCGTACAGGTCTACGCTCTCCCGTTCCATATCCTTTGCCCCCTCATCCAGACGAGAAAGGCTGATGATATCCTCCACAAGGCGGATCATGCGCTGTGTCTCCTCATAGATTCTGGTCGAAAAAGGAATCACATCTTCTCCCCTGACCATATCATTTTTCAAAAGCTCGGCATATCCGGATATGGAATGAAGCGGCGTTTTCAACTCATGGGAGACATTCGCCGTAAATTCGCGCCTCATCTGTTCGGCCTGAAGAAGCGCAGCCTCCTGTTTCCGCAGCATCTGCTGCTGACTGCCGATTCTCTTTAAAAAAGGCGCCAGCTCATCATAGCTTTCATTGGACAGCGGCTGATCCAGATTCATTTTATTGATAGGATCTACGATTTTTTGGGAAACCCGCACCGCCAGGGCGACCGACAGTATCAGTGTCACCGCAAATATAAGGCCGATGGGCTGCGCAATACCCAGCAGAACCGTCAGTGCCGAATTTTGTGGTATGGAGAGACGAAGGATCGTGCCGTCCTTTAACATCTGCGCACAGTACAGAGAGCGCTGTAGCAGCGTAACCGAATAGCGACGGCTTTCCCCGTAGCCCGTGGCTACAGCCTTTCGTATCTCCTCCCGCTCCAAATGGTTTTCCATCTCTGCCGTATCCGACCGGCTGTCATATAACACATTACCGTCCGTATCTATCCAGGTAATACGGTAATTTGTCGCCTCAAACTCATGGAAGAAATCCATTCCCTCATGGTTCACTCCCTGTGCGGCAAGGTTTGTCTGCATCTTAAGCTGCTCCTGCTGTATGTCGGAAAAGTATTCGTATAATCCGCCCATAAATAAAATGACGGAAGCCAAAAAAACCGTGAGCGCCACCAGGCAGATCGAATAGAAAATGCGTCTTGTCATGAGGATTCTCCTTTTTCACGCGTCAGCCGGTAACCCACCCCCCGCACTGTCTCGATAAGCTCTCCGCATTCTCTTAATTTCATGCGCAGCGTTCCGATGTGGACGTCCACGGTTCGTGTTCCTCCCGCGTAATCCATTCCCCACACCGTCTCCAGCAGCCGGTCCCGGGTAAATACTCGTCCGGGGCTTTCCATAAAAGTGTACAGAAGCTGGTACTCCTTTCGCGTCAGGTCTGCCTGTCTGCCATATACGGAAACGGCATATGTATCCGGATTCAGCTCCAGACCTCCCATGCGCAAAAGACTTCCCGCTTCTTTGGGGTGAACACGGCGAAGGACCGCCCGTATTCTGGAAATCATTTCCATCATGCCGAAAGGCTTAACGAGATAATCGTCCGCACCCAGATCCAGTCCGATGACTTTATCATACTCCGTCCCTTTGGCTGTTGCCATGATAACAGGGATACCGGCCAGATCCGTCTGCTTTTTCAGCCTCTTTAAAACAGAAATACCGTCCTCCCCGGGAAGCATGATATCCAGTAAAATCAGCTGCGGAATTTCTTTTCTCAACGCTTCAAAAAAAGCGGCTCCGTCCGCAAACCCCACCGCGTCAAACCCGGCAGAATTTAAGGCATACAGCATCAGATCACGAGCGCTTCCATCATCCTCCACACAGTAAATCATGTCATTTTTCCTCCGGTAATTCATAATGTTTCAGATACTCCTTCAGAAGTCTGTCAAACTCGCTTCCCTTTCCTTTTTCCAGAGCATGGATGTATTCATGGGCGTATGTGCCGTCTCCGTGAAGCTGCATCACATGGATCGCCAGATTCGAGCAGTGATCGGCGATTCGCTCATAATCATTGGTGATATCCGAGAGAATAAAGCCCATCTGCGCCGTACATTTTCCATTTCCCAGACGTCTCATGTGACGCCGCTTCATCTCCCTTTGAAGGATATCGATCGTCTCCTCAAAAGCCTCCACCCTTTTCGCCTGGGCGGCATCCTCCGACTGAAAAATACTCACACAGAGACTTACGATATCCATGACAGCCTGCGAAAAAACTTTTAATTCTCCCGACGCCCTTTGGGAAAAACCCTGATTCCTCTGCTTCATTTCCCTGGCGCATTCCGTCAGGTTCATGGCATGGTCTCCGATCCGTTCCCAGTCCCCCACACTGTGCAAAAGCATACCCAGCTTCCTGGAATCCGCAACATTCAGATTTCTGCCGGAAAGCTTCACCAGATATCCGCTGATCTCGTCATCATATCTGTCCAGCAGCGCCTCCAGCCGCTCCACCTCCTGCGCCTCTCTCTCATCATAGTTCAAAAGAATGTGCGCCGCCCGGCTTAAAGACTCCTGCGCGATCTCCGCCATCTTCCTCGCATGAAAATGAGCCTGCTCCAGCGCAAAGGAAGGAGCCTCCAGAAAACGTTCCTCTATTTGGGGAAAGCGCTCCTTCTCCTTCTCCTGCCGTTCCTCTTCCTCATCCGGCTTTATGATCGCAAATGACAGCTTCTCCAGAACACCGGCAAAGGGCAGCAGCACCAAGGTCGTAACCAGATTAAAGCCGGTATGCACAAACGCAATGCCGGCGCGGTCAGCCGGAATATTCATAAATTCAAACCGAATCACTGCATTCAGCGAATAAAACACTGCCATAAAAACGACGGCTCCGATGATATTAAACAACAGGTGAATGATGGAAGCCCGTCTGGCATTGCGCCCCGCCCCCACACCGGACATCATGGCAGTGACACAGGTTCCGATATTCTGGCCCAGGATGACCGGCACGGCTGTCGCATAATAAATGCTTCCGGTGGCGCACAGTGCCTGTAAAATACCCACGGAAGCCGAAGAAGACTGAATCACCGCCGTGATCAGCGCACCGGCCAGAACACCCAGCACCGGATTGCTGAACATAGTTAAAATTCCTGTAAACCAGGGAACCGAGCTCAACGGCTTCATGGCCTGGGACATGGTGTCCATGCCCGTCATCAGAATGGCGAAGCCCACAAGGATCATTCCCGTATCGCGCTTTTTCCCGTTTTTCAGAAACATGATAAGAATCACACCGGTCATGGCAAGAACCGGAGAAAAAGATGTGGGCTTTACCATTTGAAGGAAAAAATTGCCGCTTTCGATTCCGGCCAGACTCAGCACCCAGGAGGTGATAGTGGTTCCCACATTGGCCCCCATGATGACTCCTACCGCCTGCGAAAGCTTCATGATCCCGGAATTCACAAAGCCCACCACCATAACCGTGGTGGCTGACGACGACTGGATGACAGCTGTCACGACCGCTCCCAGAAGCACCGCCTTCAACCGGCTGTTGGTCAGATTTTCCAGAATCCTCTCCAGCTTCCCTCCGGAAATCTTTTCAAGGCCCTCGCTCAACAGATGCATTCCGTACAAAAACAGCGCAAGTCCGCCTGTCATGGTCAGCAAATCAAAAAAATCCATAGCTTCCTCCTGTATACTAGTTCTTTCCTTTTTCTATGTCAAGTATACAGAAGAAACATCAAATCCAGTCACAGGAAATTGTAAAATTGCCGTAAAGTTTATGTGAAAAAGCATTTCCCTGTTTTCCGACCGCCGCACGCAACAAAATTTCCCTGCCGAAAATCAAATGCCGTCAGGGCATGAATTTCAGCAGGGATTTTACCCCACAGAGGGTATTGTCATGACTTCAAATACCTGTTATCTGCGGACCTCCAGGTCTCCGCTGATGGACGACAGCTGGATCTCACAGCTGCCTCCATCCTGATAGACAGCCTCGCCGCTCTTTCCCTTCTGTGTGCCCACCAGTGTCATGGGCAGATTCGTGGAGAATTCTCCGCTGACCGTCCTGTAAAGCAGACGGAAGCCTTCGCAGCCCATGGGCACATGGATATCACAGTCGCCCGACTTGGTAGACGCCTTGATCTTCTCAGGCAGACGATAGGGAGTCAGCTCAATATCTCCGCTGATGCTGGAGCAGTTCGCCTCCCGGCACTCCCCCCGGAAGGCCACGTCGCCGCTGGCGGTGGATATGCCGCAGCGCCCCAGACGCCCGGACAGCTCCACATCGCCGCTCTTTGTCTCCACATAGACATCGCCGTTTAAATTCCGGCCGTCCACGTCGCCGCTGGCCACCTTGAGGGCCATACGCCCGCTGGTGGTCCCGTCGATATCCAGATCCCCGTTGGTGGTCTGTACCGCCAGTCCGTTACACTCCAGACCCTCGCCGATAGTAATGTCTCCGTTCACCGTGGTAATACTGATATTATTCCAGGGCCTCCTGGGCAGCCGGATGTCAATGTCGGAAGCCCGCACGCCCCGGTTAAACAGAAACGAAGAGCTGGCCGTATCGCCCTGCTTCACCGACAGCACGCCGTCTTCCCGCCGCACGATCATGATCGCTTCCGTATCTCCGGTGATCTCGATCTCCTCCTCCGCCTC
Source organism: Lachnospiraceae bacterium (assembly GCA_022791755.1). Taxonomy (GTDB): domain Bacteria; phylum Bacillota; class Clostridia; order Lachnospirales; family Lachnospiraceae; genus RGIG7193. The sequence goes on from JAAVZR010000048.1 coordinate 23,067, forward strand.
ATAGAGCAGATTTACATTCACATCCCCGTTCATCAGACGCACCTCCAGCGAATGGATCCCGTCCGACGGAATCGTGGAGGTGGCGTCCATCCGTTCTCCCTTCTCAAAGGTAAAGGAAAAGATTCCGTCCGGATATTTCTCTTTGATCTGCTCCGAGACATCGCGGGCCACATCCTTACCACAGTCCACCGCCGCCTTCACCGTGGACATCGCCATATTAATCATATCCTCGAGACCGCTCTCAAAGCTTCCCGCCGAGAATCCGCCCTGGCGGCCGCTCTCGGAATTTTTGCCTTCCTGCGCCTGTGTCTCTCCGGCCTCCGCTTCCAGATATGCCAGAAGCTCATTCACATCCCCCAGATTTTCCATGGCCTGGGAGAGCGCCTCCTCCTCCGCCACGCCGTCCCCTGTCAGCTCCAGATACCGCTGATACAGATTCTCACTGAGCTCCTCGATCAGCTCCATCTTCGCCTCACTGTCCTTCGCCGCCTGAAGGCGGTTCGTCACCATCATAATAATCCTTGTCTCAATACGATTCATATTCAACCTCCAAAGTAAGCAATGCGTTCAAAAGCGTGCGGGTCTCCTGCCACTCCCGGCTCTTCTCCTCCCACTGTCTCCTTCCGTCATCCGTGATGGCGTAATAGCGCCTCCTGGCTCCGGGACCGTCCTCTCCCCAGTACGAATGGATCATTCCTCCCTGCTCCAGCCTCTTAAAGGCCGTATAGAGGGTAGCTTCTTTAAACTCATACTTTCCTTCTGTGTACTGCCGGACATTCTTATTAATCTCGTATCCATAGCTGTCTTTTCTCATCAGCTGGGTCAGGATGATCGTATCGGTATATCCGCGCAGCGTATCTGCTGATATGGCCAAATCCATGCCTCCTCTCGTTTTGATGGGCTTATCATATCATGATATACTTCATCTGTCAAGGTATTTCTTCAAGAAAAATATCTCACAAATAAATCCCTGCCGAAATCACCGGCAGGAAGCGTTCGGTTCTCAACAGGGATCTCTTTGTCATCTTTTTCATCGCTTGTCCCATTTTGTTATATCTTCAATCACAGAATATACCGGTTTCTTCGCACATTTTCCGTATAAAGATTGGAAATCATTCACACCCCTTCGGGGTAGACAGACTCTGCCTGATAAGGTACAATATTATCAAACTGCAGGCTGTGCCTGTATATCCAAGGAGGATACATATCTATGACTATTACGATCTGCATCGGAAGCTCCTGTCACCTGAAAGGTTCCCGCGAAGTTATTGCCTGTTTTCAAAAACTGATCTCTGAAAAAGACCTGGCCGGTCAGATCCAGCTGGCCGGAGACTTTTGCAGCGGCAGCTGCGCCCAGGGGGTGGTCGTCACCGTCGATGGCAGGGACGTGTATTCCGTCTCTCCCGATACGGCCAGGTCCTTTTTTGAAAACACGATACTGCCGGGGCTTGCATGATGAAGCTGATCGATTTCAGCAGTTCACACTGCACTCACTGCTATAAATGTGTACGGGGCTGCCAGGTCAAAGCCATCGACATCCGGGATTCTCACGCCGTCATCGCCGGGGATCGCTGTATCCGCTGCGGGGAATGTCTCAATATCTGTCCGCAGAACGCCAGGACCGCCGAAAGCCGGCTGCCCGCGGTGCAAAGGATGCTTGCCTCCGGGCAGACCGTGGTTCTCTCCCTGGCGCCGTCCTTTCGGGGGCTTTTGCCTGTCACGGATCCCGGGCAGGCGGCTGCCGCCCTTCACCGGCTGGGCTTTTCGCAGGTCCGCGAGACCGCGGAAGGCGCTGCCTGTGTCACGGCGGAATATATCCGTCTTCTGAACGAGGGGAAGATGGACAATATCATCACTACCTGCTGCCCCGGCGTCGTATCCCTGGTGGAAATGTACTATCCGGACCTGATCCCCTGGCTGGCGCCCGTGGTATCCCCCATGATCGCCCACGGCCGTCTGATAAAAAAACAGTTAGGACCCGATACCCGGGTGGTCTTTGCCGGTCCCTGTCTGGCCAAAAAAGCGGAGGCCTGCGACCCCCGCTTTCAGGATGCCGTCGACGCCGTACTGGACTTTCAGGAGCTGGCCGGTTGGATGGCCCATGAGAGAATTCACCTGTCGGACTGCTCTCCCCGGGACTTCGACGGAATCCATCCAAAGATCAACCGTCTCTACCCGGTGGCCGGGGGCATCCTGGCATCGGTCAAAGCCGCCCCGGATAATCCGGATTCGTTTCACAGAATCCAGGCAGAAGGAATCGCCGACTGTATCCGCCTGTGCGACAGCCTCTCCCGCCAGGAGCTGCACGGGTGCTTTATCGAAATGAATCTGTGCGACGGCGGCTGCATCGGCGGTCCTCTGGCCCCTGACAGAAGCCAAAGCCGCTGGCGGCTGCAATTAGATTATCAAAAACAGACACCGACGGAGCCTGCCGAGCCGCCGAAGCTTTCCCGGGACATTTCCCTGGACCGGCAGTTCCAGCCCTCCCCTCCCATGAACCCTCTTCCGACCGAAGAGGAGCTTCGACGGATTCTGGCCCGCACAGGTAAAAAATCTCCCGACGACGAACTCAACTGCGGCGCCTGCGGGTATCCGTCCTGCCGCGAAAAGGCCATCGCCGTCTTTCAGGGCCGGGCTGAGACCGGCATGTGTATTCCCTACATGCACGATCACGCCGCCTCCCTGGCCAACCTGGTCATGGAGACCTCGCCCAACATCGTCATTATCGTAAACCGCAATCTGGACATCCTGGAATACTCCGCTGTGGGAGAGCGGTATTTCGGCAAATCCAGGGCTCAGGCACTCTCCATGAAACTCGCCGATTTCTTTGACCCGGCCGATTTTCTGGAGGTCCTCACCACAAAAGAAAATATCCATGGCCGCAAGGTCTCCTATCCGCAGTACGACCTGATTACTCTTCAGAACATCGTCTACCTGCCCGAGCACGACGGAGCCCTGGCCACTATCATCGATATCACTGCGGCCGAGAAAAAGGCGCGCAAAGAATATGCCAGAAAGCTGGAGACCATCGGCATGGCCCAGCAGGTCATTGACAAACAGATGACCGTGGCCCAGCAGATCGCCGGTCTTCTGGGTGAAACCACAGCCGAGACCAAAGTGAGTCTGACGAAAATAGGCCGGATCCTTCTGGAGGACAGCGAGGGCAACGAGGAGGTCCGCATATGACAATCCGCGGAGACTGCGCCTGTAAAAGCCTGATTAAATTTCGGGAAGAGCTGTGCGGAGACAAGGTCGAACTCTTACGGACAGAAGATTCTTACATCATGATTCTGGCAGATGGCATGGGCAGCGGTGTGAAAGCCAATATTCTGGCCACTCTCACCGCCAAGATACTGGGAACCATGTTTTTAAAGGGGGCCTCCCTGGAGGAGTGCGTAGAGACCATCGTCAGCACGCTGCCGGTCTGTCAGGTACGCCATGTGGCCTACTCCACCTTCAGCATTTTGCAGGTATCAAAGGACGGCCTGGCCTATCTGGTGGAATTCGATAATCCGGCCTGCCTGCTGATCCGGGACGGATCCGTCCGGACCATTCCCTTTTCATGCCGGGAGATCGCCGGCCGGCGTATCAAAGAAGCCCGTTTCCCGGTTCGGATCGGGGACACGTATATCCTGGTCAGCGATGGAGTCATCCATGCCGGTGTGGGCCGGGGGCCTGGCTTTGGCTGGTCCTGGGATAATATGGCGGCTTATGCCGTGAAACAGGCGGCGGACAGCCCTGCGGCCTCCCGGATCGCCCACGCCATCTGCCAGGCTGCCTGGCGCCTCTATGGAGGCCGGCCCGGCGACGATACCACGGTGGCCGTCATGCGCATCACCCCGGCCCGGATCGTCAATCTGATGACCGGCCCCCCAAAGGATCCGGCAGACGACTGCCAGATTGTCGCCGCTCTGATGGAAGGCGACGCCCGGCGTATCGTCTGCGGCGGCACCACTGCCACCATTGTTTCCCGAATACTGAACAAAGCACTGATTCCCTCGCTGGATTTTCCGGATCCTGACATTCCGCCCACAGCGCATATGGAGGGAATGGATCTGGTTACGGAGGGCGTATTGACACTGAACCGGACCGTCTCTCTGCTGCGCCGCTATACGGAGCATCCTGAACCGGATGAAGCCTTTTTCATCGAGCTGGATAAGCAAAACGGCGGATCCCGGATCGCCAGAATTCTGATCGAAGACTGCACCGATCTGACCCTGCTGGTGGGCCGCGGCATCAATATGGCCCATCAGAACCCTGACCTGCCTTTTGATCTGGGGGCCCGACAGATGCTGGTAGAACAGCTGGTTCATCTGATGCAGGCCATGGGACGTCAGGTCACCATCACATATTACTGAGGAGGAATTATCTTATGCTCAAACTAAATCAGGACGACAATATTGTCAGCATCAAAGACGCCGTACTCTGCGAAGTCGCCAGGCTGGCCTTCGAGGGGCGTCTGGATGAGGAAAAGGATTCTCTTCCCTACCAGATGATTCCGGGACCAAAAGCCATGTTCCGCTGCTGCATCTATAAAGAGAGGGAAATCATCCGCCAGCGCATCCGGCTGGCCGAGGGAAAAGCCCCCGGCGCCGGTACGCACAGCGCCAATATCGTACAGGTCATCAGCTCGGCCTGTGAGGAATGTACGCTGGGGCATTATCAGGTCACGGACAACTGCCGCCGCTGCGTCAGCAAAAAATGTCAGTCTGCCTGCCGTTTCGACGCCATCACCATGGAGAGCAACCGGGCCCACATTAACATGGACAAATGTAAGGAATGCGGTAAATGTGCCCAGGCCTGTCCCTACCATGCCATCGTGGATCTGACCCGCCCCTGTAAGAGGGCCTGTCCTGTGGATGCCATCAGCTGGGACAAGGAAAGCGGTATCGTGCGGATCGATGAAAAGAAGTGTATTCAGTGCGGAGCCTGCATCGAGTCCTGTCCCTTCGGCGCCATCGGCTCCCGTACCTTCATGGTGGATGTGATCCGGCTGATCCTATCCGGCAAACGGGTCGTGGCTCTGCCTGCGCCGGCCGGAGAGGGACAGTTTGGCCAGGGTATTACCATGGGAAGCCTGGCAAAGGGACTGAAGGAGCTGGGCTTTTCCGATGTGGTGGAGGTAGCCCTGGGCGCGGATCTGACCGCCGCCTATGAGGCGGAAGAATGGGCCGAAGCCTATCAAAACGGACAGAAGAAGGTCACCTCCTGCTGTCCGGCCTTTGTCAACATGGTCAAGAAGCATTTCCCCGCACTGCTGCCCAATGTGTCCACCACCGTATCCCCCATGTGCGCCGTATCCCGCATGGTCAAGGCCCGGGACCCGGAGGCCATCACCGTCTTCATCGGCCCCTGTGTGGCCAAAAAGGACGAGGTGCTGGACCTGGCCCTCCACGGCAATGCCGATTATGTGCTGACATACAATGAGCTGCAATGCATGTTTGAGGCCAGAAACATCGTACTGACGCCGGAGGCGGAAGCTATTCAGCAGGGCAGCGTCTACGGCAAACGCTTCGCCAATTCCGGCGGCGTCACAGCGGCCGTGGTGCAGGCCTTGAAAGAAAAGGAAGAGAATGCCGATGTAAATGTCATGGTCTTAAACGGCGCCCGGGAATGCAAGAAAGCTCTCGCCCTCTTGCGGGCCGGTAAGCTGCCGGCGGATTTCGCCGAAGGCATGGCCTGCGAAGGCGGCTGTGTCGCCGGACCCGGCTGCGCCAAATGTGAATTTGATTCCCGTAAGGACCGCCAGGCATTGTTAGCTCAGGCCGACAGCCGGAAGATCTGGGAAAATCTGGAAGAACATGTGGATCTGGAGAGCTTCTCCATGCACAGAGAATAGATATTCCATAAGAGATGTAAAGGGGCTGTAACATGCTCCTTCAAAAGAAAAACCGCTCAGGCTCTGAGGTTTACGTTGATAAGGAAGTATAGAAACTAACTTATCAATGACGCTGACAAACAGGGTGCAAAACGAGAGTTGATTCATTGCAAAAATCAACTCTCGTTACATATAACTATGGATTAGATATATTAGTCATAGCACTAATTATTACGTCTTTATAATAATTAAAAAAAGTTGTTGTTGAATTTGGTATAATAGTGTTCAGAAAACTTGATGTGGTAACATTAGGTGGAAGAACTCCTAATTTGCTACGAACAAGCCCACTAAAAGTACGTTTACTTTCAACGGAAATATGAGAAATAGCATTTCTTATTTTTTTCATTTCTTCAAAATGGAACATTCCAGAGATAAGTGCCGGTCCGTTCAAAATGGGCGACCCGCCTTGCCGCTGTTGTGAGCATGGAGTGCCGTTCGCGCTTGATTTTCCCGTTCCGGTATTTCTCTGTTACCCAGCCGATGTATTCCTGAATAACCTCCGGGGAATAGCCCTCCAAACCCCTGTCACGGAAAAATGTGGTGATCGGGTTATAAATCTCCCAATAACTCCTGTAGGCGCCGTGGGGCCTTTGGCCGAGCCACATCGCTTCGGCCAGCACCTGGTCAATCAATAACTGTACTTTCATGGTATCCCTCCTGATAATAATATTTGAACGGACCTGGATGTCCGTTAATACTATTATCGCAGATACCATGTAATCAGGAAATACGGAAATCGCAGTGGCTGATATAGAGACATTGTGCCGTGGGTGTTGGAAATGTAATTGGAAATTTTTCTTTTTGGAGACCAGTAAAAAAGTCTTTTCTGACTGGTCTCCTGATTACATGGAATTCCTGATAACCAAGTAGCGCACCCCTATCTTCCTCCGTCTTCAATGCTTCTCTTTGATAAAAACGGGAATTTAGTGTCCTCGGTAAAAAAATCGAGGTGTTCACAAAACTTTTCTCGCTTTTCTCGTCCTCCAGTGTTATACTGTATTTGG
>JAAVZR010000051.1 GCA_022791755.1 Lachnospiraceae bacterium
CCGAGTTCTTCGTCCAGCTCTTCATCCAGTACATCTTCCAGAATCACGGACATCATGTCGCGCATGACGGCATTTACATCCGTTCCGTTTTTAATGCTGATGTCATTCTCTTTGAGATAGCTGCGCATCATTTCCCGCATTGCTGCTTTTTGTGGGCTTTCGTTTTTTCTTGCCATAATAATACCTCCAAACTGAGTAATTCTATCTTACATCAGTTTGGAGGTTTACACAAACTTTGGGATTGTCCCCCGGGCCATAAGATACCCTGTCTAAACAAGCAATCCCCTGCACAACACACACCCCTCCCTCCTCCACCAAAACCCGCAAAACAGTCCCCCAAAAAGCATCAAACAAAAACTTGCAGCACCACAACGGCTGCCCCTTGCAGGGTACGGGGGGGAAGGTAAAGAAACAGCCCGGTTTCTGAGGGGATTCCCGGCCGGACCCTTGCAGGACGCCGGCACTTAGTGAGCGCAAGCGGCAGCGAAGCGCGAACTTAGAGCCGCTGCCTCCTGCACGGAGCGAGAGCGCGTCCGGCCGGGAATCCCCTCAGGAACCGGGCGTCCCTCTCTTCCCCCTCCCCTCCCCCTGCAAACAGCCTACCCCTTTTGCAGACCATCCAAATACTCCCTCTCCCTGTCCGTCAGATGAGCGTCCGGCAGCAGATCCGGGCGGCGCTCCAGCGTACGCCGTATGGATTCTTCCCGCCGCCAGCGCTCGATATTGGCATGATGGCCGGACAGAAGCACCTCCGGCACCCGCATCCCCATAAACTCCTCCGGCCTGGTATACTGGGGATATTCCAGCAGATTATCATGAAAGGATTCGATCTCTGCGGACTGATCGTTATTCAGCACGCCGGGCACCAGACGCGAAATACAGTCTATCATCACCATGGCCGGAAGCTCGCCTCCGGTCAGCACATAATCACCGATGGATACGCAGTCTGTCACCTTCTGCTCCAGCACCCGCTCGTCGATCCCCTCGTAATGGCCGCAAAGAAAAATCAGCTCCTCCTCTTTTGCCAGCTCTTTCGCCATATTCTGGTCAAACACGCGTCCCTGGGGCGTCATATAGATCACCCGGGCCCCATGGCCGATCTCTGCCTCCACAGCCTCGCAGGCACGGTAAACCGGCCCCGGCTGCATGACCATGCCTGCGCCGCCGCCATAGGGATAATCGTCCACATGGCCATGCTTATTCTCCGAAAAATCCCGGATATTCACCGCCTTCAGGCTGATGAGCCCCTGACTCTGGGCCCGTCCCAGGATACTGGTTTTCAAGCCCTGCTCCACCATCTCAGGAAACAGGGTCAACACATAATATCTCATAAATCTAAAAGCCCTTCCATCAAATGAGCCTTTACCAGCCCTTTCTCCAGGTCCACATCCAGTATACAGGAATTAATCACCGGAAGCAGCAGCTCTCTGCCGTCCGGCCGTTTTACCACATAGACGTCGTTGGCTCCGGTCTGAAGCACATCCGCCAGGATGCCGAGGCTTTCGCCTTCCTCCGTCTCCACCGTAAGTCCCAACAGGTCTCCGATATAATATTCATTTTCCGCCAGAGGCTGGGCGTTTTCTCTGGACACCATCAGATCGCAGCCCTTATATTTCTGGGCCTCGTCCATGGTGGCGACCTCCCGGAATTTCAGAATGGCAAACTGTTTGAAAAATTTTACTCCCTCCACCAAAAGAAGCTTCTTCTCATTCCTGGCCGTCACCGCCACCACCTCTTTCAGATCCCGAAAGCGCTCCAGGCTGTCTGTGGTCGGATACACCTTCACCTCGCCGTGAACCCCATGGGTGGACGCAATCACACCTACCCGCAGATATTGTTCCATACCGATAGTCACTCTCCTTATTTTCCTTCCTCTGTTCCAACATAAAAGGGGCGGCAATCGCCGCCCATGGAACCTACTGAATCTCCAAAATCACCTTTTTCTCGTCCTTTGATGACGCCGCCTTTACCACAGAGCGGATCGCCTTGGCGATACGGCCCTGCTTGCCGATGACTTTGCCCATATCGGCGGGGGCGACATTCAGCTCCACGATCAATTCCTTCTCGTTTTCCTTCTCTGTCACCACCACGGCATCCGGATCGTCTACCAGGGACTTGGCAATCACTTCCACTAACTCTTTCATGGGATCTACCTCCGCAGATTATTTCTCGATGCCGGCGATCTTTAAAAGCTTAGCAACCGTTTCGGTAGGCTGTGCGCCTGTGGAGAGCCATTTCTTAGCCAGTTCCTCATCAATCTTGATAACGCTGGGATCTTTCGTGGGATCATAATAGCCGATTTCCTCAATAAATCTGCCGTCTCTGGGAGATCTCGAATCCGCTACCACGATGCGGTAGAACGGAGCTGCTTTCTGGCCCATCCTTCTCAGTCTCATCTTAACTGCCATCGTATTTTCACCTCCTTGGAATTATTCTCATATCTATTTAAAAGGGAAAGCCGAAGCCACCTCTTTTACCTCTGCGGCCGGTCATCTGTTTCATCATCTGCTTCATCTGATCAAACTGCTTTAAGAGCCGGTTTACATCCTGCACCTGGACTCCTGCGCCCTTGGCGATGCGGATCTTTCTCGAAGGGTTGATACACTTAGGATTGCTGCGCTCCTTCGGCGTCATGGACAGAATGATGGCTTCCGTCTTTTTTAACGGCTTCTCATCGATCTCCTGCCCCTTGATCTGTCGATTCAGACCGGGAATCATACCGATGATATCGGCGAGGCTGCCCATCTTTTTCATCTGCTGCATGGAATCCAGAAAATCGTTCAGGTCGAACTCGTTTTTCTTCATCTTCCGTTCCAGCTGACGGCCCTTCTCCTCATCGAATTCGGCTTCTGCCTTCTCGATCAGCGTCAGGATATCGCCCATCCCCAGAATACGGCTGGCCATACGGTCCGGATAGAATGGCTCCAGATCCGAAAGCTTCTCTCCCATACCGGCATACAGAATCGGTTTGCCTGTCACATAGCGGATCGAGAGAGCGGCTCCGCCTCTGGTGTCGCCGTCCAGCTTCGTCAGAATCACGCCGTCGATTCCCACTTTCTCATTGAAAGCGCCCGCGGCATTCACCGCATCCTGACCGGTCATGGCATCCACCACCAGAATGGTCTGATGCACCCCCACCTCGCTCTTAATGGCCTGCAGCTCCGTCATCATATCCTCATCAATATGAAGGCGACCCGCCGTATCCAGTATCACGATATTATTGCTGTTCTTCGCCGCGTGCTCCAGGGCAGCCCTGGCGATCTTCACCGGGCTCTCCTTGTCACCCATGGAAAATACCGGCACGCCCTGCTTCTCTCCATTGACCTTCAGCTGTTCGATGGCAGCGGGACGGTACACGTCGCAGGCCACCAAGAGCGGACGGCGGCCTCTGGATTTCAGCTTGCCCGCCAGCTTGGCCGTGGTGGTCGTCTTACCTGCGCCCTGAAGACCTGCCATCATGATGACCGTGATCTCGGAAGCCGGCCGCAGAGAAAGCTCCACAGCCTGGGCGCCCATCAGCTCCACCAGCTCCTCATTGACGATCTTGATGACCATCTGACCGGGTGTCAGGCTGTTCATCACGTCCTGCCCCACAGCCCGCTCCTCCACGGACTTCACAAACTGCTTCACGACCTTGAAGTTTACATCGGCCTCCAGAAGCGCCATCTTGACTTCCTTCAGGGCGGACTTCACATCCGCTTCGCTCAGGCGGCCCTTGCCGCGCAGGTTCTTGAATATATTCTGAAGTTTATCGGATAAGCTCTCAAATGCCATAAAGCAGTTCTCCTTCACTCAGTCGGTTCTGCATTCTTTCCTTTATAACTGCTGCCCGAAATATCTCCTCCAGGACTCTCTCAGCTCTACAGGGACGCTAACACCCTGTCGCATAATGTCCTGATCTGTTCCAGCCGCCCGGACAGCTCCGGCCCGGATAAAGATATGGACTCTTGTCCGCCTTCTCCGGCCAGGCTGCGGATCTTTTCGATCTGCTTTCTTGTCTCGGAAAACTTGCGCACCAGATGAAGCTTCTCTTCATACTCCTCCAGCGCCCGGTCACAGCGTCGTATCAGATCGTGTACGCCCTGGCGGCTGATGCCCTGCATCTCGGCGATCTCACCGAGCGACAGGTCTCCAAAGACGGCGTCCTCGTAGATCCTTCGCTGGTGGCCGGTCAGCAGCTCGCCGTAGAAATCGTATAATAATGTCTGTCTGAGGATTTTCTCCATTGAAATCACCTTGTGTATCATACACGAAAAAGGGAGGGCTGTCAAGTGTTTTTTCTTTACGCCTTCTGACCGTAAAAATCTTTATACCACTGCGCAAACTGTCTCAGTCCCTCCCGCAGGCCGGTCTCCGGTTTAAACCCAAAGTCCCTCTCCAGCTCCGTCGTATCCGCATATGTCGTCTCCACATCACCTGGCTGCATCTCAACCAATTCCATATGAGCTTCCAGATCATATTCCTCCGGCAGTACTCCCGCCCCTTTCAGCTCCTTCGACAGCACATCCACAAAATCCATCAGATTCTCCGGGTGATTGTTTCCTATATTATATATCTTATACCGCACCCCGTCCGGATTTTCTCCCGGCTGACGGCACATAATTTCCATCACGCCGGTCACGATATCGTCAATATAGGTAAAGTCCCGGCGGCAATTTCCATAATTAAATATCCGGATTTTTTCATTGCGTACCAGCTTATCCGTAAATCCAAAATACGCCATATCCGGACGCCCTGCCGGACCATACACCGTAAAGAAGCGCAGCCCTGTGGACGGAATCCCATACAGCTTACCGTAGGCATGCGCCAGCAGCTCGTTGGACTTCTTTGTGGCCGCATAGAGCGAAACCGGATGATCTACTTTGTCCTCCACCGAGTATGGCACTTTCCGGTTGCTCCCATAGACTGACGAAGAACTGGCATACAACAGATGCCTCACCCCGGCCTGTCCATAGTCATAGCTGTGACGGCAGCCTTCCAAAATATTATAAAATCCCACCAGGTTGGATTCAATATATGCATCCGGATTTGTGATACTGTAGCGGACCCCCGCCTGAGCCGCCAGATTGACTACGATCTCCGGCCGGTAACGCTCAAACAGTTCCCGGACCAGCTCCTGTTCTCCGATATCCCCACGGATAAAGAGAAACGGTCTTTCGCTTCCCTCTTCTTTCTCTCTGGCCAGCTTCTTTGTCTCTTTCAGACGATATTCCTTCAGGGAGACATCATAGTAATCGTTCATGTTATCTACACCGACGATCCGGATCCCCTCCACTGTCTTCAGAAGCGTTTGTGCCAAACAGGAGCCGATGAACCCGGCCGCTCCGGTAATCAAAACCGTCCGTCCGGACAGCTCTATATTTTTTTTCAGCATATTTTCCTCCCTCTCACCGGCCGATGCAGTAGTATTCTACTCCGGCCTCTCCCATGGCCTGCGGATTATAAAGATTCCTTCCATCGTATACCAGCGGCGTATGCATGGCCCTGTGAAACTGCTCAGGTCTCAGCGACCGGATTTCATCCCACCCGGTAAACACAAAACAGATATGCGCCCCCTTTAGCGCTTCCTCTGTATTCTCCGCATATCGAATACTTCCTTTTCCCTCAGGACCCGGACCTTCCGGATACCGCTTTCGGAAGTTCTCCTCTCCCACCGGATCAAAGGCCACGATATCCGCACCTGCTGCTAACAACAGCGGAATATTGTCCAAAGAGGGAGCTTCCCGCAAATCATCGGTCCCAGGCTTAAATGTCAGGCCCAGAACCGCCACGTGCAGATTCTGAAAGGTAATCATGCGGTCGCAGGCCTTCTTAAAAAGTATGGTCTTCTGCCTGGCATTGACCTCTACTGCCGCCTCCACGGTTCGCAGACGATACCCATGCTGAAATGCCAGATATTTTAATGCCTTGGTATCCTTGGGAAAGCAGGACCCGCCATAACCAATTCCCGCATTCAGGAACCGGTCACCGATTCTTCTGTCATAGGCCATCCCTCTGGCCACATCCTCCACATCAGCTCCCACCAACTCGCAAAGATTGGCAATATCATTCATATAGGAGATCTTCAGGGCAAGGAAATCGTTGGAAGCGTATTTAATCATCTCGGCCGAGCGGCGGCTGACAGACACAACCGGTGGTTCAAAATCCCGATAGACCGCTTGTAGCCGGTCTCTGGCCCACTCCGACTCAGTTCCGATGATGATGCGGGCCGCATGGAGCGTGTCCCGCACGGCCGTCCCCTGGGCCAGAAACTCCGGGTTGGACGCCACCTCCACATGTACGTCGTGTACCAGAAAATCCCGGATAAACTGCTCTACCTTATCATTCGTCCCCACCGGAACCGTAGACTTCACCACTACCAGACAATCCTTCTCAATAGTCTGGGCGATCTGACGGGATACGGCGGCTATGTAGGAAAGATTCGCCGATCCGTCAGGCTGTTCCGGCGTACCAACGCCGATGAAAATAACGTCAGCGTCCCGATAGGCGGACTGGTAATCTATCGTATAGCGCAGGCGACCGGCAGCATGATTTTTCTGCATCAGCTTTTCCAGATCCTGCTCATAAATTGGTGAAATCCCGGATTCCATCCGGGCAATCTTTTCTTCGTCCACATCCACACAGGTAACATGATGGCCTTTTTCGGCAAAGCACACGCCGGCGACCAAACCGACGTAGCCGGTGCCAGCTACGGAGATTTTCATAGATTTTCCTTTCCACAGTTCAATTTTTTAAATGATTACCGTTATTTCATATCTCATGAAAAAACAAATTGCTGCTGCACTTTATAGCTCACAAAAAACAAGAAGGCATCCGCCATTATTTTAATCCAGACTTCTTGCCAGACAGGAAACACCTTCACACCTACGCTCACCATCGCAGCGCTCATAACCATCTGCGCAATCACCAAAGCAAAATAACCGGCCGCAGCCACATCTTTTCTTTTCCGGCTTTTAAACACAATTTTGTAATTCACGAAATAATTGTATACAGAAGAAACTGTTCGGGCAAAAATTGTAGCTATAATTACATGTGTGACTCCTCCTGCCTGTCCTCTTAACATCGTGCAGACAAAATCAAACAGATAAAGATCTAACAGAGCAGACGACAGAGAAGAAAGAATATAACTCATAAAATACCGGCCAAAAATCTTATATATCTTTATGGAATCTCTTATTGGATCAAAGTGTGTCCGATGATGAGTCTTAGAGTCATATACCGTCTCAATAGGAAACTCATCTATATCCATACAGGCGTTTGCAGCAAGAAGCATATTCGTCTCAAATTCAAATCTCTCTCCTGGAACACTTAAACACTGCCTCATAAAAGCACCAGGAATACCCCTGAGCCCTGTCTGTGTATCCGAAACTTTCAAGCCACATAAATATTGGCATACTCTTTTCGTAAGCGTATTTCCAACTCTGCTTTTCCACGGCACCATATCTGCATTAAATACCCGACAGCCCAACAGCAGCTTATCCGACGATATCTGCATTCTTGTTATGCACTCAATAATGTCCTTTACCGTATGCTGCCCGTCCGAGTCTGCGGTAACGCACCCTATCAGGTCTTTTTCTATTACGAGAAGATAGTTAAAAGCAGTTTTCAGCGCCCTGCCTTTTCCCAAATTTTCAAAATGCGTGAGCACAACAAGATTCAACATCCGAACTTGATTAAAAATCCTGTCATATGCCTCCCCGCTTCCGTCATCTACCACTACAATTTTTTTAATCCCAGAACCAACCAGCTCCTTACACAAAGAAAACAGTCTTTCATCCGGCTCATAGGAAGGAATGACAACCCAAACAGAACCCATGTCTTTTAAACTCTCCCTTATCTTCAGGCGGCATTATGTACCCAACGCGATAAAGCACATTTTCCCGTCCGTCCAGTCCACCTGGTACAATGTGTTTACATGCAGGCCAAGGTTCCTTAGCTTTTCTGTCTGTGTTTGGTCAAAGGAGTCGAAAATAAAAAAGTAGTCACTCCCCGCAATCATAAGCTGTTCTGCCAAATCATCCATCTCAATCTCATCCGTATATATATCTAAGACAGACAACGGCGAGGTAAAGTAGTGCAGATAAGATCGCAGAATTCCGTTATTGGCAGTTGTCAAAAAGCAAACCTGACTGTTTAATTGATCCGGAATGTTTTTCACGGCATCCGTAAATGGCGCCAGGATTTCCGTGTATTTCGATCTTGCCTCCAGATTCGATTTTTCAATTTCCGGTTTTTGGTATTCTGCCAAATACCTGTATGTCAAAGGATAATTAGGCAGTGCCGCCATAATGACTGCAAAAAATACATATCTTGTTATCCACGCCTTTTTGTTCTTTTTCTTTAGCGTGTCCCTGTCGCATTCCCTGCTTTTCAGGCATCCTTCCGGCTTTCCTTTATTGAGTATGATTTCCAGGAATAAAATCAATGTTCCAATATAAAAGGGGCCTGCATAATGCGAGGTCAGGTTCTGCATATGAAGGTACTTTATTTCCGAAAATTCGTTGTAAAACATAAATAAATAGCCCCATAACAATATAATATGATAGAAAAATCCTGTTAAAAAACTATATATTACCATTGTTTTTAGTTCCGCAGAACTACATATCTTTTTTATACCTATAAATATGGCCAAGACAGCATATACAGCCAGAAAGCCCACTGGCGAAAGATTAATGCCAAAAGTAGTTTTCAGCACAGTGGATGCACAGTTTAATGGTTCGACAAATAAGTTTCTCAAAAAAATCCGGATAATAAACGAGCGCGACTGCAACTCCCTAAGCCACCCTCCCTGAAATGCATCAAACATATTCTGGGTCAAATATGCCCTTCTCTTTGTGTACAGACAAAATACATTCCAGCTTACCAGCACAATGAGCGGGACCACGGCAACTGCAAAGTCCCATTTGGTAAATCTTTTTTTCTTCGCTTTCCGTAATGCCAGATAAAGAAAAAAAGCGGCAAAGGCCCACACAAACCCTATGGACTTCATCAGTATGACAGCCGTCATATACAAAGATAATCTTACATATGTAAATACATCTTCTTTATCGTCAACAATGCTTGTCAAGGCTCCGGCATAGATTAAAGCCATTACCCGATCCGGTTCAAGAGAAATACCAAAACGGGTATAGGAGGTACTAATTGCATATAACAGAAAAGAGACCACAGTACAAAAGCAAATCCGTATTATCCGATTCTCAATCCATATGTTTCGAGTCATGGGAAGCAAAAAGCTCATGGCAAAATACATAAAGCCCATATATAATATATTTTCATGCCATGAACCCAAAATATGTTCAAACCACCATAAAATTAACGGTAATCCTTGAGGGTAATCCCCATACGAAACAATAAACAAATGATTCGTTGTCTCATAGCCCCCTCTCGCAAGAAGAGACTTGACAGCAGCAGCCCAATACTTATAATCATCCAGTTCCTGCACGCGCCGGTGCATTAATGATACGCTTAAGATCAGAAAAAGAATAAAAAGACAATATGTCCCCGGTGACTTAAGCTGGTCTTTTACATATCTGGCTATATCATGGGTTGTCGTTTGTTTTCTCTTAAGGATAATTCCCATTGCCAATAAACTAACCAGTAAAACCACCTCTATCATCTGGAGCTGCTGAAAAAATGCAAGAATATATAGAATTAGAATCAATGCCGAAAACCCGACAGGTAAAACCTCCACGATATACCTGTCAAATAAATATCCACCCAAAATCACCAATAAAGAAAACTGAACCAAACTTATCATATACGCCCTCTGATTTTTCTGAATATTACTCTGCCGCTTGCCATTATCCTTTTTTTCAAGCGATTGTTCCACCCGTATTCCGTATACTTTTTGGCGACATATTCATAGCCCTTTGTCACAAAATCATCCCAAAATTTTTCCGTATTTCTCGATTGATTTTCCGATTTTTTATTGATATTTGTCTGAGGAATTCTGTCTAAGCTCGCCTCTCTAAAATCTCCGGCTTCTCTGATTTTTTCAATCAATGCTTTCCCCTGTGGCGTATTCACCAGCACCAGCGATACCCCTTGTTCATCTTTATAGGTGGTATCATAATCGTCAAATCCCCAAAAATCCCCAATCGTGATATCCCCCGTCCGCCGATCGCATTTATATTTACAATCCCTGCATGACTCCCGAATAATGTACCTTCCAAAATAAATATCACTAAAACTTCTCGTCAAATGCGTATTATATACTACATCACCCTTTTTGGTGATAACACGGATTTTGGAACCATGCCAGCCATTCGGTTTATATCTGAAATCAAAATGAGAAACCTCTCCTATCTTCTCTGACAGACAGGTAATAAAGGCTCTCCACACTTCCCGGCTGGGAACACCATGACACACGATGTCTACAGTGTATAAATTATCATAATCTTTTGCCAAGAAGCTTTTTAAGCCCGCGACCTGACATGGCGTACCTGTAAACAGCACTTGTTTTTTCTGTTGTAAATCTTTTTTCACGTCTCTGAATGTCAGCCCAATGACACTCTGAATATATTTTGCGCCTCTGATCTGGTCTCTTGATTCCCGGTCTGGTGCGCTCATATGAACTAAATTTAAGGATTCGTCAAATGCAGCCCCATAGACGACACCCTGACGAAGAAAAATCGCGTCGGATATAGCCGTAAATGCTCCTCCAGAAGTGCTGCGCATTCGCACATCCCTCTCTTTGTGCCTGAAAGCATAGGTAAGAAGCGGTTGATTTCCAAAACCCGAATCTCGATTTGCAGGGCAGACCTTTATACATTTTCCGCAATTCACACACTTACTTTGATCAATCTCAGGATATCGAAAGCCCCGCCTTACGGAATCCATTGTTATCGCATCCATTGGACATATATTCTGACATGCTGCGCACCCTGTGCAGCTATGTTCGGACGTAATTTCCATCATATAAATCTACCGCCTCCTGACGATTCCCGCCAAATATTTAAAACGTTTCGTCTGAAAAAATAAAAGCATAAAACATATATTTGTTATGACAAAGGCAAAAGCTCCCTTTAGACACCATGAGATAATTCCCAGAGGTTTTAACCATCCAAGAGCATATTTGCACAACGTATATGTTCCCATCACGCTTGCCAGATATAAGGCGTAATCCACATAATACCGTCGTACGTCTCTATGAAGTCCATGTTTGTGTACAATATACGGATCCATTATTCCAACAGTAAAAACCCGGCTTATTGTAGTTCCAAGCAATATTCCCGTCAGTCCGAAAGGCCCGGCTAAAATCACCGAACTTCCAATATTGGTTAAAACCATCAGGACCGGGCGATACCTGGCCTGCCAAAACAATCCGTATGCATTCCTGTAGGAGGAATTCATATTCTGAGTTCCTCCTATATAAAAATTTAATACGATTAAAAAAACAGCGGAAGAATCCAGCAGATAGC
The DNA here is from genome assembly GCA_022791755.1 of Lachnospiraceae bacterium. Lineage (GTDB taxonomy): Bacteria > Bacillota > Clostridia > Lachnospirales > Lachnospiraceae > RGIG7193. The sequence continues at coordinate 11,421 of JAAVZR010000051.1, forward strand.
TTTCACTCAGCCATATATTCCCGATAAATGGTTGGGTCAATAACAGTAAACATACAGCTATCGCTCCATAAAACCAAAATGAAACAAAATTTAACGCCCGATAAACTTCATAAACACGATCCTCATTTTCTGAGACGATCATGTTTCCAATACTTGCTGTAAGAGATGAAAATAATGTCGTCAGCATCGACATAAACGCCTGAATAATCAATGTGTAATTGGATAAAATGCCAACTGTTACAATACCAACAAATTGCGTGGCTATCAGGTTATCTGTTCCGGATTCTACTGCATTGGCCACTTTATACAGCATTAACGCATACACATCTTTGCTTGTCTTTCCCACTTCATAGCGAGACATCTTTTTTTCAGGCTTTTTCTTAATAAACGGATATATGACGTCACATCTATAAGATATAGCCAGATTCGTTCCTATTGTTCCAATAATCTGTATAACAAGATACGCAATATAATTTCTGAAAAGAAAAAGTGTGATGCTCTGGCAAACAGCAATAACGATTTGTCCCATCGTATCAATGGCTGTCACCTGATAGTCCTTTTGATCGGCTGTTATCAGCGTCCTTTTATATATAAACAGATAGGAAGCGCTGCTGTTAATGATAAACAGGCAATAGATAATCGTAAGGTTCGCAATATCCTGCCCACCGACGATCACTTCCAGGAAGGGTATCAGCAAACTTCCCAAAATCAAAACGCAAAAACCAACGATCCGATACACATGGGAATAAAAATCCATCAACTGACTGATTTTAATCTGGTCCTTTTCCTTCAATGGCTTATATAGGCTGTAAGGCAACGCTAAACCAAATCCAAGATCAGCAAGAGAAAGAATAGTTAAAATATTAGCGAACAGGCCATTAACTCCGAGATACTCTGCGGATAAGGTATGAATAAATATAGTTCTCAGCACAAACTTTATAACAAGAGAAATCCCCTTGTTGCAGAAGTTCATCGCCATATTTTTTACAGAATTTCTAATTCTGGATTCTGACATTATCTTCTTATCTCCCCAGTATTTCCTGTATATAGTGCCGTCCCTTCTCCACATCAATCATGTCATAAACTTTTTGTCCATCCACCATTTTCTCGTCAATGTTTGTCCATGTACTGTCCTCCCTTATTTGTTTATCCTCACTTTTACCCCATGACAACAATTCTTCCAGTCTCAGATTCCTGACCGTATGCTCACAAATCCAAACGTTTTTTCCAAAAATCAATGAAAATGCTGCTCCGTGAAAAGAATTAGTCACCACATATTTTGCGTTTAAAATAAGCCATAAAAATTCCTGTGGTCCACAGTCTTTAAGTTCCCGGGCATTATAATGGATCTTTGTTCCACCTCCGTTTACCACAATGATCGCTAATCCATATTTCTCTACGGCTTTGACCGTTCTTATCATCGCCTGATTATACTGCATATTGTAAACAAATATGAAATCCCTGTCCTTTAAGCATTCAACCCTCTTGACCATGCCGGTCCATTCAGCCTTTGATAAAAGGAAAACCGGGTCCGTCATCACTTCAACCGGCCTGCCCAACCATTCGCTCAGCTGCCTCGCCGACATGCTCTCCCTGACAGTAATATCCGCGTACAAGCTAAGATACTTTTGAGAAAATTCATATTCTTTATCCGTAAGATTCCTATGGCCAAAGCTTGATGCGTAGGAATATTTTTTTCCCGAATTTACAAACCCTAAGTAATACGCCGCCGAATTATTTGTAATATTTGTATTCCAAATCTGATCGCTGCCGGATATATAGAAATCATATCGAGGAGGCGCCGCAAAAATCTCTCTGTCTCCATGGTAAGTATTTTGAGATAATTTAAAATATTCTCTTTGAAACACGCTGAATTTTTCTGCTCTTTTCTTCCGCTCTATGTATCCGGGAATATCCCTCCCTATCCTTTTGATTTTGCCCCCTGTGGCTCTGATCTTACGAAATAACGTCAATATGCTGTTGCTTTTACGAGAATATTTAGGATTATGAATATAATTAATGATTTCCACCTCACAAAACCGTGAAGTATACTGTTGCAACGCATATGCCTGCAAAACCGCTCCATAGTTCTCAGGAAAATGCATCGTAATAATTCCCGTTTTCATCCTGAGTATCCTCCCTGATAGACAAGCCGCATCTTATTAACATAATTTTCCAGCCCCGCTTTATTTATGTCGATGTCAGCTGTTTTTTTCGGACGGTTCATATCCTCCAGTATTTTGTTCGCCCAAAACACTTCTCCTTCGCCTGTCTCCCAAAAGACCATCCGCCCCAGATCAGCCTCTCGCGGTACGGCGTTTGACGCATATACGAACACTCCCATGGCCTGAGCTTCCACAGATGCCAGGGAAAACCCTTCATACCTGGAGGGGAATATCATATATTCTGCCTCCGCCAGGTATTTGGGCACATCCGCGTCATGAGGAAGAAATTGTACATAGGCTTCGATCCCAAAGGCTTTCGTAAGATCTTTCATTTCTTTCAGATAACCTTCCTCCCCGCTTCCGATAAAAACCAATGTTGCATCTCTACATTTCTCCCAGATCTGTACAAATACTCTCAATACGAATTTTTGATTTTTAACCTCTCCCATCGCGCCTACATGAATAAATGAATGCCGCCGCTTATCCGGCGCATACCTGCTTCTGTCAAACCTGGCCAGATCAATACAATTTGTAATCACATATCGTTTTCCATTATGCTTTGTCCCTTTACCAAACAGATAATCCGCCGCAGGCGAAGAACATCCGATCAAATCCGTAGCCCAGAACAACACTCCTTTTTGTAAGCGATTTTGATATACTCTCGTCCAGATATGCTCCTCGCTTTCAGGCACAGCACTGTGCGAATGTGCTATGCGGACCTTTACCCCGCACTCTGCCGCCGCCTTCAGACAAGCCGCGCTTTCAAAATAATTATTGCAGTGAATGACGTCATAGGGCCCTTCACGCAGTAAAATATCTTTTGTCCTCCGATAAATACGGTTGTAACGGATATAATAATCCAGCCTGGACCGAATCCTGTTTCTTCCTTCATATTTAGGAATACGAAATATCCGCCCGTATTGTTCAAATTCATCATCATAGTATCTATGCTCTGAGGTAAACAAAAGCATATCAAAATGCATTTCATTTTTCAGATTTCTGATAATGTTTATCATGACTGACTGAACGCCGCCATTTCCCAGGCCTTCACAGGATACCATCAGTACTTTTATCATTTCACATCCCCATTTACCCCTTGTCTCTCTTCCAAGAGCGTGATAGTCCTTCCAGAAATATTTCACGATGTGCTTCACATGTTATATAATTCCACAGCACCGCTTTCATCTGCCGGGTATAAAACATCTTTGCAAGTCTGTGCTTCAGAAGTTTGTTTAAACCTCTGAAGAAATAATTTCTTCCCAGCCGTCCAAGCATTGCCATTTCATAATCTATCAGTTTCCTTTCCGAAAAATCCGAATACAGTTTTTCTATCATGCCTTCTTCGCTGATCTGCTTCGATCGCTCAGCAAATCCATCCAGAATGCTCATTTCATCCATTGCCTCAACACCATTTTGAATCTTTGTGACAGCATGGTATTTTACATTTAATCCCTTCTCATCTATTACCAACTCCACAAGGATGCCTGTCTTCCAACACTCATGATCTGAATAATCAAACAAAAAATTTCCCTGTCCATACACAATAACGCCTTTTTGCCATCTTTCCTCACAGCCCACACAATGGCTATGCTGGCAGACAACAACGTCCGCCCCTTTATCAACCATTTTTCTGCAGACCTTCTGTAAATTGGGCGAGGGATAGCGATAATATTCTTTTCCTGCATGGTACAGTACAAGCACATAGTCACAATTTTCTTTCAGCCTCGTAATATCATCCGGAGATTCCAGAGGATCAAACCAATTCGCTCCTGGTGTACTGCTTCCTGCTATACTGAATTCATATTCCGAACAGCAGTAAATTCCGATTTTCCTGCCTTCCCGTTCATAAATATAGGGTTCTCTGGCCTCTTTCGCATTTTTTCCAACTCCGCCGAAGCGGATTTTATATCTGTCCAGAATTTCCATTGTGGAGCGCAGGCCCTGTTCCCCCTGATCCATAATATGATTATTTGCCAATGTAAAAAAATATGGGTTGACGATATAAAGTCCATGTGCCGCTCCTGTCTGTACTGACAAGGCAGGACCGCTCTTTAATATCGGCGTGCGCTCGTCCGTCAGAGGCGCTTCCAAATTAAAAACAGAAAAATCCGCTTCCGATAAGAGATGACGCAGCCTTTTACCAATTATTTTTTCCATATCTCCCGTTATAAAATATTCCTGGTTGCTCGCCGTCGGAACAATATCGCCACCTATCAACAGTTTTATCGCCATATGATTTCCGTCCTCAAAAATGCTATTTTCTGTTTAAAACTACATATATTTCGCAGCTTCTTTTTGAACCGGAAGCGTAATCCAGCTCCCAAGAATAGAATCCCACTTTTGTGGGGTAAACTCCTCAAATCCGCATCCGGGAGAAAAAGTCAGCTCGCCAAAATAAATATTTCCATTCACCTCATAAAAATCCACTCTCACAAAGGGGATCCCTTCTGAAAGGATTTCTGCCAGCCGGACCATTTCATCATATTTTTGGGGACATTCTATTTTTTTCTCGCTTTTGGGATAATGGCGCTCAAAAGGCATCACATTCCAGTCTCTGTCAAAAAAAGTCACCTTCAATCCCGATTCCGAAAACCGTTCGGAAGTCACAAAAGAACATTTCACTTTTCCGTTAAAGCACATAAACTTATAATCCTTTAATTCGTTTGCATTTTCTGACAGATATTCTTCTGCTATAATTCGTGGTTTCACATCTTTATATGGCCATTCACGTCCCCAGTAAAAAGCATTTTTACTCAATTTCTTTTTGAGTTTTTTTCCTGCCTTTGTAATATCAAAATTTTTCTTATCTTCGCAAATCACCACGCTTCCGGAATCGTGGGAGCATTTTAAAATAAAACGTTCCGGCAATGCCTCCCAGTCAATTTGCGAAAACTCCTCCCATACCCCCAATGTCGGAATTATGTATTTCTCACCAATCTTGTCACTTATATATTTTTTAACCTCCACCTTATCCACCATTGTCGTATAGATCGGGTTACGGTCATGTATCTTTAACCATTGAATTTTTTCATTAAATGTCTCCGGTTTTTCCAGATTCAATTTATTTCCGATTTTTATTCTGTATGTTATTTTCAGGTAGGTCTCATCACTCAGTCCGTTTGTCACTCCTAAATGTACGATATAATTATAGATTGCAGGAAATATCTCTCTTTTGTTTGTTCTCCATAATCGTTTCAGTGTACTAAGCCTGCTCATAACAGATTTGCGTCCTTTCTGTCTTTATTGCATCCGCCATTGCAAAGGAAAAAATCACAGGAATATAAAAAATACACAGATCGCTATAGGAAACCATAGCCCAATCCAAAACCAACATAGTTATAACTAAAATAGCTGCCAAAATACTGCCTCTATGCTTTCTGCTTTGTAACTTCAGCATGTATAACAGATTTTTAAAAAAAGGGAAATAATATAAAGCAAATCCAGCCAATCCAAAATTACACAATAATTCCGTATAATTACAGTGGGAATACTCATATCCAAAATCCGTCATGTAATAAAAATATTTCATTCCGCCTCCCAACAGCGGATGATTTACAAACACCTGAAAACCGGACAGAATCATTTGCATTCGTTCGTCTGTTGAACGAGAATAACGAAGCTCGGTCGATCCGGCAAAAAGCTGTTTAAACATATCAATGATTCTCTTCCCGATCAGAATATAAAAGTATTCCACATCTAACACCAATATGAGAATCGCCAGCCCTAATACGATCAGCTTGATACCTGTCCAAAGCTTATTTTTAGAATAGAAAAAAAACAGCAAAAACTCAAATCCCAAAATAATAACGGCTTTTTTAGATCCTGTCAATAGCATACATACCGCAGTCAACGCCCATAAAAAAAAGTCTCGCTTTTTCTTACCTATACTGTAAGAAGCTGCCAGTATCATGGAACACATACCAAAGCAAACGGCAACCGTGTTTACATTTCCGCTCAACGTATCCCCGATTCGCATCCCACCATGTATAATATTGTTTCTTTCTTCGTATAACAGATAAAATAGAGAAAACACCATGGCCATAAAAAACGGAACCCTCAGCCACTCATTCCACACAGGTTTTTTCAGCAACTCAAAAAAAATGAAATAAAGAGCCACACATTGAAAATAGGTAAACAGTATCTGATCCCAGTTATAGCTGCCCGCCCGCAGAAAGAAACAGCCATAGACCGTGAACAGCAGATAGATGGAAGACAGCCAGCAAATACATCCTTTTATCTGTAAATAAAAATGATTTTTTACTATCTTTTCATAAAAAGCAGCAACTATTCCCGCTCCACACAAACCAAAATACAGCGGAAGGGTTTCTACTTTATAAAAACAAATATTTCCGATCAGAATCAATGCCAGGGCCAATGAATAAACATTAAACCTCTTGTCTTTCAAAATTCTTCGTTTCATCCCTAAACTTTTCTCCGTAAACCCATTTATATCCCTTTTACGTATTCTTCCCATTGATCAAAGATTTTGTTTGGCTCATGTGTTTCCCTTATCTTTATTCCATTGCCAGAGAGCTCCCCGGCAAAGTCTCGGAATCTCAGCAGACGTCTCATTGCTGATGCCAGTTCTTTCTCATCTCCCAGAGGAACGATAAGCCCATTTTTTTCATGACAGATCAATGTTCTGGCCCCTCCCGGCTTACAATCCGTAGAAATGCATGGGACTCCCAGCGCCATCGCTTCTAAAAGAGCATTTGGCATCCCTTCATAATCGGATGTCAAAACAAACATTTGTGCCGGATAAATGCAATCAAAAATGTCTTTTCTGCTCCCCATCAGCTTTATCCTGCCAGTTAATCCGTTTTTCCGTATTTCCTCTGCCAATGCCTCTTTTTGTTCCCCTTCACCATATATCTCCAGCCTTATTTTTGGAAATTCCTCAGCTATTTCAGAAAAAGCCCGAATCAGTAATTTCTGATTTTTCTGAGGATGCAGACGTCCTACGGTAACGATCTTTGGTTCCCTGTCTGCACAAGGTTTTTCAAATTTATCACAGGGAAGCAAGACGGAATTATGAATAATGACGGATCTTCTTCTGATTTTGTCAGGAAAATAATCTCTTGCTCCTTCTGACTGGAACACGAACCCAGCCACCCTGTGAAAGCTGAGTTTACGAACGAACCCCCGCGCTCCCTGATATTCTGTATCACCGGGATCTCCCCGCTCCGAATATATTATTTTTCCCACCTGCTTCTCAGGCATGAATGCCGTCAAATAAGCAGACTGTAACCAGAAATGTATCGAACATTCCGGTTTAATTTTTTTTAACGCTTTAAATAAGGCTCTGTAGCGAAGCCATATTTTATTGCCTGCCTGATTCTCCGCATACGTGAGATCACAGACATTAACTTTATCCGAAATATCATACCGTTTATTAAAACTGGCCAGAACCAGAAGAAACACTTCATGGCCCCTTTTTGCCATGGCATTCGCCAGCATAGTAATCTGTCTTTCAGCCCCTCCCGAACCGTGCAGATATCCGATACATGCAATTCGCATATTTACTCCTTCCCGGGACGTATCCGTACATGATTTTGTTCTGACCCATACCGAAAATCATTAAATGATTCCCACTCTTTTTGCCATATCCACAAAGATCTTTGCTATGTCAATATGGAGCGCCAGCAAAACCGCCAGAATCTTTCTGCTCCATGGCAATGGCGCCTTTAGCAGCACCGGCAGATTTCTCCGATGTTCTTTTGTCAACTTCTTTATTATCTCTTTTCTGTCCAAATCCGGATCTGCAATTCCATAATAGGCGATTCTGCACAGTAAGGAAAAAGCGGTTCGCCTTGCTTTTACCTCTCCGAGAAAACGAATGGTTCCATATGTCTCCTTTTCCGTTAAACGACAAAGCTCTACTGCTGCGTCATACAGATCAAAATCTCTGTTTTTTAAGCCCGAAGTGGTCGTAGAGCCCACCGACTGAAAATAAAAATATTTTTTCAGATTACTTTCCGCATATACACCGCAGCGCTGTAATGCCTTATATTTAAAATCAATATCTTCATTGATTTTTCCTTCCCGAAAAAATAAACCTTCCAACAGTTTTCTTTTAAAAAGGCAACGCCAAACCGAATATGACCCGGTAGCGGTGGTTGTAATCATGTAATTCTGCAATATTTCCTTATTTTTCAGTACCTTTATCTGCTCCTCTTCACTTCCCTGCTCTGTTACAAATTCCGTTACCTTTTTACAGTTTATCTGTGCGATCTCCGCATTGCTTTTCTCCAGCAGCTTCACCAGGTATTCATACATATCCTGTGCGATCCAATCATCACTGTCCACAAATCCCAGATATACTCCCGTGCTGGCTGCCATTCCTGCATTTCGCGCGCTGGACAGTCCTCCGTTTTTCTTGTGTATGACGCGAACTCTCTTATCGTTTTTTGCAATTTCATCGCATAAAACGCCGCTCTGATCCGGCGACCCGTCATCTACCAGTATGATCTCCAGATTCCGATATGTCTGATTCCGAATCGAATCCACGCAACGGTACAGATACTTTTCCACGTTATAAACCGGAACCACCACGCTCACCAGCGAAGAAGCCGTCTCATTGCCCTTTTCATTTTCTATGCAATTCAACCTGTTTTCCCTCTTCTCATCCATATGTATGTTTCTTCTTTTCTGTCTCGGAGTATTCGAGTCCTTTTCATTTTCTCAGAAATTTTTTGTAAATCCACTGTTGCACTTTCACGGGGAAGAGAAACATACCTGTCTGCGCAACGAGCACCAGCAGATAATCCCCTAAGCCGGCATAACCCATTTTCCAGAACTTCCGGATTGTAAGGATATAGCTCTTTGTATTTTCCCAGCTTTTTCTACGTCTTGCCAGATTCTCATCGGAGCGGAACAGAAGAAGACTCTCGTCGATATTTTCAGCCAGACAGCCATGAAACAGCATCCGGCCGAATAAATCCACATCCTGATTTCTTCTTAAATCGCCATATCCTCCATTCTCCAATACCCTGCTTTTTCTGTACATGACTGCCGGATGATTAAACGCCGAACGTTTTTTGGCAAATATATAGATGGCCTGGCTTTCCAATGGCACCATTCTGGTAGATACCACCTGATCCGGTGAGCGGTCAAATTCATCGACCCAGGTTCCCACAATAGAAAGATCTGGTCTTTCCTGAAAACGTTTTAACTGTTTTTCGCATCGCTGTGGTCTGGAGATATCGTCCGTATCCATACGGGCGATCAATTCGTTTTTGCAGGCATTTATTCCCTTATTTAATGCCAGGCCCAGGCCCAGATTCTTTTCATTTATGATAATCTTAAAAAGTTCCGGATACCTTGTGACATAATCCTTTACCACTGCATGAAGTTCCTGCGTAAGCGGGCCGTCCTCCACGATGACTATTTCATCCGGTTTTACTGTCTGATTTATCATACTGTCGATGGCCTGACGCAGATAATCCGGATTTTCTTTCCGATATAACGACATCAATACGCTGTAGGGCCCCATTTCACATGTCCGCCTGTTCTAATAGTTTTCGTGCCTCTTCCTGTTTTTCTTCATATGTGGCCAGATCGATCTTTCCTGCCCGCAGAAGATAATATCCATAATCTGTGGCAGTCATACTCCCTTCTTCCGTAATGCCTTCCTGTAACAGCACCTTGCAAACCGTCTCCCATATGATTTTCATATCTTCGCAAAACGTAATACGATCTACATACCGAAGGTCATAATCCAGCTTTTTTTCCCAGTCGATCGCATTTCTTCCATGTACCTGCGCCAGACCGGAAAGTCCAGGCCTCACGCTGTGACGTCTTCGGTATTCCTGCGACATAAACACCATATCCCGAACAAGCTGTGGTCTGGGACCAATTAAGCTCATATCGCCTTTCAAAACATTCCAGATCTCCGGCAATTCATCCAGGCTCATGGAACGAAGCTTCTTTCCGAAGGGCGTCAACCGGGCCTCATCCGGCAGCAGATTTCCGGCAACATCGCTCTCATCTGTCATAGTACGGAATTTATAAAGCGTGAAGATTTTCTCCTGACCTGTTTTACAGTCAATCTGCCCCGGCCTCTTCTGTGCAAAAATCACAGGACTTCCCAATTTAATTCGTACCAGAACAGCGAGCAGAATATACAGCCAACCGAAAAGGATAATCACTGCCAGTGAAATGGCTACATCGAAAATTCTTTTTATATGCTTTTCATATAATCCTGTTTTCTGCCACATTCTCTCTTTGACTTCCTCATAAAAAAAGACTTCTTATTATCTCTATTACAGCGTTCTGCTCTTCTCTTGTCATCTTAATATCGCTGGGAAGGCACAGACCTCTCTCAAAAATATCTCTTCCCACATCTTCCCCGGCCGCACAGACAAAATCTCTGTCCGCGTAAACCGGCTGCAGATGCATCGGCTTCCAGATTGGCCGGGATTCCACATTATACCTTTCTAATTCCAGCCGTATCGTCTCAGGCGCCACCTGTCTCCATTCCCGGCTCGTTCCTTCTGCCACATCCCGTTTTACTGTGATACAGCTCAACCAAAAATTCGGCTCCGAACAGGACAGATATGGATTCATCTCCACCGGAAGTCCTGTCAGACCCACCCGGTATCTCTCATAGATCTCCTTCTTTTTCTTTTTATGTTCTTCCAAATGGCGCAGCTGGCCTCTCCCGATTCCTGCCACCACATTACTCATGCGGTAGTTGTATCCCAGCTCCGAATGCTGATACCATGGTGCGCTATCTCTGGCCTGTGTGGACCAGAATCTTGCCTTCTCCACCGCCTCTTTCTCATCGGACAGAAGCATACCGCCGCCGGAGGAAGTGATGATTTTATTCCCATTAAAAGAAATACAGTTATATTTTCCAAATGTTCCTGTCTGCTTTCCTTTATAGGTGGCAGACAGACTTTCCGCTGCATCTTCAATCAAAGTCACGCCATAGTTATCGCATAACCGTGTGATTTCTGAGAGGCAGGCCGGCGTCCCGTACAGGTTCGCCACGATTACTGCTTTTGTCCGACCCTGATACTTTTTCAATGCCAGCTCCAATGCAACCGGATCCATATTCCAGCTCTCTCGCTCCGCGTCAATAAAGACCTGAATTCCGCCTTCATACGAAACCGGATTTACGGTCGCCGCAAAAGTCAGATCGGAACAGAGCACGATATCCCCTTCCTCCACTCCTGCCAGCTTTACGGCCAAATGAAGGGCTGCGGTTCCAGCCGTCAGGGCTGCCGCATACTTTATTCCCATATACGACGCTATTTCTTCCTCCAGCCTGTCTACATTTTCCCCCAAAGGCGCCACCCAGTTAGAGTCAAACGCCTCCTTAACAAAGTCTTGCTCTTCTCCATGCATCGTCGGGCTGGAGAGATAAATCCTATTCTCAAAACGTTTTCTATCCTTTTCGGACATCTCTTTTCCGCCCCCTTTCTTTTTTATGTGTCTTATTTTATTTCAATAGATATGATTTTTAAAAAATAAAAAAAACGATATATCCCAGTCCCCCTTCACCGGCCCCTCTTCACCACTTCATCCCCATCTTTTCCAATCTCTCCACTCTCTCCTGCGACAGCACCTTTCGCTTTCCTTCCCGATAGCCCTTCCTCTGCCGCTCCAACCACAGATCCAGCCGGAAACCATCTTCCGTCATATATCCCTTCTCCACATTCAGATGTCCCTGCTCCTTAAAATACCTTTCTGCCTTTAGAAAAGCATTTTCCCATGCCTGTTCTGCCGGCGTCAGCCAGCACATGCCCACGGATGTGAGTGCCCGAATCTGTTCCCGGGATAATTCCCCTCCCTTTCGATACCGGCTCCGCTGCAAATACACCCACTTTCCCAGCCATACTCCTTCTTCACTCACATAGTTCTGCGGAATCTCCAGGTTTCCGTGTGTTACATAATACCGCTGCGCCAGGCGCCACTTTTCCATCCAGGGATCCTCATCCTCATTCAGTCCCAGTTCCTTCAGCCGCTCCATCCGGCTGCGCTCTCTGTCTGACGATCCCCTCTGTTTTTTTAGGATACGTTTCTGGTTATAAAGCCACTTTCCCAGCCAAATCCCATCCTCTGTTCTGTAGTCATAGGGGATCTCCAGAGACGCGTGTCTTTCCTGATACTCCCTGGCTGCCTGAAAACATCTCTCCCACTGCCCGTCCTGCTTCCCGGCCCAATTCATTCCCAGCTTTTCCAGCCGCGCGACCTGCTCCTCAGTCAGAGGCAGGGCTCCCTTATTTCCACCGCGGAAATTCTGCCGCTGCGTCACAATCCATGTCCCCAGGTGAAATCCGTCTTTTGTCACATAGCCGGCCGGAACCTCCAGATCTCCGTGATCCCTCACATACTCTTCGGCCGCCGCATAACCGCGCTCCCACTTAAAGACCAGCTTGTCCCAGATCATCCCGATCTCTTCCAACTGCCTTTGCCGCTGTCCGCTCAGCATACGGCTTTTGTTCTGACGATACTGCCGGATATTATTCAGCCAAACTCCCAGCCGCATTCCTTCTTCCGTCACATAGGATATCTTCACATCCAGATTTCCGTTCTGCGCATAATACCGTGCAGCCTGCGCATAATATCTGTCCCACTGTCGGTCTGAATAGCTCTCCCAGCAAATCCCCAGCACCTCCAGTCTCCGAATCTGATCTTCGTTCAGTCTCCCCGGAAGCTTTCCCATATAAATCCGGCGTTGTGTTTGCAGCCAGTTTCCGAGAAACAGCCCGCTTTCTGTCACAAATCCCGTCGGGATTTCCAGATGCCCTTCTCTTTCATGATAAGATACTGCTGCCTGATAATACTCCTCCCAGCCCGCATCCAGCTTCTCCTGTAATTCAGCAAACAGCCGTCCTGCATGGCAAGTCTCATCAACAATGTGAAAACGCCTGGATTCCATGCCGTCTGCCCTCTCGTCTTGCATTGGGCAGATCAGGTTCGACGCCTCCTCATATTCCATTTCGATGGAATGGATACTGTCCAGATTTTCAAAATTATTCACAATATCCAGGATCAAAGGAGCCTCCCCCTTTTTTCCGGCTGTCAGCGCCCGGCCGATCTGCTGTTTATAGATCACAGGCGATACGGTAGGCCGCATCAGAATCACTCCGTCGATATCACCCAAATGAATTCCTTCATTCAGCATGTCGATACAGAACAGCAGCTTCAGATGAGGGCATCTGTCCTTCTTAAAATCCCCAAATTCCTTATTGCTCTCCTGATTTTCGGAATATACACTGTACAGGCGATACTCCCGATTCACCAGCGCAAACCATGCGTCTGCCTGCGCCTTCATTTCCTCCAGGTGAACACGACCGGCACAAAAAACCAGATATTTTCCCTCCGGCTTCAGGTATCTTTTAAAAATCACGGGAAGCCCGTCCGCCTTCTCCAGCGCATGCCTCAGCCGTTGCAGATGTTGTTCCATGGGAGCCCGGCGCCGGGGATCCTGAATCTGTCGGACTCTGGCGGCATATTTTTCTATCTCATTTTCACAGCGGTATACGGAAATCACATAGCAGGGATTTGTCAGTATTCCTCTGGCAATGGCCTCGCCCAGTGTTATTTCTGAGGCGATATGGCCGTCAAACAATTCATCTGCCATATCTCTCTGCCCGTCCAGATAGCGGACGCTGGTGGCGGAAAGTCCCAGAACCTTAGCCATAGGAAAAGCGCTCAACAGTGCTTCTACTCCTTTACTCCATTGTGCTGCACCGCAGCGATGAAACTCATCCAGTATGATATAATCCGGCTTCAGCGCAGAAATCCGGTCACGGTTTGCCATCAGACGGGTATAGGTCATAAACGTAATATTTTCCGGAACACTTCCCGGACAGCTGCGGGCCAAGTTCTCCTGCTGCTGTCTGAAAATATAACGGCTCGGTGACAGCCAGAAAACCCGGGCCTGGGGATGTTCTTCTGCCATCTTAAAAGCAATAAATGATTTCCCTGTGCCCGTAGGATGGATGATCGCTGCCCGTCCTGCCTCATCCATCATAGCCGTCGCAGAGTCATACGCTTTCTGGTTATGCGCAAACAAACCGATTGGCACAGGCCCATCCCCTTTCCTTAAACTGATTATTTTACGAAA
>JAAVZR010000004.1 GCA_022791755.1 Lachnospiraceae bacterium
GGCGGGACAGATATTGCCTATCCTCGCCGCCCTGTCTGTTATCGCTCCATATCCTGCTTTCTGTGGGGCTGTTGTTCCCTCTGTTCCTGCCGCAAGATACTGTAAACTGATATTGTCAATATTGGTTTACACTTTTTTCTCAAGAATGTTTGACCTTATGCTGCCTCTTGTAATGAAGCATAGTATTGCTGCCGCTTAACCATCGGAGGCAATCCCCCATTAGCAGAGCAGATCCTCCGGTTATTCCCATAACGGATGAAGTATCTCCAGATGAGAGTTTTTAACGGTTCTATTGTCATTGAAGTGGTATCGTAGCGTCCATAAAGTAATTCCTCTTTGAATCTTGCCCACATGCTTTCGCATCTGGCATTATCATGGCATCTGCCAATGCCTGATATTTCCAAGGAGCATCTTTTGTTTTCAGGTATTTGCTAAATGCTTGTCTGGAAACAGGAAGCACTCTGCAATAGTAAGAAATTTTACCCTTAATTCTGCCGTCATCTGTTTTAATTGCAATAAACATCAATCTCTGTTTTTTGCTGACTTCCGACGGCTGGCTGCGAAAAAAGCACTTGCTTCTTCCAAAAATTCATTTTCTTCTTTTAAACGTCGGATTTCTTTATCCTGCTCTTTCACCCGCTTCCTAAGCTCGACAAGCTCATCATTAAGGGATAAAGCATTGTTAGGTGTATGAACTGCTTCATTTGCACGGAGACAGCCTTCTTTGAAAGCTTTTATCCAGGTGTAAATAGTCCCCTTGGGGATTCCTAATTCTTTAGCAGCTTTATGTCCACCGATTTCTTGGGCAAGTTTTACAGCCCGGGCTTTAAATTCACTGTCATATTGATTATAATTATATCAAAATCCTTGAGAATAGGGTGTCAACTATTATGATACAACATCAATAGTCCATGCGCCGGAAAAGGTCGACGGTAAACGGGTACAGAAAGTGGATATTGTTTTCAACTTTGTAGGGGAAATCAATTTCCTTTCTGCTACGCAATCGAAACGGCAAGGCGCATAAGGAAAATGCGCTCATTGAGCGCAAGAAAAAACGGTACAGCCCTTATAATCGGGGCTATACCGCCTAATCTAAAATTACTTCCTTGTCACCGCAAACCTTGAAGTCTGAGCGATTTTTTCGTATACCCTTTCGGATCCCCTAACCCAGGCCCCTCCGGGGCGGGCTTCGTCCGACAAAGGATGGATGAACAGGCCGCTGCGCAGCTTTGGCTCAAACCAGGTGGACTTAGGCGGCATCAGCTTCCCGGCGTCCGCCACGGCAAAAAGCTCCCCGATCCCGGTGGGGTACATGGCAAAGGCTGCCGCCATATCTTCATGACAGCGCCGCTCCAGCTCCGACAGACCGCGGATTCCTCCCACGAAGTCAATGCGGCTGTCTGTGCGCGGATCTTTTATCCCAAATATGGGTTCCAGCACCTCCCGCTGTAAAAAAGCCACATCCAGTCCTTCCACCGGATCATCCATGCCGAATTCCTCCCTGACCGTCAGATGATACCAGCTTCCGTCCAGATAAAGCCCCATCTCTCCTTTGGCCTGGGGCCTTACCTGCTTTTTGCCGCAGCCAATAACCCGAAATTTCTCTTCCAGCCGTTCCAGAATCTGTCCCGGCGTCAGACCGTTCAAATCCCGAAGCACCCGGTTATAATCCATAATCCTCAGCTCTTCTTCACAAAACAGCACAGACAGAAAGTAATTAAAGGGCTCCTCCCCCGTATAATCCGGCTGCGCTTCCCTGCGCAGCAGAGCAGCCCGCACCGCCGAAGCCGCCCTGTGATGGCCGTCCGCTATGTACAGGGAGGGCAGTGTGCCAAAGCCCTCCTCGATGACCCGCAGCCGTTCCTGCTCTTCAATACGCCAGACCCGGTGTCCGATGCCATCCGGCGATACAAAATCGTAGAGCGGTTTTTCCTTCTTTACCTGCCGGATCACCTCCTGCACGGGCCCGCAGGTTCGATATGCCAGAAAGATCGGACCGGTCTGAGCATCGCAGGTATCTACATGGCGGACCCGGTCCTCCTCCTTATCGGCGCGGGTGTTCTCATGCTTTCGGATCACCCCCGTCCTGTAGTCGTCCACGCCGGCGCAGCCTACCACCCCGGTCTGACTGCGGCCATCCATGGTCAGCTCATACAGAAAAAAGCAGGGGACGCTCTCTGTCAGATAAGTGCCGTCAGACTCTGCCGTTCTCAAAAGCTCTGCCGCCTTCTCGTATACGCAGGGATCGGAGGAAGAGATCTCCGGACCAAAGTTCACCTCGGCCCGGTCGATTCGCAGAAAAGAAAGGGGCTCCCGCTCCACTTCCTCCCTGGCCTCCCCGCTGTTATAGACGTCGTAGGGCAGAGCCGCCACACGGGCGGCCAGCTCTGCCGCGGGGCGAACGCAGCGAAATGGTTTCACTATTGCCATATGGTCTCTCCTACTCCATCACACGAATCCGGATAATATCCGGGATCTTATTCAGCTTCTCCCGAATCTCAGTCGTGTCCTGTGCCTCTGCCACCATCATCGTATAGGCGATCTGTCCTTTGCTCTTGTTCGTCATATGGGAAATATTGACGCCGCAGGATGCCACCGTGGATGTAAACTGACCGATCATATTCGGAATATTCTTATGGAAAATCGCGATTCTCTTTTCACCGGCCATCCTCTTTCCCAGATCACAGTCGGGCAGGTTGACCGCATTGCGAATATTGCCGTTTTCCAGATAATCCATCAGCTCGTTCACTGCCATCACCGCGCAGTTATCCTCCGACTCCTCCGTGGAGGCCCCCAGATGAGGCAGGGCGATACAGTTCTTCATCGCCAGGGTCTCCTCGTTGGGGAAGTCACAGATGTAGCATCTGACTTTATTGCTTTCAAGAGCCTGTGCCATGGCCCCGTTATCGGTCAGTTCGTTTCGGGCAAAATTCAGCACGATCACCCCGTCCTTCATCTTACCGATGGTATCGCTGCTCAGAAAACCTCTGGTATCGGGAAGGAGCGGTACATGAACCGTCAGATAATCGCACCGACCCAGCATATCGTCCAGATCCTGAGTATAGCTGACAAAGTGCGACATATGGAGCGCGCCCATGACAGACAAAAACGGGTCATAGCCATACACGGTCATCCCCAGGTCAGCCGCCGCGTTTGCCACCTCCACGCCGATGGCTCCCAGGCCGATGACCCCCAGGGTCTTTCCCCGGATCTCACATCCGGCGAACTGCTTCTTTCCCTTCTCCACCTGGCCCGCGATATCTGCTCCCTCCAGCTGCCTGGCCCAGGTAATCCCGCCGTAAATATCGCGGGAAGCCAGCAGCAAAGCCGCCAGCACCAGCTCCTTGACGCCGTTGGCGTTGGCGCCGGGAGTGTTAAATACCGGGATTCCTCTGGCCCCCAGTTCGTCGCAGGGAATATTATTGACGCCTGCGCCGGCCCTGGCTACGGCCAGCACGCTCTCCGGCAGCTCCATCCCATGCATATCGGCGCTCCGCACCAAAATCCCCTGGGCGTCCTCCGGATTTTCTCCCAGCTCATACTCCGCCGGCAAAAGTGCCAGCCCCTTCTTCGAGATGGGATTCAGACAATGAATCTTTTTCATAATGTACTCCTCCTCTTTCTACGCTCTGTGAGCCTCCTCAAACTCCCGCATAAACGCCGTCAGCGCCTCCACACCGGCTCTGGGCATGGCGTTATATATGCTGGCCCTCATTCCTCCCACACTGCGGTGCCCCTTCAGATTCACCAGCCCCGCCGCCTCAGCTTTCTTTACAAACAGAGAGTCCAGCTCCTTGTTTCCGGTGACAAAAGGTACGTTCATCAGAGAGCGGTCTCTCTTTACCACGGTTCCATGGAACATGGCGCTTTCATCCAGGAAATCATACAGAAGCGCCGCCTTCTCCTCGTTGCGGCTCTTCATGGCTGCCAGGCCGCCCTGGGCTTTCAGCCATTTAAATACCTTGCCGCAGATATAGATCCCGTATACCGGCGGCGTATTGAACAGCGAGCCCGCGTCGGACTGGGTCTTATAAGTCAGCATGGTAGGCGTCTGAGGCAGTACGTCCTCCCGGATCAGATCTTCACGGATAATCACAATCACTACTCCTGCCGGTCCGATATTTTTCTGGACGCCGCCGTATATGACGCCATAGCGGCTCACATCCACCGGCTCAGACAGAAAGCAGGAGGAGACATCCGCCACCAGATCCTTTCCCTTCGTATCCGGCAGCGTCTTAAACTTGGTACCATAGATCGTATTATTTTCACAGATATATACGTAATCCGCATCCGGGCTCACCGGCAGATCGGAGCAATCCGGAATGTAGGAAAAGGTCTTATCCTCACTGGAAGCGATGCAGTTGGCCCGGCCGTATTTCGCCGCCTCCTTCCACGCTTTTTTTGCCCACTGGCCGGTCACGATATAATCCGCCACACGGTTTTTCATCAGATTCATGGGAATCGCCGCAAACTGCTGATAGGCTCCGCCCTGTAAAAACAGCACTTTATAATTGGAAGGAATGTCCATCAGATCCCGCAGATCTGCCTCCGCCTCCCCGATGATCGTGTCAAAAAGACCCGACCGGTGACTGATCTCCATCACGGACATCCCGCTGCCTCCGTAGTCCAGCATCTCCGACGCCGCTTCCCTCAGTACCTCCTCCGGCAACACTGCCGGTCCTGCCGAAAAATTATACACTCTTGCCATTTCTCATTCTCCCCGTTTTTATCATATTATATGGCATGCTTCCACAGACGCAGCCGACGCCTGTGAAACAGTGCTTCTATCACACATTAAAGTGATAGCAGAAAGATGTGCCAGGGTCCATAAAGAGCCGCCTGCCAAAACAAGCGGCTGTAAAGACCAGTTACTCCTCGTCCGGCTTTTCCACATCTGTGATGGCAGCCTTGTCCATGGGAATTCTGCAATTCTTATTATTTCCAAATTCCACAATCACCATATCGTCCGTAATATCAATCACAACCCCATAAAAACCGCTGGTCGTCTTAATCGTATCACCCACAGCCAGAGAAGCCATCAACGCCTGAAGGCGCTTCTGCTCCTTCTTCTGGGGACGGCCCATCAGCCAGAACATACCTACGATAAACACCACATAGATCAAAATCCAGCTCCAGCTCATACCCAGACCGCCGCCTGCTTCCAGTAAAATTGCACTCATTCTTTCTTCCTCCTGTTTCTTTACTTTTCCTGCTGCATTCCAGCAAGCTTTTGTTTTTTATATTCCTGATAACGATGTTCTTCGATAGCCTGCCGGATCTCCGTCATCATGGTATTATAGAAATACAGATTGTGAAGGACGCAAAGGCGCATCCCCAGCATCTCTCCCGCCTTCAGAAGATGACGGATATAGGACCGGCTGTAACGCCGGCAGGCCGGACACCGGCAGCCCTCCTCGATGGGGCGCTCATCCAGCTGGTATCTGGCATTAAACAGGTTTCTCTTTCCCTGATTTGTGTATACATGTCCATGCCGGCCGTTGCGGGTAGGGTAAACGCAGTCAAAGAAGTCCACGCCTCTCTCCACTGCCTCCAGGATATTGGCCGGTGTGCCTACCCCCATAAGGTAGACCGGCTTCTCCTTTGGCAGCTCCGGCACGACCTCATCCAGGATGCGGTACATCTCCTCATGGGTCTCTCCTACGGCCAGCCCTCCCACTGCATAGCCGTCCAAATCAAGCTCCCGGATCTGCCTGGCGTGATCGATCCGGATATCGGCGTAGGTGCCTCCCTGATTGATTCCGAAAAGCATCTGATGAGGATTCACCGTGTCCGGCAGGCTGTTTAAGCGGGCCATCTCCTCCTTACAGCGCTTCAGCCAGCGTGCGGTGCGGGCTACGCTGCCGGTCACATACTCCCTGGTGGAGGGATTGGGAATACACTCGTCAAAAGCCATGGCGATGGTGGAACCCAGGTTAGACTGAATTCTCATGCTCTCCTCCGGCCCCATGAAGATCAGCCGCCCATCCACGTGGGAATGAAAGGTCACGCCCTCTTCCTTTATTTTACGCAGGGAAGCCAGAGAAAAAACCTGAAATCCGCCGGAATCGGTTAAAATCGGGCGATCCCATGACATGAAGCGGTGCAGACCGCCCATCTGCTTTATGATCTCGTCCCCGGGACGCACATGGAGATGGTACGTATTGGACAATTCGATCTGTGTGCCGATGCCCTCCAGATCCTCTGTGGATACCGCTCCCTTGATGGCAGCCGCTGTCCCCACGTTCATAAATACCGGGGTCTGTACGGAGCCATGGACTGTGGTAAACTCGGCTCTCTTTGCTTTTTTGTCTGTCGTTATTATTCTATACATATCGCTCTTTCACAATTCAGGGACACGGACTTTTCACTCCGTGTCCCCCTGCCTGGCTGTATTTTACAAAAAATCTGCCGCCTTTGACAGCATCGGCTGTACGGGGCGTCTTCTGTCTTCTAGTGACAGATTATAGCATAAAGGGAGGGGAAACGCAACCACTAAAAAGCAGGCAGGAGCCCGGGGAAACGAAAGGACAAGGCGGGAGCGCGAGGAACGCCGGAAAGCATGGGGGAATCGGAGCGGAATATTCTCTTTCGTTTCATTTGTTTTTTATATGGATAGACGAATTTTGTTCGATCATATATAATGGAAGTAACAATTTTTATGAGGTAACAGGGATGATTTCGATTTTGATTGCCGGAATTCCTGAGAAGGTGGGAAATTATGTGGAGGCGCTGGAGGCTGCGGGGATGAAGGCGGTGGTTTCGCTTGAATGGCAGGGGGATCCTGATTTTTCGGGGATCGACGGGTTACTGCTGCCGGGGGGAGCGGATATCGATCCGGAGCGTTACGGGGAAGAGCTCAATGGGTCCCGGGATATCGACCGGGAGCTGGATGCGGCTCAGTTTGCTGTTCTGGAGGCTTTCCTTACAACGGGGAAGCCGGTCCTGGGAATCTGCAAGGGACATCAGATTCTGAATGTTTTCTTTGGCGGTTCTCTGATACAGAATCTGGAGGACCCGGATCCTCATCGGGAGGAAAAGGTTCATATGACGCACGCCGTGGAAGGGTCCTGGCTGGCCGGGCTCTATGGAACGGATTTCCCCACGAACAGCTGGCACCATCAGGCAGTCAAGCGGCTGGGAGACGGATTTTCTGTCATTCAGATGTCAGAGGACGGTATCGTGGAGGCTATCGCCCATGACCGGCTGCCGCTTTTGTCTCTCCAGTGGCATCCGGAACGGATGTGCTGCAGCCACAGCCGCCCGGATACGGTAGATGGAAGTCTGGTGTTTTCATATTTTCGGGAACTGTGCGAGGGTGTTTCGCACCGTGATGAATAAGTGATTGGACAGAGGTTCCCATGAATTCGCCCCGGAAGACTTTCCGGGGCGGTAACAA
The DNA here is from genome assembly GCA_022791755.1 of Lachnospiraceae bacterium. GTDB lineage: Bacteria > Bacillota > Clostridia > Lachnospirales > Lachnospiraceae > RGIG7193. The sequence goes on from JAAVZR010000004.1 coordinate 7,397, forward strand.
ACGCGGTATGGGGACAGCCGTTATTTATTATTCTGCGCTGTCTCCTTTGCCTGTGCCTGTTCAAACATCCTGAAAAACGGCGCATAGATGACGATACCCAGTATCAGGACCAGAGCCTGGATAATCAGCGCTTTCACATCGCCGCTCCCGACGATGCCGGAGATTACCGGCGGCGTCGCCCAGGGAAGCTCTGCGTAAAATGCTCCCAGGAAGCCGATCTTCGTCAATATATAGGGAATCGTGGTTCCCATCAGTCCGCTGACGATAAATGGCAGCATCAGATAACCGTTCAGAGCCACAGGCGTGGAGAACATACACGGCTCAATGATATTAAAGAACAAAGCCGGCGTCGAGGCCACTGCAATCGCTTTATTTCCTTTACTTTTTGATACGAACAGCCAGAAGATCACGGGCCAGACCGAAGCAATCCACATATAGGAAAAGATAAAGGACTGCGTGGCTACATTGGGCAATGCGGTCCCTGCCAGCTTGGACGCCGCATTATTGGCCAGAGCCGTGGTAAAGATGGGACCCGTCACAGCGCTCAGCATACCGGGGCCGTTCAGTCCCACCGCCCACAGCATAAAGATCAGCAGCATAATAACGATAAATACCGGCAGGGTGTCCGCTCCGTTAATAAGAGGCGTCAGCATATTCATCAGAAATTCTGCCAGATTAAAACCGATCATGGTACGGATCGTCCAGCATAGCACGATGATGACGCTCATGGGAATCAGAGATACAAAAGCCTTGCCTATACTGGGCGGAACGCTGTCCGGAAGCTTGATCGTGATATTCTTCTTTATAAAGAACGCATAAATCTTAACTGCGACCAGGCTGACGATCATGGCCACAAATAACGCCGAACTTCCAAAAAACGCCGTATCCACCTCTGCGCCTACGAAACAGATGGCAAAGAAAGAAACCAGGCCTGCCAGACCCGCCTGTCTGGCATCGATCCCCAGCTTTTCGCCGTAGCTGTTAGCCACCGTGTAGGCGGCATACAGTCCCATGAATCCCATCGTATAGGAATTAACCGACATTATCTTGCCGGAAAGCGGCGCTAAAAACGGAATCAGGATTTCTCCGTTTGTCGTCATCTGGTTTGTACCCAACAGTCCGATAATGAGAAAAATCGAACCAATAATGATGACCGGTGTCAGTGCAATCAGTCCTTCCTGTATTGCCGCAATGGCCGGAAGCTGTGCGAATTTTCCGATGGGCTCGGCAAGATTCATGATGCCGTCTGATATCTTTTCAAAAAAACCCTTGTTCTTTTTCTTGTCCATACTTAATCCTCTCCTTCTTCTGTTTTCAGTTTCCGCTGGCTAATTCCAGGGCAAAATCCAATACCTTTTCCCCGTCCATCTTGCCGTAGATCGCCATGGGTATCAGGCTCATGGGTATGCCGGCCTCCTCGCAGAGCTTCGCTGCCTTTCGCTTCATATAAGCGACCTGCGGGCCCAGCAAAACCACATCAGCTGCCGTCAGATTTTTTGCCATGGTATCAATGGGATATGCCTCGATATCGGCCTCCATTCCTCTGCCCCTGGCCGCCTTTCTCAGATTGGTTACCAGAAGGCTCGTTGACATCCCTGCCGCACAAAACAATCTTACCGTAAACATGTGTCCTCCTTTCCTTAAATCGTGTCCTCAGGACCTCATAATATATTTGGAAGACTCCCCTTATGGTTTCTCCCTCATAATAAATCAAGTATTGATTCCTCACAGGTGATCAGCAGACAAAATTCCCCCTGTGTTTCGATTCCCCCGCTTAACGCGGAAATCAGAAAATGATCTCCCATACCAATCTCCTGACTATTGATTTTTCCTCTCCCCTCCACCACCGTGCAGAGCTTATAGCCCTTGTTTTTTATCCGTGCCCGGCCGGCACATCGGATGGAAGCCACCGTAAAAGATTCGTTGCTTATATATTCTGTGATTGTCCCGTCTCCCACATGAGCTGTTCTTTTTTCCGGAAAAGGCCGCGCCTCTTCTTGGGATTCCCATATGCTTTTCAGCGCCATTTCCGTATGGAGCTCTCTCACATTTCCCTTGGCATCTTTCCTGCCATAGTCATAGATCCGGTAAGTCAGATCCGTTGCCTGCTGGATCTCATAGACAATATTATTTTTTCCCATGGCATGGATCGTGCCGGCCGGGATATACACGAAATCGCCGTCGTGGACCGGTATAGTCTGAAACAGGCTGTCCCATTGCTCATTACGGATTTTTTCAGCAAGCTCTTCCTTACTTACCGCATTATGTCCGTATACAATGGAGCTGTCATCCGTGCGGATAAAATACCACGCCTCGTTTTTCCCCATTTTAAAGCCCTGCGCCTCTGCCGTCCTCTTACCCGGATGTACCTGGATGCTGAGATCCTCGCTGGGGCCCACCAGGGAAATGATAAAGGGAAATTCCTGAAAGCGGCTGGCAAACAGTTCCTCATGATTTTTCCACAGAGTGTGAAGGCTTTCCCCCTGAAAAGGCCCTTTGATGCACCGGCTGCTCAGATTCCCCGGCTGGTCGGCAAAAGCCCAGGTCTGCCCGATCCCATCCGGATAATCTTCATAGCCAAAATAATCTTTTACCACACGCCTTCCCCATATGGCCTTTCTGGGAATTGCTCTGAAAAACAGCAGCGCTTCTTTATTCAAGGTCTTCACCGTCGCTTTCGATGACTTTCTTATACCAGTAGAAAGATTTTTTGGGAATGCGGGAAAGCCTGCCATTTTCCATCCGGGAGCCGACGTAGACAAAGCCATATCGTTTTTCCATCTCTTTGTGGCTGCTCAGAAAATCGATGGGGGACCAGGCCAGATATCCCATCACCTCCACGCCCTCGCATTCCATAGCCTCATGCATTTTTCGGATATGATCTCTGTAGAAAGCGATTCTCACCTCGTCATGGAGCTCTCCGTTTTGATCCGGCTCTTCTGTCAGGGCCATTCCGTTCTCCACCACAAACAGCGGCTTATGATATCGCTGATGGAGGATCTCCAGCGCCTGCTTCAGACCGTCCGGATTGATAGTCCAGCCCCATTTTGTCGTGGTAAGATATTCGCTGCTTTCAAGTTTACCATGAATTCCAAATATGATACCGTCCTCCACAGCGGAGGAATCCGTCTGTTCTGTCCCGCAGATCACCGAAGTCTGGTAGTAGCTCAGGGCGATAAAATCCATTTTCTTTGAAGCTTCCCTGATTCTGTCCATTCCTTCTCTGTCCTCACGGATCTTACGGTTTCTCAGAAATGCCCTGTAATAAGCCGGATATTCGCCCCGGACCATGATATCCAACGGCAGAAAATTCAGATAGTTATTCGCGATATGTGCCGCTTCCACATCCCGGGGCCGCGTGGTCTTCGGGTCGACGCAGGCATAATTCACCATTCCGGACACCTTTGCCGTGGGCGAGAGCTCTTTTATGATATGGACGGCTTCCGCATGAGCCAACTGCAAATGGTGAATAAGCGTTGCGTAAAATTCCCCTTTGCTTACCTGTTCCGGGCGTGTCGCCCCTGCCACCAGCTGCGAAGAAAAGAGCGCCGTATTAATCTCGTTATAGGTAATCCAGTATTTTACCTTATCCTTCAGACGCTCTACTACCTGCCTTACATGCATGGCGTAGTATTTCACCACATGGCTGCTGTAAAAACCGTTATATTCTTTGGCCAGATGATCCGGCATATCAAAATGGACCAGGGAGACCACCGGCTCGATTCCCGCCCGGCGCAGTTCATCCACCATTTCCTCATAGTAGTCCAGCCCTGCCTTGTTGGGCGTCGTCTCCGTTCCGGTGGGGTTGATCCTCGACCAGACTACGGAAAAACGATAGGCGCGAAAACCCATTTCTTTCATCAGCCGGATATCTTCCCGGTACTGATAATAGTGGTTTGAAGCCACTGACGTATCCCTGACAGATGTCTGCCCCTTTTCCTTTCTGATTTCCAGCGTGTCATATACGGTAAGCCCTTTCCCGTCCGCCAGATATGCGCCTTCCGCCTGGACGTTGCTCAGCGCGGCTCCCCACAAAAAATCCTTCGGAAATCCTGTCCCCTTCATCCTTATCCTCGCTCTCCTTTCGCAGTATCCAGAGCCGCAATGCTTTTATACAGCCCCACGATTTCTTCCGCCAGATCCCTTACCGTAATCGCATTCATCAGATGGTCCTGTCCGTGAATCAGGATCATGGAAAAATCCAGTTTATTTCCGTCAGCCTCCTGCCAGATCAGCCTGGTCTGAAACTCATGGGCTTTGCCAAGCGCCTCGCCGGCCTCACGAAGTTTTACCTCCGCCTCCTCAAAGTTCCTTTCCCGCGCAGCCGCCATGGCCTCCATTGCCTTGCTCTTCGCCTCTCCCCCGTTCAATATCAGTTCCGTAACCAGAGTCTCCATTGCAATTTCCATTCTGTTTTTCCCTTTCCGCCGCACTTTTTATAAGTCAGATTGTAGCATCCCCTCTCTGGTTCTTCTACACAGAAAAACACCGGACTCAAAACGGTATCTTTTGAGGTGTTTCACCGGGAAGGTGAAAATAAACTCATTAGTTTATCAAAGTCCGGTTCGTTTATCAGCTGCGAAATTCCTTTTGGATCAACCAGAAGATTCATTGTGGCCTCAAAAAACTCCTGAATATTATCGTCCACATCTGCCGACAGCGCCACCATAAACACAACCTGCACATCATTGCATTCCCACCATATGGGTTTTTCCAATATAGCCACGCAGACAAAGTCAAAGGTGGTAATCGATTCTGCCGGATGAGGCAGCGCCGTCAGATTTCCGAAGTCAGTATGGCATGCGTTTTCTCTTTTCATCACGGAATCATAAAATTTTTCCGGCAAAGGATAATATCTGTTTACATGTCCGCACATTTTTTGAATGACTTCTTCTCTTGTCTCTGCCGGGAGGCAGGGAATAAACAGCTCGCTTTTATAATACTTATATAAAAAGCTTCTGTCGCTTTGCTCCAGAATCCCCCGATACCGCTCTATTTCATCGCGGGTCGGAAAAAGATTCGTCTGAATCACCTGTACCGGCACTTCAAAATTCAGCGGCACGGTGGTAAATACGTAGTCGATCTGATTCTTCCGAAAATCAAACTGCTTAAGCTTGAGTATGGTACTTTCATATATTTTTCCGATATATTCTCCGAATATTTTTCTGTAACGATAAGCAAGCAGACGGGAGGTCTCGTTTCCCGAAACGCATACCATCACAATATTTTTCTTTTGTATTACCTTTTCCCGCTTTTCCAGTATAAGTGCGAAATGCAGCGCCAGATAGCAGATTTCCTCTTCGTCCAGCTCCACATGATACCGGGCGTTCAGCACGGCGCAGGCCGCATTTGACAGAGTATACGCCAGGGGATACATGCTCTTCATCTCTTCTTTTTGCGGATTTGTAAACGGTATATGATAGCGAATTCGTATGTCCAAAGAAGCGACATGCTGCCCCATAGCAATCCTGAGCTCCAGATTTCCTCTGAAATCAAGTTTCATGGTTTCATAGATGTAATCCAGAATCTGCTGCACCGTCTGGTCAATATCCGCGGAAATAACGGTATTGGGCTGTATCCCATCCACCTCCATTTTCACGGATAGCTGAATCGCCAGGTATTCGGTCTCTTCTTTCTCATAACAAAGGGAAAATTCATCCTCGATCTTCTTTATAATTCTATTTGCAATCCGAAAAAAGATATCGTTGATACCGATGCGGATGTCCTTCTTGGACAGATGCAGATGAAAGCCATGCTTTACTCTGCTGATGGAAATCGTAATATACTTCACAATATTTTCAAATTCCACCTCCGCGATTTCCAGAGCTTGCTCCTCTGTCATTTCCCGGAGGATCTGTCCCACCTTTTTCATCCGTTTCATACTTTCCGCATCATGATCCAACAGCATGTTTTTCTTTACAAAGCAGTCGATGATGCAGGCTCTTTTACTAAATTCATCCCCCGTCAGCTTTATCCCATAATAAGACTTTCTCTCCAGAGACAAATGATAATGGTCAAAAATCCCCTCTGCTTTCTTTATATCTGCTATAAGTGTGTTTCGCGACACAAAAAGAAATTCACATAAGTGATCAATCTTTACATACTCTGTCTGATTTAATAAAAAAGCCAGGATAAACTGCACTCTTTCATCGGATGTAACCGGCATCCTTCCCGTATTATCTCTGTATTTAAACTGATTGTATTTTTCCTCATCATCAATAACCAGGATGTATCCGAACTTCTGCTTTGACTTAATATGTGCGCCATGATTCTTCAGTTCATCGTTCAGCTCTTTTATCCTGTTCCGGATCGTTTTATCGCTCGCCTTTAAGAGAGCGGACAAAACAATCGTAGTTTTATATTCTGTAGTCGACAATACATTTAAAAGATCCTCAAACTTTAAAACGCGCATCCGATTTTTTCCCTTTCGGCATCTCGCCCAATCATTTTCCTATCAGGGAGCGCCTTTTCTTTTCGTCAAATTTCCCCATTGTCTCTATAGGATTCTGAGTTCGTTAATAATTTCCTTATAGCTTCTTCCTTTGCCAAACAATGCCGATGTTCCCAGGACAAACCCATTGACCCCCATTTTACTGCAGCTTGCTATTTTTTCCGGAGAACATGCGCCATCCAGCATAATATTGTAATGATATCGTTTCTGTAAGTTTACAAATTCCATAATCTTTTTATCCACCGAATCAATATATTTTTGCCCTGCAAAACCAGGGTTTACGCTCATTACCATCACATAATCACATAACGGAAGCAATGGTTCCACCATCGCCGCCGCTGTCCCCGGATTACATGCGATTCCGGCTTTCATACCCGTATCAAGAATCCTTTGCAGAGTTCTCATAGGGTGCGCATCCGCTTCAGGATGAATATACAGAATAGACACACCCATACCGGCAAATTTTTCTATGTACCTTCCGGGATCTTCTATCATAAAATGTATGTCCACAGGTATTCTGGATTTTCGGCAGATCAGCTCCACATCCTGCAATCCCATACCAAAATTAGGGACAAATCTTCCATCCATTATGTCTATATGGAAAATGTCCGCCCCTGCATCCTCCAGCGATTTTATTTCCATACTTAAGTTCCCGAAATCCGCACACATCATAGATGGACATAATAATTTCTCCATTTTTCCGCTGGTGTAGTCAGAATCTGACACACCTTGTCTCCTTTCGTTATCAGATTATAGATAATAGAGGCAGGATGCCAAGGGACTCCTTATTTTAGCGACAGCTTGCCTCTTTCTTAAAATTCTATTATATTTTTCCTATTTCTCCACACAAAAAAATACCGTATTAATACGGTATTTTGAAAGAAATATATAATTTTTACGGGATGAGATGAAGCAGCCGACATTACGCTTCCTCTGTCAGCAGCCTTCTCTTCCTCTCGATCATCTCATCCACCTTTTCCAGATACAGGGCCACATCCTTGACATTGTCGGCCCTCCGGATACGCCCGTCCCCTGTGACCATCTTCGTCGTCGCCCCGGCTCCGCAGGCCACGATGGACTGCTTCTCCTCCATGATGAGAATATTGTACAGCCCCTCTTTACCGGGCGCGGCAAAGCCTACGTTTTCCAGATTTCCTGCCATATTCTTCTGGCGGTACAGATAGTAAGGATACATCCCCAGCTCTCTGGCGGCTGACGACGCTGCCGTCATGGTCTCATCCGAATTTTCCATGGACATGTGAGCGTACTGTTCCCAGAGCTGGTTCAGGCGGGCGGCGCGCTTGACCGCCAGGGAATGTACGGTGACGCTGTCCGGGCGCAGCCTTTTTATTTCTTCCATGGTAAACCGCACATCGTCGATAGTCTCCCGGGGCAGCCCCAGAATCAGATCCATATTGATATTATCAAAGCCCAGTTCCCTGGCCATATGGAAGGCCTCCCGGACCTGCTCCACCGAATGGCGGCGGCCGATCAGGTCAAGAGTCTCCTGCTTCATGGTCTGCGGATTGATGGAGATGCGGCTTACTCCGTGTTTTTTCAGTGCCCGCAGCTTTTCCGGCGTAATGCTGTCCGGACGTCCGGCCTCCACGGTGAGTTCCTTCAGCTTGGACAGATCAAAGGCTTCGCGGATCCGCTCAAGAAGCCTCTCCAGCTGAAGCGGCGTCAGCGTCGTGGGAGTCCCGCCTCCGAAATATACCGTATTCAGCTTTTTCTTACCCAGAAGCTCTGCCGTGGCGGTTAATTCCCGCTCCAATGCCGCCACATAGCCGTCGCTCTGCCCCTCATAACGCCCGATGGGATAAGAAGTAAAGGAACAGTACAGACAGGTGGTAGGACAAAAGGGTATCCCCACATACAGGCTGCATCCGTTTTCGTAATCCAGTTTTTCCAGCAGAGCCTTTTCCCGTCTGGCGATCTCCGCACTCAGAGCGCTCTTCTCATCGTTTACCAGGTATGTGCTCTTCATACAGGCCACGATTTCCTCATCCGTCATTCCCTGCTCTACCATCCCCATGGCGATCTTCGTGGGGCGGATCCCCGTCAGCGTCCCCCAGGGCAGAACTCTATTCGTATCCCCGGTCAAAAGCTCATAGACCCGGCGTTTTACTGCGCTCTTGGCTCTGCTGCCTTCCGGAGAGCTCAGGCCCGCCGCCGCCCACTGCATTTGCGCCTGCGCCTGGCGGGACAGCACCGTCTCTTCCTCACGGCAGGAAAGGGTTATGACAGCAGTATCCTTTTGATACTCCACCAGAAGCTGCCGCCGCCAGCTGCCGTCATCGCCGCTACCCCAGCTTACCTTTACGATTTCCTCGTGAGGATAAAAGGCCATCAGCAGCCCCCTCACATCATATTCATATTTTTCTTCGCTCAACTGCAGTTGTATCATCGCTTCCCCTGTAAAAATCCGCCAGCTAATAAGCTGCCGGATTGTATTTTTTCTCGTGGCCAATGTCTGTGGATTCTCCATGCCCCGGATACACCGCCGTGTCGTCTGCCAGTGCAAAAAGCTTCTCCCGAATGGACTCGGCGATCCGGGCCGGCCGGGCTGTGGGCAGATCGATCCTGCCGTAATTTTCATAAAACAATGTGTCCCCGGAGAAGAGCCATCTCTCCTTTGGCAGATAGTAACAACAGCTTCCTGCCGTATGGCCCGGCGTCAGAAGCATCCGGACCCGGCTTCCAAAGAGGGAAAATTCTTCCTCATCCTGAAGCAGCACATCTGCCTTTATGGTCACCGGTTTCTTCTGCCAGGAACCGGAAAGATTCGCCTCAGCGTCCTGAAGAAGCGAGTCCTCCTCACAGGCTGTGTAAATCCGGGCCCCTGTGGCCTCCTGCAAGGCCGGAACCGCCATGATATGATCGAAATGACCGTGGGTCAGGAGAATCGCTTTCAGTGAAAGCTCCTGCCTCCGGCACTCCTCCAAGAGATAGCCCGCCTGAGCTCCGGGGTCCACCACGGCCGCCTCCCGCGTTTCTTCATTGATAAGCAGATAGCAGTTTGTCACCACCATCCCCACCGTATACTGTAACAGCCGCATCAGCCTGCCGTCCTTTCTATATCTATAATCCCGTCAATCTGCCGCAGCTTCTCCACCAGGGAATTCAGCTCGTCACGGTTCTTTGTCTCAAAGGACATGGAAATCGTGGCAATCTCCTGCTTATTGACGCGGGTATTCATGGCCTTGATATCCACCTGACGCTCCGTAAACACCTTGGAGATGTCCACTAATAGTCCCATACGGTTACGGGCAAACAGCTTAATCTCCGCTGAATAGATATTCGCCGTCTCTGCCTCGGCCTGCCACTCCGCGTCGATCAGACGGTTTCTCTCGATATCCGGCAGGTTCATCACGTTGATGCAGTCTGTGCGGTGAATCGTCACCCCTCGGCCTCTGGTCACAAAGCCTACGATTTCATCGCCGGGCACCGGACTGCAGCATTTGGACAGACGCACGGCCAGATCGTTGAGCCCCCTCACCGTAATACCGCTCTTGGAGCGGATTCTGGTAGGCGGCGTGTTCTCATTGGCGGAAAGAGTGGACAGCACGGTCGCATCCGTGATCTCCTTCCTGGCCTGCTTTTCGTACTCCTCCAGCATCTTATTGATGATCTGGCCTTCCTTTAAGCCGCCGTGGCCGATCGCCGCCAGTAAAGAGTCCCAGTCCCGGAAGCCATACTTGTTGCGCACCTTCTCCACCAGCTCCGGCTTGTTCAGATCGCTGAAAACGATCCCCTTACTCTTACAGTATTTATCAATCAGCTCTTTACCCTTGGCAATATTGCTCTCTTTGTTCTGAGATTTGAACCAGGCGTTGATCTTGTTTCTGGCCTGTGCGCTCTTGGCAATCTTCAGCCAGTCCCGGCTGGGACCGTTGGAATTCTGAGAGGTGATGATTTCAATCCGGTCGCCGTTTTGAATCTCATAATCAATCGTCACCAGCTTGCCGTTTACTCTGGCGCCTACCATCTTATTTCCCACTGCGCTGTGAATGCCGTAGGCGAAATCAATGGGCGTGGACCCGTTTGGCAGAGACTTCACATCTCCGCTGGGAGTAAAACAGTATACGCTCTCCGAAAAAATATTGAAATCCGTCTTGACCGAGGACAGGAACTCTTTATTGTCCGACATATCCTTCTGCCATTCCAGAATTTCCCGCAGCCAGGAGAGCTTTTCCTCCTCACGGCTCAGGCCCGTGCCGCTGCCGCCCTCCTTATATTTCCAGTGGGCAGCGATGCCGTACTCCGCCGTACGGTGCATATCGTAGGTACGGATCTGTATCTCGAAGGGCTGGCCGTTCTTACCGATCAGCGTCGTATGCAGCGACTGATACATATTGGGCTTGGGCATGGCGATATAGTCCTTGAAGCGTCCGGGAATCGGCTTGTACATCTCATGGATCAGTCCCAGCGCCGCATAACAGTCCTTTACCGAATCCACCAGGATACGGATCGCAAAGATATCATATATCTCATCCAGCGTCTTGCCCTGGTTCACCATCTTGCGGAAGATGCTGAACAGATGCTTGACCCGGCCATAGACCTGGCCCTCCACCTCGCCCTCATCCAGATGGCTCTTTACCTCATTTACGATCTCCTCCACGAAAGCCTCGCGGCTCTCCTTACGCATATCAAGGCTCTGGGTCAGCTCTTCATAGACCAGAGGTTCCAGATATCGCAGGCACAAATCGTCCAGCTCGATCTTGATCCGGCTGATTCCCAGACGGTCTGCCAACGGCGCATAGATATCCATGGTTTCCGTCGCTTTTTCGTGCTGTTTTGCTTCCGTCATGTACTCCAGCGTTCGCATATTATGCAGACGGTCCGCCAGCTTGATCAGAATCACCCGGATATCCTTGGCCATGGCCAGAAACATCTTGCGCAGATTCTCCGCCTGCAATTCCAGCTTATCCTTGGACCAGGACAGCTGTGTCAGTTTCGTGACGCCGTCCACTAAAAGCGCCACCTCATCGCCAAATACCGCTTTCAGTTCATCTAACGTCATGGCGGTATCCTCCACCACATCGTGAAGTACGCCCGCTATGATCGTCTCTTTATCTAATTCCAGATTCGCCAGAATAATCGCCACATGGATCGGGTGGATAATGTAGGGCTCTCCGGATTTGCGCTTCTGGTTCTGATGGGCATCCCTGGCAATCTCAAAGGCGCGGCGAATCAGCGTCAGATCATCCGACGGATGATATCTGTGAATGCTTCTGACCAATTCTTCATAAAGGATCTCCGGATCATTGGTATCCTTCGTCAGATCCAGCGTCTTCGCGTTCTCTACCAGTCCCTCGCTCTGGATCTCCTCACAGATTTCCTCACGGATCTCCCTGCGGATCTCTTCCTGCTTCTCCGCCCTGATTTTTTTCCCGATTTCATCCGGGATTCTGTTTCTGTGATCTGCCGTCACAACATCACCTCCGCTCGCCTCTCCTGCCATGAGCCGCGCCTGTGTCTTCCAAAACGCCAAAGCGTCCTCCCCCTGAAAGACAGGCGTACCGTCCGTAATCTTACCTGTAGCCTGACAGCGTCAGGAAAATCTGATACTGGTCCTCATGGATATCCTTGGAGGAATGCAGTACCTCCTCTATGTCAAAATCCTGAAACTGTCCGTTCAGATAGCCCACAGCCCTGTTTTTCTTTCCTTCCAGCAAAAGATCCACGGCCTTGGCTCCCATGATGGAAGCATATACCCTGTCCTTACAGGTCGGCGTCCCGCCTCTCTGCATATAGCCCAGTATGGTGGCTCTGGTCTCAATACCCGTGGCCGCCTCGATCCGCTTGGCCATGCTGGCCGAGTGGCCGATCCCCTCCGCATTGATGATGATGTGGTGGGCCTTTCCCATGTTCCGGTGCTCGATGATGCGGTTGATGATCGCCTGTTCATTGTTATCGTAGCGTTCCGGCAGAAGCACATCCTCCGCTCCGTTGGCCAGTCCGCACCACAGAGCAATATAGCCGGCCCGCCGGCCCATGACCTCGATGATGCTGCACCGTTCATGGGAAGTGGAGGTATCGCGCACCCGGTCGATGGCCTCCATGGCCGTATTCACCGCCGTGTCAAAACCGATGGTGTAATCTGTGCAGTTGATATCCAGATCAATCGTTCCCGGCAGTCCCACCGTATTGATCCCCTGCCGGCTCAGAGCGCCTGCGCCTCGGTAGGAACCGTCTCCTCCGATGACTACCAGGCTGTCGATACCATGCTTGTGCAGAATCCCGGCCGCACGCTCCTGCACCTCCAGCTCCTTGAATTCTTCACATCTGGCCGTGTAGAGCATCGTACCGCCCCTCTGAATGATATCCGCCACACTGCGGTAATCCATGTCTTTGATCTCTTCATTCAAAAGACCTGCATAGCCCCGCAGGATTCCCTTTACCTTCAGCCCTCTGGCTATGGCAGTGCGGACCACGGCCCGGATCGCCGCATTCATGCCCGGTGCGTCGCCTCCGCTGGTCAGCACTCCTATGGTTTTTATCTTCTCTCCCATGTTCTGTTCCTCCTGTCTGTCGTCAGACATGACTTTCTTTATCTATAATAATTCATTTTTCATGGCATTTCAATAGCCTTCTCCACCACTTTTATATTTTCCGGACCAAAAACGTTGCTTAACTCATCCAAAAGACCGCTGTCGATGCCCACATTCCAGTTCGGCGGCAGCGCCTTTCTGGCCCGCTCTGCCTTCAGATACAAGATCACCGGACTGTTTCCGTCCGCTCCACGCAGAATCGCCGAAAGCCTCTCCTCCTGGTCTTTATACCTCTCCCTGTCGTCAAACTGGATCCACAGCTCTCTGGGCACTGCGTCAAAGGGCAAAATCGACTCCATAATCAATTTCCCCTTCGGCTCATCGCCGATGGAAGTCCTGCCCTTTACAAACACCTTGCGATCCTCGGTAAACAGCTCCTTGTATTTCTCATAATCCCTGGGAAAGACCAGCACCTCCACGCTGCCCACCAGATCTTCTATGGTAAGAAATGCCATCACCTGGTTCGACTTGGTGGTCTTAATCGTTTTCCCGCTTATCATGCCGCCGATCACAGCCGTCATGCCGTCTCCTGCCCGGGCTTCTCCTGTCTCGTCATCCACCAGAAAATCCGTGCTCCTTGCCGTGATATTCTTCTCCCAGAGCGCCGTACAGCTCTCCATGGGATGACCGCTGACATAAACCCCCAGCACCTCCTTCTCAAGGGCCAGCAGCTCATCCTTCGGATATTCTCCCACATCCGGAAAAGAGATCTCATACTCCTGACGCTCCTCCTCCCCCATCATGTCAAAGAGGCTCATCTGACCGCTCATGGCCGTCTTCTTTTCCTGATTGCGCCTGTCCAGCAGCTCCAGGCATACCATCATCTTCTGCCGGCGCGTACCTGCGAGACAGTCCATGGCTCCCGCCTTTATCAGGTTTTCCAGCACCCGCTTATTCACCTCGCCCCCGTCCATCCGGTAGACGAAATCTTTCAGACTTGTAAAGGGCCCTCCTGCCTTTCTCTGTTCTTCAATACTCTTAATCACATTTCGTCCCACGCTCTTGATCGCCGACAGCCCATAACGGATATGGTCTCCGGACACGGAGAAAGCGACGACTCCCTCATTGATATCCGGGGGCAGCAGACGAATCCCCATCTGGCTGCAGGTCAGGACGTACTCGGATACCTTAGCGCTGTTATCGATCACCGATGTCATCAGAGCCGCCATAAATTCCACAGGGTAGTGGCATTTCAGCCAGGCCGTGTCATAGGACACCACCGCATAGGCTGCCGCATGGGACTTGTTAAAGGCATACTCGGCAAAATCCATCATTTCATCGAAGATGGCCACGGCTGCTCCTTCCGGTATCCCTTTACGGACACAGCCCTCCACCCCTTCTTCATCATTGCCGTAGACGAAATTCTGCCTCTCCTTCTTCATGACATCGGCCTTTTTCTTGCTCATGGCACGGCGTACCAGGTCGCTGCGCCCCATGGTATAGCCTCCCAGATCCCTCACGATCTGCATAACCTGCTCCTGATAAACCATACAGCCATAGGTGGTCTTTAGAACAGGCTCCAGCTCCGGACAGTGATAGGTAATGCTTCCCGGATCATTCTTACCCTTCTGATATTTGGGAATAAACTGCATGGGGCCCGGACGGTAGAGAGAAATACCGGCTGTCAGATCCTCCAGATTCTCCGGCTTTAACTCCTTCATGAAGCTTTTCATACCGGCGCTTTCCAGCTGGAATACGCCGTCGTTTCTGCCGGTGCTTAAGGACTCGAAGACCTCCTTATCCTCAAAGTCAATCTGGTCGATGTCGATATCAATCCCCCGGCTCTCCTTTATCAGCCGCACCGCGTTCTGAATCACCGTCAATGTCCTGAGTCCCAGAAAGTCCATCTTCAGAAGACCCAGCTCCTCCAAAAGAGTCATCGTATACTGTGTGGTGATCGCTCCGTCTGTTCCCCGGGATAAGGGCACGTATTCCTCCACGGCTTTCTGACTGATGACAACGCCGGCCGCATGCATGGAGGCATGGCGGGGCAGTCCCTCCAGACGCATCGACATATCAATCAGTTTTTTGATCTGCTCATCATTCTGATAGGCGTTTCGCAGCTCCGGATTGGCTCTCATGGCTTTCTCTATGGTGACCAGCTTCTCCCCCGGCAGTCTGGCCGGGATCATCTTGGCCACCGAGTCGCAGAGTGCGTAGGGCAGGTCCATGGCCCGCCCCACATCCCGCACCACTCCCTTGGCGGCCATGGTTCCGAAGGTGACGATCTGCACCACCCGGTCTTCCCCGTATTTCTTCACCACATAATCTATGACTTCCTGACGGCGCTCAAAGCAGAAATCCACGTCGATATCCGGCATGGACACCCGCTCCGGATTCAGAAAGCGCTCAAACAGAAGGTTGTTGTCTATGGGATCAATGGTCACGATCTCCAGACAGTATGCCACCACACTGCCGGCCGCCGAACCGCGCCCCGGACCTACAATGATGCCCTGGCTTCGGGCGTACCGAATAAAATCCCACACGATCAGAAAATAATCCACATAGCCCATCTTTTCGATGACGCTCAGCTCATATTCCATCCGTTCCCGGACCGCTCCGTCGTCATTGGGGTATCGCTTTAAAAAGCCCTGATCACACAATTCCCTCAGATACGCACGGGAAGTCTTGCCGTCCGGCACATCGTACAGCGGAAGCTTATGGACGCCGAACTCAATCTCCACATTACAGCGCTCTGCGATTTTATGGGTATTTTCCAGCGCCTCCCTGGCGTAGGGAAACAGCTCTGCCATCTCCTCCTCAGACTTTACATAATACTGCCCCCCTTCATAGCGCATCCGGTCGCTGTCGCTGACCTTCTTATTGGTCTGAATGCACAGAAGGATATCGTGAGGCACCGCGTCCTCCGGATAGATATAGTGGGTATCGTTGGTACACACCAGATCGATCCCCAGCTCCTTACTCATCCGCAGCAGGCTGGCGTTGACTGTCTTCTGGGACGGAATCCCATGATCCTGCAGTTCCAGGAAGAAATTTCCTTTCCCAAATATCTTCTGATAGCGAAGAGCCGCTTCCACCGCTTTGTCATACATCCCTCTGTCCAGGTTTCTCGCCACCTCGCCGGCCAGACAGGCGCTCAGAGCGATAATCCCTTCATGGTACGTCTCCAGCACCTCATAATCCACCCGCGGCTTATAGTAAAACCCCTCGGTATAGCCTTTGGATACAATCTTCATCAGGTTGTGATAACCCAAATCGTTTTCGGCCAGAAGTACCAGATGATAATAGCGGTCCTCCTCGTTTCCCTTGCCTCCCTCCTTCACAAACCGGGAGCTGGGAGCCACGTAGACTTCACAGCCGATGATCGGCTTAAGCCCCTCCGCACGGACCGCACGGTAAAAATCAATGACGCCGTACATGGCGCCGTGATCCGTGATCGCCAGGCTGTCCATTCCCAGCTCTTTCGCCCGGGCGGCCAGCTCCCGGATTTTGGCCGAGCCGTCTAACAGGCTGTATTCGGTGTGAACATGAAGATGAGTAAATGCCATGGTAAGGGTCCTCTCTTTTGTGGTGATACTACATTTTTAAAAATGTTGCTTTAGATGAAATCTGCTACTGTGCTCACAAATAAAACGTTTTTCTTTCTCTGAATATGTATGCAATCTCTCTGCCGGCTGAAATTCCATTCTGAGTACATCATATTGCAGTTCCAGCCACTCTCCTGTCTGTTTCCCCTGCACTCCCATTGGTTGCAGTATCAATTCACAGCCATCCGTATCACGATAACTGTTCTGAAGTTTTCTCAAAGCAGCGCAGGGAACGGTACATTGTTTCCGCCTTCCTCTGCCGCATTTGCTCTTTTCCTCAAATTCTTGTAAAACTTTGTCCGGTAGTTTACGTTTTTTCTCTCCAACTCTTTTAAAAGACTGATTACAGACAGGACAGGCCAAACCAATATCCGGAATACACTCTATCAGTTTATATGAATTATTTTTTTCTATCGCATGTTCCAGATTGCCCTGAAATTTTCCGTCAATGTACACACGGCCATAACAGTACATGCAGTATCCCCTGCTTGCCAGTCTCAATGTTTCTTTCGTGTTTTCCTTTTCTTTTGAATTCTGAAACAATCTCCTCCACCCGTTCCGTAGGAGAACCATACCAGCAAAAGGAATCTGTCAAATTAAAGTAATTCTCCTGCAACCGTGTATTGAGAATCGTCTTTTTATATTCGGGCTTCTTTTTTTCACGTGTGACATCTTTTATATCAAAACTTCGATTTACCGCATCAATAAAGTAAATCCCTTCTTTTTTTTCCATCTGAGAAATAATCTGCTTTAAAAGCTGAGATTTACCTCTGGAATTATCACCTATAATGATAGAATCTTCATTCCTTAATTTTTTTTCAGCAATTTGACCAGTTATTTCATTCAGAGAAATGTAACCAGATTTCATATACCGCCTTCCACCTCTCGTTCATCTGTAGCTCATCTAATAAAAACTGGCCTTTCAACGCCTCAGAAAAGGTCTGATCTCCTATTTCTAATTCAGAAAAATTAATCGCGCTGTTTTTTCTATTATTCAGAAAATATCCGATATAATAAAAAAACAGACTCATAACCCTTTGCTGACCATCCAATATTTCCAGCTGGTTATCTTTATTTCGGCAAGTGTATATAGGCGGAATCGGCATCCCCCTCAGAAGCGAGTCTATCAATGAAACTACCTGCTTTTTTTCCAACGGTACTTTCTCTGATATCTGGGAATAATATACATATTGTCATCCACACTTTCAACTAATGTGCGAAACCCTATGTCGGATTTATACTGCTGAATTCTCGCTCTTTCAAAATATTTCTTAATATTATCCTTTTCCATTACCTGCCTCCATCCTGATCTATCGCCTGCTCATAGCCCTCTCTCTAAATAAAACACTTTTCTGCATACATGATAACACAAACCCAAATGCCTTTCAAGTAACACCAGTCTCCCCCAGAACTCCCAAACCGCAAAAAACCTTCATTTATTCTCCCGCCACTTTCGTCATACGAAAGCCTTCCCCATGAACCTCGTTTGACTCCAGAATAATCACAAAGGAAGCCGGATCTGCCGCCTTCACCGCTTTCTGTATCTGGTACATATCCTTATTGGTTCCCGCCACCAGTACCACATCCTTTTTATCTCCCTGATAGCCTCCTGCCGCTTTCAATATGGTGGAGCCCCGCAAACTGCACCGGTCTATGACCTCGCAAAGCATCCTGCCATGCTCCGTAACGATCAGCGCCACCTTCCCCGAGTTCATTCCCAGTATCACCCGATCCACCACATTCGCCAGCAAAAAATTGATAATCATACCATACACAATCCCGTCGATATCCCCGAAAATCAGACCTGCCAACAGAATAATCCCAAAATCCAGACAGAAAGTGATCGTCCCTATTTTCAAATGCGGCTTCCCTGACTTTATCATCAGGATAATAAAATCCAGACCTCCGGTGGATGAGCCACGTATATAGATCAGAGCGTACCCCAAACCGCCCAGCACACCAGTCATCAGCGCGGCGATCATTCTGTCTCCCATATAAAAAGGAAAAAGAGGCGCCGCATAGTCCAGAAGCAGGGACGAAATCACCATGCAGCGAACCGTTTTGATCAAAAAGCTCTTTCCCATACGACGCCAGCATATAAGCGCCAGCGGAATATTCATGGCCAGGATCATGGTTCCCATGGGAAGTCCAAACAGCCGGTACAGGATCAGACCAATCCCCGAAAAACCTGACATGGGAAACTCCGAATACAGCGCCACATTGTAAGTGGCCGCCGCGATCAGCGCGCTTCCTGCCGTCTCATACAGCATATCCATACCGGCCTGCCTGACCGATGCCGGATATTTTTTACCTGTCTTTTTCTCCATCTTCTTCCTTTTCTTCTCTGTTTCTTCTTTTTTCATAATACCCACACATTCCCTTCCCTATGCCTGGCGCATTTTCCTGGATACTTCGTAATCCGATAAAATGTGTCACCGGCACATTTTCCTGGATACTTCGTAATAAAAAAAGGGCCGGCAGCGAATTATAAGGTATAATCCGCCGGGGCTCTTTGCTACTTATCGTAACAAAAGATTCCAAAATCGTCAATAGCAAAACGAAGGGACCGCACGATTGACAAGCCGCAAAACCACGCCTATAATTTACTATGAGCCCCCGGATGGCGGCTGTGTGGATGGGTGTGCCTGTGATGCGAAGCCAGCCCTTTCGGACACGCACAGCTATACAGACATCGGACGGGCAAACCGGTATGAGTATGCAGGGCGATAGCCTGGAAGACGAATACCGGCGATGATTGCGGGAGTACGAAGCGCACCCCCTCAAATAGCAGCAATGTCAGGAAAACACTGTAGAAAAGGAGTTCAAATCATATGAAAGACACCCTATCCATCGCAGAAAGAAGCCTCCGACTCCACGAAGAATATCGGGGCAAGATCGAAATACGATCCAAAGTCCCGGTAAAGACCGGCGAGGATCTGGCCCTGGCCTACACGCCTGGTGTGGCCGAGCCCTGTCTGGCGATCCAAAAGGATGTAGATAAATCCTATGTCTATACGAACCGCTGGAACAGCTGTCTGGTCGTAACCGACGGCACGGCGGTACTGGGCCTGGGCGATATCGGACCGGAGGCCGGTATGCCGGTCATGGAAGGCAAGTGCGTCCTGTTTAAAGAATTCGGCGGTGTGGATGCCTATCCGCTGTGCATCAAAAGCAAGGATGTGGATGAGATTGTCAATACCATCTATCTGATCTCCGGCAGCTTCGGCGGCGTAAATCTGGAGGACATCTCCGCTCCCCGCTGTTTTGAGATCGAGAGAAAGCTGAAAGAAAAATGTGATATCCCCGTCTTCCACGACGACCAGCACGGAACCGCGGTTATCACGCTGGCCGGTCTGACCAATGCGCTGCGCCTGGTGGGCAAGAAGAAGGAGAATATCAGGGTCGTCGTAAACGGCGCCGGCGCCGCCGCCATCTCCATCACCAGGCTGTTACTTACCGCCGGCATCCGCGATATCACCCTGTGCGACCGCACCGGAGCCATCTATGAGGGCCGGGATAAGGGTATGAATCCGGCCAAAGAAGAGATCGCCCTTCTCACAAACCGTGAAAAGAAAGCAGGATCCCTGACCGACATCATCAAAGGGGCAGATGTCTTCATCGGCGTCAGCGCACCGGGCAGCGTAACCGCCGATATGGTGAAAACCATGGCTTCGGATGCCATCCTCTTTGCCTGCGCCAATCCCACCCCCGAGATCTATCCCGACGAGGCAAAGGCAGGAGGCGCCAGGATCATCGCCACCGGAAGAAGCGATTTTCCCAATCAGATCAACAATGTTCTGGCCTTCCCCGGCATCTTCCGCGGTGCTTTCGATGTGCGGGCCCGCGAGATCAATGACGAGATGAAGCTGGCTGCCGCCCAGGCGCTGTCCGATCTGATCTCCCCGGAGGAACTGTCCGAGGACTATATCATTCCCGCCGCCTTTGACCCCAGAGTGGGAAAAGCGGTAGCGGAGGCAGTGGCAAAAGCCGCGAAAAGAAGCGGAGCGGCCAGGGTATAATCCCTGGCGCCCCGCCCATCCGGCAATTCTGTCAATCTCCTGTCTGCTATTCCAGATCTTCCCCATTGGAGCGAATCACCTTCTGATACCAGTAAAAGGAATCCTTTCTTACCCGGTGTCCGTCTCCTTCTCCCCTATCATTTTTATCCACATAGATAAAACCGTATCTTTTATCCACCTGCCCTGTGCTGGCCGAGACCAGATCAATGGGTCCCCATGTGGTATAGCCAAAGATATTTACGCCTTCTTCGACGGCTTCCCGCAGGTTTCGGATATGCTCCCGCAGATAGTCAATACGGTAGGGATCGTGAATACTCCCGTCCGCTTCGACCTTGTCATAGGCTCCCAGACCGTTCTCCACATCAAAGAGCGGCACCTGATACCGGTCATTGAGCAGATGCAGGAAATACTTATATCCTGCCGGATCCACAGGCCAGCCCCAGTCCGATTCCTTCAGATATGGATTTTTCACGCCGCCCAGACCCACGTTTCCGCCGCTTTTTTCCAGAACATCCTTATGGGTCGTCAGCGTTATCGACATGTAGTAGGAATAGGCCAGAAAATCAGACTTTCCCTCCCAAAGATCTGTCTTATCCTGCTCTGTGATATCAATGTGAACGCCGGCCTCCTTCCAGACCCGCGGCGCATAGGACGGATAATATCCCCGTACCATGGTATCGCCAAAGTAAGCAAATTTATCCTGGAAAAACTTATAGTTCATCGCCACATCCGCCGGATCGCTGGTGAGAGGATACGAGCACAGACCGCAGAGCATACAGCCCACCCGCAGAGCCGGATCGATCTCGTGAGCCACCCGGACGCTCCTCGCCGCCGCCACCATCTGATGGTGAAGCGTAATCAGACGCTCCGGATGGTCGCCGCCTCCGAAAAAGGTCAGCACATTGATCTCGTTAAATGTCAGCCACTTATTGACCAGATCTTTATACTCCGAAAAACATGTGCGGGCAAACTCCACAAACTCATCAATCATGGCCCTGTTCTGCCACCCGCCATATTTCTCCTCCAGACACACCGGCTCATCATACTTATACAGAGTAATGACCGGATCCATTCCATATCTTCGGCATTCCTTAAAGACATCGCGGTAAAACTCCACTCCTTCCCGGTTTACGCCGCCCTCCACTCCCTTCGGATAAATCCGGGCCCAGGAAATCGATGTGTTAAAGGTGGTAAAACCCATCTCCGCAAAAAGGGCAATGTCTTCCTTATAATGATGATAGAAATCGATTCCCTCATGGTTCGGATAGTGAATATCATCAAAAATCTCGTAGCGGGCTCCCGGCGGCAGACTGTCAAACTGATGCATCTTCCCCCGGCTTCCATCCGCATTTTGGTAGTGTATCAAACGCATTCCCGCCGTGGAACCGGCATCGCCATAATCCACCTGAACCGGACTCTTTCCTCCCTCCAGCCATGCCCCCTCACACTGAGCGGCGCTGACGGAGCCTCCCCACAAAAAACCTTTTGGAAAACTCATGCTTTTCTCCTCCTGATATATAATAATATAAAGTCCTTTACCGCTGTCAGGCGTTTTGCTGCGCCTGCTCCTCCTTCACCGCCAGATTATCGGCGATCTTAAAGAAAGGATAATACATGACAACAGACAGCGCCACACAGATCACACAGAAAATTCCCAGAGAAATCCCGCCGCCCAGCAAAAACCCCACCACCGGGCCCGGCAGCGTCATCACCGCCATCATGGCAACCGGATAGCCTATGATACCGCTGGTCATCAGAAAATAGCCCACTGTGGCAAAAACCACCGGTCCCACACAGAAGGGAATCACCATTACCGGGTTCATGACGATCGGGAATCCGTAAACCACAGGCTCGATGATATTAAAGAAACCGGGGACAATCGCCAGCTTGCCCAATGCCCTGTACCGCTCGCTCTTTGCAAACAGCACCATATTTACATCCAACCCAAACAGCATACCGGGACCGCCAAAAAACTGAATGAATAAAAACCAGAACAGATATGTCAGAACAACCACGCCGCTGGGGCTTAGGGGAGCTCCCGCCATAAATGCCTCCAGATTGGTCATCATCTGCGGATAATACAGCGCATTGACAAAGCCTAACACCACCAGCGTACCATGCAGACCAAACCACCACAGAAGAGAGGTCAGGAAAATAAAGATCAGCATAGCCGGCAGCGTACCGCCCAATCTGCTCAGAGGGCTCTGGATCATACTGTAGATCGCCTGATTTAAGCTGCCGTAAGAGGTGGCCTCAAAAATCCCACGTATGGCCAGGCAGACCACACCGACGAGAATCCCCGGAATAATCGCCTCAAAGGATTTCGACACAAAGGGAGGAACGGACTCCGGCAGACGAATCTTCAGATTCTTTGACATAAGCAAGCAATAACCTGCCGCGGCAAGTCCGCTCACGATCATGGCCGCAAACATCCCCTGACTGCCCAGAAGCCCTGTGCTCAGTACGCCGGATACCATGATTACTTCTCCGGACTGGGCCGTCACAGAAGTGGTGAGCGGAGTACACAGCAGAAAGGCCAGCAAGCCAATCATGGAGCATGTGGTCCTGTCCTGGCCCCACATATCAGCCACTCCCGCTCCGATACTCAAGGCTGCCCATACGGCCAATGAGCTGTGTGATCGTTGTTCCCGCAGACATCAGAGCAGACAGTCCGCTGTGATCGAGAAATGCCTTATAACCGTCGCCAAAAGGCAGACCGCTGATCAGGGAGCAGACAGCGCCCAGCATCAGTACCGGCATCAGCCCGGTCATCGAAGTGCTCACCAGTTTGATTACCTTGTTTTCCTGCAGACGGGTCACAAACCCGACGATTTTTTCCTGAACTTTTTCAAACTTCATCTCTTTATCCTCCGTTTCCTGTGCATTTTACTGCTTTTTCATGACGGACAGCGCCAGATCAAACGCCCCTTTCCCGTTCATCATGCCATAATCCTGCATACCGATAACCGCCATGGGTACTTCCGGCAGCTCTGCCTGGGTCTTCTTTAACATAAAACCGGCCTGAGGACCCAAAAGCACACAGTCCGCATCCTGTCCCACCTTTTTGATCACATTCACCGCATAGGCTTCGCACTCGACCTCATACCCCTGCGCCGCTCCCGCCTCTTTTATCTTTTTCACCAGCATCGTCGTGGACATGCCTCCCGCGCATGCCAGCAGGATCTTTACCTTCATTTTGTTCTCCTCCTATCTCGTCCTCATATATTCCGAAAACTGCTCCTCCAGCGCCTTCAGCCGCCGGTATGTCTCGATCTGTTCTGTGGCGATATCTTCGATCAGCGTCGCCATGGTCAGATGGTCCTGGGCATGAACCGCGATAATATTGACTGTCACCGGATCGCCCTCCGCCTCCTTCCTCAGCATTTCCATCTGCAAATCATGAGCCTGCACATGAACATCGGAAGCCTCGTTTAACAGTCTCTGCGCATCCTCAAACCTGCCCTCCCTGGCCGCCTCGATGGCCAGCATGGATTTAGTCCGGGATTCTCCGGCCGCCACAATTAACTGAAAATGCTGCTCATAATTCTGCTCGTTCATCCTTCCTCTCTCCTTTCCCTTTCACTATAATCTTTTTTGTTCCGAATCTCCAACCCGAAACTTACCAGATACAATCTGGTAATCTCAGTGCCCCATATAAATCTCCCTCAACACCTCCATAGACGGCGTACCGATCAGTCGTTCCACCCTCTCCTTAGACAGCACAAGCTCCGTAATCGCCTCATAAAATTCCTGTATGCAATAAAGCTCGTCTTCCGCCAGAGATATAAGAAAAACCACCTGGACATACCGGGGCGCTCCCGTCACACCACTCCCCCATCTGACCGGCTCCTTTAACACGGCCACGCTGGCAAAGCTGAAATCCGTAGACATAAACCAGGGATGCAGTAAGGCGCACCGGTAACCGTAGGCTGTGGACATCATATCCTCCCTTTTTTGGACCGACTCATAAAAGCCCTCCGGCAAGGCTATGGTCTCTCCCGTGGCTTCACAGATGTCCCGTATCACCTGTTCTCTGGATTCTGCGGCAATATGAGTAAAAAATAATTCTTCACGATAATAATAATTCATGTAACCGCCATCCTGCCGGCGCAGCAGATTTCTTACCTGCTCCACATCCTTGTCATTTAAAGAAAGCGGTATATTGATTACTGGCAGCGGCACCGAAAAACGAATGGGCACCGTGGCGAAGATCACATCCCACTTTTTCATATTCTGCTTTTTTAAAGTCTCCAGATTGCAGACATCAATGCTGTCTATATACGGACTAAATTCTTTCTGATATCGCAGCGCAATCAGCTGCGCCGTGACTTTTCCGGAATTACATACCAGCAAAATCCGCTTTTTGCGGGAAATGTTTTCAAAGTATTCCATCGCCAGCGCAAACAGAATGGCTATATACGACACTTCATCACAGGACAGCTCTCTTTCATATCTTCGGCCCAGCACCTTACAGGCGCATTCCGCCACCATGTAAGGCAGGGGATATTCTGCCCGCACATATGCCAACAGAGGATTTCTTAACTGCAATCCAAAACGCAGCCGGATATCCAAAGGTACCAGATGCTCATAGAGACGCAGCTTCAGCTCCAGATTCTGACGAAAATCCATCTTAAACAGCTGTCGGATCTCCTCGATCATTTCATCTACCAGCCCGATTATCTCCGGCGGAACCACAAAATTCCCTGTGACGCCGCTGCCATGGAGAGACTGTTTTCCCATAAAGTGAAGCGCAATATAGCGGATCTCCGCATCCGTGTACGTAATTTGCAGCAGCACTGATAAGTCATCCGTCAGTTCCCGTACCATATGCAGGATCTCTTCATCGATCTCCACGTCCCCTATTCCATCAGACAGAATAAAGCCCTTCTCGATTCTCTTATAAGAAATATAGAGATGCAGAACTATATTCTGAAAATTAAACTCCGTAAATTCCAGATCATACCGGTTTACCAGAGCCTTCAGCCTGTCTCCGATCCGTGCCATGGTCTCCTTTGTCACGGATTCCGGCCCTATCTGTATCTCCCGGCCGCCACAATACACCATCAGACGGCGCCTGGCCGTCTCCCGCCCCTGAAGAGATATACCATATCCTGGCCGGCGTTTCAGCGAAAGACCAAAATCAGACAGAATCTGCTCCACCTTCTTCATATCCAGGGAAATGGTGTTTCTGGAAATATACATTTCCTCAGCCAGATCATCCAGTCTCAGATAATCCCGACTGTCAATAAGTCTGTGAAGAAGGTAATCCACTCTCTCCCCGGCGCTTTCAGGAGTAAAACCGCACGATTTTACAGGATCCGTTTTTTCCCTGTATACCGCTTCGTCTGTGAGGAGAAGCCGGTAGCCATATCTGGCCTTCGACTCCACCTCCGCACAGGCGCGTAACATATACTGCATACTTTTCAGACGCAGCCGCACGGTTTTTTCACTTACGCCTGTCTGCGCCGCCAGTTCTTTCGCCGTATGATAATTCCCGTCCCTTAAGATCTCCGCCAGCCTTTTTATCTCTCTGTCCATTTTTCCTTTGCCGCAGTACCTATCGTCCGCCTGTCTGTCTTTTTTCGATCTCCGTCAACATATCCAGCCGAATCTGATGACGCCCGCCTTCGTACTCTCCGGCCAGCCAGGCATCCACAATCATCTTCGCCAGTTCGATTCCCACGACTCTCGATCCAAAGGCCAGCATATTGGTATTATTATGTTCCCTGGACAGTCTGGCCGAGTAGGGTTCCGAGCATGTCACACATCGAATTTTATTTACCTTATTGGCTGCCAGTGAAATCCCGACTCCCGTCCCGCAGATCACGATGCCCCTGTCCGCTCTTCCTTCTGCCACAGCGCAGGCCACCGCCTCCCCCGCCGCCGGATAATGGAAGCGTTCCGTGCTGTCGGTGCCGAAATTCATCATCTCATATCCGTATTTCTCCTCGATATACCGTGAAATCTCTCTCTTATATTCCACTGCCACATGGTCATTACCGATTGCTATCTTCACTTTCCTTCCTCCTCAACGATTCACGCTGGCCATACGAAAATAGGTATAGGGCCTTCCTTTGATCGAAACGCTCAGCTGATGAATATTCTCCGGGCTGGTGCAGCCTGCGAAGCCACCGTCGCCGATGGCATGAATGTCGGCTCCGGTTTCCTTCATCTTCAGAGCGATCAGACGAATCGTATCGGGATCCGCCCCTTCCACCGAGCTGTTTAAAAAGGTCATGGCCAGCGTTCCCGGTTTATAAGAATGCACATACCGTACCAGCTCCTGAATCATGGAAACGCTGATACCGTGCCGGGAGCCCGGAGCAGGCAGGTCGATACAGTCCGCCCCTGCATCGATCAGCTCTCCAATAATCTCTTTTGCATCTCTCACGGCCAGAGGATCTCCCAGCACCTTCTCATGAATACCGTCTTCCCATTTGCCCGCAAATACAAGTATCCTGTCTCCATACTCTTCCTTGATCCATCTCGTACAGGAAATCACATCATTTATGGAAGTGCCGCTGCCCGGATTACCTCCCAGCACAATAAAATCCACTCCCATATCCACACATTTACGCACATGCTCCGGTGTGCAGAGCATTCCTCCCAGCCGGTACAGAGGCTTTTTTTCTTCCTCTCCGAAGCCGGCCTTCGGACAGCCCAGATATATACCAATCGGGCGGCGGCATCTGGCCTTCAGCTCCTGGTAGGTCAACCCCTGAAGCCCTTTATTCTTATCCTCCTCATCCAAATCCATGGTGTTCAGCATCACCATATCCGCACCAAAGGCGAACATCAGCTCCGAATTCGTCACTCCCCGCACCAGCCCCTCTCCGGCGAACAGAAGGTGCTGCCCCATGATGACTCTCCCCTCGGATTTAAAAACAGATTCCTTCAGATCCATGGGCGTCATTTTTTCAAAATCTTTCTTTGAAGCGCTGATTAAGCGGATCACATCACTCATTCTCATACCTCCCTTAATTCTTTCATCAGTTCTTTGTAGCTGCGCCCCCTGCCAAAAAGAGCGCTGGTTCCCAGAATAAAACCGTCCACTCCCATACCCGACATCTCAGCAATCACCTGAGGACTGCAAGAGCCGTCGATCATCAGGTGAAATCCATACTGTGTTTTCTTCTCTGCCAGACAGGATATCTTTCTCTTCGTAAAATCAATGAATTTCTGGCCGGCAAAACCGGGGTTTACCGTCATAACCATCACATAATCGCACAGATTCAACAGCTCCTCCACGCTGGCGATGCTGGTATCCGGATTTATCGCAATGCCGGCCTGTACTCCCCGTTCCCGGATATGGGAAAGTGTCTTAACCACATAGCGCTCCGACTCCGGATGAATGTATATGATATTCACCCCGGCATCAATAAACCAGTCCACCTTTTCACCCGGATTCTCAATCATGAGATGCGCATCCATCTGCCGGCCGGTATACTGCCGGATCGCCCGGATATCCATGATTCCCATAGTCATATTAGGCACAAAAGTGCCGTCCATAATATCACAATGAAAAATGTCCGCCCGGGCTTCATCCAATGCCCTGACCTCCTCCGATAACCTGCCATAATCGGCACACATCATGCTGGGGCATAATAACCGTTCCAATAAATTTACCTCCCGCTTTTTTGCTGTCTGCGTTAATAAATACCTGATTTCCACAATACCCATGGGACCACGTAGCCGATGCCCTTTCAGGCATTGCATACATACGTAAACGTTTACTCTAAAGGTAAAAAAAGAGAGGACGATAAAAAATAAAATTAAGTAAACGTTTACTTATTTATGTAATACCATATATTATCGCATTTGTCAATACTCTCCGCACAAAAAAGTTAAACGTTTACTATACCCCCGTTGCTATTCAAATGATTGCAGCGAAAGTCAGAACAAAATCCACCTGCGCCCACCCGCGTCCCCAAAAACCGCAAAAGAGCCCCCAAAAGCATCAAACAAAAACCCGCCGGCCCGCAGCAGGCTGCCCCTTGCAGGGTACGGGGGAAAGGCAAAGAAACAGCCCGGTTCCTGAGGGGATTCCCGGCCGGACCCTTGCAGGACGCCGGCGCTTAGTGAGCGCGAGCGGCAGCGAAGCGCGAACTTAGAGCCGCTGCCTCCTGCACGGAGCGGGAGCGCGTCCGGCCGGGAATCCCCTCAGGAACCGGGCGTCCCTCTCCTCCTCCCCCTCTCCCTGCAACCAACCTGCCCCTCTCATTTAATCCCCTCACCGAATTGACAGCCTCCCTCCAATAATCTATAATAAGATATAGTTTGTGATCTGTAGCAATTTTACATCCAACAGGCAAGGAGTCAATTATGGATACCCGGAAAAATCCGCTTTCAATCAAGGACCTGGCCAATCTGTCCGGTGTCAGTATCGCCACGGTGTCCCGTGTTCTCAATAATAAAGGCGGCTATTCTAAAGAAACCGAAGAACGGATTCTTGCCCTGGCCAAATCCTTTGGGTATGTTTCCAACATGGCTGCCAAGACACTGAGGGAAGCGCGCTCCCGGACTATCGGTCTGATCGTTCCCAACATCATCAACGAATTTTTCTCCACACTGGCCTATCATATCGAAACCTGTATGTCCGAACAGGGCTACTCTGTTTTCATCTGCAACAGTGACAATCAGACGCAAAAGGAAAAGGAATATTTTCGCAGTCTGGCCAGTAAGGGAGTAGACGGTATCCTGTGTATCAGCGGTCTCAATGAGCTGACCCAGGATATTATTTACCGTGATATTCCGATCGTATGCATCGACCGGCTCCCCAAAACCAACCGCCAGATTCCTCAGATTTCCAATGATGACATGCATATTGCCTATATTGCCACGAAACATCTTCTGGACAAGGGCTGCCGGCATATCCTGCTGGTCGTCGGCTATTCTGCCGCCTATTCCAGCAAGGGCCGCTTCGACGGCTACTGCCAGGCACTGGCCGAATATGGTCTTCCTCTGGACAAGAATTATATCCTGAAGCGGCCCGGCCGCGAAGCCGCCCAGATAGAAGCAGAGATAATGGTGTATCAGTTTCTCGCCTCCTCCTACCCTGTGGACGGCATTTTTGCCACCAGCGACTCCACGGCTCTGGGAGCTCTCTACGCGCTGAAGCGGGCCGACCGGCGCGTTCCGGAGGATATCCGCCTCACCGGCTTTGATAATATGCTCTACTCCCGCCTGGCTACTCCGCCCATTTCCTCAGTGGAACGTCATCCCGAATTGCTGGCGTTAAAGGGCTGTGAAATTCTTCTCAATCTAATCCAGGGACATGAGCCTCAAGAACTTCTGACCATCGTTCCTGCGGAATTTGTAGAACGGGAGTCCAGCCGGTGAGACAGAACCGCTATTTCCGGTCATAATAACGGCAAAATAAAAATCCCTGCCACGACTTCTCTTTGTCATGACAGGGCGTATTATTTATATGGTTTTCCTCTCCTGCGTCCCGATGTTCCCCGGCTTCATTTATTTTCTTTTTCGCTCAATCTGCCTCATATCCGTTCTTGCGATAGCACGCCGCGAATATCATCACTGCCAGCACGATTTCTCCGAACAGTACTGCCGTATTCAGTATTCCCAGAGAAAACGCATCTCCGGCGGCATAGGAAGAAACCATCTTTGCCACTACGCCGGTAAACAGAAAGCCCGACAGCTTCTCCAGAAACGGTGTAAAATTTCCGAAGGTGGGAATCAGCATGAAGACCAGCATCGCCGGCGACGTCAGCGTACTGGCGCTCATCTGATTCTTCGCGAAAATCCCGATGATCATACCGATAATACAGCTGGTCACACTGGCAATAGCCGTGACCAGGAGATAGAGAGGGACATTAATCATCGCCATGGAGACGCCGCTCACCGGAATCAACGCAACATTCACCGCCATGATCTCCAAAAAGGGAGGGAGGATACTCCCCACAAAAAATTCCAGGCTGCTGACAGAGGAGGTCATCAGAGCGCGAAGAGTGAATTTTTCCTTCTCTTCCGCCAGAGCTGCGCTGGTGCCAAACATTCCTGTCATCGTGATATTCATATTGAGCCCCAGGTTCAATACCATGCTCAGAAGCGTCGGAGTAAGAGGTTCCCCGTTCCTCATCGACTGGTACAAAAACCGCATCCCCACTGTCAGTCCCAGGATCATCACCGGTCCCAATATCATATTCTTGTCTGTCAGAGCTCTGGATTTGGCCCACATCACCGCAGATACTTTTCTCATTGAAAAATTCATGACTGTAACTCCTTTCCCGTGACGGCTAAAAATACATGTTCCAGTGTGGGCTCGCAGGAATGAATGGACTCAATCCGGTTCTCTTCCATCCAGCGGGCGATCTGAGCGGCGCTTTCACTGTTCTGAGGCAGTACCACTTCCTCCCGGGTATCCAATAGAACTTTGTATCTTTTCTGTGTATTATACTTCAGGCAAACCTCCCGGGGCGCACCCTGTTCCACGATATGGCCTTCATGCAGAAGCGCCACCACATCACAGAGCTTGGCCGCCTCCTCCATATTGTGGGTAGTCAGGAAAATCGCCATGCCCTGCGATTTCAGTTCCAGCAAAAAGCGGTGAATCTGCAGCGCGGTGGACGGATCCAGACCACTGGTGGGCTCATCCAGAAACAGAAGCTTCGGCTGATGCAGCACCGCCCTGGCTAAGACCAGACGCTGCCCCTGTCCCTTAGAAAGCTTTGACGCCAGTTTATTACGGTGCTCCCACAGTCCCACTCTCTTTAAAATAATCTCGATTCTCTCCCGGGGAACATCCAGTATCTTGGCAAAGTAAAGAAGATTATCATAGACATTCATCCTCTCATACACGCCGCTGTGGTCCGTCACGATGCCGATCTGGCAATACAGCTGATTATCCAGCTTCGTCGTATCCCGTCCCAGAATATGAGCTGTCCCTGCCGTCTGACGAAGCTGTCCTGTGGCTATCTTGATTGTGGTGGTTTTGCCGGCGCCCGAAGGGCCCAGAAAGCCCAGGATCTCTCCCCCCTTCATGGAGATACTGATATCCTGCAGCGCCGTCTCTGACTTGAATTTTTTTGAGATATGTTCCAGTAACAATATGGTATCTGCCATCTCAAATACTCCTTTCCCTGCGTGTTTCCTTCTGTGATCCTGTCTCCAGGTTCTGAAAAGAGTATAGCAGACAGACAGCCTCAACAATAAAAAAATGCCTGAACGGTTGTCATAAGTGCCCCAATGGTCACAGCTTTCCTCTCGCTGCCCGTGACAGCAGGCACACCGTTCCTCCTTCCATCACCAGCTCTCCCGTCTTTCGGTTTATCTGCCGGATTTTATCCCGGTTTACCAGAAACGATCTGTGACAGCGAAAAAAGAAGTCTCCCACCTCCCTTTCTATGTCGGACAGCTTTCCGCTGAAATCAATACACTCGCAAAGGCTCCTGAGAAGAATCCGGTGTGTACCAGGCCCCGTCTCAAAGCAGATAATCTCGTCATAAGGAACATAACGCACACCGTCTGCCATATGCACGGTAAAGACACGGGAGCGATTGGAGGACGCCTCTCTCTGTTCCTCCTGCATCCGCCGCACCACCGTTTGTAAGCAATCCCGGATCGCGCCCGCCACCTTCAAGGGCTCGCCCTTTACGATGTAGTCCATGGCTTCCAGGTGATATCGAAAGGTCTCATAGGCCAGATCGTCATAGGATGTGACATAGGCCAGAAAACCGCGGGGATCCAGACGCCGGATTTCCTGCCCCAGCCGGAAACCGTCCAACTCCTCCTGTTTTAAATCCACATCCAGAAAATAGATCCCTCTGCGGGGATTTTCATGCAGAGCTGCCAGCAGATCATAGGGATCCCCGGTACACAGCGCCACTTTCATATCGTGATCCCCTATCATGATCTGCCGCTCAACCTCTCTTTGCAGGCTATCCCTTACCCTCTCTTCGTCATCGCATATATATACCGGCAGCATCGTCCCTCTCCTGTCGCTATCTCCCTCTGCGGTTCGCAATCCGCCATTCCTGGATAAACTGCGAGTCCCGACAGCTGGTGCTGCGGGCCACATTGGCGTATTTTCCTGTGATCTCACGATAAATAGACAGACCCAGTCCCCGGCCCTCTCCCTTGGTGGAGATGCCGCTCTCCCAGATCCGATTCAAATCCATGACTTCCGTCACCGGATTTTTTACGACGATTGTCACTCCGGTATCCAGGCTGCTTATCAGCAGATCCACCTCACGGCGTTCCATTTCGCCTGCTGCCTCCACCGCATTATCCAGCAAAATGCCCAGGCACCGCGTCACATCCAGAATATCCATATCAATACGGGTCAGCGGATAGAGCACCTCCAGATTGCAGCGAATACCCTTCTTCTGCATTTCCATCATCTTCGTCAGAACCAGGCTCTTCACTTCGATGATCCGGATGTTGCCTAACTGCGTACTCTGCCGGATATCCTCCCCTACCCGTTCATCAAAACAATTTGTCATGGACTGAAGCATTTCCCGCACCGGCCTCAGATCCCCCTCGCTGGCCGACAGATAGAGCCCCGACATCATATTTTTATAATCATGGCGAAAACTGCGCATTTCCTGCTGCATCCTTTCCAGGCTCTGCACATACAGACTCTGCTGGGCCAGAAGCGCTCTCTGTGCTTCCAGTTTGGCCTGAGTCTCCGCTTTCATGGACAGATACACCAGCACAAAGAGAATCCCCAAAAGCAGCAAAAGCGCTGTGATGAAGTAAGTGCCAAAGAAATAGATCTTCATCGTATTTTTCATCAAAAAAAAGATCTCAACCAGTATCTCGAGTCCCAGCACCCCCAGCGCCAGACGAACCGGATGCTCTGTCCTTTCCATCAGCGCCCGAACATGCTCCGGCAGACGGGCCCTGTTCAAAAGAGTCCGGCCCACAAGTGTCAGGCCCGGATACCCAAATCCCAGCACGCAAAAAAACCAGACCGCTTCTTTGGGATCCCATATGTTCAGATCTCCCTTCAATGTGTTCAGCATGGTTAAGGTTCCCATCTGTAAGATAGCGGCTATGGTCAGACAAACGCTGGCCCGCGAAAGTCTCCTCTCCCACAGAAACCAAACGACAAACAGATTTCCCAGATATACGATTACGGAGGATAATATATAGCTCGACCATGCGCTTGTCATGATCTGCAACACATTCAGAGCGGTACAGAGCACTATGAGTACCGCAAACAGAGGCCACAGCCGCCTCCATCTCATCTGCGGACCGAGAAAGGCCGACAGATAGAGATATAAA
Organism: Lachnospiraceae bacterium; assembly: GCA_022791755.1. GTDB lineage: Bacteria > Bacillota > Clostridia > Lachnospirales > Lachnospiraceae > RGIG7193. Next base: position 41,211 of record JAAVZR010000004.1, read on the forward strand.
GACAGATGGGACAATACGGCATCTACCACACATATGATAATGATATTTTGTAATGTCTGCTCCATCGGCTATCCTCTCCTCGTTTGGTTTTTCGGGCAGGATCTGCCTCTGCCTGCTTCGCCGGTCCGTCCGTTCCCCTTCCCGGCAACGCCATCAACAAGAAACCGCAATCAGAAGAGAGGGCTTCCGTCCAGCACCGCTTCCACAAGCCGGTCGCCGTCATAGCGCAGCTTCAGAGAGAAAAAGGGATGCTCCGAAGCCAGCAGATCAAGAAAAATTCTGTCTCCCTCCCAGATATTCAGACAGGCAACTTTTTGTTTCTCCACCCATTCCAGTGAACCTTCCGCGCAGTCGCCGAACAGCTCTCCGCAAAAGCCTGTGGCAGTATACAGGCACATGTACTCCTGCTCCGTTCCCGAGACAAAGGTCACCAGCCCCCGAAAACGGTAATCGGTCAAAATCAGGCCGGTTTCCTCCCTCACCTCTCTCCGTATGCAGTCTTCCGGGCTTTCGCCAAACTCAAAATGACCTCCGATTCCCAGCCACTTATCTCGGTTTAAATCCTGCTTTCTGCCTGTTCGATGCAGCATCAGGTATTTTCCGTCCTGCTCGATATAGCACAGCGTGGTCATGACAGCGCTTCCCATCAGCTGTCCTCCTCTGTCACACGCTCCAGCCGCGCACCCATACGGCACAGAATCTCATTGGTAATCGTATGGCACCAGCCAGCCATTTCCTCCGCCAGGATTCTCTCCTGACCATCCCGGCCAATCAGCGTCACCACATCGCCGGCACGGACAACGCCATCCGCTCCCTCCGGTGTGTTCAGAGATGCGGTTACGTCCACCAGGAACTGATCCATGCAAACGCGGCCCACCACCGGATAGCGCCTCCCCCGGATCAGAACCTTTGAGTGGTTCTCCCCGTAATTTCTCGGAATGCCATCTGCATATCCGATCGTAACCGTGGCGATCATTCCGGAGTTCTTCATCCGAAATGCCCGGCCATAGCCCAGCTCCATACCGGCCTCCACCGGCTTCACCATGGCCACTCTCGCACGGACAGACATCACTGGCTCCAGATCCGGCCCGCCGGCAGACCGGTCCTTCTCATCGCTGTAGGCCCCGTACAGAATCACGCCGGGACGCACATAGTCATACCGCAGTCTCGGATAATTCAGGAAGCCATAGCTGTTCTGAAGGTGAAAACACAGACAGCCATGATCTCCTTCCTGTACCGCTTTTCTCTCCTGGCGGGATTGGCTGTGCAGCTTTCCGATACCGATTCTCAGAAGCTCAAACTGCCGGATCTGCTGTTTCGTGTATTCCACATCCGCCTGTTCCCGGCTGTCCGCCGCACACAGATGGCTAAACATCCCTTCCAGACGGATTCCGGGCAGCTCCAGGATCCGCTGCAAAGCCGCATAATCGTCTCCCGCCACGCCGAGGCGATGCATACCGGTATCCACAGCCAGATGCGCGCGCAGGCTTTCGTGCTCTTCGCCATAGCGGCTCATCCTGACGGCATACTCCTCATCCACGATGGTCTGAATCAGATCATACTCCGCCACCAGCGGCCAGTCTGTGGGATTCGTATATCCCAGTATCAGGATATTGCCGGCGATTCCTCCTTCCCTGAGCTCTGCCCCCTCCCACAGCGTAGCCACCGCAAAGTCGGTAATTCCCTCTTCCTCCAGCCAGCTCGCCGTCATAACCGCGCCATGACCGTAGGCGTCCGCCTTTACCACCGCCATAATACTGCTCTCATCGGGCAAAATCCGATACAATTCATCCAGGTTATGAATAAGAGCACTCCTGCTGATCTCCATCCAGGCCCGCCCGCCCGGCTCCCCGGAGATTCCGGATACCTTTTTTGTCTGCATTGCGATCGTCTTCTCTCCTTTTGCCATACTCAGCTCTGCCTCCGCTATAATCGCCCTCGACCAGTCATATGAACCGCCGGCGTCTTCTCCTGTATCATATCCGTTCTCATAAGGATCCCTGTCATCCTCGCAGGACTCCCCATTCTCCTCGTAAGATCCTTCATCGGTCCCGTACAAATCCTCCTCGTCCCTGTAAGACTTCTCGTCATCTTCATAGTAATCCTCATAAGGTTCCGTGTCGTCCCCATAGAAATCCTCACCATCCTCATAAGACTCCCCGTCGTCCTCATAGAACTCCTCATCCTCCTCAAAGGAGTCTTCTCCGGCCTCATATTCCCTGTCTTCCCTCTCCAGAGCATCGTCCCATTCCTCTTCCTCCCGTCTGATACGCCTTCTCTCCCCGATCATATCTCCCAGGAACGCGAGCAGCCAGGCCGTCACTGCCGTGGCCGCCGCCACACATAAATAATGCACCAGACGGTTTTCCACCAGCAGCTCCTCCGCCCTCACCACCTTCGCAAAACGGCGAACCGCTACGATAAAGGCCGGATGCAGGATATAAATCCACAGAGACATCCTGCGAAGAGACGGCTGCTCCTCTGTCTGAAGCTGTGAGAGGAGGCCAAACAGAAACACCATCACCGCAGGCAGGCACAGATACATACTGTCATGATGGGGCCAGTCCGCCATATGTACCAGCACCCCTTCCGCAATCAGAAGTGCCAGACTCACAGCCAGCCCCACCGCATTTTGCCTGCTATCCGGCTTTCCCGGACCTCTCTCCCGCAGCGCCGCTCCCAGCAGCAGAAACAGAGGCGCCAAAAACAGGCCGTTCCTCGTATTTTCCAGAATGGCAAAAAGGCCCTCATACATCCCTTTCAGGATCGGCACACCCGCGATCAGGCCATAATAGCTGTCTCCCAAAAGTCCGAACAGATATAATACGGCTGAAATCCCCAGAGATATCCTTAAGCCTGCCAGCCGGTACAGCCCCCAGGTAAGGAGGAGGCCGGTAATCACTGCGGGAAAATACCACAGATGATAAAACGTCCCCAGTACCAGCAGCTCCTGCGACACATAACCGGCGTTCAGACCAATCAGACGGCCTGCATACCAGTTGACAGGCAAATACAGCGCCACGGCAAAGAGATACCACAGGAGATTTTTCCGAATCGATTTTTTCAGCCGGTCCGGCCTCTCGGGATCCAGCACAAAATAGCCTGTCGCCATGAAGAAAAAGGGAACGGCCACCCGGCCCAGAATCCGCGTCAATGTCAGATCTCCCCAGACCGTGATATTCTCCAGCGGCGAGATGTGGATTGCCGTCACCAGAAACGCAGCTGCAATCCGAAACCAGTCCAATGCTCCCATCAAAGCTCCTTCTCCCTTCTCTTTTCCCAAAGAAGACGCATCATTTCGTCTCCTCTCCATCGGCCAGCAACCGGTTCACCACCGTCTCAAAAGACATACCTGCCGCTTTCATCATACTGGGATAGCGGCTGTGAGACGTAAATCCCGGAATCGTATTGGCCTCATTAAATACGATCTTTTCCTCCGGCGTCAGAAACATATCGATCCTTGCAAAGCCGCGGCAGCCCAGCGCCCGGTAAATTCTGCGTGCGGTCTCCTTGATCCGTGCCGCTGTCTCAGGACAAATCCTGGCCGGCACATAGATTCGGGAGGTTTTAAGCGTATATTTCTCCGTATAGTCAAAAAAGCCGTGGGCCAGTTCGATTTCATCCACCTCGCCCACCGTCAGCTCTTCGTCTCCCATGACGGCGCAGCCCACCTCAAAACCTGCGATGGCCTCTTCCATTATCACCTCCCGGTCATGGCGAAACGCCTCCCACATGGCGGCCTCCAGCTCCTCCTCTGCGGCCACCTTTGCCACGCCGAAGGAGGAGCCGGCCCGCACCGGCTTCACGAACAGAGGATAACCGATCTTTTTTGCCGCCGCCTTCCACTGATCCGCCTGCCCCTTTCGCGCCTGGCAGATCTCAAATACCTCTGAGGCCGGCACACAGATTCCGGCCAGTCCGGCCAGCTTATGCGCTCTGTCCTTATCCATGCACAGCGCCGAACTCAGCGTGTCGCAGCCAATGAGCGGTATCCCTGCCAGCTCTGCCAGCCCCTGTACCGTCCCGTCCTCGCCGTTCTTGCCGTGAAGTACCGGCAGAACCATATCCAGCTGTGTGACCATCACCTGCCCTTTGTAAAATTCCAGCAGCCCGTGTGTCTCCCGGTCCGGCGACAGAACCGCTCTGACGCAGTCCGCTTCATTGCACCAGGTATCCTTCTCTATCTTTTCCACTTCGCCGTAATACCGGTACCAGCGGCCCTCCCTGTCGATGCCGATCAGCACCTTTTCATATTTTTCTTTGTCTATTGCCTGAATGACAGCGCTGGCCGACTCCAGAGACACTTCGTATTCCGTTGATTTTCCTCCGAAAATAATTCCTGCTTTTTTCTTCATTCTATCCTCCCTGCGGCAGTATATGCCGCTGCTCTGACACAGTATACCCGCACGGCCTTCGTCCGGGATGTTCACAGTATATCATACCGCGACTGCTTCTGCGGGGCAAGCATTATTTTATGCAAAGACCGGCTTCTCCTCTGCGAAAAAAAACGATCTGCCCGTGCATCCAGTGTACCAGACGACGGCAAATCGTTTCTTCAAAAGCCTTTATTCTTTTATAAACAGAATCTTACTTTTTCCTTACATCTCCTTGCGTTCTTCCAGGCGGCCAAGAATAAAGGGCATCACCTGGGAGGCTTCCAGTCCCAGCACCACGACGAATTCGTCGCACAGAAGCTTCTCTGCCTCCCTGTACAGGCGTTCGTCCGCCACATGAAGCTTGCGTCCCGCGGCCATCATCTGCTTTCTGCGGTTATACAGCGTCTTCGTCATTCCGATTAACTCCCGGCGATCCGCCTTTTTTATGGTATTTCTATAGGTCTCCTGACGGACCTTCTCATCAGATATCCAGATTTCTTCCTCCCGGGGCACGGAAAGAAGCAATTCTTCCAGCTCCCCCGCTGACAAAAGCTTTCTCATCTTGGCATGCAGCGCCTGATTATCCACCGGTACATACAGGGTTGTCCTGCCGTCATGGAGAGGCGTCAGGACATAGTACTCCCTCTCCTGCCCGTCTCCGAACTTTTTTGTGCAGATCTCCTTCACCCTACAGGCGCCCGCAGCGCCATATAACACCATCTCTCCTGTTTTCAGCATGCATGTCTCCTTTCTGTCAGCTGCTCTTCCCTCCATTTCCGTATCCATGATTCCTGTATATAGTATACCACATTTCATCCAGAAAATGTCATGGAAATTTTTCACAAAAAAGCGGTATCACACCATTGTGCATCTTTACAGGCGCTACTCGTAGCGTTCCACGCGGATTCCGTAGCGGCCTTTTTTCGTCTCGTAGACAGCTCCGCCATAGACAAACCGGCCGTAGCCTCTCACCGACACGATATCACCCGGCTTCGGCACGGCGCTGTTATTCTCGATCATACGTCCCCCCACAAATATCCGGCCGGCCCGAAACAGCTCCATGCTCTGACTGCGGGACAGCTTACAGACTGCCGACACCACGGCATCCAGCCGTTCGGACGCTACGTTTACGGTCTCCTCTCTCAGATGCGGGCGCGCTTGTCCAGGCACATCCTCCACCGACCGGCAGGACACCGCCGTATGCTTTACCCGGGACAGATTATCGCAGATGAAATCCGCCATCACATTCTGACAGTATACATAAGCATCCTGTCCGGCAAGCAGAATATCCCCCATCGTACTTCTCTCAATACCCAGGTTAATCAGAGCTCCCAGGTAGTCCCTGTGTGTCAGCGCCTCCGCATACTTAGGCGCCGCCGGACTGATTTTCACACAGGCAATGGGAAATTCCTCCTCATAGCCCAGTTCCTCTAGTTCCCCGAACCGTGCCATCTGCCTCTCGCAGAAATCATTTCCGCCGAACAGACAAACCCCCACATGGGGAAAGCCGGATCGGGCCTCAAAGAAAAGAGACTGTTCCTTCAGGCCCAGAAATCCGGTGAACAGATACTGGTTCTGCTGAAATGATTTCTCCGCCAGCTCCGTAAAACGCTTCTTCAAACGAATATCCTCTTCCGACTGCATCGTCACACTCCTTTTTATTATCTGTTTATCCAAACCCGTGTCTGCCTTAGCACAACACTCCTCCGGTTCTCTTCCTGCAAAAAAATACCGCCGCACCTGTGGAACACCACGGTGCGGCAGCATAAAAGGGAAGGGAATGTAAACAATGAAAATTGTTTCCGGTAGCTACCTTAGCAGAAATAAGGAAAAAAAGCAAGAGCTTTTCCTGACTGGTCGTTTTCATCGCCTAAGTGGCATCAAGGCCGTCATTCTCTCTCCTCCACAGGGACAAAATCCGTGTGTGTTCCCACATATTTATAGGCCGGCCGAATAATCTTTCCGGCATTTATCAGCTCCTCCAGCCGGTGGGCGCTCCAGCCAGGCATGCGGGCAATGGCAAATACCGGCGTAAAGAGCTCCTGGGGAATTCCCAGCATGGCATAGACAAAGCCGCTGTAAAAATCCACATTGGCACAGACATTTTTAAAAAGCTTTCTGTGTTCCATTACCAGGCGGCCGGCCAGCCGCTCCGTCAGCTCATAGAGAGCAAATTCCTTCTGAAGACCTTTTTCCTGCGCCAGCGCCCCTGCGAATTCTTTCAGAATGACCTCCCGAGGATCCGACATAGTATAGACAGCATGTCCCATTCCGTAGATCAGTCCCGAATGATCGAACGCCTCCCGGTTCAGGATCTTTTTCAGATACGCCGCCACTTCCTCCTCATCGGCCCAGTCGCTCACATGGGATTTGATATCCGCAAACATATTCTCCACCTTCAGATTCGCTCCGCCATGGCGGGGACCTTTGAGTGATCCGATGGAAGCCGCCACAGAGGAGTAGGTGTCCGTGCCTGAGGAGGTCACCACGTGCGTCGTAAAGGTGGAATTATTGCCTCCGCCGTGCTCCGCGTGAAGAATCAGGGCAATATCCAGCACTTTCGCCTCCAGCTCGGTATACTGTCCGTCCGGACGCAGCATCAGCAGAATGTTCTCCGCCAGGGAGAGACCTTTTTGCGGATTGCGGATCAAAAGCGTCTCATCCCTGCGGAAATGGCAGTAGGAATGATAGGAATATACCGCCAGCAAAGGCAGCTTGGCAATCAGCTCCAGACACTGTCTCAGCACATTTCCGGCAGAAATATCCTCAGCCTGAACATCATAAGTGTACAGCGTCAAAATGCAGCGCTGCAAAGCGTTCATGATATTGGCGCTGGATGCCTTCATGACCACGTCCCGCACGAAACGGCCGCTCAGACTCTGCATTTCAAACAGAACTCCCAGAAAACGGTTCAGCTCATCTTTCGTGGGAAGCTTTCCGAACAGCAGCAGATATATGGTCTCCTCAAAACCGAACTTGCGCTCGCCTAAGCCCTTTATGATATCCCTGACATTCACGCCCTGGTAGTACAGAGAGCCTTCCGCCGGGATCTGCCTTCCGCCGATCAGTTCATAGCCGCTCACATCCGAGATCTCCGTCAGGCCGGTCAGCACACCCTTTCCGGCCGAGTCACGCAGCCCTCTCTTCACATCATATTCCACATACAGATTGGGGTCGATATGATGGCTCTTTAAGAGCTCCGCTTCCAGACGCTCCATATCCTGTTTTAAATCGCCCAGGTCTTCCAGGCTCATTTTCTCTGTCTCCGACATTGATGTCTCTCCTTTTGCAAGTATTCTCCTAATGCTACAGATCCCTCCCGCTTTGCGCTATCACATTGCGCAGAAATAGTCTCTGTGACCGAAGTCTTTTGAAATCAGCAAGTCTCCACATCCAGTTCGGTGCGCCTATGGTCCCCGGCGTATTGATCCGGCCATCTTCGCCCAGTCCCAGCAGGTCGCTCACCGGCACCACCGCCAGCTCCGTGGGACGGCGCATCGTATACGTCACAAACGCATGCGCGATGTGACGCGTGTCAATCCCTTCCTTGCGCAAAAAGGCTCGGCACAGTTCCTGTTCCTTCTTTGGTTTTGCCTGAAACCACTGGAGTACGGTCTCATTGTCATGCGTCCCGGTATAGGATACAAGCCGCTCTCCTTCATGGGTGTCTCCTTCTTCCGGCTCAAAATTAAACTGTATCACATCCATTCCCGGAAGGCCATAATGATCCCGCAGTACATACACCTCCGGGCGCATCTCTCCCAGATCCTCCGCCACGATGTTCAGATCCGGATACTCCTCATACAGCTGGTCAAACAGAGCGTAGCCCGGTGCCTCGACCCACTGGCCCTCCATCGCCGTCGGACAGGAGGCCGGGATCTTCCAATAGGTATCAAAGGCCCGGAAATGGTCGATCCGCACAATATCAAACAGGCAGGCAGTATAGGATATCCTCTTCTTCCAGAAGACGAACCCTTTCTTTTCCATATTATCCCAATTATAGATCGGATTCCCCCAGCGCTGCCCTGTGGCGCTGAAGTAATCAGGCGGCACTCCGGCTATGAAAGCAGGCGCACCGTCCGCCCCCAGAAGAAAATCCTCCCGGTGTGTCCACACATCCTGCGAATCCAGTCCCACATAAAAGGGAATATCCCCCATCAGTTCGATCCCTTTGCCGTTTGCGTACTCTTTGAGCGCCATCCATTGCCGGTAAAAAGTGTACTGGACAAACATTTCATAGGCAATATCCTCCGCCCATACGCTCTCATCAAAGCCGGACCCTGACGGCCAGTCCCTCTGGGCCTTTGGCCAGCCGGTCCAGCAGATCATCCCATTATGTTTCTTGAATGTCAGAAACACCGCATAGGGATAGACCCAATCCATCCGGATAAATTCCTCATAGGCCTCATCCGGTTCAAAGCAGGCAAACGCTTCTCTGAGCTTCTCCCCCTTAAACCGGCGCGCCTCGCCGTAATCAATCTGCTCTGAGCGGCACAGCGGCCGGGCCGGCAAGTCTCCAAGCAGCCCCTGGCGCTTTAAATCCTCCAGATCTATGTACAGCTCATCTCCCGCCATGGAAGAGTAGGGCTGATACGGGGAATTCCCATAGGACAGAGGATTTAACGGCAGGATCTGCCATACCCTTACTCCGCATTCCGCAAGAAAATCCACGAATTGATAGCTGTATTTTCCAAAATCTCCGATCCCCCAGGGCGAAGGCAACGACGCCACCGGCATTAAAATTCCCGCTCTCTTTTTCACTTTATATCCCCCTCCTGTCTGATTCGTCCGCTTTTAATAAGCGACCCATCTGTGGTAGAACACATGGCCTCCGATAATATAATAGGGAACACCGTTGGCCTCCAGGTTCTCCACCAGCTGAGGCACCGGCTTATGCGTGCGGAAAAACAGGCTTTCTCCCACATTGCTCGTACCGGTCAATACCTCCGCCGCCGCCTGACGGCAGGACTCCGTAACCTTCCCTTTCACATCCGGGTCCGCCTCCATGGCCAGTATCGTGGCCAGACGGCCGCTGCCCACCGGCGAAAACTGATTGGTCTGATACACCACTCCCGTGATAGAATCCGGAAAGCGGTTGCTTCGCACACGGTTCATAATCACATAACCCACGGCCAGCTTCCCTTCATAGCTCTCTCCGCCCGCCTCACAGTAAATAATGGCGGCCAGAAGTGTATATTCCTCATCGCTGATATTTACGTTTATGCTGTTATCGATACCAGAATCGCCCTCAGTGATGGAATTACTGGTATCATTGGCGGCTTCCTCAGCTTTACGGCGCTCCTCCTCCTCTTCCAGCTGTTTTTTCTTTACCAGAAGTTCATCATAATACTTCTTCTTGGCAGCGATCATCTCTTCATAGCTATTGATCGTATCGGAAGACGATACCAGCTGATTCACATAGTTCTGCAGCTCGCTGGCAGAAGCCGCCTGCTGATTTGCCACATTCGTCTGCTGCTTTTTCAGCTTGACGCGAAGCTTGTCCAGCTCCTTTTTCTGCTCTTGCAGCTCGGTATTTTCCCTGCTGAGCGTCTCCCGTTCATTGGCCAGAGCCTCGTGCTCCTTCGCCAGCTGCCCGCGCTCCTCTACCAGTTTCCTTTCATCCGCCTCCAGCGATGCCTTCGTGGCATCCAGCTCATCCTTCGTCTCCTGATAGCGGTTTCGCATCTTCTCATCATATTCCAGCATGGCCTCGATATATTCTGCCTGATTTAAGAAGGATATGAGATTATCCGCCTGCAGCAGAAGCTCCAGATACTGGGCCGACGCCGAATTTTCATACATAAACTGAATCCGCAGCTTCATCGCCTCATACTGCTCATCCAGATCTGCCTGTGTCTTTACAATCTCTTCCTGCGTCCGCGTGATCGAATCCGTAATGCGGGCGATCTCTGCCTCCTTCTCCCTGATGCTCTCTTCCTTCGCCGCGATCTCCTCTTCCTTCGCCGCAATGGCCGCTTCTTTTTTGGCAATGGCCTCCTCCTGAGCCGCGATATCCTTCTCCACCTTGGACAGCTGGCTGGACAGGCCTTTATACTGGCCATTTAAGGTATCCAGATACTTTTCCAGATCAGATTTATTCTGCTGCAGGCTGTCGTGATTTTCCCTTTCATCATCCAGATTGTCTTCCAGATCCCCCAGCTCATCATCCACACGGTCGATCTCGTCTATCACATCGTCCAGGCCGCTGCGGGTCGTCTCTGCGGGAGTGGTAGGAGCCGTCGTCGCGGGGGCCTGGGTGGCAGGATCCGAGGAAGGCATCTCTGTGACAGGATCCGGTTCTGCTGCCCCTCCTGTATCCTCCGGGCCGGCAGGGACATCCGTCTGTTCCGGCAGAGCGGCCGATCCCTCCGGTTCCCCAGCCTCCGTGGCCCGGGCATACAGAGCGTTTCCTGCCAGAAAGCTCAGGCACAGAACCAGAACCAGGATCTTTCGTCCTCTATGTCTCACGTTTTTAAATGATTTTATGTATCGCATGTAGTTCTTCATTCTCTTTATCTCCTGTATCGGGCAAAACTGTCAGGGGAATATTTCCGCCAGTGTGACCACACCAAAGCCTGAATATAATCCGGTCACTACACTATTTACTTCTTGCAGTATATCATACCACCCTTCAAAAAGCAAATACCGGCTTCAAAAGATTTGAATCGAAAAGTCTGAAACAAGCCCAAAGATATGAGCTGCGACGGGTTAATGTCTGCGAAAGAATGCGCATGGACTTCTTTTTTTTGACATATGATATCTTAATCCCACATTGCCAGAGGTATGATATGAAAGCGTCACGGCTCCGGACAGCCATATTCATCGAGCTGTTTTTTCTCTTCACAGCCTGTCTGATCTGGTTTTTTACCGCACAGGCGGTCTCTGCGTCCGCTCCCCGGATCAATCAGCTCTATGAGGAAGAACCTCAGAAAAATTATATCAAATGGGTGGATTTCAATGTCACCTGTGAAGCCATGGAAGATGCCTATCAGTATGACGTGGAGACTCATGGCAGCGCCACTGAGCTGCACTGGATCGAGCTTCTGGCGCTTTTGGCCGCTAAAAATGGCGGGGATTTCAGCCGCTACAAATCCTCCGATATGAAAGCGATCGCTGATGCCATCCTATCCGGTCAGGAGACTGTCGAGACGCTGACGGACGGACTGCCCCATTATGACTACTATCTGGAGGCTTACGGCGCTGTCCTGGGCGGAATGGTCGGGGAATATCAGATCCAGACTCTCTCCGGTTCCGATACGGCTGCACCTGAATGGGTATGGGAAACCTGTTATGGGCTCAAAGCCTTTCTCCCTGTGGCTAAAAACTTTCCCTATTCGGATTATGACGACTTTGGCGTATCGCGGTCCTATGGCTATGCCAGAAGGCATCTTGGGCATGATATGATGGGGCAGGTCGGTACACCAATATAAATAAAATATTGACTCAAAACAGCCGGCAGAGATATACCCTGCCGGACTTTTTATTTATCTTTTATCCAGATACCCGCCGTACACCCATCCGGTATGTACGCCGGCAATCCGGATCTGATACCAC
>JAAVZR010000001.1 GCA_022791755.1 Lachnospiraceae bacterium
CTCGATGGACAGGATTCGGTCCGCCTGCAGGGCGATACGCTCATCATGGGTGATGACGATCAAAGTCTGCTTATAGCGGCGGTTGGATTCCTTCAAAAGCTCTATGATCTCCTGGCTGTTCTGAGAATCCAGATTGCCCGTGGGTTCATCCGCCAGTACCACCGCAGGGGCATTCATCAGAGCTCTTCCGATGGACACTCTCTGCTGCTGGCCGCCGGACAGCTGATTGGGCAGATGCTTCTCTCTCCCCGTCAGTCCCAGAATCTGCGTCAGCTCCTTCATTCGTTTCCGGTTTACACGGCGACCGTCCATGAGTACCGGCAGCGCCATGTTTTCCTCCACATTGAGCACCGGGATCAGGTTATAGAACTGATAGATGAGTCCCACCTGCCGTCTCCGAAACACAGCCAGATCATCTTCTTTCTGGGCATACACGTCACGGCCGTCCATGTACACCCGGCCATCTGTGGGACTGTCCACCCCTCCCAATATATGCAAAAGCGTGGATTTGCCGGAGCCCGACGGACCGATGATGGCCACAAACTCTCCTCGCTCCACCTGAAAGGATATGTCATTCAGCGCCGTGACCTCATTTTCTCCGCTGCCGTATATCTTCGATATATGCTCCACTCTGAGTATTTCCATCTCTGCCTGCCTCCTTTTAATCATTCTGACCGGACCACCCGGATGAAGCGGCCGGACGATCGGTGACAGATCTATCATAGCGTATCGGAATGACAGGCCGGTGACTCTGATATTACAATTCTGTCACGTAAATGACGCTCCAGGCAAAATCTATATCACTCTCTTATAAAATCTCACTGTAAACCTGGCTCCTCCCTCCGGCCGGTTCTGAGCCGTCAGCACTCCGTTCTGCGCCCCGATCACCATACGCGCAAAGGCCAGCCCCACGCCGAAGCCGGCCTCCCCCTGCCTTTTTCCCTTATAAAACCGTTCCAGAATATGGGGCAGATCCTCCGGCGCAATGCCGGGCCCGCTGTCCTCGACCCGAAGCTCCGTATACACCGCATTTTCTTCCCAGAATATGTCGATCCGCCCGCCGGACGGCGTGTGCTCCATACAGTTTTTCAGGATATTTCCCACCGCCTCCGCGCTCCAGTCGCGATCTCCCAGGAAGACAGCCTGTCCGTCTCCCCGAAACGTGATCTTCTGCTCCTTCAGCTCCACGGGAATCCATATGGGCTCCGCCGCCTTCTTTACCAGATCGTCAAGGCGCACCTGCTCCCGTTTAAAGTCCACGACGCCTGCGTCGATCCGCGCCATCTTAAGCAGGATCACCAGCAGATCGTCGATCCGCTGTAAGAGCGTCTTCTGACGGTACAAAAGCTCCTCACGGCGCTCCCTCGAAATCTCCGGCTCCGACAGCATGGCCTGTATCAGATTCAGGGAGGTGAGCGGAGTGCGCAGCTGATGGGACATATCGGTTATAGCGTCGCACAGATACCGTTTTTCCCTGAAAAGAGCGTCGGCCTGCTGTTTTAACATCACTGTCATCTTTTGGATCTCATCTTGCAGAATGGACAGCTCTCCTTCCTCCTGCACCGTAAAATCCGGGTCTCTTTGACTGTGCAGAAAATCGTCCACCTGCTCCGACAGCCCGGCCAGCCGCCCATAGCGCCGCGCCGTCACAGCAAAATGAAAAATCCCTGCCAGAGTCAAAGCTCCTCCTGTCCCCGCCAGCGCCACCCGGCAGATCTCCCTACGGACGTTCCAGCTCTCCTTCTTTGCCGCCTGGCCCGCGCACAGCCAGACAGCCAGGAGAAGGACCGCCGACAGGGCCAGGTAGCCTGTCAGCTGCCTTTTTATCTCCGGATTTCTCCAGAACAGCATACCGTTTCTATGATCCTTCTTTCTCATCCGCTTTTCCCTCTATTCTCCCATCCGGTATCCCAGGCCGCGGACTGTCCGGATCAGCGACGGAGCCTGCGGGTCTTCCTCGATCTTATCCCGCAGCCGCTTGATATAGACGGTCAGGGTATTGTCATTCACGTAGTCTCCCGCCACATCCCATATCTCCTCCAGAAGACGGTTTCTCGACAGCACCGCCCCCTGATTGGCACAGAACACCAGCAAAAGCCGGTACTCCAGAGCAGACAGAAAGATCTCACGGCCATTCTTTGTCACCTGTCCCCGTTCTGTGTCCACCGTGAGATCCTGTATGTGAAGTACCGCCTGGCCTCTGCTGCTTCTGCGCAGCACGCTTTTCATCCGGGACACCAGCTCCCTGGGACGAAAAGGCTTGCTGATATAATCGTCAGCTCCCATATCCAGGCCGGTCACCACACTGTACTCATCCCCCGACGCCGTCAAAAATATCACCGGCGTATCGGTGTGGGCCTTCGCCGCCGCGCAGACAGCGAAGCCGTTCCCCTCCGCCAGAGAGATATCCACCAGAGCCAGATCAAACCGTCTTCCGGTCAAGAGCTCTATGGCCGCAGCCTGACCGTCCACTGCTGTCACAGCAAATCCTTCCCCCTGCAAAAAGCTGGTCAGATTCTCTGAGATATTCTTGTCATCTTCCACCAGAAGAACCGGTATCATCGGCTTCCTCCCTTCCCTGTCTCACCAACGCTTCCTTGTGTTCCTTCGTCATATGCTTGATCTGCCATTCCCGGCTCATGGCCTCCCCTCTGGTGTCAAAGGTCTCGCTGTACACCAGCTCCACCGGCCGGTGAGCCTTCGTGTACTTCGCCCCCCGGCCGTCCTGATGACAGCGCACCCGTCTGTCCAGGTCATTGGTCCAGCCTGTATAAAGCGAACCGTCCCCGCACCGGAGCATATATACATAATTCTTTTCCTGTGTACTCATCCTTCTGATCCCTTCCGAAATGCCGCCGCACCTTTTCTCATAGACGGAGCAAATTCTCCAGAGACAGCACGCCCCATCCCTGTTTGGATCTGGGCATATCCAGTCGGATACAGCGGTCTCTGAGCCGCAGCTTTACCTGTACATTGGTCATGGCCGGATACTTTTCCAGCAGACAGGCGATGGCTCCCGCCACCATGGGAGTGGCCATGGATGTGCCGCTCTTGACCGTATAGGGAGGATCCGTGTTCCTCAGCATCCTGTTGCAGGAAATGATCTCGCAGCCCGGCGCCACCAGATCCGGTTTACAGATGCAGGCCCTGGTGGGCCCGCGTCCGGAGTAATTACACATGCGGCTTCCGTCGATATGCGTCTCCTTTTCATCGTCGCTGCACCCCACCGTAATCAGCTTGCGGCTGATGCCGGGAGTGGCTATGGTCATGGGAGCCGGACCGTTATTACCGGCAGCAGCCAACACCACCATACCGGCGTCCCACAGCCGTTCCACCCCCCGTACCAGCTCCGAATCCTCCTGCATCCCTTCCTCGTCAAACGCTCCCATGGAGATATTAACCACCCGAATCCCCAAGGCCTTCTGCTTCGCCAGCAGATACTCCACACCGGCCAATACCGTATTCACACTGCCATTCCCCCGCCAGTCCAGAACCTTCACCGGAATCAGATGAGCTCCCGGGGCCATTCCGGCGCACCTGCCCCCGGACAACCGCCCGTCCCCGGCGGCAATCCCCAGAATATGCGTACCGTGTCCATTATCATCATAGCAATCCCTCCGCCGCCTCACCATATCGGCAAAGGCCACGACCCTGTCTCGAAAATCAGGATGCAGAAAAGCGCCCGTGTCCATGACGGCCAGGCCGATCCCGCGTCCCGTGTACTGTCTCTCCTCCATATCATAACCCTGAATCTCTGTCGGTATTATTTTATTCACGGACAGGGGCAGGTGACAGCGCGGAGTGATAGGTAGCGGTCGGGTCACAGCATCAGCATGTAAGGGACGCCCGGGTCCTGGTATCTGTCCGCTCCGGACGCGCTCTCGCTCCGTTACAAACGCAGCGGCACTAAGTTCGCACTGCGCTTCGCTTGCGCTCACTAAGGGCCGGCGTTTGTAAAGGGTCCGGCCCGGACAGACACCAGGGCCCGGGCTGTTACCTCTCCTCTCTCAATGCTGTGCCCCGAAGCCGTACCCGCCTGGCACTCCGGAGGGGCTTCTGAAGAAGCTGTCGTTTTTGGCTCGCGAAAGGACGTGTATTCGTCGTTTAGGGACTTATTGGGTGAGGCGGGCGGCCGGTCACAGCCGGGGGCATGGAGGTTCCCTGTCCGGACCCTTGCAGGACGCCGGCACTTAGTGAGCGGGAGCGGCAGCGAAGCGCGAACTTAGAGCCGCTGCCTCCTGCACGGAGCGAAAGCGGGTCCGGACAGGGAACCTCCATGCCCCCGGCGTCCCCCTCCTGCGCCTCTCCCCACCCCCATAAACGACGACCCGATACACCGACGCAAATTTTTTAAAAAAGTCCTTGCCAAACTTCCCAAAGTATGCTATGATATCTTTCGTTCGGGGCATTAGCGCAGCTGGGAGCGCGCCACACTGGCAGTGTGGAGGTCAGGGGTTCGAATCCCCTATGCTCCATTTTTTATTGCCGGCAGGACTCTGAGTCGATCAGAGTCCTGCCGTTTTATTTCCCGGAAATTTCGGTATTCCGGCAAGACCCCGCTGCAAGTCCTCATCGGTGGGAATGTAATCGCACATCTCGCCGTCGTTATACTTCCCATATGCCACCATATCGAAATATCCCGTTCCGGTCAGCCCGAACACGATGGTCTTTGCTTCGCCGGTCTCCCTGCATTTTAAGGCCTCGTCCATGGCCACGCGGATGGCATGACTGCTCTCCGGAGCAGGCAGAATCCCTTCCACCTTGGCAAACTGCGTCGCCGCGGCAAACACCGCGCTCTGTTCCACGGACACGGCTTCCATATATCCGTCATGGTACAGCTGCGACAGGGTGGAATTCATGCCATGATAGCGCAGACCGCCTGCGTGATTCGGCGACGGCATAAAACCGCTGCCCAGGGTGTACATCTTGGCCAGAGGGCATACTTTGCCCGTATCGCAGAAGTCATACACATATTTTCCCCGGGTCAGGCTGGGACAGGAGGCCGGTTCCACCGCGATAAACCGGTAATCCTTTTCGCCTCTCAACTTCTCGCCCATAAACGGAGAGATCAGACCTCCCAGATTGGAACCGCCTCCGGCACAGCCGATGATGATATCCGGCACGATGCCGTACTGATCCAGGGCCGCCTTCGTCTCCAGGCCGATCACGGACTGATGCAAAAGCACCTGATTCAGCACGCTGCCCAGCACATAGCGGTATCCCTCCTGGGAGGATGCCGCCTCCACGGCCTCGGAGATCGCACAGCCCAGGCTTCCTCCCGTACCGGGATGCTCCGCCAGTATCCTCTGTCCCACTTGCGTGGTGGAGGACGGGGACGGTGTCACGGCTGCCCCGTAGGTGCGCATCACCTCACGGCGGAAGGGTTTCTGCTCATAGGATACCTTCACCATATACACCTGACAGTCAAGTCCCAGATACGCACAGGCCATGGACAGAGCGGTCCCCCACTGCCCGGCTCCGGTCTCTGTCGTCACGCCTCTCAGTCCCTGATTTCTGGCGTAATAGGCCTGGGCTATGGCGGAATTCAGCTTGTGGCTGCCGCTGGTATTGTTTCCCTCAAATTTATAGTAGATTCTGGCCGGTGTGTCCAGCTGCTTTTCCAGACAGTAGGCCCGTACCAGCGGGGAAGGACGATACATCTTATAAAAATCCCGGATCTCCTGGGGGATATCGATCAGGCGATCCGTATCGTTTAGCTCCTGCTTCACCAGCTCCTTGCAGAAGACGGCGCTCAGTTCCTCTTCGGTCATGGGTTGAAGTGACTTTGGATTCAGCAGAGGAGCCGGTTTGTTCTTCATATCCGCTCTCACATTATACCAGTGCCGGGGCATCTCGCTTTCTTTCAGATAGATTTTGTAGGGAATGGTCTGTTCGCTCATTATGGTATTCTCCTTTCACTGGTCCCACCCTGATCTGAGGGTGCGGTGATATGCCCGGACGGCCTGTCACGATTCCATTCCGGGCCCCGGGAAGTCGCCCTTTTTCCCATAAGACCAACAGCGTCAAAAAGAAAAAGCTCCTGTCCCAGCAATATCTTTGCAGGGACAAGAGCATTGATAACTCCTGCGGTGCCACCCGGCTTGGTGTACGGATACACCCACTCAGCGCATACAAATATATGCTGATCTTTGATAACGGAGAATCTTCTCCGGCTCCCCTACTGATATTCGGTTCGCTCTCAGGAGCCCATTCATTCCTGCCCTTTGTACTGTCTTCCCACCTCCGACAGCTCTCTGTGACATTGCAATCAGGAATTACTTACTCTCCCTCTCCGATTTAATACGATTATATGCGGGGATTAGGGTTTTGTCAAGTATCTGTATGAAACATGGGAGTGGCTGGCGGTCCTCACAGGCAGGTAATGATCCCCTTCTAAAAGATCATGCTTCCCACCTGGTACACCAGCACCGATACCGCCCAGGCTAACGCCACCTGAAACGCCACCATCCGAAGGGTCCAGCCCCAGGAGCGGGTCTCCCGTCGTACCGTGGCCACAGCCGCCATACAGGGGCTGTACAGGAGGCAGAATACCATAAAGGCATAGGCATTGACCGGACCGAAGCCGTTTAGCGAAAGAATTCCCGACAGCTCGCGCATACCGGCCGCCGAATTGATATTCCCGATGGCAAAGAGCACGGAAAAGCTGGAGACCACCACCTCCTTGGCCGACAGGCCGCTGATGAGGGCCACGGCGATCTGCCACATTCCCAGCCCTGCCGGTACGAGAAGAGGCACCAGAAAACGGCCGATCCCCGCGCCAAAGCTGTCCGCGATATCCGTCACCATACCGGTACGCCCGTAGTTCAGCAGAAACCACAGTATGATCGAAGCGATGAATATGGTCGTACCGGCCTTTCCCAGATAGTCCTTTACCTTCTCCCACACATAAATCGCTATGGTGCGCGCGTTGGGCGTCTTATACTCCGGCAGCTCGATCAGAAGGGCATGCTCACCGCGGGCGGGAGACAGACGGTTCATCACCAGAGCCACCAGGATCGCCACCGCCACCCCCAGAAGATACAGAGAGTAGGCCACCAGCATGGCCGAACCCGGAAAAAACATCCCTGCAAACAATACATATACCGGCAGTCTGGCGGAGCAGGACATGAACGGTGTGACCAGAATCGTGCGCCGTCTGTCTCTCTCGCTCTCCAGAGCCCGGGTCGCCATGACCGCCGGCACCGTACACCCAAATCCCAGAAGCATGGGCAAAAACGCCTTGCCCGACAGTCCTACCCGGCCCATGACCGAGTCCATCACATAGGCCACCCGGGCCATATAGCCGGAATCCTCTAAAAAGGCCAGAGCCAGAAAGAGGATGAAGATATTCGGGAGAAAGGTAAGAATACCGCCCACGCCTGCGATGATCCCGTCCACGATCAGGGACACCAGCCAGTCGGCCGTTCCGATCTCATTCAGAAAGCGTGCCGCCGAGGACGACACATAGCCAAGCCCTTCCTCAAAATAGCCCTTCAGAAAATCCCCCACCGTAAAGGTGAGAAAAAACACAAAGGCCATAATCAGCAGAAAGAGGGGAATGCCCCACACTCTGTGCGTCAGTACCTTGTCGATCTTCTCCGTAAAGGCCGCCTGTTCTTCTTTATTGACAAGGCATTCCTCGATCACTTCTTCTATGTAATCGTATTTGCCGTTAATTATATCGTTCTCATAGGAACGGTCCAGAATCTCCGGCTCCGCAAGGGGATAGCGCGCCCGGATCTCCTCGTCATTTTCCAGAAGCTTGATGGCAAGCCAACGGTCGTTCTCCTCGACCAAACGTGTGGCAAGCGGTTCCCTCTTTCCGCCCGGACGGCCCGCCTGCTGCGCAGCCTGATATTTTTCCCGAAGGATCCTTTGCAGCTTGGAAATCTTTGCTTCCAGGCCTCTTTTATAGGTCACCACATTCTCATTGGGCCCCTCTTCATAGTGATGTACCACGGCATGGAGCAGGACATCCAGTCCGCTTCTGCGCCTGGCAGACACCGGCACCACCGGAATTCCCCCTAGCATCTCCGGAAGACGATGGATATCGATCTCCATACCGCGCTCCTCCACGATATCCATCATATTGAGCGCCAGCACCACCGGCTTTTTTAACTCCAACAGCTGCATGGTCAGGTAGAGATTCCGTTCCAGGGAAGACGCGTCCACCACATTGACGATGACGTCGATCCCTTCCTCCAGGATACATTTGCGGGAAACCCTCTCCTCGATGGAATAGCAGGTCAGGCTGTAGATACCGGGCAGGTCGATCAGCTTCAGCTTCTGTCCCTTATAGGTGGCCTCTCCCTCCACCCGCTCCACCGTCACGCCCGGCCAGTTGGCTACCTTCAGGCTGGCCCCGGTAAAGGCGTTAAATAATGTAGTCTTGCCACAGTTGGGATTGCCCACAAAGCCCACCGTCAGAGTCTGCTTGCTGGATGTCTTCATAATGCGGCCTCCTTTACCTGAATCCCCTCTGCAATGGGACGTCCTATGGCCCAGCGGGTGCCCCGCACCTTAATAATCATACAGCCCCGTTTCTTACTGTTCAGTACGGTGATTCTCGTCTGTCCGGTCAGGCCCAGCGCCTCCAGCCGACGTGTCACCCGATCCATGGTATCAAGCCTCTCCACCTCGTAAGACTGTCCGATCTTCGCTTCACTTAATCTCATCCTTCTTGTCCCTCCGCTTATGTCATTGCGCGAAAGCTGCGCCGGAATTCGGTTAGACTCCACTTACTACTACCATTCTAATCATACATGGAGAAGGTGTCAAGAATAAAATCCACCAAAAGCCTGACTGGGAAACCGCCGATTCTCACAGCATTTTAACCGCCATCATGTAATAGACGCTCAGCTTCTGAATAAGTATAGCCGATAAACGCTGCCCTCATCCCCTGCGGTACTGTCCATCTGTATATGATATGATCCGTCTGATATTACGAACCGTTTTTTCACAGAGTTTCTGTAATTCCGGCGGCACCTATATTCTCTATCGCCAGACAGACATCAGCTCTTCCGAACTAATGTTCTTTTTTACTTTACATTCAAACATATGTTTGCTATAATATTCTCAAACCCGGGCAGACTATATCATACTCCACAAATATCCCCGGCCGGAGGTTCGCCCCATGAAAAACCGTCTGTATCTCTGTATCGACTTAAAATCCTTCTACGCCTCCGTAGAGTGCGTGGAGCGGGGGCTGGACCCCATGACAGCCCATCTGGCCGTCGCCGACCCCGAGCGCCGGTCCGGCACCATCTGCCTGGCCGTCTCCCCTGCCTTAAAGGCCCTGGGAATCCGAAACCGCTGCCGTGTCTACGAGATTCCGTCTCACATCCCCTATGTCATGGCCCCGCCCCGGATGCAGCTGTATATCGAATATTCGGCCGATATCTACTCCATCTATCTGAAATATATTGCCAGGGAGGACATCCATGTCTACTCCATCGACGAGGCCTTCCTGGATGTCACCGATTACCTGAGCCTGTACCGGATGACCGCCAGAGAGCTGGCCGCCGCCATCATGGGCGATATCCGGAACACGCTGGGCATCCCCGCCGCCTGCGGCGCCGGCACGAATCTCTACCTGGCCAAGATCGCCCTGGATATCATGGCAAAGCACATGCCGGATCAGATCGCCAGCCTGGATGAAGGCCTCTACCGCCAGGTACTCTGGGATCACCGGCCCATCACCGACTTCTGGCGGGTCGGGCCGGGCACCGCCGGACGACTGGCGCCCTATGGAATCCACACCATGAGACAGACCGCTCTCGCAGATGAAAGGCTGCTCTACCGCCTTCTGGGCAAAGATGCCGAATACCTGATCGATCATGCCTGGGGCCGGGAGCCCACCACCATCGCCCAGATCAAAGCCTATCAGCCGCAGAGCGCCTCCCTCTCCAGCAGTCAGGTGCTGATGCGGGATTACAGCTATGAGGAAGGGCTTCTGATTCTGAAGGAGATGGTAGACCTGCTTTGTCTGGAGCTGGTGGACAAAAAGCTCGTAACCCACTCCCTCTCTCTCTACGTGGGCTACTCTGCCCGGACAGTCAAATCCGTTCACGCCACGGTCTCCATGACGACCACTACCGATTCCGTCCGCGTCATCACCGATTACTATACCCGGCTGTATGAGCGCCAGGTCAGCCGCCTTACGCCTGTCCGGCGTATTTCCATCGCCCTGATGCAGCTGGAGGACCGATCCTGTGAGCAGTATGATCTGTTTAGCGACCCGGCTCGTCTGGAGAAGGATCGGCGCATTCAGACCGCCGTCCTGGATATCAGAAAAAAATTCGGTAAAAATGCGATTCTCCGGGGTATGGACCTGCAAAGCGCAGCCACGACCCCGGAGAGGAATCTACAGATAGGAGGACATAAAAGCGGTGAAGGAACCAGCTTTCAGACCGGAAATCAAGTCAGAAAATGAATGGGAAAATAACCGTGCCAGGATTTTCATGCCTTTCGACGCCCTGAAGGGCTTCCGCGAGGCCCTTAAAAGCCGGGAGCGGATCACTGTCCCCAGAAATGAGCTGTCCGATGAACAGACCGGGGAACTGAACCGGCTGCTCACACAGCTAAAGCCCGGGGAAATGATTACTGCCGTATACTACAGCCACGGAGAATACGTGCGGGCGGAGGGACTGGTGTCCCAGATTGACCGTACCCGGAAAATCCTGAGAATCGCAGGCACCCCTATCCCCTTCACAGATATCGCGGATCTTCACCGGTAGCACCTCTGCGCTGTCCGGTACTCTCCGCCGCTCTCTGCTACTCCTGCCGGAGATCCGTCTGCGCCGTCTCCTTCTTTACCCCGATTCCCAGCTCATCCAGCTGACTCACATCCACCTGGGCAGGAGCCTCGCACATGAGGCAGGAAGCGTCTTTTACCTTCGGGAAAGCAATGACGTCACGGATATTATCCGCCCCCACCATCAGCATCACCATGCGGTCAAAGCCATAGGCCAGGCCGGCATGGGGCGGTACGCCGTAGCGAAATGCCTCCAGAAGGAAGCCAAACTGTTCATGGGCGGACTCAGGGGTAAAGCCCAGCACCTCCAGCATCTTCTCCTGGATATCGGCCTGATGAATACGCACGCTTCCGCCGCCCATCTCCGTACCGTTCAGTACGATGTCATACGCCTTGGCCCGGACAGCTCCCGGATCGCTGTCGATCAGGTTCCAGTCCTCCTCCATGGGCATGGTAAAGGGGTGATGTTTCGCCATAAAGCGTCCCTCCTCCTCCGAGTATTCCAGAAGAGGGAACTCCGTCACCCACAGGAAACGGTACTCGTCCTTCTTAAGCAGATCCAGCTGTCTCGCCAGCTCCAGACGCAGATTTCCCAGCACATCCCAAACCACCGTATTTTTATCCGCGGCGAAGAACAGAAGGTCTCCGGGCTTTCCCTCCATGGCAGCCGCCAGCTTATCCAGCTCCTCCGGCTTCAT
Organism: Lachnospiraceae bacterium; assembly: GCA_022791755.1. Taxonomy (GTDB): domain Bacteria; phylum Bacillota; class Clostridia; order Lachnospirales; family Lachnospiraceae; genus RGIG7193. The sequence goes on from JAAVZR010000001.1 coordinate 11,452, forward strand.
AAATTTGGCAAAGGAAGCCTTATAGCTGCCGTCTTCCAGAATCGCCAGATAGGCCAGCCCCCTGGCGCCAAAGCCCTTCGCATACTCCACCAGCGCGTCTATCTTCTTGCGGGGCATGCCGGCCTGCCCGGCGGCATTGATGCCGCGGACGGAGCCGCCGGCTTCCAGAGCGTTCTGAAATACGGCAAATCCGCAGTCTTTCACCACATCGGACACATCCTTTAATTCCATGCCAAAACGCATATCCGGCTTATCGGAGCCAAACCGGTCCATGGCCTCCTGCCAGGTCAGGCGCAGAAGGGGAAGCTGCAAATCATAGTTACAGATCTCCTTGAACAGCTTTTTTAGCAGACGCTCATTGACGTCCAGCACATCGTCCACATCCACAAAGGACAGTTCCATATCCACCTGGGTGAATTCCGGCTGGCGATCGGCACGCAGATCCTCGTCGCGATAGCAGCGGGCCAGCTGAAAATACCGGTCATATCCGGAACACATCAAAAGCTGTTTAAACAGCTGAGGCGACTGAGGCAGCGCATAAAAACTGCCGGGATGGACGCGGCTGGGCACCAGATAGTCTCTGGCTCCTTCCGGCGTACTCTTGATTAAAGTCGGCGTCTCGATCTCCAGAAAGCCTTCCTGGACTAAAAAATCCCTGGTCAGGGCAGCCACCTGGCTGCGCACCATCAGATTGTGCTGGATATCCGGACGGCGCAGATCCAGATAGCGATATTTCAGACGCACCTCTTCCCTGGTCCTGCTGCCGGCCTCCACCGGAAAGGGAGGGGTCTCCGACTCGGACAGAATACGCAGTCCCTTCGCCCGCACCTCGATATCTCCGGTCTTCAGATTGGCATTCACCGCTCCCTGGCGTGCCGTCACCGTGCCTTCCACGGCGATGACGAACTCACTGCGCAGGCTGGCCGCCTTCTCAAAGACCTCCGCCCCGCAATCGCACTCCTCAAAGATTACCTGCAGGATACCGCTGCGGTCTCTCAGATCCGTAAAAATGATCCCGCCCTTATTGCGGCTCTTCTGTACCCAGCCCATGACTGTGACCATACGGCCTTCCTGAGCCTTACTTACCTCCGCACATCTGTGGCTTCTGCGAAGCCCCTTCATCGACTCTGCCATTTCCCATTACCTTCCTTCTTCTATCTCTTCCTGTTTTTGTCTCCAGAATTCCCTGAATTCCTCATAGCCTTCCTTTGCCAGCTGGTCTTTCTGGAATTTTTTATTCTTGTTCATCCGGACAATGAGCACCTGTGTCCCCTGCTCTCTCTCTGTCCTGGCCTCCGCAAAGATGCGGATCAGGCCTTCCTTATCCATTCCCTTCTCGATCAGATATGCCTTCTTCTTCGCCGCACCGGGAATTTGGAACCCTCTGTCTGTCAGGATCGTGATGATCCTCTCGAACCCGATGGAAAAACCGCAGGCCGGTGTGGCCTGTCCCGTAAATTTTCCGATCATCTCGTCATAGCGTCCGCCTCCGGCCACTGCGCTGTTGAGCTCCGGCATCTTGATCTCGAAGATCGGGCCTGTATAGTAGGACATCCCCCGTACCAGTGTCGGGTCAAAGATCAGATCAAAGTCCGCCGTCGCCGAAGCCCTCACACTGTCTATAATCAGAGAAAGGTTCTCCGTCACCTCAGCTGACAGCACATCCGACAGCCGGTCCCCCAGAAACGCCAGCTTATCCCCGGCTGCCGACAGCTCCTCGAAGAGCCTCAGATACCGGTCCGCCTTCTCCTTTTCAAACCCGGCCTCCATAAGCTCCGCCGTCACGCCCTCCCGGCCGATCTTATCCATCTTATCCAGAATAATAAACACCTGGTCATAATCCTTTTCCTCAAACCCGCAGAATGCCGCCATGGCCTTTAAAAGCCGCCGGTCATTGACACATACCTGAAAACCGGAAAAACCCAGACGCCCTAGCAGGGTGGTGGTCGCCTGGATCAGCTCGATCTCCGCCAGGCAGCCGGGATCGCCCAGAATATCAATATCACACTGCATAAACTGGCGAAAACGTCCCTTCTGCGGCCTGTCGGCCCTCCACACCGGGCCCATTTGCAGCGCCTTAAAGGGCGACGGCAGGTCTGCCGAATGGTTTGAATAATAGCGGGACAGCGGCACCGTCAGGTCATAGCGCATCCCGTAATCCACCACATCCTCCTCCGCAGCCGCGGCGGCGATATCCAGCTTTGCCCCCCTCTTTAACACCTTGAAGATCAGCTTTTCGTTCTCCCCCCCCTGCTTACTGTTCAGATTTCCGATATTCTCCATACAGGGAGTCTCAATATGGGAAAAACCAAATCCCGTATAGGTCTCTGTGATCAGATTCAACACATAATCCCGCAGACGCATCTCCGCCGGCAGGATATCCTTCATGCCGTTCACCGGTTTTTTGCTCAGTGCCATGCTTTTTCTCTCCTCTGTCTGTCGCCGGATCCTTCCGGTCAATTCTATCAGACTATCATACATGAGTTGTCCGGTAAATTCAAGATAAAATCTAAAAATCTTTGACACAGCATCTTCCTGCGACAGTTTGGCAGGTGCAATCTCTGCCATTTTATGCTATACTTTTATCCGATAGCGGGCATCCTATAAGACAGCCCGGTTCCGGCAGCCGTCACTCCCACTGCCACACCGGAAATCAGATCCTATTTCAGATAATATTAAGGAGAACTTTACCCATGGAAAAAACCATCTCATTCATCGGTATGGGCAATATGGCTCTGGCCATGGCCCGGGGATTTATCCGTTTGGGCCGGCTGACGCCCACGCAGATCTGTGCCTATGCCCCGAACCAGGATAAGCTTCAGAAAAACGCCTCTGCCATCGGCTTCACCGCCTGCCAGAGCCTGGACCGGGCTCTGACATCCTCCGATCTCAGTATCCTGTGCTGTAAACCATATCAGGTCGAAGCCGTACTCAAAGACGCCGCCCCCTTGCTGAAGGGAAAACCCCTCCTCTGCGTGGCTGCCGGATGGAACTATGAGCGCCTCACGCCTCTTCTGCTGCCGGACACCCGTTTTCAGTTCATCATGCCCAATACTCCCGCCATGACCGGGGAGGGCGTACTGCTCTTTGAAGAACGCCACTCTCTGGCCGAAGAAGAGCGCCGGGAAATCATGGAGCTCTTCGGGAGTCTGGGAATGGTGCGGGAACTTCCCTCCTCTCTCATGGAAATCGGCATGGCGGTCACCGGCTGCGGGCCTGCCTTCGTGGATCTGATGCTGGAAGCCTTCGCCGACGCCGCCGTCAAATACGGCCTCCCCAGACCTCTGGCCTATGAGCTGACTTCCCAGATGGTTCTGGGCAGCGCACGGTTGCAGCTGAGCACCGGCCGTCACCCCGGGCAGCTCAAGGATGAAGTCTGCTCCCCCGGCGGCACCACGATACTGGGCGTGGACGCTCTGGAGAAGGCCGGCCTGCGGGCTGCCTGTCTGGAGGCCATAGATGCCGTGATGAAGGGCCCGGTCAAATAAAATGCCAAAGCAACCCCGATTTTTCCGAAAATATACTGGAAATCGTCCCTCAGATATAGTATGATACCACTATATAAAGTAAAGCGGAAAGGAATGAGAAAATCTATGTTACGCAGCACGATCCAAAAATCAGAACGATATCTGTGCCTTTTGCTGTGTGTTCTTCTGGTTATCACCGGCTGTGCCTGTGACCAGCTCACCAAGGACAGCGCTCCCGAGGTCCCCGATGAGGTAGTCCCCGAACACTCCCAGCTGCAATATACCGACATGGTATATGAGCGTCCGAACATCGATCAGGTCTATACCGATTTTGAAAACGCCGTGAACCTGGCCGGTCAGGAAAACGTAAAGGACCAGCTTTTTGAATTGTATGATTCTCTGCTGGAGCAGATATCCCATATCTCCACTATGGATACCCTGGCTACTCTGCAAAATGAAATCGATCTGTCCAACACTTATTATGAGGAAGAGATGAATCTCCTCGACAACGAACTCACCCGGCTGGACAACCGCATGAACGAGCTGACGGAAGCCATCCTGGTCTCCCCCTACGAGAAAGATTTCCGCGAAAGGATGGGGGAGGATTTCATCGAACGCTATGAGTTTTACAGTAAACTAAACTCTCCTGAGATCGAAGAGCTGTCCGAGCAGGAGAACGCTCTGGTTACGGAATACAAAAAGCTCCTGTCCAAGGAGTACAGTACCACCGACGCCAATGGCAACACCGTTACGGTGGATACTCTGGATTTTAATTCTCCCGATGTCCTGAACCAGTATTATGCGATCTATGAACAGAAAAATGCCGAATGCGCCGAAGTCTACCGCCAGCTGGTCCAGGTTCGCGTGGAAATCGCCCGGCGTCTGGGGTATGACAGCTATACCGACTATGCTTATGACTCTCTGGGACGTGATTTTACCAAGGAGGACGCGGCTCGTTTCAGTGAGATGGTGAAGGAACATCTGGTTCCCGTCGCCACCGCCCTCAGTGAGCGCTATTATTCCAAGATCTCGCAGGCTTCCGACAGAAACGGCGTGTCTGTGGAAGACGGGCTTACCTATCTGGAGGCCGCCCTTAAAAAGGAATTCCCGGCAGCCATGACCGAGGCGCTTACCTACATGCTGGATCATGGTCTGTACATTTTCGACGACGATCCCAATATGATGCCGGCAGCCTTCACCACCATCATCAATGATTACGCAGCCCCGTTTCTGTTCATCAATACGGCCACCTATACCGATCCCGGCACTCTCTTCCATGAGTTCGGCCACTATTACAACTTTTATCTGATGGGGGAAACCAACTGGAACGATTCCAACAATCTGGATCTGGCCGAGGTTCATTCTCAGGGCCTGGAACTTCTGATGTTTGAATCCTATCCGGACATCTACGGAGACGATGCCCAGATCATGCAGGTGGCGGTGATCTCCAATCTGCTTGACAGTATTCTCATGGGCTGCTGCGAGGACGAATTCCAGCAGCGCGTCTTTGAGAATCCGGAGATGAGCATCGAGGAGATGAACCAGATCCACGGAGAGCTCTACCAGGAATACCTGGGCTTTCCTGCCTATTATGAGTGGGTGGACATCCATCATCATTTTGAGACGCCTTTTTACTATATCAGCTATGCCACCAGCGCAGCCTCGGCTTTCGAGATCTGGGAGATGGCCCAGGAGGATCGCGCTTCTGCCCTCACCGCCTACCGCAGTATCACCCAGAACACTCTGAACAGCGGTTATCTGGCTCCCCTGGAGCGGGCGGGCTTAAACAATCCCTTCACGTCAGACATGGTCGAGCAGATTGCCTCCACCGTGAACGACGCATATGTCCAGCGCAGCCGAAAAGGAGGCAAATAACCCTGCCCTGTTACGCGCAGACATAAAGAGAGGCGATGCCGTTTCATGGCGTCGCCTCCCGTTTTATATCCTGGTTTTCTTTCGGTTCTATTCCCTTTTGTTCTCATCTGTCTGCTTTACTTCAGAGGGTTGATCCGCCGGATTTTGTTCTCTTTTTTTAAGGATCTCTCCTATCTCTTTCTTCACCACCGAGTCAGGCCTCACCGGCTGCACATGCGGTTTGACGCGCTTTCCATTCATTTCGTCTCCTCCTGTCATCAGTGATGGAAAAGCCGGATCCCGGTAAAGGCCATAACCATGTCATATTTATCGCAGGTGGCGATCACATCATCGTCCCGCACGGATCCTCCCGGCTCCGCCACATAGCATACGCCGCTCTTGGCCGCCCGGTCGATATTGTCGCCGAAGGGGAAGAAAGCGTCCGATCCCAGCGCCACACCGGACAGCCCGTCCAGCCAGGCTCTTTTCTCCTCTCTGGTAAATACCGGCGGCTTCTGTGTAAACACAGCCTCCCACCGTCCATCCGCCAACACATCCATATAATCTTCCCCGATATAGACATCAATGGCATTGTCCCGTTCCGCCCGCTTGATCCCCTCCTTAAAAGGAAGAGACAGCACCTGGGGCGCCTGACGCAGATACCAGTTGTCCGCCTTCATTCCCGCCAGTCTGGTACAATGTACGCGGGACTGCTGCCCGGCGCCGATGCCGATGGCCTGGCCGTCCTTCACATAGCACACCGAGTTGGACTGGGTATACTTTAATGTGATCAGAGCAATCAGCAGATCTCTCCTGGCCGCTGCCGGAAGCTCCTTATTCGCCGTCACGATATTCATGAGCAGCTCCTCATTGATATCCAGCTCATTGCGCCCCTGCTCAAACACGATGCCGAAGACCTGCTTGCGCTCCAGCGGTTCCGGCACATAGACCGGATCAATCTCGATCACATTATAATTTCCGTTCTTCTTCTCCTGAAGAATCTCCAGCGCCTCCGGCTCATATCCCGGCGCTATTACGCCGTCGGACACCTCCCGCTTAATCATCCGGGCCGTATCCACATCGCATACATCCGACAGGGCGATGAAATCGCCGAAGGAGGACATGCGGTCAGCTCCTCTGGCCCTGGCATAGGCGCAGGCCAGGGGCGACAGCTCGCCCAGATCGTCCACCCAGTATATCTTCTTTAATGTATCGTTTAAGGGAAGGCCCACCGCCGCCCCTGCCGGGGATACATGTTTAAACGAAGTCGCCGCCGGCAGGCCTGTGGCCTTTTTCAGCTCCCGCACCAGCTGCCAGCCGTTGAAGGCATCCAGAAAATTAATGTAGCCCGGCCGCCCACAGAGTACACGGACCGGCAGCTCTCCCTCATTCATAAAAATGCGGGAAGGCTTCTGATTGGGATTACAGCCATATTTCAGTTCCAGCTCTCTCATGCTTTTTTATCCTCCTCATGCTTATTTATGATCCTGGTCTCCCAGCTGCCGTCGGCGATATTGATATAGCGGACAAACAGGGACACCTTATTGTCCTCGTTGAGACTCTTCCACACCATCTGCGTAAATTCGTCAATGTCTCCCGCGATCTCCACCCTCTTGGGCTCCCCCTCGAAGCTGGGCAGCGGATCGCCGTCATGCATGTAGGTATGGATAAAATGGCCTTCTCCCGGAGCCGGATTTTCGTAGGCAAAGGTATAGCGGCGGCAGGAAGCCGGATCGCCCTCAGCGCTCTTTAATATGGACATAGCATAATTATAACGACCGCCTTCGATATGCATGATACCGGAGATACGGGGCGTATAATTGGGAGCGTCAGGCTCAAACTCTCGGCTTCTCAGGCTCTGCTCAAAGGTCAGCTGACGGTCCATGCCGTCATAGATCGTGTCGGTCTGATCGCCGTTGGTCACGATGGTCTTATTCCCCAGCACCCGCACCGGGGCATAGATAATGAGACTGGGATCGGACAGCTTCGCCGGATCATAGGCCTGGGTACGGATACCGTCGCCGTCCTTTACAAAGATGCGGTTACGGCTGTTTTCGCTGCGGCCCATGATAAAGTATGCCGTCACAGCCGTCTTTCCATCCGGCAGACGGCCTATGATAATCCCTCTGCCAGGATAGGAGTTCGTCGATAATTCCTGCTTCAGTGAACGCTTTTCCATTTTTTCCTCCTGTTTGTTAGGTATGGTCAGACAGAGACCGCCCAAATGGCGCTTTTATCGTCCTTCGCGCAAACAAAAAACCCGGGCGCCACAATAAAGGGGCGCCCAGGCGGTCGGCTCTTTTTCCAAACGTGCTCCCTGTGGTAGCTTCCACGATCCGCCAGTCGCACGCCTCCATTTAACTATAGGAGATTTTCGGAAAAAAAGCAAGCGTTTTTTGTGTTTCCCCTGCCGCATCTTCTTCCGGTTATGAAAATTCCGCGTGCTGCATGCGGTAGGTATCGTTATCCTTCTGCTTAAGCTCTGCCTCCACCTGCTCTAACTCCCGCTCCAGGTCTTCCTTCTTCTCCCCGTCGGGCTCTCTCTCAATCTGCTGTTTCAGGCGCGCCTTTTTTCTTTTCAGCTTCTCTATCTCGCGGTCCACCTTATCCGTATTACAGGTGACTTCTTCTGCCTTTTCTTCAGGATCCTCTGCCGGGCTTTCCGGCTTCTTTGATTCTTTCTCCGGATCATCAAAATCAATCTTCCTGTTGCTGTTGCCGTCCCCGTCAACGGACGGCATGTAAATCCCGGCGCTCTCCCCGGCTTCCTTATCCTGAGGCAAATATTCATCTGTGGATTTCTTTTCCGGTTTCCCCACCGGCTTCTCTTTAGAAATCTCCTCCCCGGCTTTTCTCACAGCCTCTTCCTTCTCACGCTCCCGCAGCTTACGCAGCTTCTCCACGTCTTCCTCTCTGTCATACACGTTTCTGATTCTGCCAATCTCCATATCGTATCCTCCTGTTCGTAAAGATATTCTCATTGTAGCGCATTGTCTCATCTTTTCAACAGGATTGTAACGAACAGAGGCCGTACTGTCACGAAAGGAAAGCCGTCTCCTGCCGGATCCGCTCTAAAAATGCCTGGCCGTACTTCTGATATTTATGCTCTCCCACACCGGAGACACTCAGCATCTCTTCCCTGTTCCCGGGTCTGACGATGCACATATGGGTCAGCGTCTTATCCGAAAATACGATGTAGGGCGGCACCTTCTCCTTTTTCGCAATCTCCGTGCGCAGGCCGCGAAGACTCTCAAACAGCCTCTCCTGCTCCTCGGTGAATTCTATCCCGGCGCTGACGGAGGAGCCGTATCGTCTGCTCTTTTTGCTCTTCTCCCTGACAGGCGCTTCCTGTTCCTTCGCCATCTTCATGGTCACTGTCTCTGCGCCATGCAGAATCCGGCCTGATTCCTTCGTCAGCTTCACCACGGCGTATTCGTCGTTGGTGACCGTCAGATAGCCCTCCATGACCAGGAAATTCAGAATCTGGCGCAGCCTTGGCACGGCTATGCGGGGAAGCTTCCCATAGTAAGGGCTCTGCTCCATCCCGTAGCGCCTCACCTTCGCCGTGTCAGAGCCCCGGACCGTCTCCAGAATCACCGTGGCGCCATAGCGTCCCCGGCACCATTCCACCGTCCCCAGGATAGCCTGGGCCGCCTCCGTCACATCCACTGTCTCAAATCCGGTCAGACAGTTGCTGCAGTTGCCGCAGTAATTGGCTCCGTATTCTCCAAAGTAGCGCAGGATATAGCTTCTCAGGCAGTCTCCTGTAAAGCAGTAATAGGTCATCTTCTTTAGCCGCTCTCTGTCACGCTCCGCTACGATGCGCCGCGTCACCGGGTCCAGCTCTTCATTGTCCTGATTATGGTCAATAAAAAACTGATTCGTCACCACATCCTGCCCCCGGTATAAGAGCAGACAGTCCGCCGGTTCTCCGTCGCGGCCGGCCCGACCGGCTTCCTGGTAGTAGCTCTCCATATTTTTGGGCATATTGTAGTGGATCACATACCGCACATTGGACTTGTCGATCCCCATACCGAAGGCATTGGTGGCCACCATGATCCGCGCCCTGTCATAGATGAACTCATCCTGGTTCTCCCGGCGCTCTATATCGCTAAGCCCCGCATGGTAGCGGGTCACCGAAAACCCGTCCTGATGCAGACGGTCACAGACCTCCTCCACCGTCTTGCGGGTCAGGCAATAGACGATGCCGCTGTCGTCGGGATGCGTCTCAATGAAATTGACCATGGTGGCATACGGATTTTTCGGAGACTGTACGCTGAAATAGAGATTGGGCCGGTCAAAACCGGTGGTGAGCACCGTGGGTTCCCGAAGCATCAGAATATCAATGATATCGTCCCGGACCTCCTTCGTCGCCGTGGCCGTAAAAGCGCTGACCACCGGCCTGTTGGAAAGACTGCGGATAAAGTCCACGATCTTTAAATAGCTGGGCCGGAAGTCCTGCCCCCACTGGGAGACGCAGTGGGCCTCATCCACCGCCACCATGGCGATCCTCGTACGGGAAGCAAAGTCCTGAAATTCCTCCGTCATCAGCCGCTCCGGCGCCACATATATGACAGGATATCTCCCCTGGGCCGCAAACCCAAGTGCCTTATGATACTGTGCCGCCGTCAGGGAGCTGTTTAAAAACGCCGCATGGATTCCCGCCTCGTTGAGCGCCTTTACCTGGTCTTTCATCAAAGAGATCAGCGGCGATATCACCAGTGTGATGCCCTCCATCAGAAGAGCCGGCACCTGAAAGCACAAGGATTTTCCTGCCCCGGTAGGCATGATGCCCAGCGTATCTCGGCCGGACAGGATACTGTCGATCAGCTTTTCCTGCCCCTCCCGAAATTCATCATAACCAAAATACTGTTTTAATACCTGATATTTATCCATCGCTCCACCACCGGCGCCATTTTTTTCTGTAAGGAAGATAACGCCGTATTCCTCAATGTATCTGTCACAAAGCCTCTTAATCCAAAGTTATCTGTTCATCCATTGGTCCACAGGCCTGCTTTTCCTGTCTTTCCCTAATTATAAATCATATCTGAAATTTATACAAGCAGTCTGCACAGCGTAAAAAAGCTCCTCTTGACGACGGCAAAGACGGTTAGTATAATGGTCTAAAATTTAACTTTTCTTGATATAAGACAGCATATGGCCAAAACAGGAATGCCGGCCGGCAGCTACAATAGATAGAATAGGTCACAAAGCTTCCCCGACACCATGAAACAAACGCACCTCACACAAAGGAGAAGGATCATGAGCAAGATTTTGCAAAAAAAAGACGGCAACGGCGTATCACTGTTAAAGAAAGGAAAAAAAGGACTTTTTCACATCCTGTTCAGCCGCATGGGCCTGATTCTTCTGTTGCTCCTCTTTCAGTTTTCCGTCCTGATTCATATCTTCCAGTGGTTTGAACAGATCCTGCCCTATATCTTCGGCGGCAGCATCCTGTTCACCGTATTTATGGTGCTGTATCTGTTAAACAGCCGCCTGGATCCCACCGCCAAGATTACCTGGCTCATCGTCATCATGCTGATGCCGGTCTTCGGAGCCCTGCTCTTCTGGTATACGCAAAGCGATATCGGCCACCGTGTCCTGAAGGCCCGTCTCAATGAGCTGGTTCAGCAGACCAGAAACAGTATCCCCCAATCCGCGGAGGCCGCGGCCGGTCTCATGGCCGCCGACCCGGGCGCCGCATCCCTGGCCCACTATATGCTGCGGGACGGCTGCTATCCGGTATTTGACCACACTGCCGTCACCTTCTTTCCCATGGGAGAGGACAAATGGGCCGAGATGCTCATACAGCTGGAGCAGGCAAAGCACTTTATTTTCCTGGAATATTTTATCATAGACGAAGGACTCATGTGGGGCAGGGTGCTGGAAATCCTGATCCGCAAGGCGGCCGAGGGGGTGGATGTGCGGGTCATGTACGATGGCACCTGTGAATTTTCCACCCTCCCCCACGATTACCCGAAGCGTCTGCGCAGTCTGGGGATCAAGTGCAAAATGTTTGCCCCTGTCTCCCCCTTTGTCTCCACTCACTATAATTACCGCGACCACCGCAAGATCCTGGTTATCGACGGGCATACGGCCTTTAACGGCGGCGTCAATCTGGCGGACGAATACATCAATCATATCGCCAGATACGGCCACTGGAAGGATACCGCGGTCATGTTAAAGGGCGACGCGGTGAAAAGCTTTACGCTGATGTTTTTACAGATGTGGAATATCCTCGAGGCCAAGCCGGAGTTTGAAGCCTTCCTCTCCTATCCTACCCTGCCGCCCCAAAACGCCTCCGGCTATGTCATTCCCTATGGAGACTGCCCGCTGGACAGCGATAAGACCGGCGAGCGGGTCTATATGGATATCCTGAACCGCGCCCGCCGCTATGTGCATATTATGTCACCTTATCTGATCCTGGACGGCGAGATGGAGACGGCTCTGAAATTCGCCGCAGAGAGAGGCGTGGATGTGAAGATCATACTGCCCGGTATTCCCGACAAGGCAGCCCCCTATGCCTTAGCCAAGACCCACTATGCCTCTCTTCTGGATTCCGGCGTAAAGATCTATGAGTATACGCCCGGCTTCGTCCATGCCAAAGTCTTTGTCAGCGACAGCCGGGAAGCGGTGGTGGGTACCATCAATCTGGATTACCGCAGTCTCTACCACCATTTTGAGTGTGCCACCTATCTCTATCAGACCAGCTGTATCGCCGATATTGCAGAGGACTTCGTGGCGACGCTGGCCAAATGCCGGACGGTGACAAAGGAAACCGTCCGGCAGGAAAAGCTGAGCCGGAAGCTGGCGGGCTTTGTGCTGAAAACCATTGCGCCGCTTATGTAGCCTCATCCGTTTTGCTGATTCCGGGGCAGCTCCAAAACGTACTCCATCTGACAGTCATAGGGCTCCGCTTCCACATGCTTCTGATTATACTGTTCTGCCTCCACACAACCCATGGCATGATAGAATGCCTGGGTTTCGGCGGCCGAATGGGCCGATATGTAGAGCTTCCCGGCGCCCCTCTGCCGCGCCCATTCCTTAGCTGTCTCAAACAGGGTACGGCCCACCCCTCTGCCTCTCATGTCTTCGGACACATGGATGCTTGACAGATCCAGATACCGGTGCTCCCCGCCGAACAGCTCCGGTTCCACCGACACAAATCCTTTCAGAACGCCTCCACAGAAAGCCCCGTACACCAGGCCCCCTGTCGCCGCCGTATTTCTCAGGCATGTGACCAACATCTGATAATCTTCTTCTGACCAGTCGTCGATAAAGGGATCATCTTTCATCACCCAGCTGCCGTTTATTCTGCGGCGGCACTTCCCAACCACCTGACGGCGTATAAAATGTGCAAAGAGCTCCCGGCTGATTTCCTGTTCCGATATTGCTGCGTACCGAATCGTTTCTTTCAAATTCTTTTTCCTCCTGTTTCTGTCAGCTGCCCCGGCCGGTTTCTGCCTTTCATCCGCACCCTCCCCACAGGCCGGCATATTTTTCTTTCTTTACGTTAGCATATAATCCGGATTTCTTCAAGAGGCAGCCGCTCTGCCGTAAGGGACAGGCTGTCCCAACGCTGCATTTCTTTCGTCTCTGAATCCGCATTTTACTGCCCGAAAGCCTTTTGATTTTACCAAAAAGTGCCGATATATAGATATATCCGTGGTATACTTTGAAGGGGAAGGAAGGAATCCGATATGAAGATTGGTGAAGCGCAGAAATTTTATTCCTCACAGCTTGATGATCTTTACAACAGAGAGCGTGGCCTGCTCCAGCTTAAGAAGATGGCGGACTCCGGCCAGGGTACTGTCAGCCAGGCTCTTCTGGATGAATTGCAGGCTGCGTCAAAAGAGCGGGAGAAGCTGGCCGCATACATGCAGGATTTCATGGCCTACCGAAATTCCATGGAAGAATCATTATCTGCCAAGCAGCAGGGGGAGGCCGGTGCGAAAGCCGCCGAGGATCTGGTCAAATGTATCGAGATCGCCAGACGCATTGCCAACGGCGATCATGTTCCCGCCTCCGATGAAGAAAAGCTGATGAATCACAGCATGGAGATGTATATTGCCGCGAAGAACGCCGCCATGCTTTCAGATAATAAGGACAGCAAGGATTATGACTCCCTGTGGGAGGAAGAGGAGGAGACAGACCCCCGCACAGCCTCGGAGATCGTCGATGATACCGAATGTACCATAGCAGGTCCCAGCTCCTATGACGTGAGTATGGAATAAAGAATAACCGTTTTCATGCCCTGGCCGTATCCCGCCAGGGCATGTGATTTTACCGCATCTGCCTTTTATATTTTCTGCACCACAGAGACGTCATTCCCAGTAAAACGCCTGCCGCCCCCAGCCACAGCTTCGGGCCGTACTCTCCCGCTGTCATGGAAAACAGCCAGAAATTGCCCAGCTTCGGTCCCATGCCGATATTGAGCCCATAGTAGAGAAGCGGCGGCATATAACCAATCACCGTATTTTCGCACACGGCGCAGGTAAAGAGCCCCAGATTTCCCAGAAAGACGGCATCCGCCCATGTTCCCATAACAGACAGGATACCTGTCTTGCAGTTTCTCATATCCAGATACGCCGCAAACAAAATGATGCACAGCGCTGTCAGAGTGAGGGAACAGAGCATCCGGATCCGGTAAACCCGAATCGGATCCAGATATTTCGATGAGACCAGATCATCAATTTCTTCCTTCTGCTCCGGCCCAAAGACCGGCACCAGCAGAATCACCCCCACTAGGGACACAAACATCTCCAGCGGAACGGCTGACGATACTTCATCCAGATTCGCTGTGCCGGTCAGCACCGGTATCAGCATACACAGGACTGCCGCCAGAGCCACCGGCCTGCGTGCATTATGCTTCAGATTGACCTTTGCGATTTCCCAGACCGGAACACGCACGGACGAGTGAAATTCCATCTTTGATCCTCCCCCTTCTTTTTTGTTCATAGATCCATATGGTAAGCGCTACCAGGGCAAAGGAACCTGCCACAAACAACAGCCGGTTACAGAGCAGTCCGTCCCGATGCTCCAGATATTCCTGTGTCCGAAACCAGCTGCGGGGCCCCGCATTATGTCGTGGCGCCAGACGAAACAGAGAGTAGGACGATGACAGGGACCGGTATCCTGCGTTGACATCCAAAAGCCACCAGAGCCCCTGTACGGCCACGGCCAGAGGCGTGCCGGTCAGCTCCGTCACAAACATCCCCACTGCCGCCGCTGCCATCACACTGGGTAAAATCCATCCAAACGTATACCTGGCCGGCGCCAGATAATCAAGGTTCATCCCTCCGTATACTCCCCAGAGCGGAATATTGGATACATAGGATAAGATCAGAACCGGCAGTATACATGCCGCCACAAGAGCCAGATACCGGCTCATCACCAATCTGGCTGCCGTCACACGATTCGTATGGATCAGCTCTTCCATCCGCGCCTGCCGGTCTTTCATACACAGGATCACGGCCGGAAATACCGGCAGCAGGGACATGACCATGACCGTGGCGTAGTCGGCAAAAAGGCGGGCATATCCTCCTGTGATTCTGTCGCTGTTCACAGCCAGATCATATCTCTCTTCCGCCTCCTCATACGTCAGCGAAACAGTGCCGTACTGAATCAGCGACGCCGCCTCATAGGCCGAACCTCCTCCCAAAAGCGCATCTGCCCTGTCCATCAGCTCCCGAAACTCTTCATAAGCCATCCCTTTTTGCACCGAAGGCTGCCAAAATCCTGCGCCGTCCGCCTCGTCCGGATCCACGTGCAGGGAACCGGCATTCTCCGGGGCGACCGCGAATTCCCCCTCGCTATTTTGCACAAGATCCCCGTTCATCTCCATGGTAAACCCGTCAGAATCGGCCGGCGCCTGCCGGTTGCCTTCTCTGAGCAGCGCCCCTGCGTCCATCCCTGTGATCTCTGCCAGGATACCGGCCATCTTTTTCTGCTCTTTCTCGCTGAGCTTTACGGTCTTAATAAATCCTATGGGGTAGGTTTTATATTCATTGGCGCAAAATTCCTCCCACAGCTTGGAGAGCGCCTCCGGCATGATCTGCTCCGGGATTTCTTCCTGCTTTACCCCATAGTTTTCCCCCGGCGCCGGTTTATGCAGAAGATCCTGAGCAAAGCCGAAGACTCCCTGCGTATACATGGCAATCCCTATGGCCGCCACGAACAGGACCCAGCTGAAAGAGCAGACGATTTTTTTCATTTCCCGCACAAACAGCATCATCTTCCTCCTTCTTCCGGCTCCCGGGAAGGGGCAGCGATCCCGTTTTTATGCAGATACAGCATGTAGGCATCCTCCATATTGGGCTCGCCGGCCACGGCGCCCGGCGGCGGGTCCGCACTCAGAAAACGCAGCACGGTCTTCTGTCCCTGACTGTGCATACCGGTAATAGCCAGCTCACTCTTCAGGCGCGGCAGCTCCTTTTTATCTGCCGTTATCGTAAACACCTGTCCTTCTGCCGCATCCAGAAGATGTTCCACCGTCCCGTCATAGATCACCTGCCCCTGGTCCATGATGGCAATATCTTCACAGGCCGCCTCGATATCTCCCACGATATGGGTGGAGAGAATCACGATCCGGTCTCCGGCGACCTCAGCCAGCAGATTGCGCAGCCGAACCCTCTCCTCAGGGTCCAGACCGGCGGTGGGCTCATCTACAATCAGCACCTTCGGATCATTCAAAAGCGCCTGGGCCACCCCCAGGCGGCGTTTCATCCCGCCAGACAGTGCCCCCACCTTTTTATGACGGTGCTCCGTCAGGTTCACTCTGGCTAAAAGCCTTTCGATCCTTTCCCTCCTTACCGGCCCGGACAGCCCGGACAGAATCGCCAGATAATCTAACGCCTCCGCCACATTCATGGAGGGATACATGGAAAAATCCTGCGGCAGGTATCCGATGATTCTGCGGATCTCCGCCCTGTTCTCTATGGGGATGCCGCACACGGTAATCTCCCCCTCTTTTCTGGGAAGCAGCGTGACGAGCACCTTCATGAACGTCGTCTTTCCGGCTCCGTTGGGCCCCAGCAGGCCGAACATCCCCTGCCGGATCGTGAGATTTACATTGCGAAGGGCCTGTTTCTTTCCATAGAATTTATTCAGGCCCTTTATCTCAATCTGATCTTTCATCCTGAAACTCCTCTCTTGATTCCGTTTCTGACAGAATAAAGGAGAATTTTCAACTATTTATCTACTTTCCGAAATAAATTTTTCCTCCTGCGGCCGGCAGTCAAACTCAGCCGTGACCGCTGCGCCCTCCCTGTTATCCAGCCTCAGACAGCCGCCGTGCTTTTCACAGAGGATTTTACAGATATTCAGTCCCATACCCAAATGACTCTCCTCCTTCTCACCCTCTGCTCTGTAAAACGGATTTGTCGCCCGGGACAGGTCTTTTTTGGTAAAGCCGGCCCCGTCATCGCGAACCTCCAGTTGCAGACGGTCTTCCTCCCTTCTCACCAGGACACAGACTTCCCGGTCGGCGAAACGGACCGCGTTGGACATAAGATTTTCAAATACCCGCATTACCACAGACAGATCCAGAAAAAGATCCGACGGCGCCTCTTTGCCGCCGGACTCCGACATCCGGAATATCAGCCCCTTCTCCCGGCACAGAGACTCTCCCTCCTGACGAATCGGTTCCAGCAGGGCCTGTACCGGCACGGGATGATACTCTATGACAAGATCCGGCAGGCGTTGCAGCTCATTCATGGTATCTACATATTTTTCCAGTCTCATGATATGCCGCCGTATCATCTCTGCCGTCCGCGTCACCTTCTCTGCCGTCATCTTTGGACCATAGGCTATCAACAGTTCGCTCTGCCCTTTTAATACCGTCAGGGGCGTCCTCAGATCATGGGAAAAGGCGGCATTGAGCTGTTTACGTTCCTCCATCTGCCGCCACATCTCCTCATTATTCTCGCGCAAAGCATATCGCATCCGCTCAAAGGACAGGCATAGCCGCCCCAGCTCATCCGGCCTGTCACAGGATACGGTGAAATCCAGGTTATTGGCCGCGATCTGCGCGGCGGCATCCTCCAGTACCTCCAGAGGCCTTTGAAGCTGCCGCCGGTAAAACAGAACGCTCGTCACCGCAATGCACAGGACGAAACAGACCGGATAGACCGCGACGCTCAAAGTACCCAGAAAATCATATACCGTCCGGTCAACAGGCGTAAAATAATCCTCCACACCGGCCGGTGGCTGGTAGATCGCAATACCCCTTTTGCCTTCCCTGAAATCATTTTCAAAATCAATCTTTACTTCTCTGTCACAGATGCCATACTCCTCCTTACACCTGTTATAATACATGGCCTGTCCCCACTGGCAGATACCGGAACAGATCAAAGACAGCGATATCCCACACAGCATACATGCCAGAACAGAACCGGCGTATGCATATTTTATCGATTTCTTTCGGGAAAATCTCTTCATTTTGCCCATCTGTATCCCACTCCCCATACGGTCTCCACATAGGGCTTCATTCCTGCTGCCGCAAATTTGGTCCGGATCCGCCGGATATGCTCTGCCACCACCGACGGTTCTCCTTCCCTGTCATAGCCCCAGACCAACTCATAGATCTGCTCTTTGCCAAAGATCTGCCCGGCATGTCCCGAGAGAAGTTCCACAATATCAAACTCCTTCTTCGCCAGAACCACCTCCTGTCCGTCGTAATAGAGCCGCCGCTCCGTATAATCAATGGCCAGCCTGCGATCTAAGTACACCCGCATCCGCTCTCTGTGACGGTACTCCCTCCGCAGATGGGCCTCCACTCTCGCTCCCAGCTCCTTAAGAGAAAAGGGCTTCACCATATAGTCGTCCCCGCCCAGTCCAAAGCCCTGTATCTTATCTTGCTCCTCCACACGGGCGGTTAAAAACACAATGGGGCAGCTGACAAATTCGCGGATGCGGGCGCAGACCTCCAGACCGTCCACATCCGGCATATTGATATCCAGCAGGATCAGATCCGGCTGACGGCCCGCCTTTTCTATGGCCTCCCGTCCGGTTGCCGCCGTCATGACCTGATAATCGTTATACAGAAAATAGTCGCTGAGCGTGGAAACGATATCCTCCTCGTCGTCCACGATCAAAATCGTCTCTTTCATATGGCATTCTCCTTCTCACAATAATATACCGCATTGGGGAAAGTCCGTCTACCCCGCAGCGCCTGCATGGGGCAGCCTGTTTTGATACCGCGGCTACCGTAGAATACCATATGGTTTTCAATAATTTATCAACTTTCCTTAAAAAGCAAACTATCCGCAGCAGGGATGACTGCCGGCCAGATCACGGCTGTGGCTGTTCTGAGACGGGTCTTTCATACACAGATGAACGGCCGCCGTGGTAAAGGTCTGAGGCAGAGCCAGGATAGACGGGGCGGGACCCACATACTTTTTCATGGCATCTGAGAGCGCCTCTTCAAAGGTAGCCCGTGTCTTAAGTCCCATGCTCCGGGCGATCCCCGGCTCTCTGGCTCCCACGATATAGATGGCGCTGGTATGCTCTTCCGCCAGATGGCCGCAGCTCATCATGGAAAAGCCGTGGAACGGGTGAAAGGCATTGGCAAAACGGTAACGCCGGATATATTCTTCCTTCGTGGCAAAATATTCCCCATAGCGGTTCATGTCCGGGAGTATATTCATGGAATCATGCTGAAATATCTCATACAGCTCCTTAAGATACGGCCATCTCTCTTCATGGAACCACCCGTCGCAGACAGAGGATACGATGAAGACACAGCGATCGGCCAGCACACGCTTATGCCGGATCACCTGCGCCGACAGTGCCTGCATCATCTGAATCGGATTGGTCCCCATGCCGTCTCCGTAATGAAAGTTCGTGGGCATGCCAAAGACCACCACGTCATATTTCTTTTCGGCCCAGTGCACATAGGTGCGCTTATCCGCCTCCTTCCAGCTGACCGGCTGTAATTCCTTCGCCCATCCGGAATGAATCGCTATCTGACGGGAGCTGCTATCCAGCACGGCGTCACAGCAGAAGAATTTCTTTCCCATCTTCTCTTCCATGAACTGTCCCTGTTCATCGAATTTATGGCGCATCCTGCTGTTTGTGGACACCGGCACAAAATCCGGGCCGTGCATCACCTGAGGCACATGGTGGGCCGCAATGCTGCGCCAGTGACTGATTCCTGTGGCACAGTGCTTGTACCCGCCCGAATATCCGCCGTAAGGGTTACCCTGAGTATGACCGATCAATACGGCCAGATCGGCGTCGTACACATAACGGTTCATAATCACATGGTCCCCCCAGGCCGTATAGCCCAGATCTTTCAGATGGTCATAGTCCTCGCTGTCATGGCTGGTGATCTGCCCGGAATGGTAAAATTCATCGAACAGCTCCTGTCCCAGAATCGTCTTCATCTCCGGCACCGTGGCTCTGGGATGCAGGCCATTGGAAAAAAGCAGTAAAATATCCTTCTTCTCCACACCGGCGCCGTACAGCTCGTCCAGGCAGGCGCGGATTGCCACCTTCCGATGGCTGGTTGTCTGGTTTCCGCCCTTTACGATATCCGGAATCACAAAGACGACCCGGCTGCCTTTGCGGGCCTGTTCCCGAAGCGGCGCCATTCCCACAGGGTTTCGGATGCTTTCAAGCGTGGCCGCATACAGGGCCTCCCAGGTCTGTTCCAGGCAGGCAGGGTCCGCCACCGTGACACCGGGAATAAACACATCCGTATTATCCGGCAGCTCTGCGCTCATCTTTCCGTAGCCATACTCAAACTCCAGTCTCATATACGCCTCCCAGATATTCTTTAATAATCTCCAGATACTCGTCAGGATAGAATCCTATCTCACCGCTAAACCGGGTCAGGGCGATCAGTCCGCCGTCGATCTCTCCGATCTGCGCCAGCATACGGGCATTTTCCTTTTTCAGACCTCCGCCGTAGACCACATCCAGCCCGCCGGTCCTTTCCTTGATAAATACCGCGGCCTTTCTGATATCGTCGGGACCGGCCGGTTTCCTGCCCGGGCCGATGGACCACACCGGCTCATAGGCGACGGTCACAGAGCCGCCGGCATCCCTGCCGCCCTTTCCCTCCTTAAGTCCTTCCCGAAGCTGTCCCGTAAGCACATCCTGCCACCGGTCCCGCTGTCTTTCGTCCTCCCCGACACAGTACAGCACCTTCAATCCGGCCGCAAGGGCTGTCCGGAGCTCCTGATTCAATATCTCGTTTACCACACGCTCCGCTTTCTCTTCCTCCACACCGGCCGCTCCCAGAAGCCCCAGCTTATCCCGCCTCTCCTCGCAGTGACCGATCAGAGCGTATTCGCACCCCAGCTCCCTGGCGGCATTGGCCGTCCTCTGGGTCGTAAAGGCTCCGAAATTACCGCCGGGGGCCGTATCTTCCCGGTATACCCCCTGGCACCCCAGGCGAACCGGGCTGTTCTCCCCCCGCGCTCTTCCCGCCTCCAGCAGATGCGCCTCAGGCAGAAACTGCACAAACTCCACATCCCTGCACGCCCAGGCCCCAAGCCCTGCCTGGGTGGATCTCACCACGGCTCTGCCCCAGTCCTCTACGGGGGCCAGCCGGTTTACCCCGCCCTTATGCGGACGGATATCAAAGCGCTTCAGGTTCAGATAGATATGCTTCATTCTCCTCTCCCTTCCCGGGCCGTCTCTATTCTCCCGCCAGCAGCCCGATCATCTCCCGGGCTGACGTCACTCCTTTGATCCGCGCCAGAAGCTCTTCGTCCGCCAGCCGCGCCGCCACCTTTGACAAAAGCAGCATATGATTTCGCTCAAAATTGGAATCACAGCTGACGCAAAACAGAAAAACCGTATCCACCGGCTCCCCGTCCAGCGTCTCCCAGGCAATGGGAGCTTTCAGCGACACAATGGCGATCCCCAGTTTCTTCGCGCTCTTACTCTTTCCGTGGGGAATCGCGATCCCCTGGCCGATTCCTGTGACTCCCTCCTTCTCCCGCAGATATACGTCTCCCACAAACTCCTCCACATCGTCTATATAGCCGTTGTCCGCCAAAAGACCGGCCATTTTGCGCAGCGCCTCGTCCTTATCGGACGCTTCCATCCCAATGTGGATAATCTTTTCATCTAATACATCTCTTAACTTCATGCCTCTCCTTTACTGCACCAGATATTTATATAGTTCACCGGCCGTCAGGCCGCGCAGATATCTCAGATTCTCGTCTGTCTTAATCAGCTCGAGAAACGCCTGATAAAAAAGCTGAACCCGCCTGGAGCTGTCCGCATTCTCGATCCGAAAGGCCAGAAGAAATACCATATCTACCTCGTCCTCTCCGCTCCAGGGGATCTTTTTCTTCAAAAATGCGATGGCCACCTTGGAATCATTGACATAGTTCGCGTTTCCATGGGGAATCGCCACCCCGTTTCCGATGCAGGTGGAAACGGTCTTCTCCCTCTTTCGTATGGTTTCCGGATATTTTTCCGTCACATATCCCTGACGGATCAGCTCTCTCGACAAAAGATCGATCAGCTGCGTCTTATCCTTCACCTCCAGATCCGTAAAAATCAGCCGGGGATCAAAGAGGGAATGGCAGGAAACGTCAAATCGCTTCCGGCCTTCCCGCTCTCTGCGGTTTAACTGCTTGATTCTCTGATTGATCAGCGCGATCCCGCTCTCGTTTAACAGGGAGCTGATCTGCACGATCCCGGGACTGTTCACATTCAGCGCCGAGGTGGTGACAATCAGATCGTACTCGTCCAACAGGGCTCTGTCAAATTCTCTCAGGGATACGATGCGGATCGTCTCCACCTTCGGAATCGCCATACGAATCTTATTGCAGAACATCTGATTCAGACCCGTACCCAGCTCTGTCACAAAGGCCATGCGCACCGGCCTCTGCATCCGCTCCAGCGAAGACTGGATGTACAGCGTAATATAGCTTAACTCCGTGGAGGAGATATTGATTCCGTAGTATTCCTCAAACAGCATGGACAGCGTCCACGATACCCGGTACGTCTCCTTATATTCCTCCCGGATGAAATCGGTCAGCGTCTTGGTGCTGTGCTTTTCAAAGCGCATCCGGAAAATGGCCGGACGGATATGATTCAAAAGCCCGCAGTACAATTCCTCATCCTGCGTCAGATCCATATCCAGCACCTCGCTGATCACCGCGATGATCCTCCGGATAAACTCTTTCAGCTTTTTGTCATACGTATGGACGCTGTTTTCCTCATCCGGCTGGTCATGGATCAGTCCCGAACACAAGAGCTGGATCGCCAGAAATACGATCTCATCCTCCCCCACGGCGCTCTGGAATCTCTGGTCGATCAGAGCGAAAAGGGATCTGGCCCAGTTATATTCATTATACTTGTAGACAGTCTGCCGTTCCTCCTTTGACAGTCCCAGCTCATACTTTCCGGACCTTGTCACAGACAGGGCCGCGTAGATGAGCATCGCGTGAAAGGACTCCTCGGTGAACTTAAAATTCCACTGTCTCTCGATATCGGTAATACACCGCTTTAACAGCTTAAGGTCCACCCCCGGAGCGAAAACCTGTATGCTCTTATCAATATCATACAGATCATTGCCCAGCACGATATGCTTGATGGCCAGCCTGCGGCTCTCCTCGCTTCCCTCCAGACAGACTCCGTAATTTCTCCGGATACTCAGATGAAGTCCGAACAGACTCAGCCACTCCTCGCAGACCGCCAGTTTTTTTCTCACCACCGGTATGGAATCATAGAGCCTCTCTCCCAGCTGATAGAGCGTCAGCTTCTCCGAGCGCAGGGACAGGAGGATAAAAAGATAGCGGTAGAGCTGCTGTTCCTCCGTGGCGATACTCCTGATCTCATAGTTGGAAAAGAGCGTGGCAATATCCTGATTTTTTCCCTCCCGGACAATGAGCGAAAGCCCCTTGCCCGGGATCTTCAGGACGGTTCCGTAACCGGCATCCTCCAGAGCCCGCTTCACATCGTCGATGTGCCTGCGGATGGTGCTCTCGCTGGTTCCCAGAATGGACGCCATCCTGGCTGTGGAAATGGATTCGTTCTCTGTCAGCAAAAGCAGCATATCATGAAGCAAAATGTTTTTTTTGACCGCTTTCATCTTTTCTCCCGATATAAAACCGCCTTTCCTGTGGAACCGAACAGCTCCATTTTCTCCCGGACGGTCTTTCTCACCTCCAAAATCGCCGGATTAAACACCTGCGGCGGCATGAAATTCCCTGTCTCCGTATAGATTTCATGCACCTTTTGGAAGAAAACCTGTTTGATATCGCTGGAAATATTGACCTTCTGAATGCCGATCTCGCAGGCTCTCCTGATCTCCCCGTCCGGATTATCGCTGCCCCCGTGGAGAACCAAAGGAACCGGCGCCACCTGGTTGATCTCCTCTAAAAGCTCCAGCTGAAGCCTGGGCGTAAAGCCCTTGGGATAGATCCCGTGGGCTGTCCCGATGGCCACCGCCAGCGCATCGCAGCCGGTGGCCTCCACAAAGTCCACCACCTCGGAGGGATTTGTGTAAGTAATGTTTTCCACACCTCCCTCATCGGAGCCGGCCATACTGCCGATGGTGCCTATCTCCCCCTCCACCGAGACGCCCATCCGGTGAGCCAGGACCGTCACCTCCCTTGTGAGCCTCTTATTTTCCTCAAAGGACAGCACAGAGCCGTCGATCATCACAGAGGTGAATCCGGCCCGGATCGCGTCCGCGCACTCCTCCACCGTCTTCCCGTGGTCCAGATGCAGGGCAAAGGCCACCGGGCTGTCCTTCAGCCGTTCTGTCACGTAACGGAAGAAAAGCGGCGTCGCATACCGGAACTCTCCCGGCGCGAACTGGAGAACAGCCGGTGTCCCGGTCTCCTCCGCCTCCTCCACCACGGCCCGCACCAGCGCCAGGTCCGACGTATTAAATGCTCCCACGGCAAAATGGTTCTCCTTCGCCACCGCCAGAATATCTTTCAGATTCCATAACATAGGTATTTTCTCTCCTTTGTCCCGTCAGCCAATCACTTCAATATCAATGTCATCCAGATCCTTCTCCGACAGCTCCCGGCCCAGATTCTCCCCGGCCCGCTCTTCCTCCTCCGTCACCGGCTTTTTGATGACTGCCAGAATGATGCCCGTCACCGCCGAGCCGGCTGCCAGACAGATGAGCCCCTGTACCGGCGAGCTGAAGAACGGAAACGCGATGAAGCCTCCGTTTAAGAGCTCCGATGAATTGCCCCACATCATGGACATACCGCCGGCCACAAAGGAACCGCAGACACAGGCCAGAACCACGCGCACCAGGTCTCTCGCCGCGATGGGGATCACACCCTCGGAGATCATAAAGCATCCCATGGGCACCGCCGCCTTCAGCGTCTCCTTCTCCGCTCTGGTATACTTGTTTTTCGCGATCAGACAGGAGATGGCAATGCCAAAGGGCTGTATCATGCTGGCGATGATCTGCACGGTCTTCGCGTCGCGGATTCCTTCCGCATACAGCGCATTGACAAAGGCCGTAGCCGTCTTATTCACCGGTCCGCCGAAGTCAAAGGTCGCCATAGCCCCCAGCACGCCGCCGTACATAAAGCGGGAACCCTTGGACATGCTTTGCAGAAAATCTGTCAGAACCGCCATCAGCCACACAATGGGCCCGCGGATGACCG
This sequence comes from Lachnospiraceae bacterium, assembly GCA_022791755.1. Classification (GTDB taxonomy): domain Bacteria; phylum Bacillota; class Clostridia; order Lachnospirales; family Lachnospiraceae; genus RGIG7193. The sequence goes on from JAAVZR010000001.1 coordinate 36,371, forward strand.
CATACATCAGAAGGCCGGAAACCGCTGTCGCCAAAAAGGGAATGATTAACATACCCGTAAGGGCTTCAAGGGATTTGGGAAGACGGACATATTTTTTGCATGCATTTACGATGATCCCCACCACAATGCCGCCGATCATGCCGCCGATAAAGCCGGTATTGATATTCTGCGCCACCCAGCCGATGATGAATCCGGGAGCCAGAGCCGGTTTGCCGCCCATGGAAAAGGCGATATAGGCGCACAGCATCGGCACCATCAGCTGCATTCCCAGCGATCCCGTCTGGTAGAGCCAGTAGCCCAGTCCGCTCTCTCCCAGATTGGCTACGGACTGCCCCGCCATGGCACGCCCGATGGCCATGGTCAGGCCTGCGCCCACCACCAGCGGAATAAAATACGAGATACCGGTCAGTATATGCTGTTTGAGTTGTTTCACATTGATAATATCCTTCATATAAAAATCCCCCTTATCTGTCGATTACCTTCTCGACCTTCTGAATAAACCCGATCGGATTTCTTATCAGAGTCGACGTATCCACCTTGATGATCTTCTTCCCGTCAAACCGCTCCATCTTATTGATCGCCACATCCACCGCCAGGATGACCACGTCGGCCTCCTCGATGTCCCTGGGATTGAGTTCATCCTCGATCCCGATATTCCCCTGGGTCTCGCAGGTGATCTCATGGCCCCGCAGCCTGGCGCTCTTTAACAGCTTCTCCCTGGCGATATACGTGTGTGCAATCCCCGCCGTGCAGGCGGCTACCCCTACCATCTTCATACTTTTCTCTCCTTTCCCTGTTCGCTCATAAACGGAATTCCCACCGCGATATCACAGCCCTCCCCGGACAGCTCCAGATCTTCACAGGCCGCCGGAACCAGGGCGCCATGCCCCCGAACCAGCCGGTATTCTTCTCCTGCGCTTCGCAGCAAAGCGTCGCCCTCCACAGCCACCAGCACCCGGTGATAAGAGGCCTTTTGCAGACGGCAGACGCCGTGGAGCTTTAACAGGTCGATACCAAAGGAATCATTCTCCTGCGGTCCGATCACGCGGTACCACTCATATTCCTCATTTTTCTGTATCTTCCGTTCCTGCATCAACACACGTTTTCGGATCGCCTCCTCAGAGTATGTCCGGTAATCAAAGAGCTCCATGCCGTCTCCGGCCTTCAGCCCATTAAACATCTCCGTCTCGCTGACCGTCATTCCGTTGATCTCTTTTTCCACACGAATCGTCACATCGTTGCATTCGTGAAACTCCAAAAACAGGCACCCCGGCCCCACACAATGGGGCATACCTGCCGGAATCAAAATCGTCTGTCCCTTCTTTACCGGCAATCTGTGCAGACATTCCAACATGGCTTTCGTATCCTGCCGTTCAAACAGCTCCCGCCACAGCGCCTTCGTCACATGCTCCTTAAAACCGGCGTACACACAGGTCTCTTCCCCGGGAATCTCTCTGGTCCCGGCGATATACCAGGCTTCTGTCTTTCCCATGGGCATCCCGAAATATCTTCTGGCATCCTCCCGGTCCGGATGACACTGCATGACCAGGCGCACCGTCGTATCCCCGGCTCTGGCCAGCACTGACAGCTGTCCCGGATTATACCTGTGAAATTCCTCCCCCAGGATCTCCTCCGGATACTCCTCTAAAAGCCGGCTTAAGAGCACGCTGCCCTGAGAAGCCACGGTCCGGCTGACGGCATAGCCTTCTTTCTCTCCCTTTACAATGGCTCCGATGGATGTCACCAGCAGCTCCTCGCACTGATGAGAGTCCTCCGCCTCCTCCATGCGCCGCCACCGGTTCATCAGCTTCCCTCCGATATAGAAGCGGGTGATGCGGTCGTCCTCAAACAATAATGGCAGTGAAGCAAGTTTTTTATCCATTTTTATTCTCCCATTTTCATAGCTTCCACCTTCTCTGCGATTCTGGCGGCGGAAAGCCCAAAATGCTCCGCCAGATATCCGTATTGGCCGGAACAGCCAAAACGGTCCTCTATTCCGATTCTTGCCAGCCGGCCCCGGCCGTATTCCGCCATGACCTCCGCCACAGCCGACGACAGTCCGCCGATGACGCTGTGGTCCTCCACGCAGACCACAAGCCCGGTCTCCTTTGCCGCCTGACAGACCGCTTCTCTGTCTAAGGGTTTCACGGTGTGCATATCGATCAGCCCCGCCGAAATCCCTCTCTCTTTCAGCATCTCACAGGCTTTCAGACATTCCTGTACCATTTCGCCGCAGGCGATGAGGCTCACATCGTTTCCCTCTCTCAGCCGCACGGCCCGGCCGATCCGTATGGGTGTGCCGTTTTTATGCACCTGTTCCACCTCACGGCGTCCAAAGCGCATGTAGCAGGGACCATCCTCACTGAGGATCTGGCTGAGAAGGCTCTGCGTCTCCCAGCCGTCGCAGGGCGCCAGCACCGTCATCCCGGGAAGCACCCGCATTAAGGCCAGATCCTCCAGACATTGATGGGATGCCCCATCCTCCCCGATCATGACTCCGGCATGGGAGCATACGATCTTCACGTTGGCCCGCGGATATGCGATGCTGTTTCGTATCTGCTCATAAGCCCGGCCCGCCCCGAACATCGCAAAGGTAGAGGCGATCACCGGCGTTCCAAAAGAAGACATTCCCGCCGCCGTGGCCATCAGGTTTTGCTCCGCAATTCCCATATCGAAGAAACGCTCCGGGTAAGCATCCGCAAAGCGCTTCGTCCCGGTGGCCTTCGACAGATCCGCGTCCATGACATAAAACATATGCTGCCCGGCCAGCCTGCAAAGGGCCTCTCCATACACAATCCGGTTTGCCATCTTACTCATACCGGCCTCCTTCCAGCTCCCGTACCGCTCTCTCATACTGTTCCTTGGTGGGAGCGCTTCCATGCCAGGACGCTTCGTTTTCCATGAAAGAGACGCCCTTTCCCTTCACCGTCTTCGCCAGGATGACTGTGGGCCCTTCGGCCTTTCTGTAGACGGAGTGCAGCGCCCCTTGCAGCGCCTCCACATCGTGGCCGTCCACCTCTTTTGCATCCCACCCGAAGGACAGGAATTTTTCCCTCAGAGGCGCGTGGTTCATCACATCTGCCACCCTTCCGTCGATCTGTAGGCCGTTGTCGTCTACGATCAGAATCAGATTGCGCAATCGGTAATGGGCGGCAGACATGGCAGCCTCCCAGATCTGCCCCTCCTGCAGCTCTCCGTCGCCGCACAGGCAGAATATGGTGGAAGGCAGATCATTTCTGGCAGCATAGAGCGCCATCCCCCCCGCTATGGACAGACCCTGCCCCAGAGAGCCGCTGGAATAATCCACCCCCGGAGTCCTGTGCATGGAAGGATGCCCCTGCAACGTCTCCTCTCCCTGCCTGAGACGCTTAAGTTCCTCCGCATTGAAATAGCCCCTGAGAGCCAGCGCCGCATAATAGGCCGGCGCGCTGTGCCCTTTGGAAAGAATCAGCCGGTCCCGGTCCCGGCGCGACGGCTCCTGCGGGTCGATGTCCATGATATCAAAGTACAGAACCGACAGGATATCCGCCGACGATAACGCCCCGCCCGGATGTCCGCTCTGGGCCCGGTATATGGACTCCACCGTCAGCCGGCGGATCTTCCCGGCCATCCGCTCCAGATAATCTCTTGTAATTGTTTCTGACATTTCTGTTTATCCCCTCCCTTCTGCAAATATTATAACAGATTATCCGGGGCGATAAGCAAATGTTCTGAATTATCAATGTGGTCAAAAGGTGGGAAGCGTATGTTTGGGGGGTGGGGCGGGAGGGACGCTGAGGGGTGAGGCCTATCCGCTTTGGACCCGCTCTCGCTCCGTGCCGGACGCAGCGGTGCTAAGCTCGAACTTCGCTCTCGCTCGTTCTCACTAAGTACCGGCGTCCGGCAAGGGTCCAAACCGGATAGGCCTCACCCCTCGGCTGTAATCTCCCGCTCCACAAAGATACGCGGCGCGGCTGTCTCCTGTCGCTTTCCTCTGTTGAAGGATGGAAACTCTCCTGCCTTCCTTCTTTTTGCATCGCCAACTGACAGACGCGCCTTGAAAAGCAACCAAAATAAAAACCAGGGGCTATCCGGCTGTCCCGTATCCGCAATTCCCATATCCTCCGCCGTATCGTCCCTCCTTCCTGGCAGCACCGCTCGTGTTCATGACTTTCCATTATCTACCATGTATATAAAGTTTTCCCCAAAAAACATCTCATAGTTATATATATAAAATATCCCAAAGAAAAACAGCCAGAATAACCTGACTGTTCCTCCAGTGACGTTTTGTAAAGGACTTTTTAATCAAGTTCATAAAAAATTTACAATTCTGCATTTTTCTCCATGAATCTACAAAATTTCCTCATTTTATGATATACTGACAATATACCTGTATAAAGAATACTGTGGAGGTTAATTATGGCAAATACGTTAAAAGACTATGTTTATGATAACTCCTTTATAGAAAAAATGAATAGAGCCTTTTCTGATCTACGTGCTGATTATGAGTTAAGCATGGATGCTGATAAAGAAAAAGTATCTGAATTAAAAGCTATGCATGTAGATGTAAAAAACCAACTATCAGATTTAATATCTTATTCTTCTTCATCAAGCGGTATCATTTCTGGGCTTCGTGGTACAGGAAAAACGCATTTAATGCTTCTTGCCCGTCACGAAATCAATGAAAACTGTTTTGTTGGAAAGGCTAATGGAATATTTTGTGTCTATTTGAATGTTAAAAGGCTTACTATGCCTGAAAAGTTTGATCAGGAATTATTTAATCGTGTTTTTAGTGTGTTTTTATATAATGAAATTTTCAAACAGTTAATAAATATTTTAGAGCAATTTAAAGAAGATAATCTTATTCAACGCTTTTTCGATTTTTTTAATCGCGATAAAAAAATCTTATTCAGAATATGCAATCCGCTATTATTAAATTGATAAAATTTAAAGAAGTTGTTCGTAATGGGAACTCTGAATTTAGTGAATTGTCAGTAGGAACATCTAATATAACAAATGAGCTACATGACTTAAGAGAGTTAGCAGAAGCACTACATACGAAATTAAATTTAACTGGAACCGAATTAAGCGCAGATTGGTCAGCCAAATATCTTGAAGAAACCAAGGAACAATTAACAAAAAATAACACCTATTTATCTTTTTTAAACACAAATACAATTAGGGAAGAATTGATGTCTTTGATGAAATTATTAAATCTAAAAGGCATGGTTCTATATATTGATGAGTGGGAGAAAATTTCGTATAACTCCGAATTGCAACGTTTCTTATCTTTCTATATTGATCGAATACTGGACAATCCTATATATTGTTGGATTAGTATTGTTCCTTATCGGGGTAATCTCTATCACTTAGACAGAGGTGCCGATTTACAACATCTCATTGATCTAGATGAGAACTTGATTTTTGAAAACTCAAGTAAGGATCGTGAACTATGCCTTAATTATTTTAAAGAATTTGTAAATAAACGTTTAGCATATTACTTTGATGTTTCTAAAATTGATGTTTCTCTCATGTTCAATAATAATAAAAATTTTGAAAAACTTGTTCTTGCCAGTATGGGAAATTCTCGCGATTTTGGAACAATGTTACTTAAATGTTGGTCTGAATTTCGCACTTATAGAACAAGTCAATTATCTCCAGGACGACCGTATCAATATATTAGCGCAGATATGGTAATTTCCGCAATTAAAAATAATGGCGAAAAGAAAATAAGCAATATAAACAATAGCCCTTCGATATTAAAAACATGGAATGATTTAGAAACGTTTTGTATATCTAAAAAATTCAGCCATTTAGCCATAGAGGAAAAGCGTGCCAACATAGACGCTATTTCTATGCCTGAATTTTCGGATTTAATTTATCATCGATTATTACATTTAAGGAAAAAGCATGTTCCAGCAAAAGAAACATCAATAGAGAGCAAATTATCAATATACGCTCTCAATTATTCGTCAATATATGATTTACACTCAAGCCAAAAAAAGATACAGTTTATAACTGATTATGACACTATACACAATAAAGTTCGTCGATATATTTATAATCCAACTACTATTATTAATCATATCAAAATTCAGTCAGGAGAAA
>JAAVZR010000005.1 GCA_022791755.1 Lachnospiraceae bacterium
CCCTATCAAAAGCAAAAGCCCGGAAAACCTTGATTTTCCGGGCTTTTTGAGCCATTTTGATAAAATTTAACGCTTGCTGAACTGCGGAGCGCGACGAGCCGCCTTGAGGCCGTACTTCTTTCTCTCCTTCATACGAGGATCGCGGGTCAGGTAGCCTTCCTTCTTCAGTACGGGACGATACTCGGGGTCTGCCTGCAACAGAGCGCGGGCGATACCGTGACGGATCGCTCCTGCCTGTCCGGTGAAACCGCCGCCGTGAACGTTCACCAGCACATCGAACTTATCTGTCGTCTCCGTGGCAGCCAGAGGCTGACGCACAACTACCTTCAGGGTTTCCAAACCAAAATAGTCATCAATGCTTCTTTTATTAATCGTGATATTTCCGGTACCGGGTACCAGATATACTCTTGCGATGGATTTCTTTCTTCTGCCTGTTCCATAGAATTTTGCAGTGGCCATTGTATTTTCTTCCTCCTTCCGGTCCTGATCAGAATGTTAATACTTCGGGCTTCTGAGCCGCATGAGGATGCTCAGCGCCGGCATATACATGAAGCTTCGTCAGCATGCTTCTCCCCAGAGGCCCTTTGGGAAGCATACCCTTGACCGCCAGCTCAACCACCTTCTCAGGCTTCTTTGCCATCATTTCCTTCAGAGTGACTTCCTTCATCCCGCCTACATAATCGGAATGACTGTAATAAATCTTCTGCTCCAGCTTCCGGCCCGTGACCTTCACCTTATCTGCGTTGATGATAATCACATAATCACCGGTATCTATATGAGGCGTGAAGATCGCCTTATTCTTACCTCTCAAAACCTTTGCCACTTCGGATGATAAACGGCCCAATGTATGTCCTGTAGCGTCAACTACATACCATTTTCTTTCAATCGTAGCCGGACTAGCCATAAATGTCTTCATTGGTTGGAACCTCCTGTATTATTTCTTTTCTCCAAACAGATTGGACATTTCTCGATAGCTCGCATCACCGGGGCATGGAATATCTGCTACTGTCTCAAATGTCACAGCTCATTTATTATAGTACACTGTCCCCGGCGTGTCAAGCGGAAAAACAATGATTTTTACTCATCTTTTTCAACATTTTTACTCGCTTCCCACTCCTGTACATCAGGCGGCAGGCCGCTGCCGTACAAATGACAAAATCATTTTGTACCGGCAGCGGCCTGCCTCTCCTGAACCGTTATCTCACCGGCCTGCTCCTTATGCCTGACTGTCCAGCCGGACGGTATCGTCGGCATACAGCTCCGATATCTGATCCTCCAGATCCTTTTCTTCTTTCTTCATCTCATGATGCTTCCACGCAAACACGACGATCACCGCGATCAGCAGGATGGCTGCGGGAAGATCCCACCAGCAAAAGCCAAATACGCTGTGTTCAAAGACATATGACATATCGGTTTTCTCCTCTCTTTGTCAGCTCTCTGCCAGACCTTTTTGAACGGCCTCCAGCTTCTCTTTTCTGGCTTCTTCAAAATCGTCCTCACGTTTTTTCTGATTGCGGCTGTGCACCGTCACCATGACCGCTAAGATCACCGCCAGCAGCAATGTGAGCGGATCCCAGAAATGCAGGCCCAGGCTGCTGTGCACATATTCATACAAATTATAAAACATGTCTTTACCTCCCCTCCCGCACGGTCACATCGTGCTCCTTTCGTGATCCGTAACGCCGGATTTTCTCCTCAGTATTTCAATCTCATATTTATCTCTCAGTCCGGCGATTCTCTCCTGATGTTTCTTCATGCTCTTCGTATAACAGATATACACGATCACTGCAGCCAGGGTCAGAAGAAAATGAAGAATACAGCAGCGATGATCGTCGATCGTGATTCCTGCCAGGGGAACCACCGGATCTTCCACAGGAATGATGATGATATTGCCCTCCTCATCCTCCTGAACTGCCGCGCCCAGAGGCACATTGCCCGGCTCCACATTCTCCACCTCAGGTGTCATTACTCCCGGAGCCGGTACCGGTACCGGTGCAGGTACTGGCGCCGGTGTCACGGCAGTACCTGTTCCTTCGTCATCCGCTCCCGGGACCTCCGCCGCTTCCGCCTGAGGGCCGGCTGCCGGCTCGGTGTCAGGCACAGGCGCCGGATTCGTGCCAGGCACGGTACTCTCACCGGGGGCTTCCCCGGGTTCTTCGCCGGTTCCTCTGTCAGGCTCCGTCGTCTCCGTCTCATCGCCGGGCGTTACCTGCGCAGGAATCCGTGTATAGACTACCGTCACCTCCACATTCTGTGCCGGCATACCGGCAGCCTCCGTTCTCACGAACGCATAATCCGGTATATAGCCCTCGATCTCCGGCGACAGATACACAAAGGTCTCACCGGCCAGATACCGTGCCGCCACATCCTCAGCCGCCGTGGTTCCATCCTCATACACGTAGTGGATCAGCAGACTGTAGATACTTTCCACGGTCACCGGGTCAGTGGAGCCGCTCTCCTCACCGGGATCTACCGGCGAAGGCCCCGTCACCGGATCGGCCGCCGCCACCGCAGTATTTACGATACTGCTGCCAGCATCCTCTCTGGTCGTTGTATATTCGCAGTTCAGAGTGACTGTGGCTCCTGCTGCCAGCTCCTCTATGGTGACGGTATGATCCGGATTCAGAACAGCGCCGTCTTGCTCCGCAAATACCACGGTTCCGGACGCACCGCTCAGCTGGTCGGTGATCACCACATTGCGGAGCGCCACATTTGCCTGACTCGTCACCGTGATGGTGTAATGAATGGTATCTCCGACCTTGTACTCTGTCTGAGAATCCGTGACGGTCTTATGCACCGTATAATCGGCAACCACGGGCTCCGTATCCGTAACAGCTTCTCCCGGGGTCTCCGGCGTCACCTCATTGCCGTTGGGATCCGTGCCCTTCGCTGTGGCCGTATTCACAATACTGCCTCTGAGAAGGTCTGCCTCCGTCACGGTATAGGCTGCCGTATAGACCTGGGAAGCTCCCGCAGCCAGGCTGTCAATAGTCCATCTGTCCCCTGTCAGCTCATCGGTCACTTCCACATCCGAAAGCTCCACATTTCCATTGTTCGTGACACGGATCGTATAGGTAATCACATCGCCGGCGGAAACTCCGGATACCTTATCAGCCTCCTTGATTACCACCACGCCCGGCTTCATGACCTCCACCGGATCCTCTTTCATGCCGCCGTCCACAGCGGGCTTTAACTCAGGCTGTACCGGGGCATCGGGATCATCCGGATCTGCCGGCAGCCCGACACCGGTATCGGCTGTGGCCGTGGCCACGTTGCGGACCCTGCCGTTTATCACATCCTCCTGAGTCACGGTATACGCCGTCTCCATCGTCACGGTTTCACCCACATCCAGCTTGTCAAAGGTCCATGCCCTGCCGTTTTCCACTGTGTTGCCGGTCAGCTCATCCTCTATAACCACATTGGTCAGATTGATATTGCCGTCGTTCGTCGCCGTGATCGTATAGGCGATGGTCTCACCCACTGCATAAACGCTGCCGGCATCCGCCTCCGGCGTGGTCTTTCTCAGAGTAATATGAGCATTGGGCGCTGCCGTGTCCACGGTCGCGATGCCAGGCGTCACATCCTCCGTAGGTATCCCCGGATTCTCCGGATCCGTTGTCTTAAGTTTGGTTCCCCTGCCGTCCTGAACTGTGCCTTCGGTGACTGTGGCGATATTCGTCACTTTCCCATTGCGAATATCGGCTTCTGTCACAGTGTAGGTCACCGTCTCCTCATACGTTTCGTTCACTCCCAGCTTCAGCAGCCGGAACACCTGCCCGGTCAGCGGGTCTTCTATCACCACTTCTGAAAGCGCCACGTTACCGTCATTTTTCGCCGTTATGGTAAAGGTAACGGTATCTCCCAGACCATATTTCTTATTCTGTGCGGCATTTGCATCCGCCTTCGTCACCGTGATGTGGGCATTCATCTTCTCTATGTCCGCATCCACCACATCCGTGGCCTTATAGACAGGATCCTCATCGGAGAATCTGGCCTCCACGGTATTCGTAAATCCCTCGTAAATATCAGGCTCCTGGATCGTATATTTCGCCCTCACCACCCTGAATTCTCACCGACACCACATCTCCTCTGTGATATCCGGGGCTAAGCCTCAGATACATCACCAGCTCCCCGTCATGCAGCGTGGGCTCCATGGATTCTCCCTTTACAAAGGAAAGTCCGATCACAAAACGGAATATCGCAAATACCGCCAGCAAAAGAAACAAAAACAGCTTTGTATCCTTCAGCCATCCATACTTGAATCCGTCCCATTTACCGAATGATCTTCTGCGCATCTTTACACACCTGTCTGATTCCTTTTTGCCTTTTTCCTGTTCCGGCCGACAGCTAGGGGTCGATGATGACCTCCGTCCCCAGCCGGCAATACTCCCACAAAATATCAATCACCGCGTCATCCACCGCGATGCAGCCGGCAGTCCAGTCCCGCTCGGCGCCGATCCCTTCCTCGCTGCATCCATGGATCATGATGGCTCCTCCCAGCCCCGTATCCCAGGGCGGCTGTATTCCGGCGTCGATCGCCTGGTCGATGGCCCGCTTTTGCCGCTTCGTGATCACGCCGTTCTCCAGCCCACGGCTCGCATCCTCCTTGTTGGGATAGGACAGTCCCAGCGCCAGGTGAAACCGGCTGTCGTCCTTGCGCACACAGACGTAATAGGTCCCCTCCGGCGTACGGCTGTCACCCTTGGCGATCTTCGTATCCCAGGGCCATCCTCCCAGGCCCACGGAATAGGTGGCAATCACTTCCCCGTCGCTTAAAAGCTCCAGCTCCCGCTGTTCCTTCCGGATATGAACGGACACGATTCCGGCCTCCTCCGGCGTCAACGTGGGGCGGACCGCCGGCAGCGTCAGCCGCCCGGGCTCCTCCTCCGAGAGAAAACGGGCTTCCACATAGGCCACATCACAGTCTTCATTGTAATAGACGGGAGCCATCTCACCGTCCCAGGGAAGCACCTCCAGCAGATCTCCCTGGAAAAAACGCCCCAGCTCGCTGCCTTCTGCATCATAGTAGGGCAGACTGCTTCCATACTCCTCCAGCTTCACATACAGAAAGCGCCCCACCAAAAGAGTCTCCTCCTCCGCCGGCTCGCTCTCCCACTGCTTGCTCAGCCCGCCGTCATCCGCTCTGTTGCTGCCGTCCGCTCTCCCCTCTGCCATTCCCATGACCGGGCTGCCTCCTCTGATACGGGAGGATCTCTCTGCCGCAAAGACGCCGGCCGCAAGTCCCGCCAGCACGAAAAGCACCGCCACAAAGGGCCCTCTGCCGTTCATGTGGCGAAGCTTATTCATGCGCTTTCGGATAATGCGGTTCATTCTCATCAATCTCTATCTTCATCAGGGTGAGCCCCACGGCAGGCGCCTTGGGTCCTGCCTGGCGGCGGTCTCTGGCCTCGAGAATCTCTTTCATATGGGACGGCGGATACACATGCATTCCCACCTTTATCAGGGTTCCGGCTATGATTCGCACCATATTATAGAGAAATCCGTTGCCGGTCAGCCGGATAATAATCAGATCCCCCTCCCTCATAAGCGATACCTGGTAGAGGGTACGCACCGTAGTTGCAGCCTGGGAGCCGGAGGAACAAAAGCTGGCAAAATCATGCTCCCCCTCCAGACAGGCCGCCGCTTCTCTCATGGCCTCCAGATCCAGAGGCACATACACAAAATAGGAATACAGGCGGTGAAGGGGATCCCGGAATCTCCTGTTCCAGATCCGGTATTCGTAGGTCTTGCGGCTGCGGCATTTGCGTGGATGAAAATCCGGCAGCACCTCTCTCGACTCCTGGATCACGATATCCTCCGGCAGCCGCTCATTGAGCGCATAGCACAGCTTCTCGGGAGGAATCCTGGTCTTCGTATCAAACACGGCGATATTGCCCTTGGCATGGACTCCGGAATCGGTCCGGCTGGCGCCGATCACCGCCACATCCTCATGTAAGAGGCGCCGCAGCTCCCGGTTCAGGATCTCCTCCACGGTAATGCCGTTTTTCTGAATCTGCCACCCGCAGTAATTGGTTCCGTCATAGGATACGATCAGTTCAATCCGTTTCTTTTCTTCCATATTCTCAGAAAAGCCTCCCCAGGACAATCATCGCCGCCAGATATACCGCAAACACCAGATAGGTCAGCCTGTCTCTCCTGTCATAGGTGAGCGGCTTCATCTTCGTCCGGTTTTCTCCGCCGTGATAGCAGCGGGCCTCCATGGCCATGGCCAGATCCGTGGCCCGGCGAAACGCCGAGATAAACAGCGGCACCAGAATAGGAACCAGCGCCTTCGCTCTCTGGATCAGATTCCCTGTCTCAAAATCGGCTCCCCGGGCCATCTGCGCCTTCATGATCTTGTCCGTCTCCTCGATGAGGATGGGGATGAAGCGCAGGGCGATGGACATAATCATGGCAATCTCATGGACCGGCACATGAATCCTTTTCATCCAGCCCAATCCCTTCTCCAGGCCGTCTGTCAGCTGATTGGGAGTGGTGGTCAGCGTCATCAGCGAGGAGCCCATGATCAGAAAGATCAGCCTAAGCGCCATAAAGGCCGCCTGTCTGACGCCTTCCAGCGTAATGCGGATAAAGCCCAGGCGCACCAGCACCGTCTCTCCGCCGGTCAGGAACATGTTAAAGCCCACACTGATGAGCAGCAGGACCACCACGGCCTTCAGTCCCCTCACGATAAAGCCCACCGGTACGCCGGACAGCCGGATCATCAGGGCCAGATACGCCGCAGCCAGAAGATAAGCGGCCCAGTTTCCCGCCACAAACAGCGAGATGATAAAGATTAATGTCCCCATCAGCTTGGTCCGCGGATCCAGCCGGTGCAGCAGAGAGTCCGCCTGATAGTATTGTCCTATGGTAATGTCTCTTATCATTTTCTGTCTCCGATAGCCTGTAAAATCGCGTCTCTGGCCTCCCCGACCGTGGTGATCTCCTCATCAATGGGAAGCCCTCTCCTTCTCAGCTCATGGACAATATAGGTCACCTGCGGAGCCGCCAGTCCTATCTCCTCCAACTCCTTATAATGCCCAAAGACCTCTCTGGGCGTCCCGTCGAAGGCCGTACTTCCATGGTTCATCACAATGATGCGCTCCACATACCGGGCCACATCCTCCATGCTGTGGGAGACCAGGATCACCGTGATCCCCTGTTCTCTGTGAAGCTTTGCCACCTGCTCCAGAATCTCGTCCCGGCCCCTGGGGTCCAGGCCTGCCGTGGGTTCATCCAGTATGAGCACCTCCGGCTTCATTGCCAGCACACCGGCGATGGCCACGCGGCGCTTCTGCCCGCCGGACAGCTCAAAGGGAGATACCGCGTCATAGGAGGAATCCAGGCCCACCAGGGAGAGGGCTTCTCTGGCTCTGTCCCGCACCGCCTCCTCGTCCAGGCCCAGATTCTTCGGCCCAAAGCAGACGTCGGTAAAGACGTCCGTCTCAAAAAGCTGGTGTTCCGGATACTGAAAGACCAGGCCCACGTGGCTGCGCAGCTCCTTCATGGAAAAACCCTCGGCATAGATGCTCTGCCCGTTATAGAGGATATCTCCTTCGGTGGCCCGGATAAGTCCGTTCAGATGCTGGATCAGCGTGGATTTCCCCGAACCGGTGTGCCCGATCAGACCAATGAACTGTCCGTCCGGTATCTGAAGCGTCACATGGTTCAGGGCACGGATTGCCCGGGAACCGCCGCCTCCGTATACATAGCTTATATCCCTTAACTCAATCATTCCTCGCTCCTGTCTGTCCGTACAGCGCCATTACCTCATCCACGAACCGGTCTATGGTCAGAATTCCGTCGGTCAGAGGCAGTCCCTCCCGCTTCAGCTCCCACGCCAGCTCCGTGACCTGGGGCACATCCAGCCGGTAGCCTTTCAGCTCCTCGGTCCGGGTAAAGACCTCCTCCGGCGTCCCCTCCATCACGATACGGCCGCCATCCATGACGTAGACCTGATCGGCCTCGATGACCTCCTCCATATAGTGGGTAATCAGGATCACCGTGATATGTTCTCTGCGGTTTAGCTCCCGCACGGTGCGGATCACCTCTTTCCTGCCATTGGGGTCCAGCATGGCGGTGGGCTCATCCAGCACGATACAGCGGGGCTTCATGGCCATGACCCCGGCGATGGCTACCCGCTGCTTCTGACCTCCCGACAGCTTATTGGGAGAGTGATGACGGTACATGGCCATTCCTACGGCATCCAGGCTTTGCTCCACCCTCTGCCAGATCTCCTCGGTGGCAACGCCGATGTTCTCCGGGCCAAAGCCCACATCCTCCTCCACCACCGTGCCGATGATCTGGTTATCCGGATTCTGAAAAACCATCCCTGCGGTCCGGCGTACCTCCCACAGGTTTTCCTCCAGGGAGGTATCCTTCTCTCCCACCCACACCGTGCCCTCCGTGGGCGTCAGGAGCGCATTCATGTGCTTGGCCAGCGTGGATTTGCCGGAACCGTTATGGCCCAGAACCGCCACAAACCGGCCGGCCTCGATGTCCAGATCCACCTGGTCCACCGCCCGCCTGGTCCCGTCGGGGTTACCCTCCTCATCCCGTTTTATATAGTCAAATATCAGTCTGGAGGTCTTGATTATTCCCATTACACGCCTCTTTCTTTCTGCCATAAATGCAAAGCATCGCTTCTTACTATGGGGAAATTGCGATTTCAGTCTGTCTTCTCCCACTTCTCAATGATGCAGGAGTGTTTTTTCTCTTTCTTACTGTAATGAATACTCACTAACAGCAACGTTCCCTTTTAAATACTCTTCAAAAGAAGAGTCTGCTCCAATCTCCAAATCCTCAAACAAAGCTCTGGAATCGCAGCCCCTCCCATAATATGCCGCCGCTCCCTGTCTGCGGGACTTCAGTGGTATTATAGTCGTTTTCCTGCCTGGGGTCAAGAGGGAGGAGCACCAACAGCGCGGTAAACGCATGACATATGAGAAGGAAAGACGATCGCACTGGGCAATAGAGAACAGCCTGCACTGGGTATTGGATATAGGATTTCGCGAAGATGAAAGCAGAATGAGAGCGGGGAATGCTGCCGAAAATGTGAATGTACTGCGGCATATAGGAAGCAACCTTCTGAAACAGGAAAAGAGCTGCCGAATTGGATCATATATTCTGTACTGTAAAAGCTTGCGTTTGCCGTGGCCACTTTCACAGTATTAGTAGACTTTACTTTTTATATATGATATACTTATATCGATTTAATACTTACTATCATAAATTAAATCTATTATTAATGATAATTATGAATCTTATTCTTTAGCTAAAAAAGTTGCGTCGAAAATTGTATACTACCCGGGAGTAGACGCTGTTGCCAATTTAATTACATGTATTCCGTATAGTGAATATGATGGAACATATCATTGGACAGGGACATTATATTTAGTCGGTCCTGTTGAGTTCTCTGGGGCTGTGCTTATTTATATAGAGGAAATGTTATTGGTACACCTTCCAGCGTAATTGTTCGTAATATTTCAAAATAATCGCATAATTATATACACATTATTTGCCATCCATTGCCAAAATAGACATAATGTCCAAAAGGGGCTGTCGGGAAATAGATAGTCCAACAAAATCAGAGGAGGGATGGTGACGTGTGCATGTCACTGCCCCTCCTCTGAGATTTTTGTCAAAAAAGAGAAAAAAGATGGCTAACGATAACCATCTTTTCTCCGTTACA
>JAAVZR010000002.1 GCA_022791755.1 Lachnospiraceae bacterium
ACATTCCTTGAAAATCCGGAATATCTGGATGACTATCTGCCATGGGATCCCATGGTACAGGAACGGTGCCGATGACCACTGCCCTTTTATTATAGAGGGTTGGTGGTTATTTTTCTATCCACTATCTTATTTGACGCTTACAATGTATTATGATTTACATGCTCTTTGTCATTATCAAATAACCATCCTTACCACATCTAGGGGTATCCTGCCTATGTGGGGAAAAGCCGGAGATATGAGCCAATTTCAGTATATCTTTAGAATCACCCACACGTGGGGAAAAGCTATATCTTCACAGTCTGGCGTATGTGGGTATAGGATCACCCCACCCACGCGAGGAATAGCCCTTGCCCCCCGGCATTCCTCGACTGTGCCAAGGATCGCCCCCGCCCATGCGGGGAAAAGCAGGCCAGAGCCGCTGCAAAGCTGGTTTTGATAGGATCACCCCCGCCCACGCGGGGAAAAGTGCCGCTCGATTGCTAAAAGCATGTTCTCCCGCCCACGCGGGGAAAAGGCCCCTGTGCGACTTTGATGCCGATTCTGTCCGGGATCACCCCCGCCCACGCGGGGAAAAGGATTTACAATAATCTTCTAAGGTCTAATACATAGGATCACCCCCGCCCACGCGGGGAAAAGTCCCTTGTCATTCCGGTCGACAACCGTTTGCGTAGGATCACCCCCGCCCACGCGGGGAAAAGCGAAACCCTGGATATCCACAACACTCGTACTGGGGATCACCCCCGCCCACGCGGGGAAAAGGTACCCAAAATCGTATTACAGATGCCGAATATAGGATCACCCCCGCCCACGCGGGGAAAAGATTATATGCAGTCATTCCGGCGAACTCATATTAGGATCACCCCCGCCCACGCGGGGAAAAGCAACAAATTCTTCAAATAGCGTGCGCCGATTAAGGATCACCCCCGCCCACGCGGGGAAAAGGAAGCTAACAGCGGCAGAAGCAGACCGGGACAAGGATCACCCCCGCCCACGCGGGGAAAAGCCGGCGATAGTCATGGGAGGCTGCGGTGCTTTGGGATCACCCCCGCCCACGCGGGGAAAAGAAGTTCGATGAGGGATCAACGGCGGCCTACCTGGGATCACCCCCGCCCACGCGGGGAAAAGGCATGTCAAGGAATGTAGGGATTGCGTCCTCTAGGATCACCCCCGCCCACGCGGGGAAAAGCAGTACCAGATGATACAGAATAGCTGGAATTTAGGATCACCCCCGCCCACGCGGGGAAAAGCCACTGGTTATCCTCCACCGCCAGCTCCGTACAGGATCACCCCCGCCCACGCGGGGAAAAGCAGAGCAATAATCCAGCCGTATATTGATCGTAAGGATCACCCCCGCCCACGCGGGGAAAAGCGATGCATCAATCAGATATACGGGCATGATTTAGGATCACCCCCGCCCACGCGGGGAAAAGCTGAAAGAAGCCGAAAAGCAGGTGCAGCAGCAGGGATCACCCCCGCCCACGCGGGGAAAAGACCTTTAACCAATACCTATGAGCACACATTATAGGATCACCCCCGCCCACGCGGGGAAAAGTTAAACCACTCCCATCGGTAAGTGTGTGAATCAGGATCACCCCCGCCCACGCGGGGAAAAGTGCAAGCCAGTACGATTGACATTTTAAACACCAGGATCACCCCCGCCCACGCGGGGAAAAGATGAAGTTATCCTTATCGCAAAAATAAATCTTAGGATCACCCCCGCCCACGCGGGGAAAAGGTCATTACCACCTCGTCTGTGGCGACCGAACCGGGATCACCCCCGCCCACGCGGGGAAAAGATACTAGATCTATCTGTATCCCGTAACACTTGAGGATCACCCCCGCCCACGCGGGGAAAAGTCACCGTAGGTAAACAGATCAAGCGCCACTTTGTGGATCACCCCCGCCCACGCGGGGAAAAGGCCGATTCCGTCCGTTCTTATCTGTCCTTCCTGGGATCACCCCCGCCCACGCGGGGAAAAGCACATGCTGAGTTTAATAAAACACCGGGCTATAGGATCACCCCCGCCCACGCGGGGAAAAGAAAGCCGTGTTAATAGAAACGTTCCCGTTGGTAGGATCACCCCCGCCCACGCGGGGAAAAGCCGTGTCAACGTTGCAGGCCAGCACGATTGACAGGATCACCCCCGCCCACGCGGGGAAAAGCATCAGATACTTAAAAAGCAAAAATTCGTCGTATGGATCACCCCCGCCCACGCGGGGAAAAGTATGTCCGTGTACGATGTGAAAGAGTATGAAGTGGGATCACCCCCGCCCACGCGGGGAAAAGTTAAATCGCTGTTCCTGTCCACGTCGTTGTGTAGGATCACCCCCGCCCACGCGGGGAAAAGTTATTCTTCCGCCGCTCTCCATTTCCTCTACTGGGATCACCCCCGCCCACGCGGGGAAAAGGCGATAGAGATATGGGGCGCAATCCGTGACTGGGGATCACCCCCGCCCACGCGGGGAAAAGGTGGGGAGGGGTCTTTGATAAGGACACACCGTAGGATCACCCCCGCCCACGCGGGGAAAAGCCTCCCATTCCGGCGATGAAGTCGGGATCCTCAGGATCACCCCCGCCCACGCGGGGAAAAGGTTATGAATGAAGAGCCCGTGGGGGACTTTATAGGATCACCCCCGCCCACGCGGGGAAAAGTGAAAAATGACTTGGTCCATAAAGACAACACAGGGATCACCCCCGCCCACGCGGGGAAAAGTGCGCGCACGAATTGTTTACATATTCGATGGAAGGATCACCCCCGCCCACGCGGGGAAAAGTGGACGAAATACGGGTTGAGGCTGTTCATGTAAGGATCACCCCCGCCCACGCGGGGAAAAGCGTTTTCGCAGGGCCTCCATTAACTCGATTTTAGGATCACCCCCGCCCACGCGGGGAAAAGCCAGCGATCGTTGCTAGGTCATCCGCCGGGACAGGATCACCCCCGCCCACGCGGGGAAAAGATACCACAAAACTTTACTTTTGTAAAGCGTGTAGGATCACCCCCGCCCACGCGGGGAAAAGTTATACGGCATAGGCTCTACCGCGGCCGCTGTAGGATCACCCCCGCCCACGCGGGGAAAAGGCCGATGGCCTTGTGGTGTACACTGGCCGGTTCGGATCACCCCCGCCCACGCGGGGAAAAGCTTTACAATGAAAGGAATCACAAGAAGGGAGATGGATCACCCCCGCCCACGCGGGGAAAAGTCGTAGAAGAGCTTGAAGAAGCGGGTGAAGAGGGGATCACCCCCGCCCACGCGGGGAAAAGATACGCCTGGTACTTCACCCAGTCCGCATAAAGGGATCACCCCCGCCCACGCGGGGAAAAGATACATTTCGAGTCGGAAAGGGGAGTCTGGATAGGATCACCCCCGCCCACGCGGGGAAAAGACTAAAAAAATCCCAATATATAAGCATTCTTAAAACCGAACTCTTCATATTTCATTCAGTTTTAAAAACACCCTATACAACGTTTCACAATCCGGCAGCGCCCTATGCTGCTCACAAGAAACGCCAAAATACTCTGCCAAAGATCCCAGCCTATAATTATCTATATCTCTAACTCTTTTTCGCGCAAGCGCTAAAGCATCGATTACCCTTCCAAACGGATCCTCCAGGTTATTATCTCTAAACCCTCTGTCTAAAAATGTGATATCAAAACTTTTATTAAAACATACCACCGTCCTCCCTTTCACTATGTCACTCAGCTGCCTTAATGCATCGTCAAGTTCTATCCCTCTGTCGAGCATCTCATCGGTTATATGAGTAAGCTCCACTATTTGAGGAGGCAATGCCGTATCTTGTTTTATCAGGGCATTCCATGATAATTTTATTTCTTCTTCATCTGCAACGATCGCTGCTATCTCAATGATTTTGCTTTTCTCAAAATCCAGGCCGTCTGTTTCAATATCCAAAAAGGCCCATTCACGGCCAATGTTGCCAGGGTTCTTCCTTCGTCTGCCTGCCATCAAGCGTTTCGACGCACTGCTAAATCCCTTTGGCAATACTTCTTCGGTTTGTTCCGGCGACTTAGGACGCATCATCAGTTTTATGCCATCAAGATCGCGAACCTTCCAGAACGTATTATGTGTCCGAAATTCAAGATGCTGTTCATTTGCAAAACTATAAACCATCACTGCCTGCCCGTCTTTTATATTTTGGCAGACTCTGCTCCAGAGCATTTCCCGTACCTTCGCATTTACTTGTCCAACATAAACGCCTGTATGGATTTCAAACAACCATTTAGTCAGATCACCGCGTAATTTAGGCGGACAGCTATTCATGGTTATCACTACCATTTTCTTCTACTCCATTCTCACGATACTGCCTGCCATTTTCAACCCTGTCCTTCATATTATCCCAGAGATAAACCGCCTTCTCCTCTTTCTCCTCATCTTCACTGTCGGAAAGCAGATATTTAATATCATGAACCATCCGCTCCAGCAAACGCTTCTGAACAATTTCATTGCGAAGCCGGCGTCTTACCATGCCCGAAAAATCCTGTGGGATTTTGTCCGCAAACTCATCGTGTACTTTTGCAGCCATTTCAAATGCAATCGGAATCGTTGTTTCCGCTTTGTAGAGATCGGCAATATCATAGGCAAACGAACACTCGTGCCCAACATGCACAAAGCCCAATCCTGCCGAACACCCCAATGCGCAGATAACAGAATGCGCCAACCCATATAAACACACATTTCCTGCGGAAAGAGCCTGATTTACAGGAGTTCCCGACATAAAATCATCCGGATCATACTCCCTGCCCTTCCATGGTATTTTCCACTTTTTTGAATATTCCCTGTATGTCGCCCTTACCCGGCTCCCCTCCCTGCCCCGCAGCTGTTGTAAGGTAAGCCCACTTACGTCTTCCTCCGGAAAGCGCATTTGATACATTTTTCGGACAACACCCAGATGCTTTCGAATGTTGCTGACAAGTTCCGCCTGTTTTAACAAAAGCCTCGTATGAGAATTCAGCGCACGCCCATGGGCATAATATCTCACTCCATGCTCTCCCACCCACACTACGCCGATACCACTGTCGCCGACAAGCTCCATGGCACGATGCGTAATCTTACAGCCAGGCCCCAACAAGAGCGTTGTAATAGCAGCAGCCGGGATGAAAACATCCCCCTCCATATCCGTCACCTTTACGGCGCTGTCCTCACGGTTGATAACACAATGCTCCAGATAAATAAACGACATCCTATCGCTGACCTGCGGCAGCTCTGCCAGCTCCGGCCTCATCATTCCCGCATTATTTTGCATTTTTACACCTTACGATTGTCAGCAGGCCCTGTCCGTAGGCCTTTTCTCTACCTACCCCATTACAAAGTGTTTCCCTGAACCGTTTTGCGTCCGTTACGGTAAGAATCCCCTCAAAGGTGACCGAAAGCAGACGAACTCGTGAATAGCCGCCCTCATTCTTTTTTCGGAAATCATACCATTTTGACTGTACCGTTTGAAATTCCGCCTCATTCAGTGAAAATCCCAGCTTTTCCGCACGGCTGGCAAGCCATTTCTTTTGATATTCAGGCGTAACATGCGCCATGATTTTCCCATCCATTTTTGAAACCACGGGATTCGCCGTCAATCTGAACTGCCACTGCCCGCCGTCTAAAATCCTCTCTAAAAACGGTGCGTACTCTTTGGTTTCATACTCGCCGGCAAAGCCAAATTGTTCTGCAAAATGTTGCAAATCCGGCGCCTTCTCACTTACAACCAATATATACTTTTTGCCGTTTAAATCGTCAATCCTCCAAAGCCTGCGCGCACGCTCTCCGTCAAACGAACTCTCTACCGCGCCATGAAAAAGATTTGGCGATACCAGAGCTTTCATCGTTTCCCGACGTGCCGTATTCAGTGTTATCCGCGATAAATACATAGCATCACCTCAATTCCCGCATCGCATCATGTTCCGTTTCTTTTTGACGGCATTCTACAAAAAATTCCCTGAGTCCGCGATATCCATAAATCCGCCGGCCCGGATCAAAAGATACCGGCATATCCTGCATCAATCCCGCGCCGGAACTGTCCGTTTCAATCTGTATACGCAACATCTTCTCGTGCCTTTCACTAAGTGGTGCTTCTTCGGAAAGCGCGGTTTCAAGCGCTGTGCTGCGTATCCCAACAATGACAGGCAGAGTGGGCGGACACGACCTTCTCCCCAAAAACAGAGGATAACGTGGATTTTGTAGGGCCGTCTCCAGCTTT
The DNA here is from genome assembly GCA_022791755.1 of Lachnospiraceae bacterium. Lineage (GTDB taxonomy): Bacteria > Bacillota > Clostridia > Lachnospirales > Lachnospiraceae > RGIG7193. The sequence goes on from JAAVZR010000002.1 coordinate 6,206, forward strand.
TTCAAAAGCTCCTCTTCGCCTTCTAATCCCGCCAGGAACACTGCGTCACAAAGATAGTGGCGATATGTTACATAAGAACTTTTCTCCGAATGTGCCGTATGAAAATCCGTGATATCCTCCCCTTCCTGGTCGGCACGGACTCCAAATCTAAGTACATTCAGCTTTGATAGGTCGGCGTCTCTTCCAAGCCCCAGTGCCGCCGCCAGCATTCCCACAACGCCGCTTTTGGTTGGCATTTTTTCCGTAGTCCTTATCTCAAATTTAGAGCTGCTTCCCCAGGACTGCAAAGGGGCTGCAAGCCTTAAAAGCAAGGTCGACATCTCACTCACCTCTGCTTTCGGACATCTTTTCCTCCACGGCAGACTTTACCCCCTCCAAAATCTGCAAAATATCCATCTCTCCAAATTCCCAGACTTTTTCCGGCGCACACGCAAACTTCCGATATATCGTACCGGCATATTCCCGAAATCTCGTTTCGGATTCCTCCAGATAACCGTTTACGCCGGAAACAGGTTTTTCAAATGCCCCCGCAAGATTGACCGGCTGGTCGGTTCTTAAAACAATATACACAAAGTCGGGAAGCGTTCGATTGGCAAATGTATTTTGCTTTCCTGTCGGCATTGCCTTCATAAACGCTTCAGCAAAACATTTCACCGCTTCTCCTGCCTGAGCTCCCAAATTTTTTTGAAGTTCCACAATATTTACGGTTGCATACCGGTAAAGCGTAGCCGAATTAAACTCCACAGTTCCCAAATGGCCTGCTCCCGCCTCCTCATCCTGAGCCAAATCATCCACTGCGGTAAAATAGTCATACTCATTATGTACGGCGTGGGTGGAAATCGCATGCGCAACCTGAGCCGCCGCGTCAAAATTTAAAGACGGATCTGCGGCTACCATTCTGCCAAACAGTGCCATATCCATGGACGGAGCGGTTTTCAAGGCATTTTGGTACTCCTTTTTATCTTTACTTTCTCTGATGGCCAGATGTGCCACGGCTTTTGCCTGCGCTGCACTGAAAAATATCAATACAGGTGATAGCCCCTCTTTATCTGTTTTGATTCCTGCATTTCCCAGCGCATTCAAAGCAAGCTTCATAGCCTTTTCATCCTCTATACCGTTGTCCATCTCTTTCACAGCATCGGCAATCATTTGAGGGACTTTTTTCGTACGTATCCCTACCTCCTCCTCGCTTCGCAATTCTCTGAACATTTTACGCATCTCGTGTTTCCATGCCTGTGAAGAAACCCTTGCTCTCACCACACCACCGTATTTAGCCGTTTTCGGGCTGCCCGTATCGTCTCGATTGATACAGCTCGGCGGCACATTTTGCAACACATGGATATCTACATATATGTTATTTTTCATTCTTCTCTTCCTTTCCGTTATCCTTTGTCCCTACAAACCGGTAAAAATCCTGTCCCCATTTCAAACGAATTTGATCCACATATTTTTCAAATTGAAACCAGTACAGGTCTTTTGCCAGATCTACATAATCAAGCTTAATATCACTGTTCCCCAGTAACTTCACAACGGTTTTTAAGTGATAGGAAAGCTCTGCCATATCATCGGATCTGGCCGCAATGCTGAGTTTTCTCCTTACATTCTCTTCCTCTTCTTCACTGTGAATCAGTTTTCGCGCAGCTCGTCCAAGACGGTTTTCCATACCCTCTACATTCATCGAAGCGGCATGTCCCTGCTGATGAAGCGCAAACAATGTCAGCGCCGTATAGACTGCCCATTCCGCATAAGACGGCTTACCTTCTCTCCCCATCAGTTCTTCCGGCATATTATCCAAAAATGCGCCCCATAATTCCGGAAGCTCTCCCGGACTCTTTCCGACACCCCGGCGAAGCTGAGCTAGCCGTGCCTTTGAAGCGCTTTGTTCAAGAGTCCTGTCGTCCTTTGCAAGCAAATTTAGCTGCATTTTTACATATTTTCCAATTTCTGTTTCCGTTCCCATTCTTTTCACCTCCTGTCTGTTATGATTCTTCTTTGGCTTTCAGCACGTTTAAAAACCGGTTCATGGCGCTCGCAGCAGAAAGCGTCTCACTCTTCTTCTCACCTTCAGAACCGGATTTCGTTCTTCCGAAAATGGCTGCCGTGTCTGCCTGGCTTATGAGTTCCTTCCCCATCTGTCTTGCAATCTCCACACATTCGCGCCGCCACTGTATTCTCTTATTTGAAAGTTCGTCGTCACAGTCCGCTTCGGGAGTAAGCCCATAAAGCCATCTTCTGAACGGACCATCCACGCGGTTATAAAAACCGGCTTTGACATGATCTGCAAACACTGAGGAGGTTCCTTTGCTTTCCTTTGTTCTATCGCTGCCGCCGGCAGCCAGGTTCACATCCTTCGCAAGCATCCATACCTTTTTAGCGATATCATCGCAAAATTCAATGCTATCCAACACCGCTTTCTTCCATCTTGCATTCATATCTGAAAGCAAAGAGGCATGCATTTGAAGCGAATCGGAGAAAACATTGGTTACAAAAAAGTCTTTGTCACCATACTGTACAGATACAATTCGAACATTCAAATCATAGTTCCTAATCCAGCCCTCTCCTTCCAGGTATTTTATCCATGAAATAATTCCTGGCTGTCTGTTCCCCTCATCGCCCAAAATAGCTGCAGAGCACTCTTTCCAAAACTGCTTTGACTCATTATGCCGCCACGGGATATAGATATCTGTTTTTTTGTTGTCCGGATTTTTCCAGACTGTCATAGGTTCCACGAGTCCTGAGCCCGTCTTACATTCTCTGTCAAAAAAATCTCCACCCAGTAAAAAATATCCTGTAACTCTTTGATCTTCTTTCTTCAGATACAGTCGTCTTGATTGCAGTGTGTACAGCTCGGACAAGTTATCTGGAAATGATATTTGGACACGTTCTCCATCCGGTATTTCTTTCCTCTCCCAGACAGGATTTTCTTTTTCAAAAAGCTCTTTCCTTTCATCCAGCATAATCAAGTTTAACATAAGCGTCTCAAACAGATTGTCTCCTGAGACAAAAATGATCCCCAGTTTACCAAGCCAGCCGACACCCGTAGATGGCAGTTTGAGCCCTTTTTCTTTCGATTCTCTCGAGGGCTTTGCGGAAGTATCATCATAAGCATTCACATAAAGCAGCCAGCGCGCCGCCTCGGCAAAAGACATCTCTTCTTTTGCCCTTCCGCTTATATCCGTAAAAAGACGAACTTTATTACTGCTCTCAGATAAATTGCCGTTTAATTTGGAAGCCGAATACTCGGTCCCCGCTTTTGCATGTTCGCATTGATAAAATGGCCGTTCCGGATGAAACAAATAAAAATTCTCTCTTTGGGATTCCAGATACTCCGTTATTATCCTGGCGGGGAATCTCCTGCTTTCCCACAGCTCCTGCCAGCGCTCCATCGCTTCATCAGGATGATCCAATGGCAGTTCGTCTCCCTTCACATCATACCGCGAAAACACCGTATGTAAAACAGCCAGCAACAATCGTAACATTGCGAAATCCTGCGTCGGCAGCTCGCCGCACAAATCCCTGTAGTCATGCGCATGTTCAAATAATTCCGGCAGCGACACTTCATGAATCTCACAAGCCTCGTCGATCACCCGGATCCATGGCTCATCCAGCAAATTAAATTCTTTGTCATTCACGTTTCCCCCTCCTTTGTATATGTAAGTCCGTCGTCCTGAGAATATGTGACCATAGCCCCGCATAATTTTACGCTGAGGCTCTCATTTAGCAGAAGCACCAGCTGCCCTTTGAGCCAACGGGATTTTTCAAATCCTGTTAAATACTGATCCATTTCTTCCAGTTCGTTCACAGTCCTGTTTATATCATAACAAAATCTTGCCGGAAGACGCAGCTTCTGTTGTGCGATCCGTTTACCATCGTCGTCCGAAGGGCAGATTGCAGGCGAATACCTTCCTCCATCCGTCTGCCACGGCAGCATTCCCAGCATACCATCCGCATATTGTATCAAAACCAGAACCTCTATGGAGAATGTTCCGTCGCGCACAGTTGCCAGGGCACTGCTTTCACTGTCCCCCGCAGAATTTTGAAGCCAGCCGTGAAGATCGCCGCCCCTTTTACTTTCTCTTGGCCGCGCCATTAAGTAGCTTTTCGCCCTTTGCTGCTTATCCTTTAACAATACCTGATAAGCCGTCCACGCAGCTTTCTCTTCCTCATTATCCGGCTCCGCTGCCCGATACGTCTCATACACAAGCGGGTCAATATCATCAGGAATCGTAATATGGGAAGGAAGAAGTTTCCTTGTTCGCAAAAGCAGCCATTCCGTATAAATCCTTTTTGAGGAGCTGTCAAGTTCCTCTGTCCCTAAAACGATACATTCTGCGGTTTCATATCCCAATGGTCTGTCTGTGCGAATATGACGCCCAAGCCGTCCAATTCTTTGAAGCAGAAGATCCATCGGGCATAAATCTGTAATCAGAATATCAAAGTCAATGTCAAGGGACTGCTCAAGGACTTGTGTTCCTACTACCACTACTCCTTCTCTTATTTTCGCGTCCGAATCTTTCCCAACTGCCTCTATCAGTATATTTTCCCGTTTCATCCTGTCAGGGATAATGTATTGTGCATGGTATAAGATCACTTTTGCGCCGTCCACATTGCGAGCCTGCCTGGCAAAATGCTGCGCTCTCACAACCGTATTACAAATGACGCCGACACAGGCTCCCGAACGCACCGCATCACGCATTTTTTCAAGAGCCATATTCTCATCTCCACAGATAACCGTTACCATTCTAGTCGCACTTTTCCATGGCATGGTTTTTGTAAATACCTGATCGCCATCCGTATAAGTAAGCCGCGGATAATCGGTTTCTGGAAGCTCGAATGCTTTTTTTCTGTCATTTATGTAAGCTTCTGTCAGTTGCTTTCGCCGGTCGCTGGGAAGAGTCGCTGAGAGCAGGATCACCGGGACATGGTATTCGTGCAGCCATGCCAAAGCGGTGTCCAGATATTGATTCATATATACGTCATATGCATGACATTCGTCCACGATTACAACCTTTTGGGAAAGCCCCAGATGCAGCAACATAACATGCTTTTTCCTCAATGCGGACATCAAAAGCCTGTCCACGGTAGCTACCACAAAATCCGTTAAAAGCGATACCTTGCCGCCACTGAAAAAAGAATTTACCACAAGCCCGCTTTCTCCGTCGATATCCGTCTGGGGTATGCTGTCTTTTTTCAGTTTCAAAAATGCGGGCTGAAATTCTGCGTTTCCGTGTGCCAGGTTAATGCCGTGAACCATATCCTGCGACTGCAGCTGTGCCCATTTCACTACACGCTCAAAAATACTGTTGGCAGTCGCCTGCGTTGGAAGTCCGAAAAACAGGCCGGTCTTATGACACTTTGCCGCAAGGATTTCCGCCACTGCAAGAGCCGCCTCCGTTTTACCTGTTCCCATCGGGGCTTCTAAAATAAACAACCCAGGCTCGCGGCATCTTTCTGCTGTATGTATCGTCTCTGCCTGCATCGGGTTCATGGAAAAGCCAAAACATTTTTGAAAATCTCCATCCCCTATTCGCTCCTGATAAGATTCCCATGATTCGGGCAGTCTCAGCTTTTCGAAAGCGATTTGGCAGCGGTTTGGCGGATACTCGTCTTCCGACAGAATTACGTCTTCGTCCAGAAGCTCAAAATTCTCCGGATTACTCGCCAGCCAGTCCGACATAATCAGAAGCCCCGACATCAAAATCTCGCTTCCCTTAGATAGTATAGGAACCTCAGAAGGATCCTCAAATCCGGCCAGTTTCAGTGAAACCCTTACCCACTCCTCATACAGCCCTTTCCACAATTTGCGATCCGCTGGCATCCCAAAAAAATGATTCGGATAGTTTTCAATGTGATGAAGCAACGCTTCGGCCGGCATGCCATGATGTGCGCCAACCACAGACGAAAACCCTTTTGGAAATCCCAACTCCAATAAAATTGCTTCGCCGCATTTTGTGTGATGGGATTTCTCTTTATTAATAAAATTTTCGAGAATATTGTGGATCCCATAGTGTTCAAACACAGAACGTCTTGCAGGAAGAGCTTTTAATATCTGCGACTGAAAAAGTGGAGTGATTTTTCCTATATCGTGAAGATATGCCAAGAGGATCGCAGTTTGTTTAAAGTCTTTGAAGGACATTGCGCATTGTTCCGAAAGAGAAGAATAGCGCAAATGAACGAGTTCGCTCATCACCCCCGCTGTATCGGCCGCATGCATCCACAATGGAAGCCATTTGTTTTCTGTACCCGACTTTGCGATGATCAGTTTCATTTCCCGTGAAAGCTTCATTCTGCGCCGCTCCTTAAATTTGATGTCTTAATTATAGCATCTCTGATTCCAACGATCAATACCCTCAGTGGACAAGGGTAGATAACACCAATAAATACTTCCTACCACCCAATCCCACTAAGCCACCCGCTCACCCTGTCCTCCCGCCGCTTTTCATCTCCTGGCTCAGGCTTTCCCAGCCGCAGCTCCCCGCAGATACGGCCATCCAGCAGGTACAAAATCCGGTCACAACTGCTTGCCACCCCGATATCGTGGGTAACCATCAAAACAGCCGTCCCTTCCCGGTTCAGCTTCATCAGCTCTGCCATGACCTCTGTTGCAGCGCTCTTATTCAAAGCGCCGGTGGGTTCATCGGCAAACAGGATTTTTGGCGCGTTCATCATACTCCTGCAGATACAGGCCCGTTGGAGCTGTCCCCCGGAAACCTGCGTGATCCTGCGCTCCTCCAGACCGGAAATGGAGAGCTTTCTCATCAGCGCTTTGGCCGTCATCGTAAGCTCGGCCTTTGACTTTCCGCGTCTGCCCTTGTTGGCCTGTATGGCCGGAAGCAGAATATTGTCCAAAATAGTTAAGTTCGCCATCATGTTCATCTGCTGAAATACAAAACCCATGCGATGCAGGCGCAGCTTCGCCCTCTCATCCTCGGTCAGTCCGGTGATCTGTCTCCCCTCAAGCCATACCTTTCCACCGGTGGGCTGATCCATCCCGGCCACCTGATAGAGAAGAGTGGATTTTCCGGAACCGGAGGGCCCCATGATCCCCAGCATTTCCCCCTGTCCCATCTCAAAAGAGATTTCGTGCAGAATCGAATCCTTACTCAGTTTTTCAACTCTTAATAATCCTTCCATTTCCGCTCCTCCCTGCTATTCCTTTACTCTTTTCCCATACAGCACTCACAGGCCCCGATTTGCCCGATTTCCGCAATTCCGGCCAAAATCGCCATAAGTGCCGGTCCCAGGAGAATTACCGGTATCCTCACCAGAATCTGTTCCCAGTCGACCACAAACCTAAAGCCGTCCGCGCCAAAGGATCTCAGCGCCATCCCGCAAAGTTCTTCCCCAAACAGATTTCCACCGGCTAGCCCGGCACAGATGCCTGCCGTAACAGGAACAAGCCCCTTTATAAGCCAGATACGTTTCAAATCCCTTCCGGTAAAGCCAATGGCTTTATGCAGCGAGATGATACGTCGGTTTTTCTCCACCAGCAGCCGCATAAACAACATCACCACTACGATCATAACCATAACGGCAATACCTGTTGCTACTCCCGCTGCCAGCCGCAGCTGCCCTAAGGTCTGGCCATAGGTATCCCTCACATAATCTGCCAGATCGGTTACATCTGCGCCCATCCGTCTGTACTGCTCCATCCATGACTCCTCCACCATCCCTCCCTCTAAAGAAACATACAGGACGCTCCACTGAACAGGCATATCTTCTCCCACACTGTATGCTTTGGCAGTCTTTCCTCCGTTTGTAATGTCAGGATAAATACCGCAAACCGTATAGGCCACCTCTATTCCGTCCACGATCAGCTCTAAAGAATCGCCGACCGTTACCCCCAGCTCCTTTGCGTTCATGACAGATAACGCGATCTCCGCCGGGCGCTTTGGAAGCCTTCCTTCTGAGCAGCTTACAGGAAAGATACTGTGATCACCGGTTTCCACGATCAGATTGACCGTTTTCCCATCTGCCAGAAGAGCCGGACAGGTCCTCGTCTGCAACACCGCATACCGTTTCACCTGCCTATCCTGCCTAAGCGCCTCAGCCATTTGTTCCGTTACCGCATCAATCTTTTCATTTTGACGCACATCCATACGAATGTCGCTGTTCCCGATTCCCATATACGTTACAAAGGCAGGATCCGACATGGTGGCATATAGATTCTGCGGTATAAGTATCAGGAGAGTGCAGGCCACGGCCACCATCCCCGTCAGCACAGACTGCCCTTTTTCAGCCTGTTTCTCCTGTGCGGCAAACGACAATACCTCCAGAACCGACAGCTTCTCTGTTTTTTTCAGAGCACAGCGGATCGTGAACAGCAGAATTCCTTCCACAAACAATACTGCCAGAATAGCCATGGCAGCCGTCCCAAAACCGCCATCCATGACGCCGTACAGTTCCTGTAACTGTCTGGCCAGGGGAACCTTCAGCAGAAAAGACGCCAAAAGCCCGATCAGTGCCCCACATCCGGAAAACAGGACATATTTTGCAAAATAAAGCTGCCGGATCTCCCTCTTTCCCACGCCCAGAGCCTTTAACATCCCCACCTCTTTTTGGTCTCTCTCCATCTGCAAGAGAAGAAGAAACCGCAGACAGAGCATGGAGATCAGCAGAATTATGATACTTAACAGAAACATCACAAAAATCATGGTCCCGTCAGACAGAGCATTCATCATACGGACCAGCGGTCTGGTTATGGCCGGTCCATTTGCCGGAAGCCCTGCCGCAGCATAGGCAGCGTCCAGGAGACCGGTATCCGCACCGCTTTGCATAAGAAACTCAATCAGATATTCCTCCTGTGACTTCTCTCCGGATTTGATCGCTTCATAGTCAACGGGATGCACAAGAAACCGTTTGGACGAAGCCATCATGGAATTCATCTGCGCATCGCGCAGAAACCCTGCGATCCGAAGCCGGCTGTTTCCGATTTCCATAGTATCCCCAACAGAAAGATGATACTGGTTTCGGTAGCAGACCGGGACGTATACCTCCCCCGGAAAAACCTCCGGCCGCTTATTTTCCATATCCAGCAGGTAATCAAACCTCTCCCCCTGCACACAGAGCCCATTGTCCTGGGTGCTGTCTGCAAGGCTTCTGTCTCCCAGAGTTATCCGGCTGTTATCCAGGTTCAGAAAACGGCATAGCTGCCATTCACTGATTTCCCTGTGGGCTTTTACAAAGTCGGACAATTCCGAAACATTGATCTCCCCCGCATGCATCTGCATATAGTCAGGAACCTTTGCCTGCTCCATCAATCCGTCTATGGCGCCAAGCAGATTAAAAGCAAGCATGGCGGTAAGGGAAAGAAGCATTGCGGACGCTGCCATAAAAAAGACCGTAGCTGCTGCCGCCAGCTTATTCTGTTTGATATCATTCCGTATCAGCTTTATTATCATAAAATCCCCTTTCCCACCCATCTCTTATAGCTGTGAATATTATTAAACCGAATGCCAGTCGATATCAGAGTGCAAAAAAGAAACAGCACCGTCTCTCTGTTTCCGGCTTTAATCGGCCCTGCCTTCTTCCCTGCATCTTCCCTGAGATTATCTCTCTTTTTCAAAAATCGGAAGGATCGACTTCTGCATACTTCCTTCTTCCATCCCTAGCAGACGCTCCAAATTGTAGATAAAACCTCTAACTTTTCTGTTTCTCTCTTCCTCACTGTACTCTGCCAAGTCATCGAATACTGTTTGGGAGTACAAAAGCGTCATTTCCGCTGCCTCTGCCGGATACTCTGTCCGGCAGATTCCCTGGTCGATCCCTTCTCTAATCAGAGCAGTGATAAGCGGATGGATACCGGCTAACAGACTTTCCTGCATTTTCTGGTGCATCAACGCATTTTGCGGTTTATGTACCTGCTCCATGATCTCATGCCCCAAATCATCATTTACATTCAATGCCTTCATCATAATGGTCAGGCGCTGCAAGATTGGTATTTCTTTCTCTTCCATAATCGCTTCCGCCTTTTTCAAAAGCTTTGACGTTAGCCGTTCAATCATCCCATCCAGAATATCTTCTTTTGATTTAAAGTGATAGTACAACGTTCCTCTGGCAATCGTGACTTCATTCAGGATATCCGTTATACTGGTATAGTCAAAGCCTTTTCGTATAAACAGCTTTTCCGATGCGTCCAGTATTTCATTTCGGCGTTCCTTTGCTTCTTTCACGATTCTCATTATAGTCCCGCCACCTTACCTTTCCGTTTGTTTATTCTTCTGAAAATCCCTTGATAGAATATCTTATCTCTGCCCGTATAGTTCTCTGGCCAGCTTCATAATGTTCGGACAGTCTGCCAAAGCATAGTCCATAGAAACAATCGCCGCACAGGGAAGTCCTGTTGCTTCTTTGATGTAGTCCATCCGATAGGAGACCTGGGGCCCTACCATCACAATATCATACTCCCTCGCCGCATCCCCACATCTGGGAACCCCTACCGCCTTGATTGACAGCTCTTCCCCCTGTTCCGCCCAGTATTTCTCCATCTTCTTCATCAAAATGCTGGTGGACGCACCGCCTGCACATACTAAGAGAATTTTCATAAATCTCCTCCCTTCTTTTACATTTCATCAAATAAATTGCTTTTACTTAAAGCAGAATCTAAAAGCCGGCTTTTCTTGTTTGACAAAAACCGAATTCTTCGAACAACTCACTTAATTTCATTTGTTTATTCTTTTATTCGTTTAAATTACTTCTCTATTTTATTGTAACATGGCTTTAAGGGTTTAGCAATACAATTATTTTAAAAAAAATCCAGCAGGGACACAATACTTTCCCTGCCGGATCTTTTAATATACTGCTTTCCGATTCTCTTTTCGGATTCCCTTCTCAATGCTCCAACATATTTTCCAAAAATATCCCATACCCCTTCGTACTGTCCTGCACAAACACATGCGTCACCGCCCTGACCATCTTGCCGTTCTGGATAATCGGGCTGCCGCTCAGGAGTGTGTCAAGGATGGGACAACATTTTTATTTAATTCTTCACACTTTCCTCTAATTCCAGAAGGTACTTATCATAATCCGACACAAACACCCTGTCTTGGATAACTCGATACTTTTCAAATTCCGTCTCCGCTTTTAATCTGGCTATCTTTGCTGTAATCTTCCCTGCATCTTTTAAGACTTCCAGATCATCTGCCTGTAAATAAATATCTATTCTATTCGCCCAATCTTCCATTGTCATCGGGATCTGTCTGCGCGTTCGGTTTTCTGCCAAATCAAGATACGCTGAAACAATTAGTTGCATAGAGGCGAGTTCATCCTCTGTAAGATAATTCTTCGCAATGCTTACGTCACTTTTTTTAATTTTCCCATCCGGTGCGTCATGCCATGTAGAAAGCCCCATGTTAGGTTTCTCTGCATCCGCTCTTTCATATATCAATTCCGCTGCTGTATGACGGTGTATTGCATAATGCATTTTATTTTGAACCTTTGCAAAAAACTCCCTCGTGGTTTTGGCACTCTTATCGTAATCTATAGCAGTGGCGTAAATATCCGTCAATTTTTGGTAAAAATTACGTTCGGAAAGTCTGATTTCCCGAATTCGCTCCAACTGTTCATCAAAATATTTTTGAGTTAAGAGAGTCCCATTATTTTTCAAACGCTCGACATCCATAACCCAACCTTTGATTGTATATTGCTCCACAATCTGATTTGCCCATACACGAAATCGAACAGCTCGCTGATTATTCACCTTGAAACCTACTGCAATAATCGCCTGCAGGTTATAATGATTCGTAAAATAGTTCTTACCGTCCGTAGCAGTTATTAAGTATTTCTTAATAACTGAATCCTCATCCAACTCACCATCTTCAAATATCTTTTTCAAATGCTGGTTGATTGCCGGAATCGATACACCATACAATGTGGCCATCATTTTTTGTGTCAACCATATATTTTCATCCTCATAACGCATCTCAAAGCTATCCTGCTGCTCCCCTACAGAAGCAACATAGATTAGGTATTCCGCTGCGCTTGAGCGGATAGCTATTTCATTTTTCTTTTTTGCCAAACTGCATACCTCCCATTTTTCATATTTTCTCTGTCAAACGATCAATTACAAATATCATTGTCTATCTCAAGTCCAATCTGGAATCATATTCTTCCAAGTCATCTGCCGAATAATGAAAACAAATAACTTTCGCCTAAGCCAACAAACGATTAATCTCAGTTTTCTTCCCCACAAAAAGCAATCCTGCAACGGTTAATCTGTCAACGCCCTCACCCTCTTTTACCATCTCTAAATCTCTCAAAAAAGGCATGTTTTCTAACTCTGGTAAGGAAGATTTCGGATCACGCATTTTTAACTTTTCTTTCAGATTATATATCGCTAATACGTTGATATCCTCGATTGTGCTTTCCATCAAAATCTGGGGCGCGTCCTGTCATAGACAGATTCCATTATTTTCTGAGTGTCATACTTCGTACATCCTGTCACAATTTCATCATCTTCAACTCCTATATAAACAGTCCCACCTCTTGCATCAGCAAATGCAACAAGCTCATTTACTGCCAAAGAAATACGTTCTCTCATATCCTTTGCATGTATCCATGTCTTAAACTCGACAGTTACGTTCTCCCCTTGTGAAAGGACTTTTTCAAACTCGACAGTTGTCAAATCTGTTATCTCCGGTCATTTTTTGGCTTTACATATGCAGAACAATAGCCTTCTGTCCTATACCACCAAGTTACAAAATCCTCTTTTTTAAAGCAAATATTACTAATATTCATTTCCTCCAATTCTTCGTCTGTATATTTATTATGTATAAAATCATTAAGTAATTCTGCAAACCCCAATTCAAGACACCCTATTGATTGTATGGAAGGTACTATCCTTTGATCTATAATATTCACAAATGATCCACCATAGTCAACAATAGACTCCCATTTTGAATTATGATTCAAAATTCTTTGCCTGATGTTCTCCTCAATAATCCCCTTAAGTCCTCTCACCCTTATGTCCTCTAAATTATTATTTAAAATTTTAACATTAGGATTACTCTCATTAAATATAATATCTAAAAAATTGCCCTGGTCATTAAAAGTATAGCAGAATAAATCACTTCGAGAACTCTTTTTACTTTTCCAGAAATACTCCGAATTTTTTATTGGAGTTTCAAAATTCTTATCAATATTTATTAATACTTCTACATAAACCACACCTGGACATTCATCAATCACATCCTCTATCCTTTCAATATATGAATCCACATATTGCATAAACAAATATGCATTAAACTGATCTAAAATAACAATATGATCTGAACAAAACAACATGTATTTTTCTTCATTTATTTTAAAAAGCTCGTTAACCTCATGATTAATAATTGCAATTTTTGATTCTCTCCCCTTTAACATCTCAATTAATTTTTTTATCGTCATATCACGAAACCCATCATAAAAAGCCCTTCGTATAATTGCCGCTTCGGCTAAAAAATCATTTTCTTCTTTCACCATAGACAGAACATTGCCCTTTCCCGTATCTAAAAATCGTGATAAAGCAATCGGGCTGTCCTTGTAGTATTGGATTATGCATTTCCCTATTTCAATTCTAGTCTTATTAAAATTATCGTTCTCAACCAAACCTTCTCTTGATGCCTGTAATGTCAAATATTTTTTCTTTATATTTAAATTATATTTTAGAAAAACCAGCCATTCCGGTTTTAAATTGGGGGCTCCGTTTTTTAAGGATATTTTAAAACCCTGTTGGCATAGCTTTACATCGTGTAGTAATGATTGATGCTGATAACCGTGCAAGACAATATACCCCTCCAGTAACTCTGTATTTACTTTAATTACTTGAATACCACTAATCTTTTCTATTCCATCTTGTAGTGAAATTGTCGCTTTATCTAGTATTTTTAATTTTCCATCACATTCAATTTCAATTGGTATGGTCTGATATGCCATATTGTCTTCAACAATTTTAACCAACTTTTCATAATCAAGTTTTTCTGCAAAGTCATCCTTGACTTTTAAAGATATCCTAGTCCCAAATATTTCTAATGTTGATGGGTACTTTTCTATAAAAGAATCGTTAATTTTAAGAACAATATTTACTGGATCAATACTTTCTCGATTTAAACAATACTTCAATGATTCAATCTGGATTTCATCCGATACCATAAAACAAGATAACATCCCAATCCCAAAATGGCTTATTGGGGTATAATCTAATCGCTCACTGATATATTGTTTACTTTCATAATAGCTATGTCCAACTCTTACAACATAATTATTTATATCATCATCCGACATTCCTATTCCATTATCTATAATAGAAAAAACTTTGCTCTTTGAATCATAAGTTATCTTTATTTTAGCCGGTTCTATAAATTTACCATACTTTATACCAAGTGCCCTTCTCGTATTACAAGCATCATAAGCATTTTGCAAAAGTTCTCTTAAAAAAATCTCAGGTGAACGATAGATATTTGTTCCCATTAAAATATTTAAAACTTTTTTGTAATCAAAAAAAATTTCTACGTCGCTATAAAGATATGATCCGTCGCTCTCTACATTATATATTATCGGATTTATTAATTCCAGCTTCTTATTGGAATTACACCTATCCAGCAAAATAACATCATTCCTTCTTTCCTTTTCAATATAGTTAAGAAACGTCCGAACGCATCTTTCAGTCGCTGCATCCTTACATTTTGCACGAAATTCTATTTTATTTTTTTCAATACGATGTCCCTCAATACTTAAATGTTTTTTCCATTCCCCCATACTAATTTCATTTTTTATTCCGATATGCTCATACATGAACTTTGGAGTTCTGGTTTTATCAAAATCTAAAATATCCGCCAATCTCAAAAGAACACACAAATATTTTATATTTACATAATCTTCACCAATTAAGATTTCTGTCGGATATTCTCTCTCATTATATAATTCTTTCCCATCGATCCCATGACTATATATAACCTTTTTTAAAAAAAATGAGAAATCAATACCGTCAAGGTCAAAACATAAACCATATGTATAAGGGGATTTCTTGATCTTATCTATAAAATTCAAACTACGACTTACATGATTTCTCCTAATAAATTCTGTAATTACCTCCTCATCTGTAACACTAAATCGATACTCTGCCAGCAATGACTTATATTCTTCACTTTCCTTAATTAGAATAATTTCCTCTCTAGTGGCAACCATTCCTATGTCATGCAAAACGGCTGCATAAACAAGGATGATTAATTCTGTTATATTCAAAGCCTCTATGTCCGGCAAGATTTTTTCAAAAATATTTAAGACATTAATCGAATGATCTATATTATGCTTTGTATATTCAGGCATAAACTCACATATTGTCCCTAATAATTCTGTTGCAACCTTTTCAAGGTTATTCACAATAAACGCATATTGCGGTGCAGAACCATTAGGGTTTTTTCTTTCTTCTATCTCTTTTATCTTTAATACCAATTTAGAATTCTCTAACATAACAACCCCCTCCTTAGCTTTACATGGATTTAAACTCAATAAAATCTACTAACCAATAGCAAATTCTATTCCTTTCTTTTCATACTTCATATTCTATCATCCTTTTTCAAAAATTAAAACTATCTTTCTCAGTAATATTTATTTGGCAAAAGTTATCTGCCTCCCCATAATCTTCAGAAAATTATTTCTATAAATATTTATTCTCTTAACTTGCATTTTAGAGTTCTTTTTATTAAAAAATTTTCTCTATTTTGTATCTGATATTTTCTCTAAATCATATGCAAGATCCAATATACAACTAAGTTCTGTATACAATGTGCTCTCGGCCTACATAGAATAAAAAGCAGAACTCAGAGCCAAGTCAGCCAAAGTCCCGCTCTTCTTTTCTCCTGCCTGGACAGGCCACATCAGACAGGAAAGGAAGCACAGGCTTTTGCCAAACATGCCTGCCAAAGCCCCGCTCCCCCTCTCCCTTTCCTCACTACATTCAATGCTCCAACATATTCTCCAAAAAAATCCCATACCCCTTCGTACTGTCCTGCACAAACACATGCGTCACCGCCCCGACCATCTTGCCATTCTGGATGATAGGCGAACCGCTCATGCCCTGCACAATCCCTCCCGTCAGCGCCAGAAGCTCCGGGTCTGTCACCTGGATCACCATGCCTTTATTGTCATGGCTGGCCAGATCGATTCTGGTGATACGGATATCATAATCCCGGACCACATCATCCACACAGCAGCGGATCACCGCCGGTCCCACCACGATATCCTGGCGGTATCCCACCGGTATACATTCCATGGCGTCAAAGCGGGCTCTGGCCTGCGCAGAGAGCTGACCATAAATTCCCTTGTCTGTATTATCAAAAATCTGACCCAGACGGCTGGCGTCGCTGTAATTGATAATTCCTGCCAGAGAGCCCGGCACGCCCATGGTGCCCCTGGTTACGGACCGGATCATCGCATCGTAGAGAATCCCGCCCTGATCCTCTATGAGCTGACCGGTATCGGAGTCGCTGATCCCATGGCCCAGGGCGCCGAATCTTCCCTCCATATCCACATAGGACAAAGTCCCGATTCCCTGGGTATCGTCACGTACCCAGATCCCTGTCTTATATTCGCCGGCCGCCGTCTGCACCACCGGCAGCTTCACCGTGATCTCCTCGCCGGCCCGGCGAAGCGTCACCAGCACATCCTCGCCATCGGAGGCACAGATCTCCCGGATCAGATCCTCCTTCGTCTCCACTGCATTCTGATTTACCGCCAGAATGTAATCGCCCGAATGTACGATCCCATAGGCCGGCTCCGAAGTCACTCCGTTGAGCCCTGTCACCTGCCCTGTTCCCACCACCAGGATTCCGTCCGTCTCCAGATAGATCCCGATGGGGCAGCCGCAGGGAACCACCATCTCCGTGTCCACCACCTGTACCTGAATATCCCGAAAATGAAACAGACCGAATAAGTCCAGACTCAGGGCATACTCCCCCAGCTCTTCCGAATACAGAGAAAAGCCGTCGTCTAAGAGCACATGTACCTGCCCCGCCGGAATATTGGAAGCATCCGTGAGCGTCACTTCGCGGCTTTGCGCCGTAAGCGTCGCAGAGATAGGAAGCTGGAGAGAAATCCGGCTCTCCTCCCCCCGCACCACACGCAGCTTTTCAGGAATCATACGCTTCAGATAATAAATTGAAAAGAAACCGGTAAAAATAAGACTGACAACCAATACACAGATCAACGCTCTGCGCAGCTTTCTTTTTCGAGACATAAAAAAACCTCCGCAACCACAGAAAAATTTTCTCTGTTAGTATGCGGAGATTTACAAAATTCACGCATGTTTTACCCGGAAAAGCTGTAAAAAAATGGTTTTTATATGGAAAGGGATTCCATCCCCTATACCCCTCCCCTTTTGATCTGTACAGCCAGCTCCTTCATCTGCCGGGCATGACGATAGCCCGTCTCCGTCAGCTCGGCTCCTCCCACCAGGCGGGCCAGTTCCCCCACTGACTCCTCCTCGCAAAGCAGATGAACGCCGGTGGAAGTCTTGCCCTGCACCACCTGCTTTTCGATCAGGAAGTGACGGTCCGCCATGGCTGCGATCTGAGCCAGATGGGTAATACATAAGACCTGGCGGGAACGGCCGATGGCAGACAGCTTCTCCGCCACTTTCTGCGCCGTGCGGCCGCTGATACCGGTATCGATTTCATCAAAAATCAGCGTGGGGATCTCGTCGGTATCTGCCAGCACCGATTTGATCGCCAGCATGATACGGGACAGCTCACCGCCGGAAGCCACCTGCCCCAGCGGCCGGCAGGCCTCTCCCGGATTGGTGGAGATCATAAATTCCACCTCGTCAAACCCGTTTGCGTGATACTCGCTCAGCCGCTCAAAGGCCAGCTCCACCTTCACATCCAGGAAATTCAGATCCACCAGTGCCGCCCGGACCGCCTCCACCAGCTTCTCCGCCCTGGACTGCCGAAGCTCTGAAAGCTCCTCACACAGTGCCGCCACCTGTTCTCTGGCTTTTTCATACTCTCTGCTCACCTGCTCCCGGCGTTCGTCATACTCCATAAGCACATCCAGACGCTGCCGCTTCTCCTCCAGATATTCCATGATTTTTTCGTACGAACCGCCATATTTGGCCTGCAGGCCCCGGACAAAATCCAGACGCTCTTCCACTTCCTTCAGCTCTCCCGGATCAAAGGACATGTCCTCGATATAGTCCGCCAGCTGCCGTCCCAGATCGTTTAGCAGATCATCTATATGGGACAGCTGATCCTGCATGTCCGCCAGGGTTTCATCGTACTCGGCGATCTGAGACATCTCTCTGGCCGCCATACCGGCGCGGTCGCCCAGCGAATCCTCCGCATCCCCATCAATCATCTGATACACCCGGTTCATCCCCTCCACGATCTTACGGGAATTGGCCATCCTGCGGTAACGGGCCGCCAGCTCCTCCTCCTCTCCCGGCTTTAACCCGGCATTCTCGATCTCCTGAATTTCATACCGTATAAAATCCGTCTCCCGCCGGCGGCTCTCCGCATCCAGAGTATAGGTGTCCGCCTCCTTCTTCAGCGCCCCATAGAGTCCGTATGCCTGTCTCAGCTTTTCCTTCAGTCCGCCGGCCTCGCCTCTCATATAGTCATCCAGTATTTCCAGATGCTTCGCCTTATACAGAAGAGACTGATGTTCATGCTGGCCATGAATGTCGATCAGGAGCCCTGTGGCCCGGCGCACCATAGCCTGCGTCACTGTGACTCCGTTCAGCTTACAGCTGCTGCGCCCTTCCGTGATTCTCCTGCTGACAATCAGCTGATTCTCCTCGTCAAAGGGGATATCCATCTCTGAGAGCACCGCCCGCTTATCCTCCTCCCATACGTCGAAAACCAGCTCCACCAGAGCGCTGTCCGCCCCCTTTCGGACAATTCCCTTTGGCACCTTCCCGCCCAGAGCCGCCGTCACCGCATCGATCAATATGGATTTACCCGCGCCGGTCTCACCGGTCAGGATCTGGACCCCCTCCCCCAGAGACAGCTCTGCCTCGTCGATGAGGGCAAAATTTTTCACATGGATTGTCAAAAGCATAGCGTTCCCCCGTTCTCTCACGACAGCCTGTCAGAGCCGGCCGTCCACCTGTATTCGTACCTTACACAATAGACCGGATCCTCTCCAGCAGATCCTTCGCCTCTTCCGTACTTCCTATGGCACACATGATCGTATCGTCCCCCGCGATGGACCCTACGATCTCCGTAAAGTTCATGGCGTCCAGAGCCGCCGCCACCCCTCCGGCCATGCCGGATACGGTCCGGATCACCAAAATATTCTGAGCCTGGGCCACAGAGACAAAGCCGGCCCGAAAGGTGTCCATATAACGGTTGTCCACTCCCTCCTCCTCCCGGCCAGGCAGTGCCGCATACTTCTGACGTCCGTTGCTCCCCGCCACCTTAAACAGGTGCAGCTCTCTGATATCGCGGGATACCGTAGCCTGGGTCACATGAAATCCCAGAGCGTTCAGCCGGTCTGCCAGCTCCTCCTGTGTCGTAATCTCATAGCCTGCTATGATTTCCAGGATCTTGTTCTGACGGCGTCCTTTCATTTCTCCTCCTGTCGGTTCCCCATCTTTTTACGCAGGGTCTCCACAAAACTCAGTTTATTGAACTTGACAATACCCGTGGTCTTATCCGATTTGCAGATCCGCACCCGGTCTCCCGGCTTTAAGGTCATGATTTCATTGCCGTCAAAGGAGACACAGCCCTCCGCTCCTTCGCGGGACGGATGCTCCATGATCACCAGCTCCACCACGGAACAGGACTCCAGCACGATGCTGCGGCTGATCAGCGTATGGGGGCTCACCGGCGTCAGCACCAGAAGCGATGCCCGAGGGTTCACCACCGGTCCTCCTGCGGACAGATTATAGGCGGTGGAGCCGGTGGGCGAAGCCACCACCATTCCGTCCGCCTGATATGTAGTCAGATATTCCCCGTCCACATATACCTTAAAATTCAGGATGTTCAGTCCCCGGCTCCCGATGGCAATATCATTGAGCGCCACATCCTCATAGAGTTCTTCCTCTCCCCGGAAGACCTGGCCGGAGAGCATCATCCTGCGCTCCACCGCTACGGGTCCCGACATCAGAAGCTTCAGCGCCTCCTCCACATGATCCGGATCCACCTCCGCCAGATATCCCAGGGTCCCCATATTTATCCCCAGAAAAGGCAGGCCGTGATCCTTCAGCTCCCCGGCCGCCTGCAAAAGCGTCCCGTCCCCGCCGAATACCAGCACGCACTCGGTCTCCTTCTCCACCTCTGTGCCGCAGACACAGCCGCACCCCTTTAGGTACTCCCTGACACAGTCGGCCATCTTTACCGCCTCCGGCTTATTCCTGTTTGCAATCAATAAAAAATGCTTCATCCCAATGCCTCGTGCGCCTCTCTGACGATACGGCTGATATCGGCGGGAATTTCATGAACCCCCGTCTCCTCCCCATGATTTTTCAGTTCCAGAAGATACTCGATATTGCCTTCCGGCCCTTTGACCGGAGAAAAATCCAGATTCCGGACCTCAAATCCAAGCTCTATGGCCCAGTCTATGACCTTGCCGATCACCTCCTCATGGACCTTCGGCTCCCGGACCACTCCCTTTTTTCCCACCTTCTCACGACCGGCCTCAAACTGCGGTTTTACCAGACATACCACCTGACCCTCCGGCTGCAAAAGAGCCTTCACCGGTCCCAGTACCTTTGTCAGCGAGATAAAGGACACGTCGATGGAGGCAAAGTCCGCCGCCTCCCCGATATCCTCCGGCAGGACATAGCGGATATTGGTCTTCTCCATGCAGACCACCCGGGGATCATTTCTCAGCTTCCAGTCCAGCTGTCCCCGGCCCACATCGATGGCATACACCTTTCCTGCCCCGTTTTGCAGCATACAATCCGTAAAACCCCCGGTGGAAGCTCCCACGTCCAGACAGACCTTACCGCTCAATTCCAGGCCGAAAGCCGTCATCGCTTTCGCCAGCTTCAGCCCGCCCCGGCTCACAAAAGGGAGTGTCGTTCCCCGGACCTCTATGGATGCCTGCACATCAAACATCGTACCGGCCTTGTCCTCCTTCTGCCCGTCCACATAGACGATCCCTTCCATAATCATGGCCTTCGCCTTCTCTCTGGAAGCGGACAGGCCCCTGCTCACCAGCAGCACATCCAGGCGCTCCTTCATTCTCTCTTCCTCCCATGCCCTTTCTTCCCGAAATCTATCTGTCCCGATGAATCAGGCTGACAAACAGCTCCTCCAGAAACTCATTGCGGGCCGTCAGTCCATGCATTGTCTCGATCGCCCGTTCAGACAGCCTCTCCACCTGCGTCCTGGCAGCGTCCAGTCCATAAATGCTCACATAGGTCGTCTTGTTATTCTTCGCGTCGCTGCCGATGGGCTTACCCAGCACCTCCGCCGTGCCGGTCATATCCAGTATATCGTCCTGAATCTGGAACGCCACCCCCACATCGCAGGCAATGCGCTCCACCGCACGGACCTCCTCCGCGGAGGCGCCGGCCAAAACGGCTCCGATCATCATGGAAGCCTCCAAAAGGGCTCCTGTCTTCAGACGATAGATAAAGTCCAGCTGCTCTGCGCTCACCGGCTTGTCCGTCAGCTCCACGTCCACCGTCTGACCTCCGATCATCCCATATATACCGGTCTTTTGCGCCAGAATCCCCACAGCCTGTCCCACCCGGTCCGGATGTGCGCTCAGCGCAAAGGCTTTGGAGGCAGTCTCAAAAGCAAATATCATCAGCGCATCTCCGGCCAGAATCGCCATATCCTCGCCATAGACCACCCAGGTGGTCCGGCGTCCCCTGCGGTATTCGTCCGCATCCATGGCCGGCAGATCATCATGGACCAGAGAAGAAGTATGGATCATCTCCATGGCCGCCATAAAGGGCTCCACCGCCCTCTCCTCTCCCCCGAAGAGCCGGTAGGTCTCCTGTAAAATCAGGGGGCGCAGCCTCTTGCCTCCGGCCAGGATGCTGTAATTCATGGCCTCAAAAATGGTTTTCTGAAAACCGCTCTCCCGGGGAATATATTCTTTTAGAAGCGCCTCGATCCCATCTGCCTTCTGCTTCATCTGTTCTTTAAAGCTCATAATCTGCCCCGCTTTCACTGATTACCAGACACTGTTTCTCCACCTTGTCGATCTTTTCGTTGCACAGGCGTATCATCTCCATTCCCCTGGCATAGGAGGCGAAGGCTTCCTCCAGGCTCTGTCTGCCGCCATCCAGCTCTGTCAGTATCTCGTTCAGGCTCACAAAGGCCTCCTCCAGCGTATATTCCTGCTGCTTTCCTACGCCTTCCTCCGGCGTACCTGCCGTCTTTTTCATCCCGCTCAAACTCTTCCTCCTTCTGTCCCGGGCGTCAGCTTTTCTTTTCCCTTTACCTCCACGCACAGTCTGCCGTCGTTTAAAGTCACTGTCAGAAGATCCCCCTCCTGCACAGCTTCCTCCGAAAGCACAGCCTTTCCGGTCTCATCTGACACAAAGGCGTAGCCGCCGCCCAGCCGTCCCAGGGGGCTCAGGCTGTGGAGTCTGGCTGCCGCAAGGCTCAGCTGATGCCGCTCCCTCTCAATCCGGTGCTCCATGGCCGCCCTCAGACGCTCTCTCGTATCGCACAGGGTCTGGCGCATATTGTCGATCCGGTACTCGGGCCGGTAGAGACGCAGGCTCAGCTCCAGCCTTTTTGCCCTCTGCCGCTCCCTCTCCACCTTCTCCTGCATCCGGCGGATAAAAAGCGCCCTCGTCTGCCTCAGATGTTCCATAAAAGCATAGTAATCATATACGGCCAGCTCCGCCGCCGCCGAAGGGGTGGGAGCCCGCAGATCCGCCACCCAGTCAGCTATCGTCGTATCCGTCTCATGACCCACCGCCGAGATCACCGGCGTCTCGCAGTCAAAAATCGCCTGCGCCACGATCTCCTCATTAAAGGCCCAGAGATCCTCTATGGAACCGCCGCCCCGTCCCACGATCATACAATCCGGATGCCTTTCATCCAGCCGGCGGATCGCTTCGGCGATGCTTCTCGCTGCCCCGTCTCCCTGCACCAGAGCCGGACTGAGGAGAATCTGTACATAAGGATTTCTCCTTCGGGCGATATTGATGATGTCCCTGACAGCAGCTCCATCCGGCGCAGTCACCACGCCCAGTGTACGCACAAACCGGGGGACAGGCCGCTTATACTCCGGCGCGAACATCCCCCTCTCCTCCAGAAGATTCTTTAACTCCTCATAGCGCTGGTATAATTCCCCCAGGCCATCGGGACGGATCTCTCTGGCATAGAGCTGGCAGTTGCCGTCCCGCTCAAAGATATTGATATAGCCGGTGACCAGGACTTTCTGTCCGTCCTTCATGGGAAAGGAAAGCCCCCTGCGGTTTCCTGCAAACAGTACCGCCTTCAGAGATCCCCCTTCATCCTTCAGGGTAAAAAACACGTGGCCTCCGGAATGATATTTCAGATTTGACACCTCGCCCTTTACGCACAGGCCGGACAGCAGAAAGTCACGGCTGAATATCCCCTTGATATAGCGGTTCACCTGGGCGATCGTATAGACATTGGACGTCTGCATTGCATTTACTCCACCAGCCGGGCCAGCACACCGTTCACAAATCCGGGAGACTCGTCGCCGCCGAACTTTCTGGCGATCTCCACCGCTTCATTGATCGCCACCCTGGTGGGAACCTCCTCGTCGTAATCCATCTCATACAGCGCCAGACGCAGCACGGTCAGATCCACGCGGCCCATCCGTTTCGTCTTCCAGCCCTCCGCCTCGCTGTCGATTCTGGCGTCCAGCTCACCGGCCTTCTGGGAGACGGCCGTAACCTTCTGAAATAATTCTTCACGGTCCTTCTTTGTCAAAGAAGCCTCCCCCGCCTCGGATTCCAGCGAATCCAGATACCGCTCTGCCTGCCCGGCCCACTCGTCCGCTTCATAAAAATCTATGCAGAAAAGCATTTTAAAAACATGCTCCCGGAATTCCCGCCTCGTCATCATTCTTTCCTCCTCTTTTGCACGGCCTTCGCCCCACGTAAAGCAGAGGGTGCCTTGGCAGACACCCTCAAACCATTCTATCTCGCCGGCTCCGGACTCACGCCGGCAATCTTCACGTTCACATCCAGAACAGAAAATCCTGTCATGTTCTCGATGGCCGTCTTCACCCGCTCCTGCACCTTGGTGCATACGGAAGGAATACTGTAACCGTACTCCAGGTTCAATGCCAGATCCACCGACACGGATGTGTCGAAGACCTCCACCTTCACTCCCTTTGACAGGTTTTTCATGCCCAGCTTCGCTACCAGCTCATTGGTCACGTTTCCTGCCATGGAAGCCACGCCCTTAACTTCTGTCGCCGCCAGTCCGGCGATGATGGCAATCACCTCATCCGCGATCTGTACCTCTCCTACCTGATCCTTCTCATATACCATATGGGTACTTCTATTGGCCAATGCTTCACTCACAGCAATTACCTCCTATGTTCTTTTCCAGTTTTTTGTCTGCCTGATACTTTCATTCTTGACAGCTGCTTTCTTTCTTATTCTACCCAAATATGGGCAGATTTGCAAGCAGAAATATTTTTCATCAGTTTTCCGTTTCCAAGAGAGTAATCACGATCTTATCGGCTCCCACCTCGGTCTTGCGTTTGACGATATCCTCCACCTGAGCCCGCTCCGCATCACTTAACGCCTGCCGGCTGATCACCACATCCACGGAATCGTCGTTTATGTACACAATCGAATTTTCAAACCCTTTGGCTGCCAGCAGCGATTCCGCCGCCGTCTCTTTTTCGGCGATCGCCGTCAGGTTTAACATACTGTTGATCGCCTCCTGTTTCTGCGCCTCTTCCAGGTTGGCATTGTCGATGATCTCCATCAACATTTCCTTGTTCTTAGCCCGTGTCTGCTCCCTGGACAGCTGGACACCTGCCACATAATCCAGGATCGTGCTGCCGCCGGTCAGCACCGCGGTGCCGGGGATATCGTCCACACTGTCCTGGGGATCCTCTGCCTGGCCGTCCGTAAGCTGTGTACCTGCCGTGGTATTTCCCTCCTCCGTCTTACCGGAAGTTCCCTCCGCCTGTGTTGCGCCAGGCTGGGCGGCCCCGGTGGTCTCATCGCTCCCGGAGAATGTTTCCTGCAGTGCCGCGCTCAGGGCATCGTTTTCCGCCAGGATGTCCTCGTCGGAAATATCCAGCATTCCGCCCGCGGCATTCCCGTCTCCCGAAGCCGCCGCCTGCGCCTCGGCGTCCCTGCTGTCGGCAGTATAATTCAGGTATCCGGCCACCGCAATCATCACTGCCAGCAATGTCAGTACTACTTGGTTCTTCTTCAAAATTCGTTTCATACGGTAACGCTCCTTCTCTTTCTACTGTGAAGCCATCTTACACACTTTTATCTTATGTACCTCGATATCAAATAATGCCTGTACTGCCGCAGAGATTTCTGCCCGGACGCTGGCCCGGTCCCCACCCTCGCAGGCCACCACCACGCCTTCTACCTGAGGCATCACCTCGCCCGTCACAAAAGGCTGCTGGGACGCGCTTCCCCCCGTCAGTACGGTCTCCCGTTTCTCGCTGACATCTGAATTATTTCTCACACCGCCCTGGGAGTCCGTCTCTCTCACCAGATTTTCCTGGCGGGAATAATCGCTCAGGACCATCTGTTCCGATGTGGTTTTTAATGTTACCATCACCTCGACCCTTCCCGCCCCCTCTACCTGGGATAAAAGCTCCGTCAGCCTTTTTTCCAGTTTTTTTTCATAATCGTTTATTCCGCCGCCGGTTTGATCTTTTTCTTCCATGCCGCTGTCCGTCTCCCCCTGCCCATTCTCCTTCCTCTCTCCCACCGGAACGAAAACGACCACGATCAAAAGGCCGGCTGCCAGCAGAAACATCCACCTGCGCGTACCCAGATCCTTCCAGAAATCCTTCCATGAAAAACGAATTCCTTTCACTCCTTATCCTCCTTCCGGATCCACTACCACCTGCTCCCCGGTAAGTCCCAGGGCTGTTTCCAGCGCCCCTCTAAGCTGCTTTAGTCTCTCCGGCTGATTGGACTCTTCCAGGTCAGCCGCCCTGCTTCTCTCTGTTTCGGCCCCTGTTTCTGCCTCTTTTGCCGCCGTCCCTACGGTCTCTACCCGACGCACCGTCTCCACATGGCCGGCATCCTCTCCTTCCCCCTCCCTATGGTCCGTCTCCCGGTCTTTCACCGAGCCGCCGTCGCGGCCCGTCTCTTCCCGGACCCGAAGAAAGATTTCTTCTATCTGACCGCTTTCGTCCCAGCGCGCCGAATATTCTAAAAGCACAAAGCCGTACTCCTGCACCAGCGCCGTCAAAGGTCCCTTCAGCGCTGCTTCCCTCTTTTTCCGGGCTTCCTCCTTCCATTCTTTCGTATTTCCCCCTGTCAGACTCTCCACAAAATCTTCCGGCAGAAGGCTCTGCGGATCAAAGGAACCGCCCTGCAGGCCGGCGATCAGCGAAAGCACCGGCGATGCCGCCGTCACGATCACCACCGCCCCCAGAAACATCCGCATGTACTTCCTCCAGGTCCCTTCCGGTACGGCCTGAAGCGCGGCGCCTCCCAGTATCACCACCGCCGCCAGTCCATAAAGCCAGTCCGCTGCCTGTCTCATTCTCTCTGCTCCTCTCCCACTTCAACGGATCCCGTCTTCCCCATAAAGCAGCCCGGCCATTATACGCTTCCCCGTCCCAGACAGGCGCAGGCCACCCCGATGGCTATGGCAAACAAGAGCATGGCCGTCCACAGCGCCTTAAAAAGCAGCCGGCTGCCGTCCCCCACCGCATCCACCGCAGCCAAAAGCCTCTTATCAGAAACCGGCTGTAAAAAAGCGGCCAGCCCCTGATACAAAAGCGTCAGAAAGCCAAGCTTTACCAAAGGTCCCAGGCAGACCAGCAATAGCGCCAGTAAGCCCGCCAGGCCAATGCTGTTTCGGATCAGGGCCGCCGTCCCCAGGGCCATCTTCGCCGCGGCTTCCACACTGTTTCCCACTCCCGGAATCGCGCCGGCCAGCTTTAGAAAGACGCCGCCTCCGGCCGCATCCAGATATGGCAGCAAAAGCCCCTGCACCACCTGAAGGCCAATTACCGCGCCGGAACCGGCCTTCATGATCCAGATCACTCCCCGGCGTATCAGTCCCTGGAGTCTTGTCAGAAAATCCTCCGGCATGACTCCCTCCAGTATTTTAAGCGCCACGCATCCCTTGATTCCCGTGAGAACCACATGCTCATAGACCCACTGCATTCCTCCG
This sequence comes from Lachnospiraceae bacterium, assembly GCA_022791755.1. Taxonomy (GTDB): domain Bacteria; phylum Bacillota; class Clostridia; order Lachnospirales; family Lachnospiraceae; genus RGIG7193. The sequence continues at coordinate 33,457 of JAAVZR010000002.1, forward strand.
ATCATCAGCACGGTTCCCTCATACATGGACGCCGCCGTCAGCTGTCCCTGGACGGCTACCGCCAGAAAAAAGACAGGAAGAAATGCCGACATCAGTCTCCCCGTGACCAGAAACGCTTTCCCCGCTACCGACATGGCCGAATGAAATGCCGCAAACAGCAGCACGGCCAGCGTCATATACATCACATAAAAGCCTGTCTCTGCCATCTGTCCATCGGGAAAGGCCCGGCTCAGATTTGTAAAAAAAGCACCCAGCACCGCAATGAGCAGTACTTGCCAGGCCACGCTCAGGCCATCCTCCATCTCTCCCAGGACGGCATCCCGGGCATATTTTACAAACAGTTCCCAGAAGCCGGTGAAATCTCCCTTTGCCAGACGTCCGGCCACCTCCCCAAAGGAGATCCGGTCTCTGCCCAGCACCTCGTTTAGGATCTGCTCCACAGCGCCAAAATCATAGGAGCCAAACTCCTCTTCCCATTCGTAATCTCCCTCCTCCCAGGACTCCGCAGCCAGCGCTCTCCCCCCGAAGACCAGACACAAAAACAGGCACACCGCCAGAACCGCCAGTCTTTTCATACGTTTGCATAGAGAAAGGAGCGGACCGTGTCCAGCAAAGCCAGAACCACCGGCACGCTGACCGACAGCACGGTAAGCTTTCCAAAGGTTTCAATCTGACCTGCCATTCCGCTGTAACCGGCGTCCTTACAGAGACCGGAACAAAACTGTACCACATAGGTGATTCCCATCATTTTCAGAAGAGCCAGAATGTACGCCTCATCCACCGGCAGCTCCATCAAAAAACGCTCAAACATCCTCACCAGGATTTCCAGCTTGGCCGTCATGTAAAAAGCGATAACCACCCCTGCCGCCAGGACCACATAAACCGCATACTCAGCCCGAAGCGATTTCATCTGCACGGCCAAAAGCGCCGCCACGAGACCGATCATCCCCACCGCAATGATATCTGTCATACCTGTCCTCCCGTCTTGCTTTGGATATTACAGCGCAAAAAGATCCCGGATTGTCTCAAACAGCTCATATATGTAGGGGATCACCCAGTACAGAACCAGCAAAAGTCCGGCCAGACTCGTGAGGAACGCCTGTTCCTCCCGGCCGCTGTGCTTCAGAATCTGGCACAGCACCGAGACCAGGATCCCTACTGCCCCGATTCGGAATATCAGATTGATCGTCATCCTTGCCTCCCTATTTCATTCTCCCTCCATCTGCGGGTCACAGAAGAAGGATCGCCAGGAAGCACCCGGCAAAGATTCCCAGATACCGGTACAGTCTTCCTTTCTCCTCCTGCCGCCCTTTTAAGCTCCGGATATGCTCCTGCCACTGGTCCAGAAAACGATACAGCACTTTAAGCTGTTCTTCCAGATCCAGCTGTCCCAGCTGCTGCCCCAGATAAAGCAGAAGCTCTGCCTCTTCCTGCAAAGGGCTGTCCTGCAAATAATCTCCCATCTCCTGGGACCACAGATTCTCAAAGCTTCCTCCGCAGGCATCCTCCAGCCGGACCGACACCCGTCTTAACAGAGACGGAAATCTTTCCCCGTCGTGGGAGGCGCTGCCCCCCGCAGCGCGCAGCGCCTCCCCCAGCGGCAGCTGGTGAAAACGGATTTCTCCTGTCAGCCTTTGCAGGCATCTTCCGATTCGGACACATTCCTCGATACGCTGTCCGTAACGCCAGGCCATCTGAAACCCCAGACCGCTGCAGGAAATCAAAACCAACAGGATTCCCACCGTCTTCATTCCCTGTCCGCCTTTCTCCCCATTCTCACGTTCACTCCCCTAAAACAGTATATGGACAAGATCCGGAAATATGATAAAAGAAACGCACGGACGCTTAAGAAGGCCGTTTTCCCCTCCACAGCGTCCTCCCGTCCCGGCCGCAGACACGGTAGCTTATCCCCTCCTGCCCTCTCTCGATCAGCACGTATCGTTCAAATCTCTCCTCCCGCATCCAGCGGCCAAATACCGGACGTCCCTTCAGCTCCGACAGGTCTATGCCATGAGCCGTCCCGATCAGACAGCAGCCGCAGTTCATGACATACTCCATGGCCCTGCAATCCTCCTCGCCGCCCACCTCGTCCACCGCGATGACCCGGGGGGACATGGACCGCACCAGCATCAGCATCCCCTCTGCCTTGGAACATCCGTCCAGCACATCGGTACGGCTTCCCAGATCATTCTGAGGCACTCCCTGGATGCAGGCCGCCAGCTCCGACCGCTCGTCCACCACTCCCACCGTGCAGCCCCGCTCCCCGTCCCCGTCGGACAGAATACGGATGATGTCCCGAAGCAGCGTCGTCTTACCCAGTCCCGGCGCAGACACCACCAGCGTATCGCACAACCGCCCCCTGTCCCACAGCCAGGGCACCACCTCCTGCCCGCAGCCGGGTACTTCTCTGGCAATGCGGATATTCAGAAAGGTCACCGGTGAGATCGTCTTCACTCTTCCATCCTCCATGACCACATGGCCTCCCAGACCCACCCGATGCCCGCCGGCAACCGTCAGATATCCCTGGCGGATCTGGGATTCGAAGGCGTAGCGGGAATAGCTGCTCAGATAATCCATGGTCTCCCGCAGCTGTCCGGCCTCCACCGGACAGGCGTCCTTCCGGCCGCAAAACTGTCCCTCTTTCGATACAAAGAGAGGGAGCCCCCCATAGGTTACCGTCAGCGGACTGCCAATGCGCAGACGAATCTCCTCCAGCCTGTCATAATCCGGAGACAGCTTTTTAAAAATCTGTCGCAGGGAAACGGCCAGAACCCGCATGATCTGTTCTTCTCTTTGCGTATTGTTCATTCTTGTCCACCTCCTGCTTACAATATATTGAAAGAACAGCCCGGATATGCCTGGGCTGCTCTTTTTGGATTTGTCTATTCTTCTGTTCCACGAAATCCCGGTCGGATATGAACATGACCGGCTTCATACCGCTTCAGAGCGCTGAGAACCTGCCCCCGCAGGAGGCACAGCGCGGTCAGATTGGGAATGGCCATGAGCGCGTTGCTTACATCTGCCAGCTTCCAGACCAGAGACAAAGGGGCCAGACTTCCCAACGTAATCGCCAGAGTGTACGCCGCTTTATAGGGAAGTACGGCACGGGGCCCCAGGAGATATTCCGTGGCCCGCTCCCCGTAATAGGACCATCCCACCAGGCTTCCGAAGGCAAACAGCGCCATACAGACAGCGATCAGCTCGTCGCCCCAGGGAAAGAAACGCCTGAAGCATCTCATGGTCAGCGCAGCGCCGTCCAGTCCCTCCACGCTCTGGGGAGAAGCCAGAGCCGTGGTCAGTATGACCAGAGCCGTCACGGTACACACCACGATCGTATCCACAAATACCTCAAAGATCCCCCACATCCCCTGTTCCACCGGCTCCTTCGTATCCGCCGCACTGTGAGCAAAGACGGAAGCCCCCAGTCCGGCTTCATTCGTAAAGACGCCCCTGGCCACGCCGGTGCGCATAGCCACAAGGATTCCGTAACCGGCTGCGCCCCCGATGGCCGGACGCAGGCGAAACGCCTCCCGCACAATCAGGCCAAAGGCCGCCGGAATCTGTCCTGCCTGACTGAAAAGAACCGCCATGGCGCTGCCCATGTAGAGAATCACCATAAAAGGAACCAGACGCTCCGCAAAGGATCCGATCCGCCGGATTCCTCCCAAAAGCACGGCTCCCGTAACGGTCGCCGTAATCAGGCCCGTAACAAAAGACGGGATCCCGAAAGCTTCCCGGAGGCTTTCGGACATAGAGTGAATCTGCGTGATATTGCCGCTGCCAAAGGAAGCCGTCATACAGAACAGGGCAAAACACACCGCCAGCCCCCTGGCATGCAGCCCCCTCTCCATATATGTCATGGGACCGCCACGATAATGCCCCTGTCCATCCTTCTCCCGGTAGAGAATTCCCAGCACTTTTTCCGCAAATCCAGTCATCATACCCACGAAAGCGCTGACCCACATCCAGAATACGGCCCCAGGACCACCGGCTGTGATGGCCGTGGCCACTCCCACGATATTACCAGTGCCCACGGTGGCTGCCAGCGCCGTGCAGATCGACTGGCGTTCCGATATGCCGTCACGTCCCTCCCTCTCATCTGTGCCAGGACGGATCAGCCTGCCCCAGGTACAGGAGAGCCACAGGGATAGTCTGCGAAACTGAAACCAGCCCGTCCTCCAGGAAAAATAAAACCCCGCAGCCAGAAATAATACCAGCATACAGGGCAAATCCCACAATATTTTATTCAGCCAGTCCAGCGCTGCCGCCATACCTCCCATCATTCTGTCCATAGTCCGCCTCTCACGGCCCTCCGCAGGCGGATGACGCCTCCCGCCTGTCAGGCCCGTTTTCTCTCTTTCTCTATATTTACGGACCATGCCCGTAAAACAGAACTCTTTCAGAAAGAAATCCGGATATATTTACTGTGGGCCGGCTCCGGCACCAGCATCCGGTAGATCTGCGACAGGGCCTTTCCCACCCTCTCGTCGTCCGCCGTACTCTTACAGGGCGCATACAGAATCTTATATTCCACGCCGAATGCCATCCCCCTCACCTGTGTCAGCCGCAGACCGCACTTTTCATAAAATGCGATCCGGCGTTCTCTGACAGAACGGTCCTCCTCTCCCTTTGCAAATGCCGGATTCTCCGATTCGATAATCAGGCCGGTCCGGTCTGTGCAAAACTCCCGCAGCCGCGCCATGGCTTTCTGCCCGAAGCCCTTTCCTCTCAGACCGTCAAGGACCGCATAGTAATCCAGCAGACAGAACTCTCTTTGTATGTCATCGCACAAAAAAGCATATGCCTTCATCTGTCCCGTCTCATAAAATCCCAGACCGCGGTACAGACCTTCCTCGTATATCCGCCGGATTGTCCCAAAGGGCTTTCTCTCGTCTTTGGGAAAATCCTTTACCAGATATGTATCGTAAATCTGCTCCATCTCTCCGATCTTCAGCTCTCTGATCTCCATTCTTCTCACCTCTGATCCTTTTGTCCCCGTACGTCACGTCTGCTTACCCGAAACGCTATCATTATATCTTCTATTTTTTATGATTTCAACTCTTTCCTTCTCTCTTTTCCTGTGGTATACTAAACGCGTATCAAGATACCTGTTTTGTATCGTATTTTTCATGACATGCCTGTGAGGTGAACGATCATGTCCCGATATCTGCGCGATTGTTTTCTGCAATCCTCTTCCTTATATAAGACGCATGGTATGCGTCTTTTGTGCGTTATCCTCCCTGTGGCGCTGATTTTTTTGATTGGCTGTTCCTCACCCGATGAGATCACTCCCAGCACCACCGCCGTCATAAACAGCGCGAACACCACGGATAAGCAATCCGTATCCTCCGTCACCGACACGGACCGTCCTCCGGGCGGCGTACGGGAGACCGACGGATCCGGTGCTTCCTCCCCGTCTGCGGACGGCACGTCTTCATCCCAGGATACCAGACCTCTGCGGGATAACACCCCCGTTGTACTCAGCCCGGAAGCCTCCGGCGATCATGTCTGGAACGGCAACGTCTTCGAGGCGGACCTGTCCCACACGGATCAGGGGTATATGATGATACGGTATACCGGCGAGTCTGATCTGATCCATGTGCAGATCATAGGCCCTGATCAGGTTACATATTATTATTTTATCGCTCCCTCAAAGGACTACACGGTTTTGCCCTTTACGGCCGGGGACGGCAGCTATACGGTGCGGATTCTGGAACATCTGACCGGTACCAAATACGCGGTCCAGGACTCCGATACCATAGAGATCTCTCTGGAGAATGAGTTTCTCCCTTTCCTCTATCCCAACCAGTATGTGGATTTCGATGAGGACACCCTGGCAGTCAAAAAGGCGGCGGAGCTGGCGGCTTCCTCCCACGAGGATCTGGACGTGGTCCAGGCTGTCTTTGACTATGTCGTCGTCAATACCACTTACGATTACGATAAAGCAGATAATGTGGAGGCTCTGAGCCAGTCTCACTATGTTCCCACAGTGGATGAGACCTTCCAGACACAGACCGGCATCTGCTTTGACTACGCGGCGCTGATGGTCGCCATGCTGCGCAGCCAGTCCATCCCGGCCCGGCTGGACATCGGCTATGCCATGGATATCTACCATGCGTGGATCAGCGTCTACACGGAAGAGACCGGCTGGTTAAGCGGCCTGATCCAGTTTGACGGCCATGCCTGGACCCTCTTGGATCCCACGCTGGCCTCCACCAACAAGCAGAGCAAATCCAGCTACGAATATATGTCCGATACCAATCATTACGAAATCCAGAATGTGCACTGAGCACGGGAAGGGGTAATATGAATCCACTGAACACACAGGAACTGATTTTTTTCTCAGAGCAGATGAATATGATTCTGCGCTCCGGCATATCGGCCCTGGAGGGCGTCACCATCATGGCGGAGGATGCCGGTGATGCACAGGGGGCTTCCCTGTTAAAGAAGATCTGCGAGAGCATGGAACAGGGAGAATCCTTCTGCCAGGCCCTGACCGGTACAAATGCCTTTCCTCCCTACTTCCTGCACATGACGGAGATCGGCGAGCAGTCCGGCCGGCTGGAGCAGGTCATGGAGGCGCTGGCCCGCTATTACAGGCAGCAGACGGAGATCTCCTCCGCCATCCGCAGCGCCGTCACCTATCCCCTGACCATGCTGGGCATGATGGCCGTCGTCATCATGGTCCTGATTATCAAGGTCATGCCCATCTTTGACCAGGTGTTCCGCCAGCTGGGCGGCGGTCTGTCCGGCTTTTCCCTGGGGATCTTTCATCTCGGACAGCTTCTCAGCCGTTACAGTGCCGTTTTGGTGGGCCTGGTACTGCTCCTTGCTGTCCTGATCCTCTACTTTGCCGTCACCAAAACCGGCCGTGCCCGTTTCGGACAGCTCAGCGCCAGACTGCCTTTTACCAAAAAGCTCTCGCTGAAAATCGCCACCTCCCGCTTTGCGGCCGGCATGTCCCTCTGCTTAAAGAGCGGCCTTGACACCGACCAGAGTCTGGAGATGGTGGCCCGACTTACTGATCACCCGATCCTTCAGGAGAAGACCGCCTTCTGCCGCAAAGCCCTGGAGGAAGACCACGATTTCGACAGTGCCATCACAAAGAGCGGTATTTTCTCCGGCATCCAGGCCCGCATGGTATCCATCGGCTTCAAAACTGGTTCCATGGACGAGGTCATGGAGAAAATCGCCGGTCAGTATGAGGAGGAAGCCACGGAAACCATCAGCCGGGCCATCTCCTTCGTGGAGCCTACGCTGGTAGCCCTGCTGTCGATCCTGGTAGGACTGATTCTGCTGTCTGTGATGCTGCCTCTTATGAGTATCATGTCCACTTTAGGATAATCAGAATAGGAAGTGATCCATATGAATCGTTTTCAATCCCATTCCTCATCGCGAGAGTTCCGCGGCGCCTTTTTGTCCGTCGCTGCCTTTCTCTGTATCATGATTCTGTTTCTGGGCATATTGGGGCAGACCTCGGACGCTGCCGCCGCCGAACAGAAGACCAGCCTGGAACGCGCCCTCAGAAACGGCTGTCTCCATTGCTATGCATCGGAAGGCTTCTATCCGGAGAGCCTCTCCTATCTGATCGACCATTATGGTATCACCTATGATGAGGACCGTTTTATTATCCATTATGAGCCCATCGGCTCCAACCTGCCTCCCACTATCATGGTCATTGAACGCAAAGGAGGGATTCTTCCGTGAAGCAGCGTGCAAAGGAACGTCATTCCATTGATTTTCTCTTCGTTCTGTCTCTCTTTGGTTTCTTCACCATCACAGCTTTGGCTGTCGTCCTGATCGGGCTTCAGGTTTACCGCTCCACAGTGACCCAGATGCAGGATAATTACACCGCAGCCACAGCCCTCTCCTACATAGCGGAAAAGGTCCGCAGCTGTGATGAATCCGGCTCCCTCCAGATAGCCGAGCTGGAGGGACAGCCGGCCCTGGCCATCCGTCAGACCGTGGCGGAGATTCCCTGCGTCACCTATATTTATGAACAGGACGGCCGGCTCATGGAGCTGTTTGTCACGGAGGAAACTCCTGCGTCTCTGCACATGGGAGAGGCTCTCACGGAGGTGGAGAATTTCACCGTTTCTTCCCTGGAAGACGGCCTTTTCATGGTCTCGCTGACAGACGGCGCCCGTATGCTGCAGCTGGTTTTAAAGCCCCATTCCACACCTTTACGGCAGGGAGGATACTGATATCATGAAACTGCATTCCGCATCCAAATCAAGCCTTTTTCTGCTGGAGCTGCTCTTCTCCATCCTGTTTTTCATCCTGACGGCAGCTCTGTGCATTCAGGTCTTCGTAAAAGCCAGACTGCTCAGTCAGGATGCCGAAAACCTGACCTTCTCCCACAATCTGTGCGAGAATATCTCCACACTGATCCGGGGAAGCGACGGCTCCCTTCAGGATGCCTCCGATGCCCTGTGCCGGTTCTACCCGGAAGCCGTCTGTGAAGACTCCTTTGTCTTTCTCTATTATGACCGGGGCTGGGAGCCTGCCGACAGAGAAGACGCGGTTTACATCGTAACCGTATCCCTCTCCCGGGAAGAACAGTTCCTCCTGGCACAGATCGGGATCTCCGACGCTCAGGGGCAGGAGATCTACACCCTCCCCGCCAGTTTTCACATTCCACGGCAGCTGGCAAATGAGTCCTATGAGGAGGCCATATGAAAAAGCAGAAATTTTCTTTTTTTAATATCGGGACGTCCTCCCTGGTACTGATCTTTCTGGTCCTGTGTCTGGTCACATTCTCTGTCCTGTCTTTAGTCACTGCCAGGGCTGATTACAGCATGAGCAGCCGTACAGCCGACAGACTGAAACAGTATTACCAGACATCTTCCCGGGCCGAGCAGATTCTGGCTGTCATCGACGATTCTCTGGCAGCTCTCTACGACCGGTCCTCCGGCGAGAGCGCCTATCTGGCTGCTGTCGCGGACACGGACTGGAATGAGGTCGTCTCTTCTGCCGGCGATGCTCTCTCCGACGGCGTCACTATCTTCCTGAAGGAAGGGGAGACGCCTTTGCTGGAATATGAATTACCCATGACCTCCAAACAGTCCCTGCATGTGGCTGTGGTACCGCTGTATCCCACCGCATCCGGCCAGGGCTTCTATCATATCCGGTCCTGGAAGCTTACAGAGACTTCCGCCTGGGAACCTGACAGCACGCTGCCGGTCTACCAGGCTCCAAAACAGTGAACATGAAGAAAAAGAAAGGAGCTTTTTTTGCCGTATTATGAATATATATGATTTTCTTTCACAGGCCACCAAAGAGGAGGCTTCCGACCTTTTTATCGTCGCAGGGCTTCCTTTGTCCTATAAGGTCAACAATACTCTCCATACCTTCGGGGAAGACCGGTGCACTCCCGATGCCACCGACGAGCTGATCGCTCAGATCTACGAGCTGGCAGGCAAACGTTCCATGGAAGTCCTGAAAGCCAGAGGAGACGATGACTTTTCCTTTGCCATTCCCGGGCTCTCCCGTTTTCGTGTCAGCACCTACCGGCAGCGAGGCTCTCTGGCCGCCGTCATCCGCGTCATCGTATTTCAGCTGCCAGACCCGGATGAACTGCACATCCCCCCCTCTATTATGCGTCTGGGACAGTACACCAAGGGGCTGGTGCTGGTCACCGGTCCGGCCGGCAGCGGTAAATCCACCACCCTGGCCTGTATCATCGATCAGATCAACGAGACCCACGAAGGCCACATTATCACGCTGGAGGATCCTCTGGAATTTCTCCACCGCCACAAGAAATCCATCGTCAGCCAGCGGGAAGTCAGCTCCGACACCGCCAGCTATGTGGCGGCGCTGCGCGCTGCCCTCAGACAGGCTCCGGATGTGATCCTTCTGGGCGAAATGCGCGACTATGAGACCATCAATATCGCCATGACAGCGGCGGAGACCGGCCACCTGGTGATCTCCACCCTGCACACCATCGGCGCATCCAGCACCATCGAGCGTATCATCGACGTATTTCCGCCGGCTCAGCAGCATCAGATCACCATACAGCTGGCTTCCGTTTTGCAGGCCGTCGCTTCCCAGCAGCTGATCCCCACCTCCGACGGCACCAGAATCCCCGCCTTTGAGCTGATGACCATGACACCGGCGATCCGCAATATGATCCGGGAAAACAAGGTTCATCAGATCGACGGCCATATCTATTCCAGTGCCACCGATACCATGTTTTCCATGGATACCAGCCTGATGAAGCTGTGTAAAGAAGGGACCATCAGCCGCAAGGACGCCCTGCATTACGCTTCCAACCCGGATATGCTCGCCAAAAAGCTGCCTCTGTAAGATCAGCCGGCGCCCATTCTCTGCCGCACAGCCTCAAAGGCCAGCACACCGGCCGCCACCGACGCGTTGAGGGAATCAATGTCTCCCTTCATCGGAATGGAAACTGTCATATCGCACGTTTCCCGGACCAGGCGGCCCACTCCCTCCCCCTCATTGCCGATGACCAGGCCCAGAGGCCCTTTCAGGTTACACCGGTACATCACCTCTCCATCCATATCCGCGCAGGCAAACCACAATCCCTGTTTTTTCAGATCTTCGATTGTGACAGAAAGATTTGTCACTCTGGCCACCGGCGTGTAATTCAGCGCTCCCGCTGAGGTTCTGGCCACCACGGCAGTCAGTCCTACTGCCCGGCGCCTGGGGATGATCACACCGTGAGCTCCGGCCAGATTCGCGGTGCGGATGATCGCTCCCAGATTATGAGGATCCTCGATTCCGTCCAGCAGAAACAGAAACGGGTCCTCTCCCTTTGCTCTGGCTGCCTCCAGCATATCCTCCACCTGAGCATACTCATAGGCCGCTGCCTGAGCGATGACGCCCTGATGCTTCTTCGTCTCCGACATCTGGTCCAGCCTCTCCTTCTTCACAAAGGAAAGAATAGTATCTCTCTTTCGTGCCTCCCGCACAATCGTCTGGATCGGGCCATCCTTACAGCCGTCCTGGATATACAGGCGGTCGATGGTCCTGCCGGAACGCAGCGCCTCCAGCACTGCGTTGCGCCCTTCTATTGTAAACTCTTCATATTTCATTTTTTCTCTCCTGTCTCTCCCTTTTGCTCCAGACCCAGATGGATCAGCTCCAGTACACGCCTCATATCGCCGGCCAGATAGAGATAGCCGATCAGAGCCTCAAACCCGGTGGCAGTCCGGTAATCGGAGACCGTCGCATTCTTCGCCCTGGTCGCAGAATGGGCGTTGCGGCCTCTCCGATAGACCGCTTCCTCCTCCTCTGATAAAAAAGGCAGCAGCCCATGCATCATTCCGGCCTGCGCTCCCGCCTTTGCCAGAGCGCTGCTCTCCTTATTGAGCTGGTTGGGCGACGCGTTTTTCTTCGTCACCACCATGGTGCGGATCACCAGCTCATATACCGCATCCCCCAGAAATGCCAGCGTCAGCGGAGAGTACGCCCGCAAATCAAAGTCAGGAATGGCAAAAAGCCGTCTGGCGCAGGTCTCCAGGCTTTCTTCCGGCTGGTTTTCTCTATGCGGGCTTTCTTTCTCTGCCTTTTCTCTCTCTATGCTCTCTTCCACTTGACTCCCTCTCTCGTATCCTCCAGAAGAATTCCTTTTGCCGCCAGCTCCCCGCGGATCTGATCCGCCAGCGCGAAGTTTCTCTCCTTCCTGGCCTGCTGCCGTTTTGCGATCATCTCCTCCACATCGCTGTCTAAAAGTTCTTCCTCCTTCTCCGTAATCAGTCCCAGGATATCGCACAGCTGCGTAAGCTTTTCTCTGAGTCTCTCCACATAGGAGGCCGTGGAAGAGGGGCCAGCCGTGGTATTGGCCAGCTTCACCAGCTCAAACACAGCGGCAATGGCGTCCGCCGTATTGAAATCATCGTCCATGGCCGCCTCATATTTGACCGCCAGAGCCTGCGCCTGCTCCCAGTCCTCTTTCTCCTTCGATGTGAGCTCACCCGGGGCGCATCCGCCCGCACCGGTATTGCCCGACAGCTCTCTCAGACGGCCGGCGCAGGTCACGATGCGCTCCAGGCCGTTTTTTGCCGCCTCCATCAGGCCGTCGCTGAAATTCAGAGGGCTCCTGTAGTGGGCGCTGAGCATGAAAAAGCGCAGTACCTGCAAGTCATACCTCTCGGAAATATCCCGCACCGTAAAGAAGTTCCCGGCAGATTTGGACATTTTTTTATTGTCTATATTTAAGAAGGCATTGTGCATCCAGTACCGGGCAAAGGGCTTTTCATTGGCCGCCTCGCTCTGGGCAATCTCGTTTTCATGGTGAGGAAAGACCAGATCCTCCCCTCCCGCATGGATATCAATCTCGTCGCCCAGATATTTCTTCGCCATGACGGAGCACTCGATATGCCAGCCGGGACGGCCCTGGCACCAGGGAGACTCCCAATAAGGCTCCCCCTCCTTTTTGGGCTTCCAGAGTACAAAATCGTACTCATTCCTCTTCTCGTCTCCCGTGACCCGGATCAAGCGGTGCCCCGCCTGCAGATCCTCCTGGTTTTTGTGAGACAGCTTGCCATACTCCGGGAAGCTGCCTGTGCTGAAATACACCGTGCCGTCAGACACCGCATAGGCATGCCCCTTTTCTATCAGCGTGCCGATCATGTCCAGCATCCCGCAGATCTCCTGCGTTGCCAGGGGATGGGTCGTGGCCGGGCGCACATTCATGGCTTCCATATCCTTTTTGCACTCGGCGATATAACGCCCGGAAATCACAGAAGCCTCCACGCCCTCCTCGATGGCCTTTTTGATAATCTTATCATCCACATCGGTAAAATTGGACACATAATTCACCTCAAAGCCCCTGTACTCAAAATACCGGCGCACCGTATCAAAAACGATCATGGGACGGGCATTGCCGATATGAATCAAATTATACACCGTGGGGCCGCAGACATACATCTTTACCTTTCCCGGCGTAAGCGGCACGAACTCTTCTTTTCTTCTGGTCAGTGTGTTATAGATCTTCATCCTGGTTTCCTTTCTCGTTTCTCCGTATTTTTTACTGTTCTTCGCCGGAAAGCCTCGCTTTCCTTAGCTCCTCCAAACCGGCGCGCAGACCGGCGCATTCCTTCTTTAACTGCTCCAACTCCTGTTTCACCGGATCCGGCAGACTCACCTGATCCAGATCCTGCTGCGGCAGACGGACATTATCCCGCTTTACCACGCGGCCCGGCACTCCCACCACCGTGGAATTCGGCGGCACCTCGGTCAGCACCACGGAACCAGCTCCGATCTTTGAATTATCTCCGATGGTAAAAGACCCCAGCACCTTGGCTCCGGCGCTGACCATCACATTGTTGCCAAGGGTGGGATGACGCTTTCCCTTCTCCTTACCGTTACCTCCCAAGGTCACTCCCTGATACAGCGTCACATTGTCCCCGATGACCGTGGTCTCTCCGATCACTACTCCGTGACCGTGGTCGATGAAAAGCCCCTGTCCGATCCTTGCGCCGGGATGGATCTCGATCCCCGTCCTCCTGGCCGCCCGCTGGGACAGCCATCTGGCCCAGAAATAGTGCTTTTTCTCGTACCATCTGTGAGCTGTCCGATAGGCTAAGATCGCCCAGAAGCTGGAATATAAGAGCACCTCAGCCGAAGATTTGATCGCCGGATCGCGCTCCTTGATGACGCTTGCCTCCTTACGGATATAAGATATGATTCCCATTTATCCATCCTTTCCACAGAAAAAGAAAAAGCCCCGTCTCCTGTATAAAGAGACGAAGCTGCCTGCTCCGCGGTTCCACTCTGATTAGGGCCTTCCGGCCCTCCCTCCTGATCCGTAACGTGGATCATGCGTGCCCTGCTGACAGCCCGACTCCTCCGGACTTCTTCACAGGGCCGGCTCCCGGATGCACTTCTCCCGAGTCCCGGCAAGGAACGCTTCCAGCTCATAACGCTCCCTCTCTGCTGCCCATTCACAGGATACTCTTCCTTTCCCTGCCTTTTACTTTTCTTATACTTTAGTCTATGCAAAAAAGATTCATTTGTCAAGACATTTTTTGAAGCAGGACCACCGCCTGAGCCGATATGCCCTCCCCGCTTCCGGTAAAGCCCAGCCCCTCCTCCGTGGTCGCCTTGACGTTTACCTGATCCGCGGCAAGCTCCAGCACCCGGGCCATATTGCGGCGCATCTGCTCCCGATAGGGCCCCAGCTTCGGCCTCTGGGCTATGACGGTGGCGTCAATATTTTCTATCCGGTAGCCCTCTTTTTTCAGAAGCCCGCCCACCTGCGCCAGAAGCATGCCGCTGTCTGCTCCCGACAGGGCCGGATCACTGTCCGGAAAATGCATCCCGATATCTCCCAGAGCCGCCGCCCCCAGCAGAGCGTCCATGACCGCATGGAGCAGTACATCGGCATCGGAATGCCCCAGAAGTCCCTTCTCATAGGGAATCTCCACGCCGCCCAGGATCAGCTTTCTTCCCTCCACCAGCCGGTGGACATCGTATCCCATTCCAATCCTCATCTCTACCTCCCTGCCGGTCCGCGCGAATCGACCCGAACCGGCTTCTGCCATACGTCAGAGAGGGCTTTCGACCGCACACCTTCGGTCCAAAGCCCTCTCCTAAATACCGGGCGCAGCTAACCCGGGGTTTTCATTTCTTTACTATATAGTCTCTATTATTCCACTCCGTTTACGGCCTTGGTCAAACGAGAGATCTTTCTGGATGCCGTATTCTTATGATAGACGCCCTTGCTGGCCGCCTTATCGATGGTGGAAATCGCGTTCTGCAGAGCAACGCCTGCCGCTTCCTTATTTCCCTCAGCCACAGCAGCGTCTACCTTCTTCACCGCGGTCTTCACGCCGGACTTGATAGACTTATTGCGGGCAGCCTTGGTCTCGTTTACCAGAATTCTCTTCTTAGCAGATTTAATGTTTGCCAATCTGTACACCTCCAAATTGTATGATTTTCTTTCTCCAATTTGTTTGCATTAAAGCCGGACACGGACGTATCTAATGTAAACATACCCGTATATTTTAACGAATCCGACAGAGATTGTCAATAGGTAAAATCACAAAATTCGCCGAAAAATACAGGCGCAGGCTGCTGTTCGCAGCTATTTGAAAAGGAAGAAGAAATGACGCCTGGGTCTTTGTCCACTGAGGATATCCTTGTAAGTAGTAACGCATACATATTTTGAGTCAAACCGTCCATACTGACAAGAGACGCCGGACCGGCCGGCCTCATATAAAAAGGAGAAGCTTATGAATCGAAATCCCACCGAAGCCCCTATAAAAACCGGCTATCTTTCCCAGGAAGAGACAGACCCTGCCTTTACAGGGATGCCTGTCTTCGATGTCCGCACCGACCTGGCCGTGGAAGAGGCGGAGCAGCAGAAAGAGGAGGGAATATCCTCCTTCCCCGGCGTATCCGTGAATGAATACACGGAGGAGAATTCCGCAGTCCATATCACCCGGGTCATCGTGGAAAAC
Organism: Lachnospiraceae bacterium; assembly: GCA_022791755.1. Lineage (GTDB taxonomy): Bacteria > Bacillota > Clostridia > Lachnospirales > Lachnospiraceae > RGIG7193. The sequence continues at coordinate 48,882 of JAAVZR010000002.1, forward strand.
GAACAGGGCTCACAGCTTTTGCGCAAGCCCATAGGGACCTATGTCACACTGGAATCCGTACGGATGAGTCAAAACGACGGCGACTATCACAGGGAAGTATCCCGGGTGCTGGCCGCGCAGCTTACGTTGCTGATGGCGCCCTTTTTGCCGGAACAGAAACCTCCGTCCATACTGGCCGTGGGACTTGGAAATGCGGATGTGACGCCGGACGCCCTCGGTCCCCGGGTCTTAAGCCATCTGCTCATCACCCGGCATTTGCAGACAGGCGAATATAAATTACCTGCGTTTCCCACCGGCAGCGCTTCTCTCTGCGGCATCGTCCCCGGCGTCATGGCTCAGACCGGTATGGAAACTGCTGAAATCGTAAAGGCTCTCGCCTCCCAGATTCACCCGGATCTGATTCTGGTGATCGATGCCCTGGCCGCCCGCAGCGTCTCCCGGCTGGGAACCACCATTCAGCTCTCCGACACCGGAATCCATCCCGGCTCCGGTGTGGGCAATCACCGCCACAGTATGACAAAGGAAAGCCTCCGCGTACCCGTCATTGCCATAGGCGTTCCCACCGTGGTAGGCGCCGCCGCCATCGTAACCGACACGCTGGATGCGCTGATCGACGTCCTGCGCCGGGAGACGGATACGGGGCATTTCGCTGACACGCTCTTTCATATGAGCAGCGACGAAAAATACGCGCTGATCCGGGAGCTTCTGGAGCCCCGCTTTGGTCCCATGTTTGTCACTCCCAAGGATATCGACGAGACCGTGGCCCGGCTCAGCTTTACCATATCCGAAGGAATCAACATGGCTCTTTTCAAAGAGCAGGGCATCGGCTGACCCTCTTTGTAACCTCTGCTGCTATTCCTCTTTCTCTTCCTCCAAAAACTTAAGGTCCTGGGAAAACCGTCCGGACAGGGGAATGCTGTTTCTGAAAATCTCGTTGGCCGAACCGTTGATGGTGATCTGTACCTGGCTCACTCCCGGCAGCTCAGTCAGCGAATTCACCACGGAATAGATCTCCACCACGTCCGCCACATCCACCGGCGCCGTCAGAAACACACTGTCAAAATCCACATAGCACACGCCGTCCCGCAGGCTCACTCCCTGTATCTTCAGATCCTTCGGCAGCGTCGCTTTATTTCCCTCCGTATAAGGTCCTTCCACCAGCTGATTCAGCACGACCCGCTCCAGAGAGAGGCTGCTGGAATACACCACGGCGCGCTCCTCCTCCACCAGAGCGGTACCCTCCTCATTGGCAAAATAGAGGTTCAGCTCGGCCTGGGTATACTGGTTCGTAGCGTCGCCCGTGTTATCGATAAAATCGGCTCCGCTCAGAAGAACAGGCTCCGTATTCACCGCCCCGGCGATCCCTGCCGTCTCGGTTCCGCCTGTGTTTTCTCCCGGCGCCGTGTTCTCCCCGTCCCCCGCAGGCGCCACCACGTTGTTTCCGGTATAAGGCCTGTCATTTACATAGATGGAGATGTACTCCACCTCCTCCAGCTGCGTCAGGGTCTTAGCCAAAGCCGCTTTACACAGAAGCTCCGTCACCTTATCCATCGTCGTATAGGTGGTGTCAAAATAAATGCTGGCAATGCCGTCCTCCAGCCGGACCGGACCGGACAGAGCCACATTGGACGGTATCGCCCGCCGTCCCTCCCTTCCTTCCGGCACGGTCTGGCACTGGAGAAGGAGCTCCTCTATGATCGCCTCCACCGGACCGGCTTTCGGTTCATAGATCTGGCTAATCAGTCCTGTCCCGGAGGGATTGACAAAGTAGGTATAATACTGGCCTTCCTGAGGCGTCTCAGGCGCCCTCTCGCGACCGCAGCCCCAGACAAAGCCGGCCAGACACAGCACAGCTGCCACAGCCGCACATTTGCGCAGATATCTCCCCATACCGCCTGTCCGTCTCCCCTGTGCTCTCATACCTCTCCCTCCTGCCTGCGATATGTAAGAGGGATCCGTACCGTAAAGGTAGTCCCCTCTCCCTCGGCGCTGTGAACCCTCACCGCTCCATGATGCAGAGAAATGATATTTTTTGTGATCGCCAGTCCCAGTCCCGTACCTCCCGTAGCCCGGGAACGGGCCTTATCCACGCGGTAAAATCGTTCAAAAATGTGATCCCACTCCTTTTCGGGGATCCCAATACCGGAATCGGCCACCTTAATATAGAAGAACTGATGATCCGCGTTTAAGGACACCCGGACCCATCCGTTATCCACATTATACTTGATCGCATTTTCCACCAGATTGGTGACGGCCAGATTCAGCTTCACCTCATCCGCGTCAGCCTGCACCGGCCGGAAGCTCTCCAGCACCAGTTCCACATTGCGTTTCATGGCCAGCGGACGAAGCCGTTTCAGAATACTCTCCATCATCTCGTTGATGTTTACCCCGGAGATGTTCAGCTCCGCGTTGGCCTTATCCAGACGGACCATCGCCAGAAGATCGTCAATGATCTGGCTCTCTCTGTCGATTTCTGCCGATATATCGCTCATAAACTCCCGGTACAGCTCCACCGGCACCTCCTCCTGGCCGATTAAAGAATCCGCCAGCACACGGATCGACGTGATCGGCGTCTTCAGCTCATGGGACACATTGGAGACAAACTGCTGTCTGGATTCATCCAGAGTGCGCAGGCGGGCCAGCATACGGTTATAGGCCTGAGCGATCTGAACCGTCTCCGCGCAATCCTCCAGCTGGATATCGCTGCCTACGGAATCCTGAGAAGAACTGTCAATGGCTCTGGCAACCTTCTTAACCGGACGTACAAAGAGTTCCGAGAGGAAAAACGACGCCACGGCCACAAGGAGTCCTCCGATAATCACTGCCGTCCTTCTCTGGTCCTCCAGCTGATCCTGCAACGATGTCAGAAATTCCATGGACGCCGTAATGACCATAACCCCCTTTACCGTACCGTCCTTTCCGGACACCGGCAGAGACAGCTCCAGATACTGTCCCTCCTCGTCATACCGGGCCGTGTTCGATCCGCCAAAACAGGATAACACCTCCTCGGAAATATTGTACTTTCCCTCTGCCAGATGATACGTATCCTTACGGATCCGGTAATCGCTGTCCACCAGGATAATGCGCCCCCTGTAAAAACGCGCCAGCTGGTCTATCTCCGCTGTCAGTACGGGCTGAGACATATTGGACAGATAATCTCTCTCTTCCAGCTCACTCACCACAGCCACGCTCTGGTACTGAAGCTCCGTCATTCTGGACCTGATATGATTCTCACGGGAACTGTATACCAGCAGACGGCCAATGACTGCCAGGGGCGCAATCCCCACTGCCAGAAGAATGAGAATCAGCCGGATATGAAGACTTTTTCTGTATTTTCCGCGTATGCGCTTCCATTTCATCGACTTCATCCTTTATAATAGTAGCCCACGCCCCACTTGGTATACACATATCTGGGATCGCTGGGATTCGGCTCCACCTTCTCCCGCAGTCTTCTGACATGGACATCCACCGTCCGGACATCGCCGGGGTATTCAAAGCCCCAGACCACATTTAAGAGCTTTTCCCGGCTGAATACCTTCCCCGGATTGGTCAGAAACAGCTCCAGAAGATCAAATTCCTTAGCGGTCAGATTCACCTCCCGCTCTCCGATAAAGACCCGGCGGCTCTCCCGGTCCAGAGACAGTTCTCCCACCTTCACCAGAGCCGTACTCTCCTCTCTGGCCGCGGTCTTACTGCTGCGGCGGATGATCGCCTTGATGCGGGCCTTCACTTCCAGAATGTTGAATGGTTTGGTGATGTAGTCATCCGCCCCGTACTCCAGCCCCAGGATCTTATCCATGTCATCGCCCTTAGCCGTCAGCATGATGACCGGCATATCGGAAAATTCACGGATACGCTGACATACTTCATAGCCATCGTATACCGGCAGCATCAGATCTAACAGCACCACATCGTACTCATTCTGTCTGGCAAGCGCAAGCGCCTCCTCGCCGTCGTAGGCACAGTCCACCTGCATTCCGTCCTGCTCCAGACTGAAACGAATCCCCTTTACAATGAGTTTCTCATCATCCACCACCAGTATCCGGTTCGCCATATGTCTTCATCCTCCCACTGTAATATAATCTCTGATCTTTGAAAACAGACCATCCTTGATACCGGTCACCTTCATGATATCTTCGATCTCCCCAAAGGGACCGTATTCCTCCCGGTAGGCGATGATAGCACCGGCCCTGGTCTCGCCGATCCCCGGTATCGTCAAAAGCTCCGCCACCCCGGCCCGATTGATATCCACCAGGGCGGCGCTGCCTCCCGCTTCGTCTTTTTTGCTGGGATTTAAGGCGTTTTTCGTATCCTCCGGCGTCTCGTACCAGCTCCCCTGTGTCGTTTCACCGGCCTCCACAGAGCTCTCCTGTCTCGACGGAATCGTCACCTTGCTGCCGTCCGTCACCACCGCCGCCAGATTCACCGCCTCCGGAGCCGCATCCTGTGTCAGTCCTCCCGCCGCTTCCACCACGGCCTGGACACGGCTTCCCTCCGCCAGCTCATAGACGCCAGGCCGGCATACCTCGCCGCACACATGGACAAAAATCCTCTTCTCCTGTGGCGTATCCGCCTCCTCCCCGGCCGCTGCTTCGCTGCCGGCGCTCTGAGGCGCTTTCTCTGGCATGGTATCCTCCGCCGTGCTCTCCTGTCTGCCTTCCTCTTTGGTACTCTCCACGGCATTCTCCCCGCCGCCTTCGATCACCACCGCGCTTCCCCGGCCGCCGCAGCCTGTCAGCACTCCCACAATGATAATCAAAGCGGCCAGAAATACCATTCCGGCCAGCCACCTTCTAACTACACAAACAGCAGCCCTGCGCCAAACGGCCCGGCCGATCTCATTTCTTTGCCTTTCTTTTCTCAAAGCTAGCTCCTCCTTTCATGAGAGAAGCCGGCTTTCCTTTTGCCTCATGTCTATTTTAACGAATCTCCCGGGAAATTACAAGGCTTTTCTGTCACCACTTAAAAATTATAATTCCGATGACCGCCAGCCCCATACCGATCACCCGGCGCCATTCAAAAGCCACTTTATCCACGCCGAACAGACCAAAGGCTTCGATCAGGTATGCCACCAGAAGCTGCGACACCACGATCAGCATGACGGAGCGGGCCGGTCCCAGCAGGCTCATCCCCTGAATCACGGTATAGGTGATGAAAGCGCCGATGATTCCTCCGGTCAGCATATACCAGGGCGACACGGCAAAAAGGCCTGTCACCTGCTGCCGGCCGGTGAACAGCCACAGAGCCACGCAGGTGACAAAGGCTGTCAGCTGAACCCATCCGGCTGACACCCAGACACTGGTCTGCTTGGTCACCTCGGAATTAAACACACCCTGGATGCTCATCAGGGCTCCCGACAAGAGCGATATCAAAATCCCAAACATAATAAAGGACCTCCCTGTTTACACTTATGCGGCCTGCCGCTTTCTGATAAGTGTACCCAAAAGGAAGTCCTTTCAAACACAAGGTCTCTGTTGTGTCAGTGCTTTTTCGCTACCTCGCCCTGTTTCTTATAGATGGAGCAGGGCGGCACAAACCCGCGCACCATCGACAGCGGGTAGATATTGCTCTCTCTCCCCACCACGCTGGCCGGATTCAATACGGTGCCGCAGCCCACCTCCACATGGTCTCCCAGCATGGCTCCAAATTTCTTTAAGCCTGTGGGAATTTCACCTTCCGGCGTCTTCACCACCGTCAGCGTCTTATCGGATTTTACATTGGATGTGATGGAGCCGGCTCCCATATGAGCCTTATACCCCAGGATCGAATCCCCCACATAATTATAGTGGGGCACCTGTACCCCGTTAAACAAAATCACATTCTTAAGCTCCGTGGAGTTCCCCACCACCGCTCCTTCGCCTACCAGGGCATTGGCACGGATAAAGGCGCAGTGCCGGATCTCAGCATTCTTTCCGATGATCACATGACTGCCGATAAAGGCCGTCGGGGCTACCTTCGCAGTGCGGGCGATCCATACATGATTCTCCCTGGCCTCATACTCCTCCTCACTCAGTCCGGCTCCCAGCTTCTCAATAAACGCTCCGATATGAGGCAGCGCCTCCCACGGAAATTCATACTGCTCCAAAAGCGGTTTTGCCAGCGTCTCATCCAGCGTGTATAACGCCTTCGTCATCCAGTCCTTCATCATACATTCCTCTCTTTTCTGCCATCTTATGCCGCCCCAAACAGCCTGTGCCACAGATTACGCACGCTGCGCCCGGCCGTCACGGACATCTCCTTAGAAGCCACCGCCTTATCCGCCAGCGTCAAAAGCCAGGCTTCCCGGCTCTTAGGCAGAGAGGTCGAAAGCGGAAACATATGGCTTGCAATCGATTCGCACTGCTTCGGCGTCAGATCAAAGTACAGCCTGGCCCGGCCCGCAGCAATCTCACCGTGGACAAACGCATGCATATGGGTAAACCGGCGCATTCCGCGATAGTGATGCACGAAGTCCTTATACCAGTCCTCCCGCCAGTTATAACCAAAGAAATCATGTAAAAGCGCGACGCGGGTCAAAGAACGCAGCTCTGCCGCCTTCAGATGCAGACGCCGCCCCATATCGTAAGCCAGCCGGGCCGTAGCCACCGAGTGGTCATACACCGTATTCTCCGGTCCATGGTGATGATAATTGTGCAGCTTTATAAAAGCCGGATTCTCCAGGATATCCTCTATCAGAGACCGAAAATTCTCGTCCAATGGACTTCCCCCTCCTTCCTGTGACAGAAGCTCTTCCTTCCGCCACAACGCTGTTTCTGTCATCCACCCCCTATTGTATTCTTTTTTTCTGTCCAATACAAGAGGAAAAAAATGAAAAAAAACAAAAATTATTTTGATTTTTTACCGCTCTCATAAAAAGGCTTCACCTGATCATAAAGCCCATAGAGCTGCCGGCCATTACTCAGATTCAGCACATTGGCAGTCCGGCGGCGGATAAAGCCGGAGAGCTTCTGCATATATTCCTCTTCCGTGATCTGTCCCTGAGCCACATAGGTCAGCCCCTTCTCCCAGCTGGCTGTCAGCTCCGGATTCAAAAGCTGGCGCAGAGACTGATCCACCGTATCATAGATCAATTCCCCCAGAAGTGTGGGCGTGATCACCTGCGTCTTTTTATTCAGAGCCAGGTACTCGTTGGCCACCAGCTTTTTCAGGATCTCTGCCCGGGTCGCGCTGGTCCCGATGCCGCTGCCTCTGATCTGAGCCCGCAGCTCCTCATCCTCTATGAGCTGGCCTGCATTTTCCATGGCCAGGATAATGGAACCGGAGGTGTAGCGTTTGGGAGGCGAGGTCTCCCCCTCCTTTACCGCAAAGCCTTCCACCGGCAGGCATATTCCCTTTTTCAGCCCGACGATCTTTGCCAGAAGCTCCGTATCCCCGGAATCTTCTTTTTTATCTCCCGCTCCCTCCTCCGGCTGTCCGGCCTTCGTCCGCTCCTTCCCCTGACCTGCCGGCGCCGCCACGATCAGATACCCCGGCTCCTCCAGCACCTTATAGGAGGCAAAGAAGTGCTCCGTCTCAATCAAAAATTCCAGACTGTACTTCCGGTACACGGCCGGCGGGAAAAATATGCTCAAAAACCGCCGCACGATCACCTCATATACCTTTACCGCCAGCGCGCCCAGCCGCCCCAGCTGCCCGATTCCCTGACCGGTGGGAATGATGGCATAGTGGTCGGTGATCGCCTTATCGTTTACATAGCGGGTCTTACTGATTCCCTTATAGCTTTCCTCCTTCAGGATTTTCTCCGCAAAGCTTCGCACACCAAGGATGGCCTGCAGGCCGCCGATATTCTTACGGATCTCCTTTGCCACCGCCGACGACAGCACGCGGGCATCTGTGCGGGGATAGGTCACCAGCTTCTTTTCATACAGCTCCTGAGCGATCTTCAGCGTTTCGTCAGGACTGAGCTTAAAGAGCCGGGAGCACTCGTTCTGCAGCTCGGCCAGATTAAACAGAAGCGGCGGATTCTTCTTTTCCAGCTTCTTTTCCATACACAGAAGCCTGGCCGTCACCGGAGGATTCCGATTCAGATACCCGATCAGCTCCTCCGCCTTCTCCCTCTCCCGAAAACCGTTATCCTTATAGAGGCACGACTGGCCATAGTACCGGCTCTGCTCCACCGCCTTCCACTCCGCTTCCAGATGGCTGCCCTGACAGTCAAGCGTACCCACCACCCGGTAAAACGGCGTCTTAACAAACTGCCGGATCTCCCTCTCCCGGCGCACCACCATCCCCTGGACACAGGTCATCACACGTCCCACCGACAGCACCGTGCGGTCTCTCTTCATATAAGAAGACAGTGCATTGCCGTATTTCAGCGTCAGAAGACGGGAAAAATTAATCCCCATCAGATAATCTTCCTTGGCCCTCAGATAGGCGGATGCCGCCAGATTATCGTATTCCGACAGATCCTTTGCTCCCTGTATCCCCTTCAGGATCTCCTCCTCTGTCTGCGAATCAATCCAGACCCGGCGTCTCTTTTTCTCCCGGACTCCCGCCATCTGTTCCACCAGACGGTAAATATACTCTCCTTCACGCCCGGAGTCCGTACAGACATAGATGACATCCACGTCCGGACGGGTCAGGAGCCCCTTCACGATGGCGAACTGCTTCTTTACCGAGTCGATCACCTCATACCGGAATTCCTCCGGAATAAAAGGAAGCGTGGAAAGACTCCAGCGCTTTAAGCCGGCGTCATAAACTTCCGGATAGCTCATGGTCACCAGATGACCGACGCACCAGGTCACCACCGCATCCTGCGATTCCATATAGCCATCCCGGCGGGATGCGTTTATTTTCAGCGCCTTGGCAAACTCTGCCGCCACGCTGGGCTTTTCCGCTATGTACAGTGCTTTTCCCATGCTTACTCCTTCAGACAGTCCATAAAAAGGCAACGGATTTCCATATTATAATTCAGAATCCCCGAAAAAGCAACCCGCCGGTTGACAGTCTCTTTCCCATGCTTTATAATGTCTCCATCGACCTGTTTGCCAAAGATATCTCCGATAGAAAGGACTCCCGGTAGAAAAATGGGAAAACGAATTCTGGCTGTTCTGGGCCTTGTTCTTCTGGCAGGAATGTATCTGCTGAGCCTCCTGTTCGCCCTGATCGACCATCCTCTGAAATCCTCTCTGATGACGGCCTCCCTGTACTGCACAGCCGTCATCCCCGTATTTCTCTATGTCTTTTTGTTCGTCACACGGCTGATCCGCAAGAATAAATCAAAGGATTCTTCCCAAAAAGAAGCCCCGCCGTCATAAGCGGGACTTCCCGGAAAACTCTTATCTCATAATAATATCGTCACGCCCCGGGCCATTGGACACCATCGTCACCGGCACTCCCAGCTCTTTTTCGATATACTCCACATAGCGGCGGCAGTTCTCCGGCAGCTCTTCATAGGCCTTGATTCCACGGATATCGCATTTCCAGCCGGGCAGCTTCTCATAGACCGGCCTGGCTTTCTCCAGCTTCACCGTGGTCGGGAACTCCTTCGTCACCTGGCCGTCGATCTCATATCCCACACATACCGGCAGCTCATCCAGATATCCCAGTACATCCAGGACGGTCAGCGCCACCTCCGTGGCTCCCTGAATCCGGCAGCCATAGCGGGAAGCCACCGCGTCGAACCAGCCCATTCTTCTGGGCCGTCCGGTGGTCGCTCCGTACTCGCCGCCGTCTCCTCCGCGCCGTCTCAGTTCATCGGCCTCCTCGCCGAAGATCTCGCTGACAAAGGCTCCCGCGCCCACAGCGCTGGAATAGGCTTTCACCACTGTGGTGATCTGCCGGATCTCATAGGGAGGGATACCTGCGCCGATGGCGCCGTAGGCCGCCAGTGTGGACGAAGAGGTCACCATGGGATAGATGCCGTGATCCGGATCCTTCAGAGAGCCCAGCTGTCCCTCCAGCAGAATATTCTTTCCGTCCTTTATCGCCTGATGCAGGTAGGAAGATACGTCGCACACATAGGGAGCCACCATATCGCGATAGGACAGCAGCGTCGCATAGAGCTCCTCCGGATCAATGGGCGGCTTGTGATACAGATGCTCAAACAGCACATTCTTGATCTCGCAGACACGGCTTACCTTTTCCTTAAGCGCCTCTTCGTCGAAAAGCTCGCTGACCTGAAAGCCGATCTTCGCATACTTATCCGAATAAAAAGGGGCAATGCCGGACTTGGTAGACCCGAAGGATTTACCCGCCAGACGGGCCTCCTCGTAGGTATCCTGCAATACATGATATGGCATCAGAATCTGAGCCCGGTCTGACACCAGAATACGGGGAGACGGCACTCCTTTCCGCTCCAGGTCATGAATCTCATCAAACAGATAGGGAATATTCAGAGCCACGCCATTGCCGATGACGCTGGTCGTATGACCGTAAAATACGCCGGAGGGCAAAAGGTGCAGCGCAAATTTTCCGTAGTTGTTAATGATCGTATGGCCGGCATTGCTTCCTCCCTGGAAGCGGATAATGATATCCGACTCCTTTGCCAGCATGTCCGTGATTTTTCCCTTTCCTTCGTCGCCCCAGTTGGCGCCGACAACCGCTCTAACCATAATACTCTTCCTTTCCCGTTTCTTGCCGGCCAAATGGCCGCCACCGTGTTCCTATTGGGCCTTTACATATAGAGTATACTCCTTTTTTATCTATAAGTAAAATCAATGATATTTATGTTTAATATAATTTATATTTATTCTATATCCCACATTTGGTCGATCAGCCGTTTCGCCGCCGGAGACAGAGCGTTTTTTGTATCTGTCACGATACAGATTTCCCTCTCCGGCATCTCTTCCTGAAAACAAAGCCGGAACACTTCTCCCTGCCTCAGCTTATCCTCCGCGAAATCCCTCATCACACAACCGATTCCCAGATTGCGGGCCGCAAACTGCACAATCATATCGCTGGTGGCCAGTTCAAATTCCGGTTGAAGCGTCACATGATGTCCGGCCAGATAGTCGTCCAGAAAACGACGGGTGCTGGTATTCTTTTCCAGACAGATGACAGGAAGCCGGGTCAGATCCTCATAGCGCAGCATCTTTCCCTGTAGTTTTTGAAATTTTTCCCCCGCGATAAAGCAGTCCCTGATCTTTCTGACCGGCCGGATCCTCACCTCGTTTTTACAGGTAAAAGGCGCTGTCACCACGCCGAAATCAATACGGCCCTGCCCCAGAAAGGCCAGCGTCTCCGGCGTGGGGCCATTGGTCACCGTCACCTTCACCCGCGGGTATGCTTCATGAAAGCTCTCCAGATATGGCAGCAGAAAAAAACGAAGCGTCATATCGCTGGCGCCGATACGTACTTCCCCCTCCTCCAGATTATTAAGCTTTCTCAGACGCTCTTCTCCCTCCAGTATGCTTTCCAGCCCTTTTGACACATAGGTGTAGAGAAGCTCCCCTGCCTGTGTCGGACGGACCCCTCTGGGAATCCGGACAAACAGTTCGCAGCCCAGCCCTTCCTCCAGCTGTTTTAACGCCTGGCTCACGGCGGGCTGCGATACACAGAGCACTTTCGCCGCCGCAGTGATGCTTCCCTCCCGGCAGACCTGGTAAAAAACGCGGTACTGCTCCAGATTCATCATGATTCTGTCCCCTTCCGGCTATCCTGCCATATCACAGGTAAGATTATGTAAATTATTCCGGGGATTATCCCCGGTAGAAAAAGATTTTCTTCAAAAAAACAAAGAAATATAAACTTTTTTTCCAAAACCTGTTACATTTTGCTTTCTCTTTCGTTTATATATATAGAAAGGTAAATAAAAGAAGATGCAGTTATCCAATCGACTAAGACGGCTCCGAAACCGATTCGGATATTCACAGGCGGCCCTGGCTAAGGCCCTTGCCGTTTCTCGGATGGCTTATACCCAGTATGAGTCCGGCCATCGGGAGCCCAGCTTACATACGCTGATTTTGTTAACTCAGATCTATGGCGTATCGCTGGATTATCTCGCAGGACTGTCCGACCTTTCTCATCTGCCGGAACTATCTGACCGCGAGAAGTTCCTCCTGTCACAGCTTGATCGCTTGGCCGATGACAGGCGTCAGAATGTTTTCCAGGCTTTACAGCATCAGCTTGGGGAACAGATTCTAAGCGATTCCCAGAGCTACAGGGAGGGCTTTTCCAGGGTTATACTGTCTGATAACCCGGAAAATCCATCTCAAAGCTCACGTCACTCTGTTGATGAGAGTCAGTAGCGCAACCAATTATTTTTTCCCGTCATCATCCGATGACAATCTCTAAAAGCAGCTCCGGCATCACGCCGGGGCTGCTCCCCCTTTATACGGTTATCTCCGCCTGCATACCAAGCAGCTCTTTGTTTTCTCTCAGCACCGGCCGGATCACTTCCTCCAGAAACTCATCCACCTGCTTCGGCGCCCGTCCCACATAGCGGGCCGGATCCATGGTTGCTTTCAGCTCATCCCCGGACAGATTAAAGGCCGGATCTGCGGCAATCAGCTCCAGGAGATTATTTTCACGTCCCTCCACCTTTACATTGCGGCCCGCCTCCATGGAAAGGCTGCGGATCCTCTCATGCAGCTCCTGCCGGTCGCCGCCGGCCTTCACCGCATCCATCATGATATTCTCCGTGGCCATGAAGGGAAGCTCCGACATCAGACGCTTCTCGATGACCTTCGGATATACCACCAGACCGTCTACCACATTCAGATACAGATCCAGAATGCCGTCCACTGCCAGAAATCCCTCCGGGATGCTGATTCTCTTATTGGCAGAATCATCCAGAGTTCTCTCAAACCACTGTGTGGAAGCCGTGAGCAGAGGGTTCATCACATCGCTCATCACATAGTTGGCCAGAGAGGCGATTCTCTCGCTGCGCATGGGATTGCGCTTATAAGCCATGGCGGAGGAACCGATCTGACTTTTCTCAAAGGGCTCCTCGATCTCCTTCAGGTGCTGCAACAGACGGATATCGTTGGAAAATTTATGAGCGCTCGCGGCGATACCGGCCAGCACATTCAAAACGCGGCTGTCCACTTTACGGGAATACGTCTGTCCTGATACGGGATAACAGGAATGAAAGCCCATCTTCGCAGCGATCTTCTCGTCCAGAAGGCGGCATTTTTCATGATCGCCGTCGAACAGCTCCAGAAAGCTGGCCTGCGTCCCCGTAGTTCCCTTGGAACCCAGGAGCTTCATAGTGCCGGTCACATGCTCCAGATCCTCCAGATCCAGCGCCAGATCCTGCAGCCACAAACAGGCCCGCTTGCCCACCGTGGTGGGCTGAGCCGGCTGGAAATGCGTAAAGGCCAGGGTAGGCTGCTCTTTCCATGTATCCGCAAAACAGGCCAGCTTATCCATGACATTTAAGAGCTTTTTCTTGATCAGTCTGAGCGCCTCTGTCATGACGATGATATCCGTATTATCTCCCACATAGCAGGAGGTAGCTCCCAGATGGATGATCCCCTTAGCCTTCGGACACTGCACCCCATAGGCATAGACATGGGACATCACGTCGTGACGGACTTCCTTTTCTCTTTCTTTGGCCACATCGTAATTAATATCGCCCTGATGCGCCTTCAGCTCCTCGATCTGCTCCTCGCTCACCGGCAGCCCCAGCTCATGCTCCGCCTCAGCCAGGGCAATCCACAGCCGTCTCCAGGTCGTAAACTTCTTATCCGGGGAAAAAATGTACTGCATTTCCCTGCTGGCATAGCGCTCCGACAGGGGACTTACATACTTATCATACATGAAAGCGTCCTCCTACAGACCCAGCCTCTTAAATACCTCATTGTACGCATCTTCCACATTCCCCATATCGCGGCGGAAGCGATCCTTGTCCAGCTTCTCATGGGTCTTAATATCCCACAGGCGGCAGGTATCCGGCGATACCTCGTCCGCCAGGATAATCTCACCGTGGTAACGGCCAAACTCGATCTTAAAGTCGATCAGTTCGATGCCGGCATTGGCAAAATATGCCTTCATGACCTCATTGATCTTAAACGTCATCTCCGCGATCGTATCTAACTCTTCCCGGGTAGCCAGGCCCAGCGCCAGCGCATAGTAAGTATTAATAAAGGGATCTCCCAGCTCATCGTTCTTATAGCTGAACTCCAGCGTAGGGCACAGAAGCGCACGGCCCTCCTCGATCCCCAGCTTCTTTGAAAAGCTGCCGGCCGCCACATTTCGCACGATAACTTCCAAAGGAACGATTTCCACCTTCTTTACGGCCGTCTCCCGTTCGCTCAGCTCCTCCACATAGTGGGTCGGAATTCCCTCCTTCTCCAGCAGCTGGAAAACCCGGTTGGTCATCCGGTTATTGATCGCGCCCTTACCTGCGATGGTGCCCTTCTTCAGACCGTTAAATGCCGTGGCGTCATCCTTATAGTCCACGATCAGTACATCCTCGTCGTCTGTGCGGAATACCTTTTTCGCCTTGCCCTCGTACAGTAAATCCAACTTCTTCATCTTTTTTACTCCTCTTTTCTTCATGGATTTGTTTTTTTATTTTTATTTTTCTTTATGCTGTAACCAAAATGCCCCAGCTCACGGCCCAGCCCATGATAGCTGCCATGGCTGTATACGATGGGCCTCGCCCTGGACAGATCAAACCGGCCTCCGGCATCCATATACTCCTCGCCGGCATGCACGCACAGCACTCTGGCCATAAACATATCATGGCTGCCCAGCTCTCTCCTCTCGGTGATCCGGCACTCGATATTTACCGGACTGTCCTGGATCAAAGGCGCCGCCACCTGTGACGCTTTCTCCTTCTTCAGTCCCAGACAGGCGAATTTGTCCACGTCCCGGCCGGAGCGCACCCCGCAGAAATCCGTGGCGCGGGCCAGCTTCTCCGTAGTCAGATTCACCACGAATTCCCCGGTCTCCAGAAGCATTTTGTGAGAATACCTCTCAGGCCGTACCGAGATGGAGAGCATCGGAGGATCGGAGCAGACGGTCCCGGTCCAGGCCACCGTAATGATATTATCATGGCCCTGTCCGTCCGTCACCGACACCAGGACCGCCGGCAGAGGATAGAGCATATTCCCCGCCTTCCAGATTTGCTTGCCCATAAGCCCTTCCTTTCTCTTTTGAAAACCTGCCTGCCCTGTCAGTAATTCCCCAGTATCTTAAAATGTCCTGCTTCCTCCATGATCCCCCGCAGAGCACCCAGCACCGCCGGGTCCAGGAGATTGCCGTCGAAATCCACGAAGAAACGGTACTCCCAGTTTCTTCCCGCGATCGGACAGGACTCGATTTTCGTCATATTCAGATCATTGTAGATAAAGTGAGACAGGATGGAATAAAGGCTTCCGCTCTCATGGGGCACCTCAAAGCAGATGCTGATCTTGCCCGCATCCCTCTGAAAGATCTTGCGCCCTGCCACGATGATGAAACGGGTGGTATTGACGTCGCTGTAATTCACTCCCTCTTTAAGCACCTTCAGACCATAGATCTTCGCCGCCGCCGGGCTGGCGACAGCCGCCTGGCCCAGATCGCCGTCCTCCCTCACCTTTTTCGCGCTGAGAGCCGTGTTATTGACGCTCATCTGCTTCCACTGGGGATGGCTGTTCAAAAAGGGCGCGCACTGCATCAGCCCCTGGGGATGAGAATAGACCACACGGATGTCGGAAAGCTCCGCCTCCGGCAGCCCCAAAAGAGCGTGTTCCACCTTCAGATAGATCTCTCCCACGATATAATTGTCATAAAAGCCCAGCAGATCATAGATACCGTCCACCGATCCGGCTGTGGAATTCTCAATGGGCAGTACCGCATAACCGGCCTCGCAGATACTGAGCGCTTTCATGGCATCCTCCCAGGTCCGCACAGCTTCCAGCCTGGCATCCTCTCCAAAATATTTCATGGCTGCCAGCTGGCTGTACGCCCCCGGCACTCCCTGAAATACCACAGGGGCTTTCCGGTCCAGACTGTCCACCGGTTCAAAGGGCAGCGTAAGCCCCTGTCCGTTCTCTGCCAGAACCCGGTATTGCAGCTTGCGGCTGGCCGCCATCAGCTGGGCAAACATGTCCCGCAGACCGTGACGGTTCTCCTCCTTCTTTGCCAGAGACTCCACAGCCAGCAGCTTCTGTCTCTCCCGCTCCCGGTCCAGTACCTTTTTCTGATTCTCTATCTTATACTCCGCCACCAGACGACAGATATCCTGGCGCTTCTCAAAAAGCTCCGCCAGCTGCCTGTCCACCTGGTCGATCTCTTCACGCAACTGCTGCAAATCAGGCATGTCAAATCCTCTTTCTCCGTAAGAATATTTTCATTGTATACAATTCTTCCGAGATATGCAACTGTTTTTTCTCACGCATATTTTCCCCATACCGGCTCATACTACCTTACATGGAAAATAAATTTATCAAATGCGGTTTCATCGGCTGGGGCATCGAGCTTCTGGCCACCAGCCTCAGTAACTATCATAACAACGGCGACCGGCGGCTGATGGGAAATACCTCTCTTCTGATGTTTCCGATCTACGGAATGGCCGCTGCCTTCCAGCCCTTCGGAAAGCTTCTGTGCCGCCGGAATGTACTGGTGCGCGGCAGCGTCTATATGACGTTAATCTTTGCCACCGAGTATGCCACCGGACGGCTCCTTCGCAAGCTGGGAATCTGCCCCTGGGATTACAGCGACGCTCCCCTCAATATCGACGGGCTGATCCGGCTGGACTATGCCCCCGCCTGGTTTGCCGTGGGGCTCTTATTTGAGAGAAACACCTGTCGGGAGATCCGTCAGAAGTACAAAGAAGAACAAAGAAAAAAACCATGTGATTCCTGCAAACCGTGATATGGTATGGGGCAAATACACCCCACGACATAAGCGGCAGCCCCTCTTACCGGCTGCCGCTTTTTGTCTTCCCTGCCAGATCTCCTCTGCCGTTTCACTCCCGGTCAGCGTTCAGCACCGCAGCCTTGCGAAACACCAGATAGCCTGCGATAATCAGCACGGAGATCATCGCCACACCCAGCTGCATATGGCCGGTGACAGAGGTCACGAGAGCCACCAGACCGGTGCCCATAAAGGACGCTCCCTTACCGCAGATATCCAGAAGGCCGAAGAATTCTCCCGCCTTCTCCGGCGGTATGATCTGCGCAAAATAGGAGCGCGACAGTGCCTGAATGCCTCCCTGGAATATACCCACACACACAGCCAAAAACCAGAATTCCCATGCCTTATCCAGCTGAATCGCAAACAGGGCAATGGCCCCATAGGCCAGAATACAGATACGGATCAGCTTGGAATTTTTATATTTGCCAGCCAGCCAGCCAAAAAGCAGCGCAAAAGGAAACGCCACAAACTGGGTCAGCAGTAAAGCCAGCAATAACATGGTGCTGTCCAGCCCCAGCGCCTCGCCGTAGGCCGTCGCCATCTCGATGATCGTATAGACGCCGTCGATATAGAGGAAGAAAGAGATCAGAAACAGGAACAGGCCCTTATGCTGGCGGATCTCCTTCAGACTGTGTCCCAGCCTCTGAAAGGACTCCCTCACAGCGTGCTCCTGCTTCTCCACGAAATGTACCTGCTTATAATTCTTCAGAAGAGGCAGCGTCATGATGAACCACCAGCCTGCCGTCAGGAAGAAAGCGATGGCCATGGCCACCGTCATGGTCAGCCCAAAGGAATCTGCGTTGAGCACCAGCACCAGACTGATGATAAAAGGAATCACACTTCCGATATAGCCCCAGGCATAGCCCTGGGACGAAACGTTATCCATCCGGTCCGGCGTGGTGATGTCTGTCAGCATGGAGTCATAAAAAACCAGGCTGGCATTGAATCCCACTTTGGCAATCACGAAGATCACCAAAAAGGTGAGCCACCAGGAAGGCACCGACAGAGCCGCACACCCGATGACGCCCAACATCATGAACGCCGTAAAAATCGGCTTCTTATAGCCGCCGGTATCGGCCAGCGCCCCAAACACCGGCCCCAGCACCGCCACGATCAGGGTGGATATAGAGGCAGCGTATCCCCAGTAGGACAGATACTGACTGGAGGAGATCCCGGCCCCCTCCGCCAGCGAATTGAAATAGATCGGCAGCAATGTGGATACCATCAGCACAAAAGCAGAGTTGCCCACATCATAGAGTATCCAGTACAGCTCCAGCCGCGTCAGCTTGTTTTTCTTTTTCATATCTCCCTCCTTTTGCAGGCCCTAGAGAAAATTCCGGTCAAACCGGTCCGAGAGCGGTTCATCCTTTCCCAACGCCCCGTAAAAACTGTAAATCAGAGACACGGCAGGGCGGACCGCCCCCTTGAAGCGCTCGAACAGCTCCCGGCTTATGGGGCGGCAGGTTTCGTTTGGCGTAAGTCCCATCACAATGCCTCCCAGGCTCTCGCTCTGACCGGCGGCCTTCATGAGCCCTTCCACCAGACGCTCTTTGCCCGGACCTGTGATATGCAGCATCCTCTTGACCCTTCTCATAGTCGCCAGCGCCTTCTTCGCCTGGCGGGGCGTCACTCCCTCATAGAATTCGCTCATGACCCAGGCCATGCCCTCATCCACCGGAACCAGCTTTCCCGTACGGTAGGTTCCGGGATCCAGTTTCGCCCGCAGCATCAGACTCCGGTCAAACTCCGTCTCGATCTCATTGTGGCTGATCCCCGTCTCCCGCACCATATCCTCCACATAGCCGTGACAGGCGCTATCCAGGGCAAAATGACAGATCACTCCCAGGATGTAAGCGCAGTGTGGAGAATCCTCTCCGCGCCCCGCGATGATCTCCCTGGCATTTTCAAAGAATTCCATCGCCGGCTCTTCATGGAGGCGATGCCCGCACAGGCTCACCGGATTCCTGCGAAGCGGGTGATAAAAGAACAGAAAATCCGGACCTTGCAGGCCGATGCGGAAATACTCCTGGTATTTGTGGAGCATCCAGTAGAGATCTCCCTCCAGCTCCTTATAGACGATCCTTCCAAAGGTATCATGGGCAAAAATCGCAGGCATATGACAGCCCCCTTTCCCGCGCCCCGCGCGCCAGTTTTATGAAAAATATGCCACACCGGACTCGAATATCTTCATGTCCTGCTCGCCATAGATATTGACCGCCACATGCTCGCCGCGGCGCTCGCTGTGAGCCATCTTACCCAATATGCGGCCGTCCGGACTCGTTATGCCCTCGATGGCGCAGAAGGAACCATTGACATTCCACTCCTCATCCTCAGCCAGCACACCGTCTGCGTCCACATACTGTGTGGCGATCTGACCGTTTTCCATCAGACGGCGGACCCATTCCTCTCCGGCCACAAAGCGGCCTTCCCCATGGGAAGCCGGATTGCAGTAGACACCGCCCGGTACAGCCCCGGCCAGCCAGGGCGATTTGTTGGTAACGACCTTTGTATATACCATTTTTGACACATGACGGCCGATTGTATTCATGGTGAGAGTAGGAGAATCCGCCTTCTGCTCACAGATCTGACCGTAAGGCACCAGACCCAGCTTAATCAGAGCCTGGAACCCGTTGCAGATTCCCAGCATCAGGCCGTCTCTCTCGTTTAAAAGCCGTTCCACAGCCTCCTTCACCCTCTCATTGCGAAATACCGTGGCAAAAAACTTTGCGCTGCCCTCCGGCTCGTCGCCGGCGGAAAAGCCCCCAGGAAACATGACAATCTGGGCTTTGTCGATCTCCTTCACATATTCCTCCACCGAATCCCGGATACCGGAGGCCGTCAGATTTCTGAAGACCCGCGCCGTCACCTGCGCCCCGGCCCGCTCAAAGGCACGGGCACTGTCATATTCGCAGTTGGTGCCCGGAAATACCGGAATAAAGACGGCAGGTCTGGCACACCTGTGACGGCACACGGCTACCGGCCCGGCCTCATACAGCTTCGTCTTGGCAGGCATCCTGCCCGCACCCGAATCCGTGGGGAACACCTTCTCCAAAGGCGTCTTCCAGACGGAAACAAGCTCCTCCAAAGGCAGACTCATCCCGCCGCAGATCACCTCCGGTTCCTCTGTCACTCTGCCGATCTCCAGACACGGTGCCGAAACGGGCGCCCCTTCGGCCACCTCAGCCACGATATTTCCCCAGCCCGGCACAAACAGGTAGGGCTGTGCTTCCTCCTTCAACGTCACGCCCAGGCAGTTACCGAAAGCCATCTTGCTGACGCTCTCCGCCAGACCGGCTCTCTCCACCGCGTAAGCCGCCAGAATATGGCCGGCCCGAATCTCCTCATGAATCCGGCGGTACAGCTCCACGGCCTGTGCAAACACCGGCACATCATACTCATCCCTCTCGATCCGAAAGAGCACCAGGCGGCTGCCGGCTTTCTTAAGCTCCGGCGTCACCACATGCCTGCCATCAGCCACATCCACGGCGAAGGAGACCAGCGTGGGAGGCACATCCAGCTCATTGAACGAACCGGACATACTGTCCTTACCGCCGATGCTGGGGAGGCCGAAGCCCATCTGAGCCCGGTAGGCGCCAAGCAGCGCCTGGAAAGGCTCGCCCCACCGTCTGGGGTCCTCCGTCATACGGCGGAAATACTCCTGGAAGGTAAAGCGGATCCGGCCGGCGTCGCCCCCTGCGGCCACGATCTTGGCCACCGACGAGGTCACGGCATAGACCGCTCCATGATAGGGACTCCAGGACGAAAGATACGGGTCAAAGCCATAGCTCATCATCGTAACAGTATCGGTCTTGCCCGTAAGCACCGGCAGCTTCGCCACCATGGCCTGTGTCTCCGTCAGCTGATATTTTCCTCCGTAGGGCATAAGCACGCTGCCCGCGCCGATGGAACCGTCGAACATCTCTACCAGGCCCTTCTGGGAGCATACGTTCAGATCGCCCAGCATGGCCAGCCACTTATCCCTGCACTCCCGGGGGCTGATCCCGCCCTCCTCCGCCTCCCGGCAGGCGTTAAAGGGATTGCCCTCCCGGTCCGGTATCACCAGAGTCACGTCCGTCTCCTGATGCGCTCCGTTGGTGTCTAAGAAAGCCCTGCTGATATCCACGATGGCCTTCCCTCTCCAGGTCAGGACCAGACGGGGCTCCTTTGTCACCACAGCCACCGGCGTGGCCTCCAGATTCTCCTGCGCGGCAAAAGCCAGAAAAGCGTCCACATCCTTCGGATCCACCACCACGGCCATCCGCTCCTGGGACTCGGAGATGGCGATCTCCGTCCCGTCCAGACCAGCGTATTTCTTCGGCACCCGGTCCAGATCCACCTTAAGCCCCGCCGCCAGCTCACCGATGGCCACTGACACGCCGCCGGCCCCGAAATCATTACATTTCTTAATCAGACGGCTGACCTCCTCACGGCGGAACAGCCTCTGTAACTTTCTCTCTGTAGGCGCGTTTCCTTTCTGTACCTCCGCTCCGCAGGTCTCGATGGAGGCCTCCGTATGCACCTTGGAGGAACCGGTGGCGCCGCCGCAGCCGTCCCGTCCCGTGCGTCCGCCCAACAAAATGATGATATCGCCGGGATCCGAAGTCTCGCGGATCACTGCCCTTCTGGGAGCCGCCCCCATGACTGCTCCGATCTCCATCCTCTTCGCCGCGTAACCGGGATGATAGATCTCCTTCACATAGCCGGTGGCCAGACCGATCTGATTGCCGTAGGAGCTGTATCCGGCCGCTGCCCCTCTCACCAGCTTCTTCTGGGGAAGCTTTCCCTTCATGGTGGCCTCCACCGGCACGGTGGGGTCAGCAGCTCCGGTAATGCGCATGGCCTGATATACATAAGTGCGCCCGGACAAGGGATCACGGATGGCGCCGCCCAGGCAGGTGGCCGCGCCGCCGAAGGGCTCGATCTCCGTGGGATGGTTGTGCGTCTCGTTCTTGAAATTCACCAGCCACTCTTCTGTCTGTCCGTCGATCTCCACCGGCACCACGATGCTGCAGGCATTGATCTCATCGGACTCCTCCTGATCGGCCAGTTTCCCCGCCTTTTTCAGCTGGCGCATGGCGATCAGCGCCAGATCCATCAGGCAGGGAAATTTGTCCGGCCGTCCGGCGAAAAGCTCTTCCCTGGCCTTTTGATATTCCTGATATGTCTCCTCCACCGGCTTCCTGTAATCGCCGTCTTCAAAGGTCACATTCTTTAGCTCTGTCTGGAATGTCGTATGGCGGCAGTGATCCGACCAGTAGGTATCTAAGACCCGAATCTCTGTCACGGAGGGATCTCTTTGCTCCTCCTTCTCAAAGTATGCGCGGATATGCAAAAAATCACAAAATGTCATGGCCAGCCCCAGGCTGTCATAGAGCTCACGTAAATCCGACTCCTCCATGGAAATAAAACCGTCAAAGATCTTCACATCCTCCGGCTCGGGAAAACCGGCCATCAGGGTATCCGGCAGCGTACCGGCCGCCTCTCTGGAATCCACCGGATTGATGCAGTGGGCGCGAATGGCCCCCAGCTGCTCCTCCGACAGCTTTCCGCTTATCACATAGGTGGTGGCCGTGCGGATCACCGGCTCCTCCTCCTCATTCAGAAGCTTCACGCACTGCCCGGCAGAATCTGCTCTCTGGTCAAACTGGCCCGGCAGATACTCCACCGAAAATACAGCGTCTCCTTCCTCACAGGGAAATGTCCCCTCATACACCTCATCCACCGGCGGCTCGGAAAAAATCGTCCGTTTCGCCCTTTCATACGTCTCCTCAGACAGATTTTCCATATCGTAGCGAATCAGTACCCGCACGGCATCCACCGTACCGATCCCCAGATAATTTCCGATCTCTTCCTTCAGCTCTCTGGCCTTCACGGCATAGGGCGCCCGTTTTTCCACATAGATTCTCTTTACGCTCATACGTTCCTCCATTGTATCGTTCCCTGTGATTCCTGCCTGCTAATCATCCGAGAGATTCATGGCGTCCAGCGACATCTTCACCAGAGCCTCCACTCTCTTTTTGCTGATATGAAGATGAGCCGCCAGCTCGTCGGCCGTCGCCTCTCTGCCCAGCTCCCCGGCCAGCACCTCCGTCGCCTTCAAAAGCGCATTGGCGTCCGCCGCCAGAAAATGTCCCACATCATCGGCCCCGGTCTGCTCCCGGATGGCCTCTGCCATGGCATTCTCGATCGCAGTCAGCAGATGAATCGTCAGATTCTCTCCTCTCTCATAAGTATCCATGGCCGTCGTCAATGCCATATTTCCCTCCTGCACCAGATCTGCGGCCAGCACGCCGCGGCCCAGATATTCCTTCGACACCTGTATGACCCGGTGGAGATTGCCCTCTATGAGCCTCTGCTTCGCCTGGAGATCTCCGGCTAACATCGCTTCGGCCAGCTCTGCCGCCTCCGCCTCATGGCAGGGACGCACCGATTCCAGCTCCTTCAGATATGCCTTATAATGAACCGATTCCGTCCCTGTCTTCTCACCGGAGGCCGCCTGGTCCTTTTGGTCCTGAAACAGCGCCCGGTCCGGCTGCGACGCCACGAAGCCCTCTATGGTCACATGGTTCATCTGCAGGTAGGCCAGAACCATCTCCATCTGCCTGGCGGTCAGCCCGATCCCTTCACAGGCAGCCTCCACCTGGCTCCTGGTCAGACGTCTTTCAGAGGCCTCTGCCAGCATAAGCAGGGCGCCCAGCGCTTCCTTTAACCGTAATTGCTCATCCATTCTTGTAATACTCCCGATTGCTCATAAAATCTGCCCTGCCGGGCTCCTTTTCAATATAACACAAACCCGGGGAAAAGAACAGAGGATATGGAAAAAAAGTAGAAGGAAACACAGTGAAAGGGACAGCAGACCAGCTGCTGTCCCTTTCAGGAGAAGGTATTTCATTTTATGGGGTTTGTAAAACTAATGTATTGGGGGGGTTGTTTTACAGTCATTAGTATAGCACTTGTCCGCAAATCAGTGTATACAAACTTTACAAAAATTGCATTCTGTTTTTGTGCATATTGTGGAAATCATCTTCCGTTGCCTCGTATATATTGCTGTAAACCGGTCCTGACATCCTCCCTTTTCCTTACATGGACCGGTAAGGGTTCTCCTCCGAATCTTCCGTCGGGTATGCCGGACCTATTGTTCGCAGCCGGAGCGCACCGCCTTCACGATCGCCTCCGCCATCACCTCAGCCGCCAGAGCGCCGGCCATATTGATATCCGCCGGTATCTCTCCCACGGATGCGGCGTAGATCGTGTCCCCGTCTGCCATGGTCCCCACCGGATTGATGCAGCGGGCGTAGGCACAACGCGTCATGGAAGCCAGCTTATTCATCTGGGCCTTGGTAAACGCTGCGTTGGTCACCACGACGCCAATCGTGGTATTCGTATTGGCAGCGGCGGCAGCCAGCTCTTCTCTCTGGCAGCTCATGCGGTAAATCTCCTGACACGTACCGGAGAAGCCGGAACCGTCCTCACTGCGCAGTCCGGCCAGGATCTGCCCGTTTTTCGGATCTGTCACATCTCCCAGGGCATTGACAACGACCACAGCCGCCATCTTCAGTCCTCCCACCTCCACGGCATGAATCCCCAGGCCCGCCTTCATGGATCTGGCCATGCCACAGAGCTTGCCCACTGTGGCTCCCGTACCGGCTCCCACGCTCCCGCATTCTCCTTTTCCGCCGCTCTCTGCGTCCACGCAGGCCGCATACCCCATGGCCGCGTCCGGCCGGATATCGCTGCGCCCGATCCCCAGGTCATAAATACAGGACTGGCAGACCAGAGGCACTCTGGCATAGCCGGTTTCAAAACCGGTTCCCCTCTCCTCCAGATAGCGCATGACCCCGTCCGATGCCGCCAGACCGAAAGCCGAACCGCCGGAGAGCACAATGGCGTGAATCGGATTATCCGCCGTAAGCGGGGAAGCCAGAGGCGTCTCCCGGGAAGCCGGTCCTCCGCCGCTGACATCCACGCCCACCCGGGCTCCCTCTCCAAAGAGAAGCACCGTCACACCGGTCCGGGCCTCCTGATCGGATGCATGGCCCATGCGCAGCCCTTCTATCTCCGTAATGGAAATCTCTTTTACCGTTTTCATACCGATATCCTCCTGCTTTGTCTCTGTCTGCTTTATCTCTGTCTCATGCCCGCCGAAACGCCGGCAGCACTGCCCGCGAGACGGCTCCGGCCGCCACGAAGCAGACGCAGGCCTCGATGACGCCCTGCACTCCCACGAAAGCAGCCGCAAAGGCAAAGGGATTCTCCGTCCCCATCCCGCCTGCCAGACTCCGGACGTACTCTGTGGGATAAAAAAACAGCACCAGAGATGTCATGAACAGAAGCGTGTTCAGAAAAGGGCAGGCCAGGCTGGCCGCCATACAGGCTCTGTTTTCCGAAATCCGTCTCACCGCCCGAAAGATCAGGCCGCTGATCCATCCCTCCAGCACGCGGGGAACGATACAGGTAAACGCCATTCCGGCCGGATTGATCCCCAGAAGCACCGCTCCCATGCCGCCTCCGCCCAGGCACTGGATCAGGCTGGTGATCCCGAAGGCCATACCGCAGGCGGCTCCGCCGGAGGGCCCCAGCGTCACGGCCCCCACGGCCACCGGCACGGTCAGAAAGGTGATCGACAGACCCGGTGTTCTCAGATATCCCAACGGAGTAAACGCCATCAGAAAGATAATGGCAATGAGCAGGGCCAGCCGCGTCATATACAGAGTCCCTGCCTGTGTGCGTACAGACATGCGTGTCGCATTGTTTTTCATGTTCTCTCCTTCTTTGGCTGATAAAACGGCGCCCTTTGGCGTCCCCTGTCTTTCAGCACTTATTTTTGGGGGATTCACACGAATACATCACAAGACGCCGTCGGGACTCCTTTCGGAAGGTTGCCGCCGGTACGGTCGGCACATTCCCCGGTCCCTGCGGGCGTCTTCGTGAGTAACGTTCTTTCTCTACTATAGCATAAAACCAAAAATATACAAGCCAAATTTCACCGTCCAGGCTGCCGTCCCGGTCAGATTTCCGGCGGACATTCTCGAAGTCGGGAAGCTAAATCGCCACCACGACGCCGCCGTCTCCGGCATACAGGCTGCTGACTCCGGCAGCCGGCGTGATATAGACATCCCGGAAAGCCAGGCGGCTGCACAGCTGTTCCCGCACGGCCTCTGCCCGGTCCGGACAGTTGCAGTGAGTGATCCCCAGCGTATGCTTCTTCGTATCCACGCCGCGCCGCAGCGTCTCCTCCACTGCCAGATCGCACATCTTGCCTAACGCCTTCGTGATACCCCGGGCCTGATTTAACTTGATGATCACGCCATGATCGGCGCTCATCACCGGCTTGATATTGAGAGCCGATGCCAGAATCGACGCCAGACCGGTGAGACGGCCATTTTTTCTCAGAAAATCCAATGTTTCCAGCACAAAATACGTCTTCATCCCATCACGAAAGCTTCCCGCCTGCTCCACGATCTCCTCAAAAGAAGCGCCGCTTTCCGCCAGATCCCGGATCCGAAAAGCTATCAGCGACTCCCCGCAGCAGGCCGAATCCGAGCTGAATATATGGATCTTCTTCGTGCTGTTTGGGTTCTCCTCATAGTACAGGTTCTTAGCCAGCACCGCGCTGTTATAGGTACCGCTCAGATGCTGGGACAGCGTCACCACGAACACCATCTCCTCCTCCCCCGCATAGCTGGCCATAAAATCCTCCGGAGAAGGGCAGGCCGACTTCTGGACGGACTTACTCTCCCTCACCAGCTTAAGAAAATGCGCCTGATCAAAGGTCTCGTCATCCCGAATATAGGTATCATCCACCTGTAGCGTCAGAGGCACCAGGTCAAAGCGGGAATCCTTCTTGTATTCTGCGGTCAAATCGCAGCAGCTGTCACCGATAATCTTATAGTTCATGCTTTCTCTCCTCACGTATTACTATGCTTTCAAAACCGGAGCATTTCTTTCCGATATCCATTTATCGCGCTATGCGCCACTTTGAAATATAGTTTTTATTACTACTTATAATAGCATAGTCTGACACGATTGAAAAGACCTTTTACAAATATTTTTGACATAAAAAATATCTGTGCCCCGGCCGTCCCACAGCCAGAAGCACAGATATTTTCACTTTTATCGCCTTTACGGACGCTGTCCCATACCGCCCTCCAGCGTGATGGTCTCACCGCTCATATACTTAAAGTCAGGAGAGGCCAGCTGCACGCATACGCGCCCGATCTCCTTCTCCGCATCGCCATAGTGGCCTGCCGGCGGCATCTTTACATTCTGCTTAAATGCCTCGGGATACGCTTTTTCAAAATTCTCCAGCTGAGCGGTCCATGCCAGCGGACAGATAATATTGACATTGATATTATCCTTGCCCCACTCGGTGGCCGCTACTCTCGTGAGACCGCGGACACCCTCCTTGGCGGCGGCATAGGCGCACTGACCAAAGTTACCGAAAAGTCCGGCTCCGGAGGCAAAATTGATTACGCTGCCCTGCGTCTCCTTCAGATGAGGATAGCACGCCTTCATATAATAGAAAGTGGCGTAGAGCCCGGAATACAGGGCCAGATCAAACTGCGCCGTCGTATGATCCGCCAGCGTCACGCCGGACGCCGAAGCCTGTGCATTATTGATCAGCACATCAATACGGCCAAAGGTGTCCATCGCCTGTTTCACCACATTCGCAACCACCGCCTCATTATCGGCCCCTGCCGAAACATCCGCCTGCACAGCCAGCACCTTCACGCCGTACAGTCTCTCCAGCTCCTCCTTCGCATCCTCCAGCTTCTGGACATTACGTCCTGTAATCACCAGGTTGGCGCCCTCCTTCGCATAGGCTGTGGCGATTCCGTATCCGATGGAGCCGCACCGGCCATCGCTCAGAACCGAGCGTCCGCCGCCAGTGATAATCGCTGTCTTTCCTGTTAAAAATCCCATATCCATACATCTCCTTTACCTTTGTCTGGTTTATATAACTATCTTACCATACTTTTATAAAAATAACAGTATGAATTTCAAATAATCGCAAGGCGTCTCCTCTCTCTCTGCACTTTACCGGCCGGACCGCCGTATCCCGGATTGAATTTCCTCTCCGGCTGTGGTACAATACCTCTGTATCACACAGTTTTTATACAGAGAGGACCATTCCATGATATCCCTTCGCTTTCCCGACATTCGTCTCACCACCGGCAGACTCTTTACCGGCGAAGATTTCGACGCATTTCTTGTGTCTGAACTGAGCCTGTCCACTCTGTGTACTTTCCGTATCGACGGCCATATCCCGGAAAACTATTTTGATAAGGAAGAGCGGGAAGCCTTGCCCGATCCGGACCTCATCTCCTGGAGACAGCTGCGTCCTCTGGTCTATCAGCTGATCCGCGGACGCCGCCTGCCCGGTCAGTTTAAGATCGTATTCCGTCTGGCCGGACATAATGTGGAGAAATTTCTGAGCCAGACCGGTCTGTCCTATCGCCCGGAGGATATCGGCGGTCTGTTTTTGAATCTGCACTACTCCACCCAGACGCTGTCCTGCTCCACCGGCACCTCGCTGAACGTATTTGATCTGTCCAAAAACCTGGACCATGAGTGGGACCGCATGGTGCAGAGCTTTTTCCGGCAGCGTCAGATCCCATTTGAGCAGGATCGCTAAATTAACCTTGCCTTTTTCCACGCATCCATGCTATACTCTCTGTATCTTCTCATGCCGGTGTACCGGTTTTCCGGGCGCCGATACCGTTTGGACCATTCATCCCAAGGAGTGTGCCCATGGCCAGGCTTTCTCATTCCGATAAACAAGGCCAAAAAGAGAGGGTCCCTGTGGTTCCTTCTCTGCGGACCTACCAACTGACAGAAAAAAAATATCTTGATACCCGCTCTTCCTCCAGCGCCATGCTGGGGGCAGGTATTTTTTTATTCTATATCTGCCTGATCCAGCTGACGGAGCTGACCCGCAAAAAAGAGCTCCTGCCGGAGGGTTTTTTTGCCGTGCTCAGTATGCTCCTGTGTCTGATCCTCTTTTATGCCAGCCGCCGGCTTCATCAGAGCAGTATCCGGCTAAAGCTTCTGGCGGAAAGGGAGCGCCAGCTGGCCAACGAACTGGTGGAGTGGTTTATCACCACCTACTCCGGCGACCAGATCGACAGTCAGATCGAGGCTCTCTCCAGCCTGTCCGGCGTCCCTGAGATCCTCTGTCTGCAAAGGCTCGACATGATCCGCATCCTGTTAGACCGGGAATATGACCGGGATTTCGAGGAGGAATTCATCAGCCAGCTGTGTGAGGATCTCTATAACATGCTTTTTGAAAAAGAGGCCGCTGACTCTGTCAACCTTCGTTTATGATAAGAGCCATTATCTCCAGGTCCTCTTTTCCCGTGTTTTCCATACCGTGACTTTCCCCGCAGGCGATCACACACACGTCTCCCGCCTGCACCGGCACCCGCTCTCCCTTCTCATCCACGAAGATTCCGCTTCCCTTCAGAATATAATACGGCTCCGTGTTACCCACATGACGGTGATAACCGATGCTGCTGCCGGGCGGCAGGACCACGCGGGCATACAGCGTCCCATGCCCCATCAGCTCATTCTCCTCCAGGATATGGTACATATACACATCTCCCGTACCGCCGCGAATCTCATGCTTCACCACCAGGTTTTCTTTTCTTACCATCTCAGGCTCCTCCTCATAAGCCGGAACGGGAGCCGCTACAGGCAGCCTTCGCCATCCGGCTCCTCTGCTGCCTGTAGCGCTCCCGCCCTCATATGCTCTTACTTCTGACTCAGATACTCGTGGATTCCCTTAGCCGCTTTTCTTCCGGCCTCCATGGCCAGAATCACCGTAGCCGCACCGGTGGCCGCATCGCCCCCGGCAAACACGCCTTCCTTGCTGGTACGCCCGGTCTCAGGATCGGTCACGATGCATCTTCTCTTGCTGATCTCCAGCCCCTTGGTGGAATCCGGAATCAGGGGATTCGGCGACGTCCCCAGAGACATGACCACCATATCCGCCTCGATCTCAAACTCGGAGCCCTCCACCGGCACGGGACGGCGTCTTCCGGAAGCATCCGGTTCGCCTAATTCCATACGGATGCAGCGCACACCTTTTACCCAGCCGTTCTCATCCACCAGGATCTCCACAGGGTTGGTCAGCAGCTGGAAGATGATGCCTTCCTCCTTGGCATGATGAACCTCCTCCACACGGGCCGGAAGCTCCGCCTCGCTGCGGCGGTATACGATATGGGTCTCGGCGCCCATGCGCAGAGCCGTCCTGGCCGCGTCCATGGCCACGTTGCCGCCGCCCACCACGACCGCTTTCTTCGCGTGGAAAATCGGGGTGTCCGTGCTCTCCTCCCCGGCCTTCATCAGATTGCTGCGGGTCAGGTATTCATTGGCGGAGAATACGCCGTTGGCACTCTCGCCGGGAATCCCCATAAACATGGGCAGGCCGGCGCCGGAGCCCACGAACACGGCGTCATAGCCTTCCTCGTTTAACAGCTCGTCAACTGTCACGGATTTACCCACGATGACATTGGTCTCGATATGTACGCCCAGACTCTTGACATTCTCGATTTCGGGCTGCACCACGCCGTCCTTGGGCAGACGGAACTCCGGAATGCCATAGGTCAGCACGCCGCCGGCCTTATGAAGCGCCTCCAGAATCGTCACATCGTACCCCCACTTGGCCAGATCGCCGGCACAGGACAGGCCTGCCGGGCCGCTGCCTACGACGGCCACTCTTTTGCCGTTCTTCTCATCGTTCTTTTTGGGCTTTACGCCGTTCTCCCTGGCCCAGTCCGCCACAAAACGCTCCAGCTTGCCGATGGAGATCGGCTCGCCCTTTAAGCCCCGGATACAGACACCCTCGCACTGGCTCTCCTGGGGACATACGCGGCCGCAGACAGCAGGCAGGGAGGAAGCGTCGCTGATTACATCGTAGGCTTCCTTAAACTCGCCCTTCTCCACATGGCCAATGAAGCCGGGGATATTGATGGATACCGGGCAGCCGCCCATGCAGCGGGCATTATTCTTACACTTGATACAGCGGGCCGCTTCCTCCATGGCCTCCTCTGCATTATAGCCATAACACACTTCCTCGAAATTGGCCGCTCTGACCTTCGCGTCCTGTTCCCGTACCGGTACTTTCTTTAAAATATCCATCAGTGTTCACCTCCGCAATGTCCGCAGCCGCCATGGTGGGTTGCGCCCTCCTGGTACTCTAACATCTTTCTGCCTTCCTCGGTCTTATACATCTGCTGGCGCTTCATGGCCTGATCGAAGTCCACCAGATGGCCGTCAAACTCCGGACCGTCCACACAGGCAAATTTCACTTCCCCGCCCACGGTCAGGCGGCAGCCTCCGCACATGCCGGTTCCGTCTATCATGATCGGATTCATGCTGACCACCGTGGGAATCCCCAGCTTCTTCGTGGTCAGGCAGGTAAACTTCATCATAATCATCGGCCCGATGACCACGCAGTGGTCGTATTGCGTTCCCTGCTCAGCCAGCTCCTCCAGAACCTTGCCTGCCACGCCCGGATGGCCATAGCTGCCGTCATCGGTACTGATATACAGATGACCGGCCACTGCCTCCATCTCCTTTTCCAGAAGAATCAGGTCCTTCGTGCGGGCGCCGATGATCACATCCGCCTCCACTCCCTGCTCATGCAGCCATTTTACCTGCGGATACACGGGCGCTGCGCCCACACCGCCTGCGATGAAAAGGATCTTTTTCTTTTTCAGCTCCTCCACCGGCTCGTCGATCAGGTCGGATGCCTTGCCCAGAGGACCCACGAAGTCCGCCACACTGTCGCCGGCCTGAAGCTTCTCTAACTTTGCTGTCGATACGCCGATGGTCTGGAACACGATGGTGACGGTTCCCTCCTCCCGGTCATAATCACAGATCGTCAGAGGAATGCGTTCCCCCTCCTCATCAACCCGCAGGATGATGAACTGTCCCGGCTGACAGGCTCTGGCCACCCACGGAGCGTGGATTACCATGAGCCAGGTGCGATCAGCC
This sequence comes from Lachnospiraceae bacterium, assembly GCA_022791755.1. Classification (GTDB taxonomy): domain Bacteria; phylum Bacillota; class Clostridia; order Lachnospirales; family Lachnospiraceae; genus RGIG7193. The sequence continues at coordinate 80,664 of JAAVZR010000002.1, forward strand.
AACTTTTCCGCCTTCAAAATCTGGTACATAGTTTGTTCCCCCATTTCTGTTGGTTTTGTCCGCCTGACAGGCAAGCCTGAGGCGGCAAGTATTTATTCGTACCGGCTGCCTGTGCTCTGCGCCCCGGCAGCCGTATGAATCCTCTGAAAATAACAGATGCTCTAAATATCCAGGAGCATGTTGACGCCGGCCAGCTTCACACACAGGCAGAAAAGGTCCATGGCCTTCGTAAGCTCCTCCACCGTGGGATAAGATGGCGCGATACGGATGTTGCTGTCCTGCGGGTCCTTCCCATAGGGGTAGGTCGCTCCGGCCGCAGTCAGAACCACGCCGGCCTCCCTCGCCAGAGCCACCGTCTCCTTCGCACAGCCCGGCAGCGTATCCACTGAGACAAAATATCCCCCCTTGGGTTCCATCCAGGTGGCGAAACCGCTGTCGCCGATCTCCCTCTCCAGCGTCTTTAACACCACGTCAAACTTGGGCCGCAGGTTCTTCGCCAGCTCCTGCATATGGGCGCGGATCCCATCCGCCGTACCGAAATACTTTACATGGCGCAGCTGATTTAACTTGTCATAACCGATGGTCTGGATACTCATGTGCTTCTTCACCTCGGCTATATTCTTCTTGCTGGCGGCAATCAGCGCCACCCCCGCGCCGGGAAAGGTGATCTTCGAGGTGGAGAAATAGTACATGATCCGGTCTTCATTATGAAACTTCTTCGCCATGACAAAAATATCTTTCAGCCGGATCTTCTCATAGATGTCATGGACGCCGTAGGCGTTATCCCACATGATCCGAAAATCCCGGGCTGCCGTCTTCATGGAGCACAGACGTTCGATGGTCTCCGCGCTGTAGCAGATCCCCTGGGGATTGGAATACAGCGGAACGCACCACATGCCCTTCACCGTCTCATCCTCCGCCGCCAGCTTCTCCACCACATCCATATCGGGACCGTCCACGGTCATGGGCACCGTAATCATCTCAATCCCCAGGGATTCGGTGATGGCGAAATGCCGGTCATAGCCGGGGCTGGGACACAGCCATTTGAGCTTGGGCAGCCTGCACCAGGGGGTGCTGCCCAGAGAACCAAAGAGCATGAACCGGGTCATGGTATCGTACATCAGGTTCAGGCTGGAGTTGCCTCCGATGATGATATTGGCATCCGGAATGCGTAAAAGATCTGAAAACAGGCGCTTCGCCTCCGGAATTCCGTCCAGAATCCCATAGTTTCTGGCATCGATGCCATCCTCCAGTTCATAGCTGTCCAGAACCCGCAGGATTCCGTTGCTCTGGTCCAGCTGCCTGGAGGAGGGCTTACCGCGGGACATATCCAGATGCAGATGCTGGTGTTTGAAATGTGCATATTCTTTTAACAGTTTATTCTGTAAATATACCAGTTCTTCCTCTGTGTATTCTTCGATTTTTTTCATACAAACTCCTCTTCCTGTAAAGCCCCGGGAATCTCTGAGCCCCCGATGGCTTTTTCTGCTGTCACATTATTTTTGTCCCTGTTGCGGATCCGTACACCTGCCCTATGGCTTCTTCCAGATCGGCGATGATATCCTGTGCCTCCTCAATCCCCACCGACAGCCGTATGAGATCCGGACGGACTCCTGCCTCGATGAGCTGTTCGTCGCTCAGCTGACGGTGCGTATGGCTGGCCGGATGGAGCACCGAGGTACGGGCATCGGCCACATGGGTGACAATGGCGCCCAGCTTTAGCTTATCCATAAAAGCGATGGCCTGATCCCGTCCGCCCTTTAAGCCAAAGGCAACGACGCCGCAGGTCCCGCCAGGCATATACTTCTGCGCTCTCTCATAATAGACGTCTCCGGTCAGCCCCGGATAGCTGACCCAGGCCACATGAGGACACTCCGACAGCCATCCGGCCACCCGCAGGGCATTCTCACAGTGACGGGGCATCCGCAGATGAAGGGTCTCCAGGCCCACATTCAGAAGGAACGCATTCTGCGGCGACTGACAGGTCCCCAGATCACGCATCAGCTGGGCCGTGGCCTTCATGATATAAGCCATCCTGCCAAAGCTCTCCGCATAGACCAGCCCGTGGTAGGACTCATCCGGCGTGGTAAGCCCCGGATACTTATCCTTATGAGCCATCCAGTCAAAATTTCCGCTGTCCACGATGCAGCCCCCCACCGCCATGGCATGACCGTCCATGTACTTGGTGGTGGAATGGGTCACGATATCGGCGCCCCACTCAAAAGGCCGGCAGTTGATAGGCGTCGCAAAGGTATTGTCCACGATCAGCGGGACACCGTGCTCATGGGCCACTCCGGCAAACTTCTCAATGTCCAGAACCGCCAGAGACGGATTCGATATGGTCTCCGCAAACAATGCCTTCGTGTTGGGCCGGAAAGCCGCTCCCAGTTCCTCCTCGGAAGCATCCGGATCCACCAGCGTCACCTCAATGCCCAGCTTCTTAAGGGTTACGGTAAACAGATTGGAAGTGCCCCCGTATATGGCGGCCGAGCTGACGATATGATCTCCCGCCCCGCACAGATTAAAGACAGCCAGAAAGGAAGCCGCCTGGCCGGACGAGGTCAGTATGGCGCCTGCGCCGCCCTCCAGCTCACAGATCTTCGCCGCCACCGCGTCGCAGGTGGGATTCTGCAGCCGGGAATAGAAATAACCGCTGTCCTCTAAGTCAAACAGTCTGGCCATCTGCTCGCTGGTATCGTATTTAAATGTGGTGCTCTGATAAATGGGAAGTACCCGGGCCTCCCCCTTCTTCGGGGTATATCCGCCCTGGATACAGATCGTGCCAAGTCCGCGTTTTTTCATAAACTCCTCCTCGTCGCCGGAATCCCGGTCAGAATGCAGAGACTGCAGCCATTCTCACCATTGTCCGGAATTTATCGTGAAAAAGAAAACTTTTCCCGCCGGATGCCGTCTGTCTCTGCTCATTACAACAGTATACCACAAACAGCCCCATGGGAAAAGTCTTAAATTTTCTAATTCAGTTCCGAACCAAACGCCGCTGTCTGTGGTGCCCTCCTCAGAAACGCAGGAATATGGACAGGATCACCTGCATGATAAACCAGAAGACAAACAGCACGATAATCAGGGTCCCGCACCCGGTATTTTTCGGGCGGGGCGTATTGGTATTTCCGTAAGACGGACGGCTGCCGCCGCCTGCCGGGCGGGATGTGCCGGCAGTCTGTCCCGGCCGGTTATAGGTGTATTGCTTACTCGTATTATTTTTCCCCGCCAGGCTGCGGCCTCCATGGGTACGGCTCTGCGGCGTACCGGCACTGCGGCGGGGCTGCATGTAGGTCTGGGCCGGATGACAGCCGCCCTCATGTCCTTCGTTGGGCAGGTGACCGCCGGTATAGCGCCACGGTTCATCGACGCGGCTCTTACAGTTCCAGCAATAGTGCCTGCCGAATTTCATCTCATGGTCACAAATCGGACATATGTACCGAACTCTATCTCCTGCCATCTCATACCTCCCGGAGGGCAGAACCAAAAGAGGCTCCGTCATCCTGTCATTTCTCTCATCATCCGTTTGTGATATCCGGAAATTATTTTACCCGATACCCCTACGGCATCATAAAAATATTTTAACATCAACAGACTAAAAAGTCTACATTAATTTCTGTTCTGTCAAACTTTATTCCCAACACCTCTCCGCCAGCGTCACGCCGTCGATCTCCTTTATCTTTTCACATATTTTCCCGATCTCTCCGGCATCCGACACAAAAAGAACCATAGAAGCTTCATAGCTGTCTTCCTCCGTATTCGCCCGCAGCTCCGCCACCCGGTTCCCCTGGTCATACAGCAGCGTCATCAGATCCGTCAGAAAACCCACCCGGTTCTTTCCCCGGATTCTCACCCGGGACTTCACATCCTCCTTGTATTTGCCCCGGATGCGGCTCCAGTCCGTCAAGGTCCTGTTTTCCACAGCTCTTATATTGATGCAGCCGCTCCTGTGAATGATCGTTCTTCCCTTCGCATTTATATAACAGCAGATCTCATCTCCCGGCGCAGGACAGCAGCAGCCTGCCAGGGATACCTCCCCGCCGGCCCCTTCCATATTCTCCCGGGCCGTCTTCCTTCTCTGAGTCTCCTCCGGCAGCGCCTGTGGATGCCGTTCCAGCCAGAACCGGATTTTGTTTCTGGCCCTCGTCGTCTTTACCCATTTGAGCCATTCCGCCCTGGGGCCGGGCGACTCTTCCGATGTGAGGATCTCCACCTGCTCGCCGTTTTTCAGCCGGTATTCCAGGCCGGTCTCCCTTCCTCCGACCTTCGCCCCCACCGCCTTATTTCCGATGTCCGTATGGATTTTATAGGCAAAATCAATTATGCTGGCGCCCTCCGGCAGGACCACCGCATCTCCCTTTTTCGTAAAGCAGACCATGTCAAAATTAAAGACGTTCAAATCATTTTGCACTGCCTGCATAAACATTTCGTTGTTATCTATGCTTCTCTGCCATTCCAGAATATCGGAAAGCCATCTCTGCTTCTCCGCTTCCCGCCGGGAGACCTCTCTGTATGAATCGCGCCCCCTGTATTTCCATCTGGCAGTGACGCCATACCTGGCAAAGCGCTCCATCTCCCCCGTCATGATATGGACTCTCACCGCTTTTCCTGTGCTTCCGATCACCCTGCTGTGCAGCGCTCTGTACTTATTTACCTTGGGAAGGGCGATATAGTCTTTGAATTTTCCCGTAATGGGGAAGAAAACATCGTGAAGCACCCCCAACGCCCCATAGCACTCCTTTATGCTGCCCACTGTTATATGAAGGGTATAGTAATCTCTGGCCTTCGCACCGCCATGTACATATTCCTTCCGATAGAGGCTGAAAATATGCCGGACATGGATGCCTGTCTTCGCTTTGATGCCTGCCTCCCGAAGACTGCTCTTCACCTTTTCGGCCATGCCGTCCACGGCGTCATGCTCCATTTCGCAGACACGGGCTCTCTCCACAGCGATTTCATGATACTTTCCCGGTTCCAGATACAAAAGAGACAGATCCTCCAGCTCGTCCTTCAAAACGGACACTCCCAGCCGGTCCGCCAGAGGGACATAGATATCCAGCGTTTCCTGCGCGATCTCTCTCTGCCTGGCAGGCGGCTGAAACTCCAGCGTGCGCAGATTGTGCAGCCGGTCCGCCAGCTTTACGAAAATAATCCGTATGTCCCGGGTCATGGCCACAAACATTTTTCTCAGGCTGGCTATCTTCATCTCACGCCTGCTCATCTGATCCGACATCTGTGTCAGCTTTGTGACGCCGTCCACCAGGACAAGAATCTCCTGTCCGAAGCGCCTCAGGATCTCATCCTCCGAAATATCCGTATCCTCGATCACATCATGGAGCAGGGCGGCAATGATAGTCTCCTTATCCATCCGGATCTGCGCCAGTATGATCGAGACGCATAAAGGGTGTGTAATATACGGCTCCCCGGATTTCCTCCTCTGATCCCCGTGGGCCTTTAATGCAAACCAATAAGCGACTCTCAGGTCTTCCCTGCAGTCTCTCGGATGGTATGCAGCCACCGTCTTGCACAGTTTTTGAAACAGTCTTTCCGGATCACTGTTTTTTTCCCATTCAGGCAGATAATTTTTTTCCCAATCCATTTTATACCCCATCCTTATATGTGATATCTTATCACTCACATATCAAAAAATCCAGCCCTTTCTCCTTCCTTTCTGCCTTTGTTTTTTATAGACGTTTGCGAAACGCCGGAACCCGCATAAATACGGGATTCTTTTTTCTTGAAAATGTGCTAAACTGAACGTACCCTCAGTGGACAAGGAGACACACGCCCCAAGTGCCGTCTTTTGGCAGCTGGCGGCGTTAACGTCAATCGGCGTACGTCCAGTACGCCTCATTCCGTTGCCTTGCCAGCCACCAGAATACGGCACTTGGGGTCCGAAGGAGTTTTGCACCACAGATTTGTGATTCTGCAAGGCACTGGAACGAAGCGTACCGGATGTACGCTGAGTGACAGTAACGCGGCAGAATCCCAAATCTGTGGTGCAAAACCGTGCGTCCCCTTGTCCACTGAGGGTAACAACAAATCATAATTTGGAGTGAAACAGAATGATTATAATAATCGAAACCGTAATTTCATGTATCACGTTCTTTCTAATATGTTTTTGGGGAACAGGTACAGATACCAAAAAATTTAAAAAGCTATTCATCTTATCCAGACGAGGTGCCAAATCGAATAAAGAGTATTGCAGAGTATCAGGGGAATTTAAGGAAAGCAATAAAGGGGCTACATTTATATCAGGCTTTCTGTTATTTTTGTTTGTGCTATTTATATTATCAAAATAAAAATTTATTCATGTATAAGAATTAGTAATGCTGCCATTCTATATCTTTTCACTGCAAATCCTCATTTTTTTCTACTTCAATGACTCTTTTTGTTGCCTTAGTCATCATTTTTCCAATGAATAAAGGATGTCGGTAAGAAAATTTCATTTGTGCTGTTTGAATTGCAAAGTGACAAATCACAAACTTTTTTATCCAGATACGATTAGCCAGCCCATATCCAACTTTTTTTGCCTCTGCCTTAAATTCTCTTGGAACAGAAATTCCTGATGCTGATTTTGTATTTGTCAATGGTGGATGGAAC